>CABZWK010000004.1 GCA_902529365.1 uncultured Balneola sp.
ACGATTGATTCTGTTTTATTACTCTTATCCATGAACAAAACACAAAATGCAGCTCAAGATCTTCGTATTTATCCAGTTTTAGGCGCTTGGTCCGAAGGAAGTTCAGATGCCTCCGCTAATGAAGGAAAAGGCACCTCAGCCACTAACCGTGATCCTACATGGATCTATCGGGTATTTCCAGATACACTATGGGACAACGAGGGAGGCGATTTTGGGGAGGAACTTTTGTTTGAAGATAGCATCCAAGGTAGTGGTACCTATACGTTAAAAGGTACGGATAATTTTATCACGCTTTTTAATCAGTGGCGTGATGGTAGCATGCCTAATTATGGGGTGATGCTTATTGGAAACGAAGATTCTGAGAACCGGTCCTCAAAACGATTCGCATCTGCCCAATTCAGTGCTAGTGCAAATCGCCCTAGCTTAGCGGTGTACGGAACCTACAATAACAGCACGAATAGTGAAGAGGAAGCCAAACTTCAAAAAAAGGCCTTTAGCCTTGCCCCAAACTATCCAAACCCTTTTAATCCATCGACCAATATAGGTTTTTCACTAGCACAAGCGGAACGAGTTGAATTAACCGTCTACAATCAACTGGGAATGCTTGTTCAAAAATTACTGCAAGAATATCGGAATGCAGGTACACATACCATCGTATTCGACGCAGCTAATTTACCCAGCGGATTGTATTTTTATAAGCTTAAAACATCGAATGGATCACTTACCCGGAGTATGACCTTAATTAAATAGGTTACTTTTTTGCGGCGATCAAATCAATGGCTTGTTCTTTGGTTATGTCTTCAGGCTGTTTGCCTTTAGGTAAGCCAATATTCTTTTTACCGTATTTAATGTAAGGACCATAACGACCATTCATTATTTTAATAGGGGTCTCGGTCTCGGGAAAATTACCTAAATCGTAGAGTTCTGAACTCCCTCTCTTGGCAGATTTTTGACTTAGTAATTCAACTGCTCTATCCATTTCTACTGAGAGTACATCATCGTCCTTTGTTAGTGACTTAAAGGTTCCATCATGCACGACATAGGGGCCATATCGACCAACTCCTGCTTTTACCACTTTTCCATCATCCGGGTGTTCGCCCAACAGACGTGGTAAAGCAAGCAATTTTAAGGCTAATTCTATGTCAACTTGTTCTGGGTTCATCCCTTTAAGTAAAGAAACACGTTTCGGTTTTTTATTCTCCTCGGTTAATTCACCCAATTGAACATAAGGACCATAACGGCCCGATAACACAAATACAGGCAGGCCAGTATCTTCATCAAGTCCAACGGGCTTGTCTTCTTCGGTTGACCTTTGTATGAGCTCTTCTAACTTGCTTGCTGTTAAATCACTCGGATCCATATCCAGTGGTAATGATGTCGTAATTTCCTCGCCATCCTTTTGCATTTTCGCATAAGGCCCAAAACGACCAATAGCTACATTAATACCTTCCAGACCCTCCAAGGGCAAATCTAACAATTTGGCTTTTTGAGGATCGATTTGATCTTCTTGGGAATCAACTTTTGCTTTAAGCCCATTAACTCCTTTATAGTAATCGTCTAAATAGGCAACCGGATCTTGTTTTCCATTGGCTACTTCATCTAGTTTATCTTCTAAATTTGAGGTGAAATCACTATCCACTAGATCAGGGAAATGTTGCTCTAACAAAGCTGTAACCGCAAAAGCAGTAAAACTTGGGACCAATGCTTTACCTTCTTTTTTTGCATACCCACGATCTTGGATAGTGGATATAACCGCTGCATAGGTACTCGGTCTACCAACTCCACTTTTTTCGAGTTCTTTTACAAGAGTGGCCTCGGTATAGCGAGCAGGTGGTTTAGTTTCATGCTCACTGAAAACTAGATCTTGTAATTCAGTACGATCACCCACAGTTAGATTGGGTAAAAACTGCTCCTGATTCTCTAATGCCGCATCTGGATCATCACTTCCTTCAACATAGGCGCGGAAAAAACCTGGGAATAAAATCTTCTTCCCACTACTTCGATAAGTAGCGGTTGCTTCGGTAGAAGTAGCCTCTATACTGACGTTGGTAAACTCTAATTCCGCCTCAGCCATCTGAGTCGCGATAGTTCTCTTCCAGATAAGGTCATATATTTTTAGCTCCCTATCACGTAAACCCGACTGTTCAGGCATAACAAATCGAGAACCCGATGGACGGATAGCTTCATGAGCTTCCTGTGCACTTTTTCCTTTGGACGTATAATTTCGAACACGTTCGGATAAATATTTTTTTCCATACTGGTCAACAATACCTTCCCTAGCTGCTTCTATTGCCTGACCAGATAGTCGGGTAGAGTCTGTTCTCATGTAGGTTATAAACCCTTTTTCATACAACTTCTGAGCCACACTCATAGTGTCACGTGCTGAAAAACCAAATTTTCTGTTGACCTCTTGTTGAAGTGTAGAGGTTATGAACGGAGGGGCTGGGTTTCGCTTTTGAACTTTTACATCGACATCACTTACTTTCCAATCCGCCTTTTTAAGTTGGCTTACTAATGAGTCAGCTTGTATCTCATCCAGCAACACGACAGAACCCGGTTTTTTAAGCTTACCCGTATTTTCGTCGAAATCTTTCCCACTAGCAACTCTTTTACTATCAACATGAGTTAAATCTGCTTTAAATTGACTTTGGTCCCCCTCTTTTTGAACCATTGCTTGCAGGTCATAATAAGTTCCTTTTCGGAATTTCATGCGCTCTCGTTCGCGTTGAACAATAAAATCCACTGCTACAGATTGTACCCGCCCAGCAGATAGTCCAGGAGCGATTTTTTTCCATAATAAAGGAGAAACAGTATATCCCGCTAACCGATCTAAAATACGTCTGGTTTCTTGTGCATAAACCAAATTCATGTCAATTTCACGAGTATTTTCTAGCGCATTCTGAACTGCTTCTTTGGTAATTTCTCTAAATACCATTCTCTTTACTGGTACTTTAGGTTTTAATACCTCTAATAAATGCCAAGATATCGCCTCCCCCTCGCGATCTTCATCCGTTGCCAATATAAGCTCATCTACCCCTTTCAACTTATCTTTTAGACGTTTTACAATCTTCTTCTTATCCGGTGGGGTCACATAAATAGCAAAGTATCGATCATCTGGATTAATACCCAAACTAGACCAACTCTCTTTTTTATATTTAGCAGGTACCAATTTAGCCGAAGAAGGCAAATCTCTGATATGCCCCATGGACGAATCTACCTCATAGCCTTTTGGCAAATACTTACTTATAGTCTTTGTTTTTGTTGGGGATTCTACGATTACAAGTCTTTTCATGGGCCTTTTTAATGGGAATAACAGATGTAAATAATTGGGCAGTAATTAGATTCTTATCTTAAGTAATAGATTACAAACTTTCTACCAGCTCTTTTAACTCCTCGGCATGCGCTTTGGTATTCACTTTTTCAATGACTGCCAAAATAGTACCATGTGTATCAATAACAAAGGCAGACCTTGATGGGGCTTCATAAACTTTGCCATACATCTTTTTTTCTACCATAGATTGAGTTGCTTTCGCAAAAGCGTGATCAGGGTCAGATAACAATGTAAATGAAATACCCTGTTTATCAGCATATTTTTTATGTGAACCACAGGTGTCTTTACTAAGGGCCATTAGATGATACCCCTGATCGGCAAACCAGGATGCATGCTCTGTTAAACTTGCTGTCTGTTTATCACAGCTTCCAGTGTTGTTTTTCATGTAAACTGACACGATAGTCGGTTTAGTTAGAAGTTCCGAAAACAAGACTTCTTGTTCATGGCCTTCATGCACAGCTTTCACTGTAAAATTAGTACTTATTTGCTCTCCAACTGAAATCATATTTTTTTCTTCTTGTTATCATTTAACTCACTTCAGCTAAACGGCTACACCTTAACAAATCGTTCACTATATTCCTTAGCCTCGATTTATAGCGACTGACTTCTTTGATGCAATAAGTACTTAGCGGTAGTTGCTGCCACAAGTGAATGATGTATAGTGCCTTGATACACATAATCTAAAAAATCATATATGGGGAAAAGATGCACTTGTATGCGCTCATTTCCATCTAACTTCTGTTCAGACACTTTGATGCATCGTGTCGCTAAATAGCTGTGAGTATAATTGTCTTGCATGGCCGGGTTGGAACTCACCTTGCCCAAGCTAACCCAATGATCCGTCGCATAACCCGTTTCTTCTAATAATTCTCGCTTTGCGGTTTCCAAAGGCGCTTCCCCCGCATCACAAACTCCACCAGCTAGCTCCAAGGTGGGAGCTTCAATCCCATATCGAAATTGTTCAACCAGAATAACCTGTTCATCTTCTGTAAGTGCCATCACATTAATCCAATCAGGTGCTTTTAGCACTGAAAAACTCGCCTCATGAGCTTCCGATTCCAATCGCATCCTAGTCTTATACACGTCGAAAATATTCATTGCCTGTACGAGTTTTTCGGAAACCGTTTTCCATGGTTCAATCTTAAATTTAAAAGACGTTTTCATTCTGCTAAGCTATGTTAATAAATTGACCATCAAACTAGGGTTATTTCAAACAAAATCATGGGACTATCTCCTGAAAAGAAAAATCTTTATCTTTACCCATGAAGAAATTATATACCATATCTCCCGATTCCTTTAGCGAGCAAGAAGTTCGCACGGTGTGTGATAAAATGGATGTCCTTTTTGAAGATGGTTTTTATCCCCATCTTGATATCTTCCGCGAGTATTCTAAATACAATCCAAGACTCACTGGAGAAATGGCTCATCCTAAAGTTTTTAGGTGGTATTTAAAAAGAGAGTTATTCCGGTTATTAGAAAAAGGGGCTACGGTAACTTTAAGCCAAAAGAGAGAACGTATTGCCCTTAATGATCCTAATCTTTTATCCCATATGGATGAAGAAGAATGGGATTTTACCAAGAAAAAACTCTTTCTTTTTAGCCCTGAACGGGTCGATTTGTCCATCAATCGCTTACTTCATTACACCGGAACCGACCCCAAACATTTCCAGCGATATATCTTATTCACCAATTACGATATGCATGTAGAGGTGTTTAAAGAGAAATTTCCCGATGCCATTTTACCACATAGTGAATCGGTTCAAATGCCAGCATATCATTGGGTGCAAGAAAATAACACTGGCATTAGTTTAATTAATATTGGCATTGGCCCCTCTAATGCCAAGACCATTACCGATCATGTAAGCGTACTAAGGCCCGATGCGATGATTATGGTTGGGCATTGTGGAGGCTTGAGAAACCATCAAAATATCGGTGATTTTGTATTGGCCAATGGTTATTACCGAGACGATCGTGTTCTCGATGATGTCTTTCCCATTGCTAACCCAGTAATTCCCAATTACCTATTGAATAGTTACCTTAAACAAGCCCTAGACAAACATGATATTGAACATCGTATAGGTACCGTGTTCACCACAGCTAATAGAAACTGGGAATTTTCGGCAAAAGATACGGTACAACGTATCCACCAAAGCCGAAGTATTGCCATAGATATGGAGTCCGCAACGGTAGCAACCAACGGTTTCCGTTACCGGGTTCCTCATGCCACCTTGCTTAGCGTAAGTGATAAGCCACTTCATGGAAAACCTAAACTAAGTGCACAAGCTCAAGAATTTTATAATCGTTCAAAAAAGCTCCATCTAGAACTCGTACTCGAAACTATTGAGTTTATAAAAAAGAATCATCCTGAAGGCTTACCCAATTCTAGCATTCGGGCCATAAACGAACCTTTAATGGGTGGGGTGTAAAGAATGGGTTTCGCTAAAAACTAACATTTAAGCCGAGTTGAATACTTCTACCCGCCGCAGATATTCCTGAGCTATAAGGCCTATAGCGTTGATCTGTCACATTTTCAAAGCGAATCAAAAGCTGTGACCATTCATTGAGTTCCCATTTTCCATGAATATGAAGTGCCCGCCAAGCTGGGGCATAGGGTAGACCTTGAGTATCTTTTGCGTAAAGTTCTGTTTTCGCCCGTTCAGACAAAGGTAAATTCTGAAAACTTTTTTCGGATTGAAAACGATGAATGAGTCCCCAGGTCCAAGAATTGATCTCATAGTACAATGCGTTTTCTCCAAAAACAGGGGCCGCATGTCGTACCGGACTTGTGCTACCATTATCGAGCTCTTCTATACCATTTTGAACGCTTACACTGGAAGATAATCGTACATTTTTTGCAATCTCGGCCTCTACAGACAGTTGTGCTCCATAAACCCGGGCATAGGCCGCATTTTGTATCGCTTGTATCTGACTATAAATACCATCATAAAGCATGGTTGATTGACCATTGAGTAAGAATGATCGCCGTACCATGGCATTATTTAAGTGGGTCCAATACGCATTGACCTCTATTTTTATCCCGGTATTTACCTTATGCGCTACTCCGAAATCGGCGTTCCAGGCATATTCTGCTTCAAGGTCTGTATTGGGAACCGTCACAGCGCCGGGTTCTGAATCAAACACCTTACCCATATCATCTACATTGGGTGCGCGAAAGGCCGTGCCCATGGTCCACTTAATGATCCAATCGTCATTAGGGCGCGAAATCAACCCAATGGAGCCAACCAACGCTTGGTCATTTAGCTGTGCTCGATCTTGAACCAATAATTGAAAAACATTTGAGTTGGCGAAATTAGCATCTATTGAAAATGCGTTGAATCGAAGCCCCATCTGAAGTCTTAGATTCTCATTTAGCCCCCAATCACTATGCGCAAACATCGCAACAGAACGCCATAAGGCATCTGGGTAACGTGGCAATATACCTTGCATTTGGGTACTCTCTAGATTCTGTTCAAATGCGGTAGATTGTACATCGTTTACAATCCATTCGGCACCATAACTGAGAATATGATCATTTCTAAGCCATTTAATCGCGTCGAATTGTACCGACTTTGCCTCTACTTCTTCTAGTTGATGTTGCTCTTGTAGACTTCCAAAATTTCGGATGATTCGACTTTCTTTAAAGGTTTGAAGCGCTGTTTTTACCACTATTTCATCATATAAACCCAAACGGTTTGTACCTCTGTGGTTTACCGAAAAGACATGCATATCCCATGCTTGCGGACCATAGTCCCATCTGGCATAGCGGGGTAATTCATTACGTGTTCTCAAATGCCTATCGTAACGACCGTATTCAGAAGTTTCTGAAAAATGAAATCCATATTTCAATTCTAGATCCTGAGTGGGTTTCCAGCGAAATTTCTGCATTGTATTCCACTGGGTATAGCCCGAGGGGTTTTGAACTAATGGGTCGGATTGCATGAGTACTTTATCAGGCACTTCGCCGGGCATAATGCTAGTAAAAGAGCCTGTCCATTCTTCTACATAAGTGGAATTTACATACTCTTCAGGTCCATTTGAACCCTGTTTTAGATGGTCATAATTCCAACGGCTTACACTGCCTACCCAAGCCCACTTTTGCCAAGATAAACCAAGATCTAAATGACCCGTCTGCTCGTTATTTGCGCTGGTTGAACGGATGGACACCCGACCTGAAGTTTTTGGGTTATACCAATTAAGGGTAGAATCAATGGCCAAAGATGGTATAATGCTTTCAAAGCTCATAACACCACCAATAGCATCACTGCCATACATTACCGAACTTGGACCAAACAACACCTCTATTCGCTCCATAGTAAATGGGTCTAGATTAATCACATTTTGAATATTTCCTGCCCTAAAAATTGCAAAATTCATTCGTATACCGTCGACCGTATACAATAAGCGATTTGTTGCAAAACCACGGATCATCGGGCTTCCCCCACCTTGTTGGCTTTTTTGAATAAATACTTTCCCTCCTAAACCTAAAGCATCAGCCATTGTTTGGGGTTGTTGTGCATCCAATTGTTGGGGATCGATAACGGTAATGGCTTGCGCAACGGTTGTATAATTTTGCCTCCACCGAGTTGCTGATACCACCAAATCTCCTAGCTGTATAGATTCTCTGGAAAGAATGAGCGTGGGCAGGATGGTTATGATCTGCTCATAACTAAGTAAAAGATGCCGATAACCTACGGCATTTATTTGGATATTTTCTAAGCCTTTGAACCGGGTTATGCTCAGTTCTCCTTCTGCATTACTTACTTCATAAATGGCTTGATTAGGCGCCCAAAAAGCAACACCTGCGATTGGGCGTTGATCGTCCTCATCCAAAACTCGAAGATTTTGGGCATAAAGTATTCCTGTGAGGGACTGAAATAACAGAACGAACAGGACTGAGTTAAACCTTAATAGCTGATTCTTAGGCATATATTAATATACAGCTATTTAAAAGGAGGGTTGGTAGATGTATTAATTTTTTACTTTTCCTAAAAGATAAGATAGACGTATGGGTTCTTCTAAACGCTCAATAGCATAACGGAGCATGGTTCGCGGCATCTGCGAATAGTGATTATTTAAAAACTCTAAGAGTACCGATTCATCCATTTTCCCTGCTTCTCTTAACATCCAGCCAACCGCTTTGTGAATAAGATCATGAGGGTGATGCAATAGAAGCTCTGCCAAATGTAAGATGGTGGTAAAGTCTCCTCTTTTTATGAATCTGTACGTCGTAACTACGGCAATACGAGTCTCCCATAAATCACTCGACTGGGTCCAATCTATGAGTAGAGAACGGTCTCTATCCCAAAACCAATCCCCTAATATTTTATGAGCGGAGGTATCAACTAGATCCCAGTTATTAACATAAGCTCTATGCTCGATGTAGAGATTTGCGAAATGTTCTTTTTGCTCAACTGTTTTTGCTTTTTCATACCAGTGCGTGAGTATAAATAATGCCGCTAGTCGAACTTCGTGAACTTCATGAGTCATTAAATCCAACCAGTTCTGTTCATCTAATTCACGATAAACCTTTCCGGCGATGGTGCGAAGTTGTGGCACCCTAATGCCCCAAAAGATATCTCCCTCTCCGTATTCACCTTTTCCGGTTTTAAAAAAACGTTGTGCGACTTCGGCATGCTCTTCACATGATTGCTTATATAGCAATTCAAGTACGTATTCAGCGGATATCATTATAGTTCGTTAGACATAAATTCTAAGACTTAGTGTATTTAAGCCGAACCAAAAACACAAGTAATAATAGTTAGAGTACCTATTTAAGTATTACTGATCTAATCTCACCCAAATATTAGATTTATTATCAGGAGATTTTAATAAAAGCTTTATCCACTTTTTATTATCAAATTCAAAACCACTATTTGTTATCGAATCTGGGACGACCCATTCATATTGCCCTCTTGATAAACTCATCTCTCCAATTGACTCATACACATCCATACCTCCCGTAGAAAATTCATTTGACAAGCTATAATATAAATTACCCATTACACTATCGCTTACCCCATAATATTCCCAATCTAATAAAATAATATTCTTTTCATTGTTTACTTGTGAAGATAGGTGTGAAGTCAAAACGGGACCAATAAATGGCAGTCCATCTAATTCAAATTCGATCTCAGATGGTATTGATATATTTAGGTGACGGACTATAGAAGGATAAAGATCAACATGTTTCAGATTTTGTGATATGAAATGATCATTTAATTCAGAAGCTTGTACTGCAAACCATACTTCTCTTTCTCTGTCACTTTGTCCTCCATGTCCACTTCCATTGGGCAATGCTCGCCCATGATCCGTAGTTACTGCTACAAGCCAATCTTCGTTATACTGCTGCTGACGCTCTAAAACGGCATCATATATAAGGCCAACTAATGAATCTGCATACGTTATTGAAGTTCTATGTCGTTCATCTTCCCCATAGATATGACCAGTATCATCTGTATACCATAGATAAACCCATGAAAAATCGGGGCCTTCTTCTAAAATAACCATGGCTGCCTCCATAGCCACCTTGGTATCCACTTTTTGTACCCATCCGGAATCTTGTGGAAATGACTCCATGTCTACATCATAACCGTCTCTTATAATGTCTATATGTACTTCACCAGCCTCTTCTAATCCTCCTCCAATAAGCTTCGTTCTATTGTCGGTCCAAGATGAAAAAAGAGCTGTTTTCAACTCAGGTGATTGCTCATGAATGAGACGATATAAAGAATAATACTGATAATTTGGCGCCGTAATACTATTGTTATAAACATTGTGTTTGTTTGCCCAGGTACCCGTTAGCACATTATTATACCCTATTGCAGAAGCGGTCGGTGATTGAGAATAGCCATTTTTTATACCTCCGGTAGTAGCCGAATTAAAGCCACCCTGGGCCGATATTGCATCAATCGAAGGGGTAGGTGTTGATTGTAATACATCCGTAGATATACCATCTACAATAATATATAACGCTTTCGGTGTAGGATTCTCTTCATCGTTTTGTACTAGATTACAGTTAAGTAACGTTACTGCAAAAAATAGATAAAGTGATCTGAATATCATGATATTTGAGTCCATTTTGGTTCCAAAATGCTTTGCTAAATTGTTCAATTTTCTTAAAAATTAAATAAAAACCCCAATTTCACATGGGGTTTTAGATAAACAGATAGTCTTATTTAATTCAGTGTCATTCTCTCTTGAACTAATGAGGTCATCATTAATATTACCACCCAAATGATTGAGATAAATTTGTGTTTAATTGTACTTCAGTAAATGGAATAGGTCTATAGTAATCTTTGGGGGCTTCAAATGTACCGTTTGAATCTCTGGCAAGTACTGCGCCTGAAGATCCATTTTCTAAAAAGACACTCGCCGTACTTCCATAGGATCCTGCACGATAATAAATAAGTTGCTTTCCAAGCGCATTTACTTCTCGGTTCTCAGAAGTAGGTATAGTTTCTGATTCACCAATTAACTTTATATCAGGTATCCCATCACCCGTTAGATCGTGGTTCCCTAATCCACTAAAGTATGGTCCCTTAGGTAGGGTTTCGAATAATTTACCTACACCGTATCGAATAACGTCTTCGTAACGGTGATCTTCGTTGAAGAACTCTACACGACGTTCGCGACGGATTTCTAGTAGAACAGCGCTAGCAACATTTGGATATTGTTCTTGTAAAATTGGATCTGCTGCGGTGCCCATTGTTAAGTGAGGCATACCTACTCGATCACGTAACTTATTAATTGTTATATCCAACACACCTTGATTAATACTACCTAACTCTGCCATTGCTTCAGCATAAATCATTATTACCTCAGCATATCGTAAAACTGGCACGTCTAAGGATTCTTGAGTCGTTGCTTCCGCTGAGTTCACAAACCACTTTATAGTGTGATATCCAGTAAAATTCCTGTTGAATTCCTGAATATATTCGGTTCCATTTTCACCCTGTGCATAAGTACCTGAGTTATTGATGATCCAACCTGGATAGGCAAAGCTTTGTGAGAGTCTAGGATCTCTATTTGTGAATTCCTCTACAAAAGAATGAGTTTCATATCCTGGTTGTGCCGAATAAAAACTTCCATCACTCATAAGGTAAGTTTGAACCATAGCTTTGGTATGCGATTGTTCGTACTGACCAAATCCTGCGCCCCACCAACCAGAATTCCGATTACCCGAGATACTTCTATTCAATAGAATTACTTCTGGGTTTCCTTGTAAATCAGTTGATGTGAATAATGCTCCGTATGCATCAGCTGAACCGCTATTAAAAATATCATAGCGACCTGTATCCATGATGTGTTTTGCTTGACCCCGTGCGATCTGAAGATAAGCATCAGCTGTTCCTGCTAAATTTAAGTAAGTATGATACTTTCTGAACGTTCCCTCAAATAAAGCATAGCGAGCCATATAAGTTCGTACCACATCATTTTTTACATTACCGGTTGAAGCTGTTTCGCGAACATGCTCTGCAGCAAAAGTTAAATCTTCGAAGATTTTATCTACCACAAATTCACGACTATCCACGGCTTTATATAAATCTTGATCATCCGTACCAAGTACTTTATCGTACCAAGGAACATTGCCAAATCGTTGAACTTTGTCCATATAAAAACGGGCTCTATGAAATCTAGCCACCCCTTCAAAGTGGTCTAAGGTTTCCTGAGGTACGTCTGCTTTTTCGAAATTTTCAAGAAAATAGTTGATATTTCTAAGCTTTGACCAACTCCATCCTCCACTAAAATCTTGGGCTGTTAGATCAAATACCATCACATTTCGTAATTCCGAAGAACCAGAAGTAGTCGCATCATCGGACTGTTCATGATTAAGATCCATAACATTTGGCCAATCAATCATTGAATTGACATACATCTGAAGATCTTCTGCAGAATTGAAAAAGTTTTCTCGCCCAATTTCTGTTTTGGGCTCCACATTCAATAAGCTGTCGTCGCACTGCATTAATAGGAGTGCAACCAAGATTAGTATATTTGCTTTAAATAGTGATTTCATAATTATTGAAATTGGATCTTAAATTAAAATTGAACATTAATGCCAAGCGAATAGCGTCGCTGGAACGGATACGCATAACCCCTCCCATTATTAGTAACAGCCTCAGGATCTACTATATCCGATATTTCTGACCATTCCATTAGATTTTCTCCACTCAAATACACACGTACCTGTGAAAGACCTAAAGACTGAATAATTTCAACTGGTAGGCGGTATCCAATGGTTAAATTCTTCCATCGGAGATAGGATGCGTCTAAAATATATTTGTTATTTGGTGTACTGCCCGCTCCATAGGTATTTACATCCATATTCCAGGCTTGAAGTACTGGATAACGACTATCGGTGTTGGCATTAGCAAGCCCCATGTCGATATATTTTTGTGAATGCTGAGACATTGCTTCAGGGCTATCATCTGCCGCGCGGTAGTAATCTAGTAAATGAGTAAACCCACCGTTATATGGCTGCTGGTGGAATCCCCAGAATACGTAGTGAAATGGGTAATAATCTCTCTTTCCTATACCTTGGAAAAATGTTTGAACATCAAAACCCTTATAGTTGAAGTCTAGATTTATCCCAAATCTATATCGAGCCTGTGAGTTACCAATTACCTTTAAATCACCTGGATCTGCTACTGTGGTACCTTTGGTGATAACGCCATCTCCATTTATGTCAGCAAATTTAATCGACCCAACTGTAGTAGGTATAGCTCCCCATGGAACCATTGAGCTCTGATCCGGAGAATTTGTTATTTCTTCTTCACTTTCAAAAAAACCATCAACGGTCAAACCCCAAATCTCCCCAATCTGTGCACCTACATAGTATTGGTTTAAATTTTGGTTTGGGTTGTCGAATGAAGTTATTTCTGATTGAGCATCAGCAAGAGTTAATCGAGCCCCAAATGATAAGCGGTCATTTAAAAAGTTTACATTATCACGATAATTGACTGCTAATTCCCAACCTTTGGTACGCAAATCAGCCGCGTTTTCATTAGGCTCAGAAGTTCCTAATACCGATGGGAGGTCTTTACCTAGAGTAAGCATTCCTTCGGTATCTCTTGTGTAGAGATCTAAATTAAATTGGATCTTACTTTCTAAGAGCTCTATATCAAGACCTATATTCTGAGAAGTAACTTCTTCCCAAGAATAGTTTGAAGAAACCATACCAGGTGCAGATATCGAAAGTGGGCGGTTATTGTCAACTAAATAGCCACTATTATAGGTACTCATGGTTGGGATGTACCCAAAATCAGATACTGATTGGTTCCCCAAAGTACCGTATGATGCGCGTAATTTGAACACATTAATTGCATCGACCTTAAAGAAACTCTCTTGATCTAACCTCCATCCCAATGAAGCGGAAGGAAAGAAACCAAAGCGATCATTTTCGGGGAACCTGGATGATCCATCGTAGCGGCCGTTAAACTCAACAATATACTTATCCTTGAATATGTAGTTTAATCGACCAAACACTCCTTGTACAGCCCATCCTGTGTAAGAATCGCTGGTATTGGTACTACCCAAAGCCAATGAAATAGAGGGGAGGGAAGAGGAAATCACATCCGTGATAGAGGTATTTACTCTATAAAAATCGTATGATTCTTGATTATAACCAATTATACCCGAGAACTGATGATCCTGGAATTGCTTATTTAATGACGCGTATAGGTTCAGTACCTGGTAATCATAATCCATTCGGTATCGATATACAGCCGTATTACCTAGCTCACGAACATCATTAGGACCGTATCCAATGCGATATTTTTTGTAATCCCAATCATAATTTTGCTTTTCGCTTCGGATTGTATAATCAGCATTAAGTGATAGTAGAGAAGGGACAATATCGGATCGTAGAGTAAAAGTCGTTTGAAACTTGTTGTACTCATCCACAAAATCCCCACCTTCTGTTAACTGGGCAGCTAATTGACCGGCCGCTGTATTCGCCCAAGTTCCATCTGGATTTTTATGCCATGAAGTTGGAGCCAATAAATAGAAAGACTGCATAGAAGAACTCTCTCCACTAAGGTACGAAGGAGCATTACGAGAAGACTGAGTCATTTGAGTTAAATTGGTTATGTTGAAAAACTGATTTAACCGGTACTGAACATTTGAACGGATACCTAAACGCTCGAAGTTATCATCATCGATTTGAAGTGCCCCATCTTGGTTGTCCATCGAACCAGATAGATAATAATTCGTATTTGCTGTTGATCCACTAAGGCTCAAAGTATTATTAGATGACATTCCGTAATCGGATAAGAAATATTCCGACCAATCTCTATTTCCCATGTATTGCCACTGGGAAGCGTTATTAGGATTGACTCTTACTGCTTCTGTACTGCTAGGATTATCGGATCGATCTCTAGCCCAAGCATACATGTCATCGGAATAATTAATATAGTCCCAAGGAGTAGCGTCACTCGAATTTTCCTGCCATCTCATGTAAACATATGGATCCGTTACTTTTTCAGGTATGACCGTTGGGGTATCCCAACTTGTGCGATGAGTATAATTCACATTCATTTGTTCGCTACCACCACGCTTAGTTTCAATAAGTAGTACTCCAAACGCGGCTCTAGCTCCGTAAATAGCAGCAGATGAAGCATCCTTTAGAACCGATATACTACTCACATCTTGTGCGTCTAGAAGGTTTAAATCGCGGGTTTCAGCTGGAATACCATCAATTAATATGAGCGGAGAACCTCCATTGATAGAAGTATAACCACGGATGTTAATGATTGGCTCGGTTCCTGGCGCACCAGCCGTATAATCAATATTTAGATTCGGAATAAGTCCTTGAAGTCCTTGAGTAACATTTGAGATAGACCTTAGCTCTAAGGCCTCCATATCGACTTCATCAACAGCACCCGACAAATTTGCACGTTTCTGCGTACCAAAACCAACTACTACCGCTTCTTCCAATAAAAGTACATCGGGTTCAAGCACGATATTCATCGTTTGCCCCTTAATAGCTTGCTCTTTGGTTATGTAACCTATGTACGAAAATTTAAGTGTTGTAAAACCGGCTGGGACATCTAAATTAAAACGTCCCATGGCATTGGTTTGAGTTCCAATAACCGCGCCACTCTCGGTTTCTGATCCTACAACAACAATGCTTACTCCAGCAAGTGGCTCGGAAGTAACAGCGTCAGAAACAGTCCCTGATATGGTTTGCGATTGGGCGAAAACACTAAATGAACAGCTCGCTAGAAGAGCTATAGCAAAGCATATTTCGTATAAACTGTGTAATCTTTTCATGAATAGTTAGTTAGATTTAAAATTAAAACAATCTCAAACTAACCACAGTGTATTACCAATTTGTTACGTTATCTTTTGGATTATATTACTGAGTAGGTTTTCTTTTATAGTTTCTTAATGTTTTGACAACATATCATTTATAATAGATAAGATTTTTTTGTTGCTTGTGAGGTTCCAAATGAAAGACTGGGTAGGAGAAGCCAATACTCCATCCTTTCTAATGCTTTCAATCCCATCTACTTCACTCTTGGGAAATCGTAACTGACTCAACTGGATAAATACTTCATAAATGTTTCGTTCGCTGCCAGACTTTTGATATACTTCTCCACCAATAGCCACCACTGGTATAGGGGTTGCGGAGAAGCTTCCATCGACCCGTTGAAACACTAAATACTTGAACTTTTTTACCTGAACCTGTTCAATAACCCATATACTATCCGATTCAGACAGGCCAAATTCGTCGATCATAGATTCTCACTTTTGAAAATAAAACCAATCTCTAGCACCAACAGCAGAAAAGGCTTTTTCGTATACCAAATTTAATTTGTCCTACAGGCCTAAACCCGCCTTCGCTACAAAAATTACATCAATATTAACTTCTGCGAATTGATCCAGAAAAAGAGTTAACTCCGCTTTTGGAAATCGAATCTGAGTGTCTTGAAGCTTCTCATCACGCAACAAATTAGGTAGTTGTTCAGGGTAGAGCTGATTGTTTTCTTTCCTAATCACTTGCCCAATCAAATAGGGGGCTCATTCCGGATTCAGTCCCTGAACTCGAAATATTCCATCAGTGTCAATTTCCAGGACTTGGCGGCTTTCATACGAGCCTAACTGCCCGGCAACAATAGAGTCCAAATCGGCCATAAATAAATCATAGGTCTGAGTCAGTGAAGTTGAGGTATCGGATCGATGTTTATCTCTAAATCCCCTAAAATCTGAAAAGCTAGAGCCATATGTGATGACCAAAACCAAGAGGATAAAAGTGTTACCGATGGCCCAGTTTCGAATTGTTTTATGGAGCGGCTACTGAGCTATGCGCTTTGGTGGTATGTTCCCTAAATCATTCATTTTATTCTAGCTAAAATGAAGATGTAACATGGTTTAAACGAAGTTTATTGCTCTTCTAACCGGTATCCTGCTTTAGCTACGGCTTCCTGAATCTGCTCAGCGCTTAGTTCATCGCTTTCAATAGTTAGAATTTTTTGTGGGTTTTCAATATCCACCTGCCATTTTGCAAGCCCTTCAAGCTCATCTAAAAATGGTTTAACTTTGGATACACATCCATTGCAGGCTATGTTTGATGTAAATGTTAAAACCTTCATAGATCTACAGGTTAGGTTTAAAGTGGTTTAGTTTTTAATCGAAGACTGTTGGTCACAACAGATAATGAGCTAAAGGCCATAGCAGCCCCTGCTATCATAGGATCTAATAAAAACCCATTGAATGGGTATAGTACCCCTGCAGCAATGGGGATTCCGATGATGTTGTAAATAAATGCCCAAAAAAGGTTCTGACGAATTCCCCGAACGGTATCATGAGAAAGCTTAAATGCCCTAGCTAGCAATCCAGGATCGGAGGAAATCAGCGTCACTTTTGCCACATCCATAGCAATATCTGAACCTTGTCCCATAGCCACACTCACATCGGCAGCGGCTAGCGCTTCGGAATCATTAATCCCATCACCCACCATAGCAACGATGCAACCTTGCGCTTGAAGTGCTCGTATTTTGTCCGCTTTTTGCTCGGGTAACATCTGAGCCCAGACCTCTTCAATTCCAAGTTCCTTCGCTACTATTTCGGCCGTTTTAGAACTATCACCAGATAGCATAATTACCCGCAAGCCCTGACAGCCTAATGCATCAATACCTTCTTTAGCCGTGGGTTTTAGAGGGTCTGTTAGGGCAAATATTGCACGCAATTCCCGATTCATCACAAACCCAATTACTGTTTTTGCCTGGCTTTCCCATTGCCTAAACTGATCTTTTTGAGTGGATAGTATATGTGCATTCCACTGATTTTTATACTGATCTCGTAAATAAGAAATACTACCTAAAGTATAACTATTGCCCACTTGATCTTCTGCTTCTACACCCTTTCCTGTAATGCTTTCAAACCGAGTTAGGGTAATTTTAACTTCGCTGCTATTATAATCAGGCTGGTAATACGCTAAAAAAGCTTCTGCTAGGGGATGTTCTGATTGATGTTCTATCGCCCAAATTATTGCGGCTATACTCGATTGTTCTTTTTCTAATCCATCTAAAAACCACTTTTCATCGGTTAAGGCTGGCCGGCCTTGGGTTAGCGTTCCCGTCTTGTCCAACACCACCGTATCCACCTTATGCGCAAGCTCCAGACTTTGGGCATCTTTAATCAATATCTGATGCTCCGCGCCCTTACCAATACCCACCATTATCGCTGTGGGTGTAGCTAAGCCAAGTGCACACGGGCAGGCAATAACCAACACCGCAACCGCAGCCAAAATAGCCTGAGTGACCATTTCTTGCCCACCGACTACCATCCATACGACCATACTCAGCACAGCAATTCCCAAAACAATAGGTACAAATACTCCTGCAATCCGATCTACCAATTTCTGAACAGGAGCCTTACTTCCTTGCGCCTGCTGAACACGATAAATAATTTGCGATAAATACGTTTGCTTACCAACCTTTTCAGCTATAAAATAAAAACTTCCTTTCTGGTTTATGGTACCAGCATAGACCCGTACTCCTTTCTTTTTTAACACCCCTATAGGCTCACCCGTAATCATACTCTCATCAACATACGATTCCCCAAAAATGACTTGGCCATCTACGGGTACATATTCTCCCGGTCGGACGATGACAATCTGACCGTTTTTCAACCATTTTAATGGTATTAATTGCTCTTCACCTTGCTGAACGTCAAAATTATTGGATAGTGATGAACTATCAGCACTATCCTTAGCCATCCATATATGTACATTTTTAGGCTGAAGCCCCATGAGTTTTTTTAGGGCAGTAGATGTATTGGATTTAGCACGTTCTTCGAGCCATTTACCTAGCGATACAAAGGCAATAATGACAACTGCAGCTTCGTAATAAACATGGACCTCATACCCTCTGGCTAAGAGCACTTTAGGAAATAAGGTGTTAAAAAGACTAAACAGGAAGGCTATTCCCGTACTTAGAGCCACCAAGGTATCCATGTTAGAATGGCCATGTCTAGCTTGTTTCCATGCGTTCACATAAAAATGGCGTCCAAAATAAAACAACACCGGAAGTGATAACACCAAAGAAATCCATTGCCCAGATTTCCAATCCATAAAACCCATACCAATAATAACTACTGGTATACTTAATAAAATAGACGCAATCGTCCGGATTCTAACTTGATGATAGTACTCTTCGTGGGCTTTTTTTTGGGCCTCCGCAAGCTCATCACCGGATTCATCATTGGACCAAAGAAGCCCATATCCCACCTTTTTTAGAGCTTCATGTAGATCTTCTGGTGATAAACTTTCCTCGTATTCTACCCATACCAGCTCGGTGGCAAAATTAACCTCTGCTTGCTGAACCCCCTTTGTATGCGATAAAATACTCTCGACGCTGGAGGCACATGCGGCGCAGCTCATACCAGTTACAGGGAATGCTTCTTTGACCATACCCTGTAAGGTACAAATCTACTTAATCATTATTTATAGGCATAACCGGATTTTCAAATTCTTCTAAAATGTCAGTGTACTGACCATTCCAAATCTTTTGGAGACGTGTAAGATGCACATCCGATTTTGCTGCTAAGTCTTCATAGACAGCATACTGCTGAGCTGTAGGTCGCCCGTAACCCGTAGCAACCGTACTTTTGAGCGCCGCTAACTTGTTATTCAGACGTATAGGAAAGTTCAATACATCCTGAGTAGCCTCCGCCTTGGTTTGAACCAATGCCTCCTCTATTTCCGTCATAGCTTTCATCATCGATTGTGCTCGCTCACGAAGGGCTTTCGATGTTTCGTCTGTTCCCAAACTTCCCATTTGGTCGCGGAATTCCTCACGAACCAACCGAATCTTATTGATCGCTTTATGCGTGGAGTCTAACTTGGCATTTATCGTTTGAACTAGTTCAAACTGTTCTACCAAATCTTCCTGTGAAATTTGTTCTAAGCGTGGATCTTTTTTGACATCAAATTCTTGTTCACCTATAAGCTCATCGCCCACATACATGCGTACCATATAGGTTCCAGGCACCGCACTTGGACCAGCAGTTGAACCCGCCCAGAGAATTTGATGCCCATTAATATTGGTTACTCCTGGATAATCTAGTCCCCAAGCATAAGAGTGTAATCCAGCCTTATTACCAAGTGAGCCCCTAGGCGCCTGCTGTTCATCCTCATGGAATAGAGTAGATTCTCGCACAGGTCGTCCACGCAAATCTTCTGTACTAGAATAACTTTGCACAACTTGTTCACGCATATCCACAAATTCTAGCTTAATTTCTTTATCTTCATCTTCCGCTAAATAGTAGTATACCACCGCACCTCCTTGTGGGTTTTGCCCTGCTGTTGCACTAGAACCCCAAGATCGTCCCCCAAATAAATAAGGGTCTTCGGGATCGAATAGATGATGATGCTTGGCCAAAATGTCGTCCTGTAGTTGATGTAATACCGGTAGATCGTCTAAAACCCAAAAAGACCGGCCTTGTGTTGCAACTATCAGGTCCTTATCGCGTTTATGGACCGCCAAGTCTGTAATAGGTACCGGGGGAAGGTTTAATTGCAATGGTTGCCATTGTTCTCCAGCATTAAATGAAACATAGACTCCCGTTTCTGTTCCCGCAAATAATAGCCCGGATCGATTAGGATCTTCTCTAATAGCTCTAGTGAAATCCATCGGTGGGATGCCTGTAATGATTTTGGTCCATGATTTTCCATAATTAGTGGTCTTAAATAACATAGGGCTAAAATCACCAAACTTGTATCTGGTAGCAGCAATGTAGGCAGTCCCAGCGGCGTGATGTGATGCATCAATAATACTTATCATAGCCTCAGGCATGTCTTTGGGTGTTATATTCTCCCATGACTCACCATTATCTCGGCTTATATGTATAAGCCCATCATCCGCTCCCGCCCAAAGTAACCCAGGCTCAATGGGTGACTCAACAAAAGAAAAAATCGTATTGTAGTATTCAACGGATGTATCATCTTTGGTTATTGGCCCACCTGATTCATCCTGCTTAGTTGAGTCGTTTCGGGTCAAATCAGGGCTAATGGTCTCCCAGCTCATTCCCTCATCAATAGAACGGTGCACATGCTGTGAAGTAGCATATAAAACATCTGAGTTATGCGGTGAAATCACGATAGGGAAAGTCCACTGAAATCGATATTTAGCATCTTCTGCGCCAGCTCCCATAGGATTGTCTGGCCAAACATCGATGCGATCACTTAGTCCTAATTCAGAATCGTACTTATTAAGGTATCCACCATAGCTACCCCCAAAGGTCACGTTGGGATTATCTGGATCTGGTGCGATGTATCCACTTTCACCACCTGCCACTGGCCACCAGTCACGCTCCCCAATACTTCCTCCACTAGTTCGCGAACGTATCGCAAAAGTGCTATTATCTTGCTGAGCTCCATAAATCATATAGGGAAATTGATTATCCGTTACTACCTGATAAATTTGAGCGGTTGCCGAGGTGTAATATGAAGACCATCCCTCTCCACCATTATAGGTCACTTGCCCGCCTCCATCATCGGCTACCACCATACGTTGCGGATCATTCGATGCAATCCACAAGTCATGATGATCGCCATGCGGAGTGCCAATCCGGTCAAAATTTGCGCCTCCATCTTTGGACTTCCAAAAACCCACATTTAACACATATACTACATCTACATTTCCTGGATCAGCTACTACCTTAGAATAATACCAAGCTCGTTGGCGTAGATTTCTATCGGCGCTTACTCTTCTCCAACTATCACCACCATCTTCGGATCGAAACAAACCGCCGCCGTTCGCATTTTCCACGATGGCGAACACACGATTTGAATTCACAGGTGAAACCGATACTCCAATCTTACCCACCAATCCCTTGGGCATTCCAGGATTTTGAGTGATTTCGGTCCAGCTTTCTCCACCATCGGTACTCTTAAAAAGTCCACTTCCTTCACCACCACTACTCATTTCCCAAGGTGTCCGATAGGCCTCCCACATGGCTGCAAATAGTATTCTTGGATTATTAGGGTCAACAGCAATATCAACCGCTCCGGTTTTTGCATCTCTGAACAATACCTTATTCCAAGTTTTACCCCCGTCTGTAGTCTTGTATACGCCTCGCTCATCGGATTCAACCGCACCAAATAATTTACCCATAGCCGCCACCCATGCTACTTCAGGATTTTCTGGATGAATTTCTATATCGCCTATAAATCGAGTCTCGCCTAGTCCTAACCACTCCCATGTTTTACCGGCATCCGTAGATCTATACATCCCATCCCCAGAGCTCATGTTTCCACGAATGTCTGTTTCCCCCATACCTACATAAATAACATTAGGATCTGAATCTGCTACATCAATTGCTCCTACTGAGCCTGTTTTAAAAAAACCATCGGAAACATTGTACCAAGTCGCACCTCCATTGGTTGTTTTGTAAACCCCGCCACCTGTAAATCCGGTATAGTAGATATAAGGCTGGTCATCATGGCCAGCAACTGCCACCGAGCGTCCTCCTCTGAATGGCCCAATATTTCTGTAGTTTAGTCCTTTAAGTACACTTGGGTCAATATTGGGATTTTCTATCTCCTGCCCATGCCCAAAGATTACCTCAGGCCCGGTAAAAGATCGTGAGCGGCTTTGAGCTTCGGCGTCCATAGACAGGAACAACAACATCAACAAGATAAAAATAGTCGTAAGATAGGCTTGAGCACCTTTTTTTTGACCTAAATAAGGCATAAAGACTCCGTTTAAAGAACTCATAATCACGTAATTATTTCGTTAGCGGGTTAATGGTATTAAGTACCGAAACCCTAGGCATATATGCAATGCCTAATCCTGAATAAACCAAGCCTTAGATTGGAGTTGATTGGATAGGGTGGGATACCAATGAACCGTTGGGCTAGAGGTGGTCGGGAACGGTTTTGCCGAAACGGTTCCACCCATCATGTCTGAAATCGCTGCTTCTAGTAATGGGTCTGTTGGATCGCCCAATGGTTTTGGAGACAGGATGTTTTCGGAAGCGCCTATTTGCGCCTCTAGACCGTCTATAAAGTCCGATTCTTGATTTGCGTTTAAGTACTTTAAGGTCACCGGTAAGATTGCATAGTACACCGGAGGGCTTTGAAAGGTGCCAGTGATTACAAAGGAACCATAGTATTTTCCCAAGGTATTAGACCCTACGGTAATTACCTCCATATAGGGCTCTAGTCCATGTATGAGGAGTTCACTAGCCGAAGCGGTTTGGTTGGTTGTGAGCACATAAATCCGTTCTAACCCCATACTGACCGGACCTTCCTGAAAGCGTAAAAATAGGCTCTCTGAATCTACTCCTTCTGTATTTTGATAGAAGTTTTCTAAAAGAGAATTGTATTCAAATTCAACGAAAATATCTTTGTTTTGTACCGTTTCTAAGGGGACTAATGCGTTGGCAAACTGTGATGCTGCCGTAATTCTTCCCCCTGGGTTATATCGCAAATCTATGACCAATTCGTCAATTTGCTGGGCCTTGAGCTCGGCCAATCGTTCATTGAGCCCGTTTATAAATAAATTGGCTGTACCATCGATAAACTGTGCATAAAAAATATACCCAATGCGTTTTCCCCCCGTCTCAATAACTTTGGTGGTAATCACTGGGTCCAATTGTAATATTTCCTTTCGTACACTAATTACACTGTCTAGGTCGGTGATATTCGCCTGCTGAGTTTCTTCGTCTAAAGAATAACTTCCCAATCCGTAGGTCGCCGTTCCGTTGATTTGTAGTAATTCTTGGTAGTTGGCGGAGTTCAGGGTCTGCCCATTCACACTCAAAATAATATCGCCGCGTTGTAAGCCGGCTAGCTGAGCAGGTGAGTCCGGATAAACATACTTTACCACCATAAATAATTGATCTTGATCACTGAATGACAAGATAGCTGGGCTAAATCCCGATGAATATTGACTTCCACTTAGTTCATTGAGAAGGGTTTCTGCATCGTCCGTCATATAGGAAAACTCATCTTTTGTATACAGGATTTCCTCAAAAAACTGTTGAGGTGGTAAATTGCCGGGCGCCATACGAGGGACCACAAAGTTCCAATAATAATAATTGGACATCTGATTCCGAATCCAAGAATTCACCTCTAGATACTCACTACCCAAGCCTGTTGGATCATCGCTACATTGAGTGAAGAAACCTAGGCTAACGAATAGTCCAAAACATAAGAGGAGAACTCTTTTCATGGGTTGTTTGTGTACTTTCTGGATGATAGGAATCTATTAACTGAATACGAATCGAAAGGTAATGGTTCCCCACTGTGGTTGTTGAGGGACACCGCTGGGTAAACGGGAAAAGCGCCAAGATCGCAGGGTTCTGAGCACCTCTGTTTCTAACTCTGCATTCATTTTTCGAAGTGGGATAATTCGGCCAACTGTTCCGTTTGGGCGCACTTCAAAGCGTACCTTTATAACCGCCTGCGCATTGGCCACATTCGTGGGTAATGGCTGTGCCATGGGTGCGCGCTCAATATCTTCTCCTTCCCATTGTAACTCATACGGAGCCATTTCATCGGAATCTGTCCCGGTACTCTGATCGGAGTCAGTTGCACCTCTACTGCCATCTGGGTCGCCACTTTCTTCCGCTCCTTCGCTTTGATCTTCGTCCATTTGAGCTTGAGACGAAATCTCTATTTCTTCCACTGCCACTTCTGAAGCATTCTGTGAGGGATCCAAGACCTCTGTTTCAGGGGTTTGAACCGCCTCTTCAATGACCTCTTCGATCTCATCAGGCAAGTCTACTAGCTTGGTGTTTTCAAGAGCGGGTGTTTCCGGGGTGCTTTCAGGATCGGGTGCATCTTCCACCAGTTCTTCGGTCGGGGTTTCCGAAGGGTTTTGACGGGTAGCAACTTGCTCGTTTTGTTGCTCTGAAAACTCAGAAAGTTGACCTGCCTGAAATTCTCCAAATTCAACTTCAATAAATGATGGGCGCATTCCCTCATCCATATCTATGCTGTATAAGATAGAAAAAAGGAGTAAAAGCAACGCGGTAATACTACTAACTGCTAGCCCTCTACGTTCATCGATATTTAGAGAATCGGATTGCATTTAATACGGACTTTGCTCGGTTGCCATCACCAGCTTTAATTGTAAGGCTTTTCCAATATTCAATACCCGTACCGCATCATCAACTTTTGCATCTTTGTCGGCCCTTAGGACGATCATTCCTTCAGGCTTAGTATTGTGCGATTCACGAATAGCTAAAGCTAATTCACCCTGAGCGGTCAAATTGCCATCAACGTAAAATTGCCCGTCTTTGGTGATTGCGACAGATATATAATCTTGCTGGGTGACCGATGAAGTTTCGGCTTTGGGGATATTAACCTGAATTCCAAAATTACTCACAAAAGACGAGGTTAATAAAAAGAAAATGAGTAACAGAAGTACAATATCGGTTAAAGATGACTGTGAAAACAGCGAAAGAGGGGATAAGCGCTTGTCATCTCGACGAAAATTTCTAGCCATAATGTATGCTCTACTTTTTGGTGGCTGGGGTTTGTAGTAGGTCGATGAAATCAGCGGAGGCATTTTCGAGTTCAAAAATCGATCGATTTATTTTACCCAATAAAAAATTATAGAAACCGAAGGCAATTAGACCAACCATAAGACCTGCAGCCGTCGTGATTAATGCCTCCCAAATTCCTCCCGCTAATGCGCTAGGATTTACATTTCCCTGCAATGATTGAATATCCATAAAGGCTTCAATCATACCTGTAACTGTACCTGTGAAACCCAATAAGGGAGCTACCCCAGCTATGGTCGCTAGCCAATTCATTTTCTTCTCTAAAAAGAATATCTCTTTCTTGCCTGCATTATCGATGGAATCTTCTATGTCGCGAATCGGTCGGCCCAATCGCTTGATACCTGCCTTGATAATTCGAGCTAATGGCTTATCAAATGAATCACAATACTGCATTGCATGATCCTGTTTACCGGACTTTAGCATGGATTCAATCGCTGCCAAAAAAGCGGCTGTGTCTGTCTTCGTTCTACCAAGTGCACTCCAACGTTCCGCAATCACATAAATAGCCAAAAAGAACAAAATTAAAATTGGAATCATTAGTACCCCGCCTTCAACCATCAAATCAAAAAAGCTAATGCTTTCAGGTTCCATCATACTGGTTAATGAGTCCACCATCGCGCTATCTTGCATTTGGAAGGCAAAGGCTCTGGTTGATAAATTTGCAAATAGAGTCATAGGTAATGCCATTAGATTTTGGTAATAAAGTAATCCTCGATAATTTCTTTGGGAAGTTCCTTAGGCACTTCAAGGGCCTGTTCAACCGTCGAAAACTGCCCTATACTAACGCGCCACATTAACCCGAAGCGACTTGAATTAACGGGCGAAAGTAAACTTCGGTATCCAGCAGAGCGATATAGTTCATATTTTTCCATTGCACTCTGACGATTGGAAAGTGAATAAAGCACTAGAGTGTATCCATCATTTGCTCTGGTGTCGACCTCTCCCATTAGCCCGTATCGAGGTTGGTTTACTGGAATTTCCGCCACATTTTTAGCCAGTATTGGTGCGCTCACTACTGAGTCGGTGTTTATTCTTGAAGCACTATTTTCTGGGTTAATTATAGTACTTTCTTCATTCATGACCATAGTACCTGAAGCCTCCCCCTCTTGGCCATTTTTCTCATTATTTAGTACAGCAGAGGGTTGCTGCTCTTCACTAATTGAGTTAGAATCCATGGCCTCAGTTACATTCGATTGTTCCGTGCCAGAGTCCCCCACTAACATTGCAGGTTCGTCGAGTATAGGCTTTAGGTAAAATTGCCATCCTGCTATCACTGCAGCAATAAAGACAACCCCTATTCCTATATAAATTGGAGTAAGATTAGATCTTTTTGTTTTTTTAGGACTTCGTAATGACACGGTTCGTTTTGCTATTCGAGCCTTGGCTTCATCGTCGAGATCGACTTTGGGTTCATCTTCGACTTCAGAGTCGGGACCATCTGCAAGAGCGACTTTTTCTTCTGGCTCGCGTTCCTCCTCAGGCTCAGGATCCACTTCGACTTCCGTATTGTCATCGGCTTCTCGATCTTCTTCAGAATCAGGTTCTTCATCGACTACTGATTCTTGCTCTTCTTCTGGCTCGCGTTCAACATCGCCTTCGGGTTCCTCATCTTCCTCTATACCCACATTAAAATCATCGGATATAACAATGGGCTGCATACCGGCATACTTGTAATTAATTTCAATAGCGAAGAAGGGATCTAATTCTAGAGAAATCCCGGAAATATCTTTTATTAACATTCCAAGGCCGGTTATTTGGACTGAAGCGGTTTCGTTTAGCTCATTGCTTAGGCGAAAAGAAAATTCACGTAATAATTCCTGTGATTCCTCATCAGAAATAGACAATTCCCGCGCAATGTACTGTATAAAATCTAATTGCTTCATTCCCTTTCCCCTAATTCTTCAGGGCAAAACTGTATAGTATCTTTAGGAGGATGAGCAACCGTTCCCCCTTTTTCGTCACGGGAAAAGTGCTGCGGTTCATGAATTCGACTAAATGTTCCTATTCCTTCTAACAGAACCGATTCACCTGCCAACAAGCGCTCCTTAATGAGAGTTGAAATTTTTTCTATCTGATGTTCATCCATTCTAACTAATCCTAAAATTCATAGCTTATACCGCCAAACAAATGCAATGGCGCTTCCTGAAATCCCTGCCACCATTCATAACGCTGAGAAAGCAGGTTATTCAATCTAATGTATGCACCTAAGTTTTCATTAAATGAATAACGCAGATTAGAATGTACTAAAATAAAGCCATCTAATTGCTGAGAACCAATTGTTGTTCGTGGTCCTATTATCATCGTGCTGGCTCCAAATTGTAGCTTGTGGGTCATCGAATAATTTACAGTGCCTTCTATTCTGAATTTTTCTTCAAAGGGTATATCTTTTTTAGAGGTTAAGCGTGGACTTCTAAGACTAATTTCTGCCGTGCCTTGAATATCCCCATCTAACCATTCAACCGTACTTCCCAAATAAAATTTAGACACCCTGGCATCGGCATAATTCAAATTATAAAATAAATCCTGCGTATTCCGAGTTGGATTATCCGGATTAGTAACATTCAATTGATCTCGCTGAGCATAACCAAAACGACTAATATGCTCCAACTGGAGTCCTGAATAGACTCTATTAGTTTGCATGAAATTCCAAAATAATTCTGCAGAAACACCTATATGATAGGAATGATGTAGTCGTGTAGAAGGAGTTAAAAATCTATTATACTCTTGCCATTCCAATAAAGTTGGGTTTTTCAGTTGACCAGACAACTTAGCAACCCCACCTAACTGATCGTTATAATTATAACTAAGTGTGGCATCAGGCTCTATGTAGATACCGCCGTTAATCGTATCGTCTGCATAAGCCAATGATGTCTCTAGATCCACTGACCAAATATAGTCAATCAACCGGGTATAACCAGCCCCAGCCCGAATGAGGTATAGCGACCTTACACTACCATCTACCTTATTCGAATACACATCTACGCCTGATTGAAGACTCCAATATTCACGAGCTTGTTGGCCTGGCCAGCTCCGGTTTATCTGGGCCTTAATAAATGAGGAAGATGCTTTATCCTGAATAGCCATAATGGCCGAATTTAATTCACTTTCAAGAAGACCCACTTGTACAGCATAACTAATGTTATGGAAAGTGTTTTTTTGTTCATTTAATCGAGCAGTCCAAATTACACCTTGATTATCTTTCTTTGGAACTCCACCTAAAAGGTTTTGCATCTCATCGCTGAGAGTAAACATTCGATTAAAGTCACTATTTAGGCTTAATTGACTCGTTAGGTTTCTTGTATCCGATAGTTTTTTCGAATAATTCACATCAACCCCTAGGTTTCTGTATCCACTGGCATTATCGAGGTGTCCAAGTGATGACTGAAAATTAGTACCCACTCCAATTACGCCATCTTTAATCGGTGAATAATAATTTACTCTAAGCTCAGGACTCACAAACGATCCCATTCCAAGCTGATTAGTACCTTTTGGGCGCCGTGGTGTTACCCATACTATTTTGGTCGGCTCCTCAGGTCTATCTAAAGCCGTCACTGATATTCCCGAAACAGCCGCTTCTCGCGACTCTAAGAATGGCATTCGGTGTGGATCAATTTGAAACACTCTTGGTCTTGGATTAAAACCCAAAATAGGTTGACGTCTAAGGCCAGGGAAATTAGCTTTGAACTCACTTCTAATTTCTATGTCCTGCGGATTAATCTCTGGCAGTAGTGTGTTCTGAGCACCTTGTGCAAATATGTCGGTACTCATGAACCCAATAATTAGAGCAATTACAACACCATATAAGATGAAAGAAATACTGGTTGATGTGAAACGGGTCACTTCTTTTTGTGCTGATTGTGGTACAATTAAACAATTATTCATAGTACTAAAGGTACACTTTTTAGACATTTTGGGCAGTAGCCTCTCGCTGTAACGAAAGAAACTTATCAACAGCTAAGGTAGCGGGGGCAACAAGTATAACCATGGCCAAAGTTGCAGCATGCGTAATGGTCGCAAAAGCTAAACCTGTAGGCTCCGGTACCATATACAATATGCCTAAACTGTAACTTATAAAATAGTGATAACTTCCTATACCACCTGGGGTCGGAATAGATAATGCAACCGCAGAGGCCATCGTTAAAATTGCGGCATCTGCCCAACCTAAATCAAATTTTAAAGGTAGATCAAACATCCAAAATGGTATGTACATCATAGTAATATAGCCCACCCAAATGAGCACGGTATATCCGACAAATAGAACTGGTCGTTCTAGTTTTTTTATACTCATTAAGCCTTCAACAAATTGAGTAATTATTTCTTTGATTTTTAATAACCAAGCAGAACTCAGATTGGTTGTAGTTAATCGTTTATAGAGCACCCACAAACCCATGATTAGTCCCATTCCAAGTAGAATTAGTGGCCATATATTCAAAAAAAGAGCGGAATATACTTTGCTATCAGCTAGATTTACCCCTAAGAGCCGGCTTAAGGTATCTATATCGGATAATAAAAAGTAAGCGACTAAAGCCATGATTATAAGCATGGATATAACATCAATAAAACGCTCTAGTACAATGGTCCCTAATAGCTTTGAGTTACTTTCATGAAGCTGTTTGGCGACGTACATAGGGCGGGATATTTCACCTAATCTGGGAAAGGGAATATTGATTAAATAACCAAACATAACCCCTGCAAAAAGAGTAGACCGATGGGCCACCAATGTAGTATCCCCTAGTAAAAGTCGCCAGCGCTCTGCTCGAATGTAGTGGGAAAAAGTCAGCGCTATACTAAAGGGGAAGAGCCACGACCAACTCATCCCTATGGTCGCTTGTCTAAACTCTTCGATAGATACATTTGAAAAAGAGAGCCACAAGAAAAAAGCCGCGAAGACTATGCCAACGATGTATTTTATTGTCTTATTCATAGCGCATATCGACTATTTCGGCATCTTCTGGGATAATTAGTTCAAATAAATTAACACTAACAGGGATGTATTCAACATCAGAAAAACTAGTCTGCATACGATTGGCTCCCATATCCAAAGCGGTCAAACTTGATGGCTTAAGCTCCGAATCGATACGAATATTCATTTGCTCAAAGGTGCTAAAAGGATCTGAACTTTGGAGATTATATTCCTGAAAATTGAGGCGCTTCTTTGTATCGACCACCTGATAGGTATTTCCAAGCCCACCAATAATTTTTGATGGGGCAAAATCGTCAAGTTCTGAATCATACTCACTGATAATAACTCGGTTTCTACTACGATCCAGTACCTTAGATAAGGTTCCATCCACCACAATAATTTGACCGGCTGTCTCAATTCTATATTGCTGCCATCCTATCCAAATACTGCCTTCATTCTGTGATATCTCCTGAGTATATGCATCGGTAAACTCATGGTTAATCTGGGCTGATAGAATTTCTCCATACCTTATTTTATCCTGAATTAAACTAAGATAATTTTCCTGAGCAAGGAGGGAACCACCCCAAAAAAGCATTATCATAAGAATTAAAAAACAGCATCTTGATGCGCAATAATAATCAACAGATGATCGCTTAAAGATCATTGAGTCCATCCAATATTTCTTGGAGTTCTTCTTCGGTTTCCACCAAAACATCTCGAGCAGTACTGCCTTGATAGGGTCCGACTATACCGGCATTAAAGAGTTGATCAATGATACGTCCTGCACGGTTATACCCAATTTTTAACTTACGTTGGAGTAATGAAACCGAGCCTTGCTGATGTAAAATGACTACTTTAGCAGCCGTCTCAAACATATCATCAATATCTTCTAATGGATCGGGGACTCCACCTGAAGCTTCGTCATGTACGATTGGTAAGTAAAAGGGCTCCTTATACCCAGCTTGCGACCCTACGAAGCTATTAATTCGCTCAACTTCTTCGGTGGACACAAAAGCATTTTGTATCCGGATCATACCGGCACCATTCGTGAATAACATATCACCCATTCCTACCAATTGATCCGCGCCGCCTACATCTAGAATAGTTCTAGAATCCACCTTCGATGCCACTTGATAGGCTAAACGAGCTGGAAAGTTCGCTTTAATAGTCCCTGTAATTACATTAACTGAGGGTCGTTGGGTTGCCACTACAAGGTGAATTCCAACCGCACGCGCTAGCTGAGCTATTCGTGCAATAGGCTCCTCTATTTGTTTTCCAGCGGTCATCATCAAGTCGGCAAGCTCATCAATGATAACCACAATGTAAGGCAAGTGTCGGTGCCCCAAATCGGGTTCAAGACCTTCTTCCTTAAACTTTTTATTGTATGCGTTTATATCACGAACCATGGCCATTTTTAGCAAATCATAACGCTCATCCATTTCCTTGGTGACGCTATTTAACGTTTCCAGCGCTTTAGAAGTATCCGTAATTATAGGCTCATCTGAATCTGGCAACATGGCCAAAAAATGATTTTGAATGTTTCTGTACAGCGATAATTCAATTTTTTTAGGGTCAATCATCACAAACTTTAGATTGTCTGGATGACATTTATACAACAAACAAGTGATAATGGTATTAATACCTACCGACTTACCCGATCCTGTAGCGCCCGCAACCAATAAATGTGGCATTTTGGCTAAATCCATCATGAAGACCTCATTTTCAATCGTCTTACCAAAGGCGACGGGCAAAGCCATATCGGTCTCTACAAATTTACGCGTTTTAATCACCTGCTTAATGTAAACCGTCTCGCGAGTAGTATTAGGAACCTCAATTCCCACCGCAGACTTTCCAGGTATAGGCGCTAAAATCCTGAGACCCTTAGCAGCTGTAGCCATCTTAAGGTCATTGGCATAACTCTCAATCTTACTAATCTTCACGTCCGGTGCAGGCTGCAATTCATACAAGGTCACCGTTGGGCCAATAATAGCATTAATGCCTAAAATATCAATTTTATGCTGGCTTAACTTCTCCATTATAATACGCTTATTCTCCTGAATCTCTTCCATATCTACCTCATTCCCCTCATTTGGCGGGGTTTTTAGCAGATCAACGGTTGGGAATTGATATCGGATAATCGGTGCTTGCTTGGCTTTTTCTCTATTCTGACGATCTAGCTCTTTTTCATCGGCTTGTTCCTCCTCCTTACCCACAAATACCGAAACCTCCACATCATCTACTTCTGGGGCGGATTCTTGTTTCTCATTTTCCGCATTTTTTATCAAATCTGCTCGAGGGCGAACATCTACCTTTGCAGCTTCAGCTCGCTGCTGCTCCAATCTTTGCTCGTCTTCTAGCTTAGAGCGTTCAATAATTTCATCTATATCCACCTGCTCTTTTTCTTTACGATTCAATGGTTTTGTAGCAAGGGTTGCACTCGTTTTTGATGGTGTTGATTCTGGTACTTTTTCTTTTTTCTTGCGTTCTAACTGAGCTTTTTTTTCCGCTATGCGCTCTTGTCTTTCCTCTTTTTTCTGCTGCTTTAGAGCTTCTCTTTCAATTTTTTTATCCTGCTGTTTCTCTCGAAAATCATTCCACCAAAACTTAACATTATCAATGGTTTTTTGTAAATCACGTTCAACAAATAATAATGCGTTTATGCTCATAAAAACCAACAGAATAAACAATGAGGCAATACCAGTGATATTTTGTAAGATCACAGAGATTTGGAGCCCAGCCGAACCGCTCCAATAGGCCTGCTGAGGAAAATCCCAGTTGGAATGGGTCCAACCCAGAAATGTCGAAATCAATATCATGGCCCATAAACTCAGGGCTATGGTCTGATAGTTTTCTTGGAGTGATCGCTGCCGAAACACTTGCCACCCAACATAACCCAGAACAATTGAAAAGATGATACTTGAATATCCAAAGGTGATATTTATCAAAAAGTAGGACAAGAAAGCTCCTAGAGGACCTAACCAATTCTGTATCATCCGGGCAGAAGCATCTGGCTTATAAATATCGGTAAATGTTAGGGTCTGTAGGTACTGATCGTCCTCTGGGGTATACGAAACAATACATAATCCAATCAATACAGCAATAGCAATAAGTGAAATCCCAATAATTTCAACCTTTCTAGCACTAGAGCTAAGGCTCCCGCTTACTGAATTATTATTGGTTTTTTTTGCCATCTATCTATTTAATCATGATTAAAGGTAATGATCCCATCTTTCATGGCGGGTAAAACGTCATGGGTGTTCGATGTCGAACAAAAACTTATATCATCTTCCGATACCAAATCTTTTAATCGATTTGCATGATCACTGTGAAAAATAGTATCCACCACCGAATCTCCGTACTGCTGAAAAAGTGCAAAAGCTATTTTAGCACCATCTTTTAATATTTGTGGTTGATTACTGGCCCCCAATGCATTTAAAATGGTACCTGCACACAAGGTATCCTCCAATGACTGCTTTCCTCTCCAGCCAGAACATATAAGAACCACTTGGTCTGAACATTGTTGAATCATGTGGACAATAGAACTCATATTTAGGAAGGTACCAATATAAATTTGCTTGGCCAAAGCTGCTTTTTTTATGGCCTTGGTCCCGTTGGTTGTATTAAAAATCAAGGTTTTTCCCTTTATACTTTCTTCGGTGTACTCTAACGGCGAATTCCCTAAATGATACCCCTCAATTTTAATTCCATCCTTTTCTCCACACAGCAAAAAATCTGCAGTTTCCATAGTCTGTGCAATGCGACCTGCCGTTGCCAAATCTTCTACTGGAATTATTTTATTCGCTCCATTCTGAAGCGCTTGTATTATAGACGAACTCGCTCGAAGCACATCAATAATGACTACCGTCTTGCCTTTAACATCTTCCTCTTGAAATCCGTGCACCGAAAAATACACATCTATTGTTGCTAAATCTGACATATATTCACACCTTTAAACCCTACACAAAAGGGGGAGAAGTAACCGTAATGGGAACTTCTTTGTTTCTTATTTGAATAACTATTGGTTCGTTTGATGCCAAAGCATCGGTTTGTACATAGGCCATGCCTATTCCTTTTTCTAATGAAATAGACATTCCACCACTAGTAACCTTACCAACAATATTGGATTGAGGGCCTAATAATTCATAATCTTTTCGGGGGATGGCTTTTTCCTGTTCGATCACAAACCCAATTAACTTTTTTTCCACTCCTTTTTCTTTTATAGCAATAAGCGCATTCGAGCCAACGAAAGGTCCTTTGGATAATTTAGTAATCCAACCTAAGCGAGCCTGTAGTGGATGAGTTTCCGATGTAATATCGTTGCCATAAAGTGCATACCCTTTTTCCAAGCGAAGGGTGTCTCGCGCCCCTAACCCACAAAGCTTAAATCCGAATGCAGCACCCTCTGCAACCAAAGCTTCGAATATCTTGTGAGCATCATATTTTTTTGCATTTATGTACAGCTCAAAACCCTTTTCGCCCGTGTATCCGGTGGCGCTAATTAAACTGGGCACCCCGCACACCTCGCCATGTTCAAATGCATAAAAAGGTATCTGCTGAACATTTGTATGTGTTAACTCCGATAAAAGATCGCCTGATTTGGGTCCTTGCAAAGCAAGTAGCACATAATCATCAGACGCATTTTCTATCTCTGCGCCCATTGTATTTTGAGAGACAACCCAATCCCAATCTTTAACAATATTGGCGCCATTCACTACCATCATATATTCTTCAGGAGCCAGTCGGTAGATAATTAAATCATCTACAATGCCTCCATCTTCATAACACATACAACTATACTGTGCCTTACCAATAGCTATGGTCGATACATCATTTACCGTAACCCATTGAAGAAGTTCTAAAGCCTTAGGGCCTCGCACAAAAAACTCCCCCATATGTGACACATCAAAAAGACCTACATTTTTTCGTACAGCCCGATGCTCAACTTTTATTCCCTCGTATTGAATAGGCATTTCAAATCCTGCAAAAGGAACCATCTTGGCTCCTGCTTCAAGATGTTGAACATAAAAAGGTGTTCGTTTTAAGCGATCAGACATAGAATATGGTTCGGCGGTAAATTACATAGTGCGTTATCGACTGCTCTATGGTGTAAATGAACGAGATGAATTTAGTGATTTTTTACATAAGGTATGTGTCTAGCATAGAATGATATAGCCTCAGTTTAGGTTAGGGCAATACAAAATAATGTGACTATTGCAAATCTGACCCATGTACTCGAGTTACGTATACAATACCATGAAACATCTAAATATAAACCACCTAGCTCAACTACCTAGCCGGAAAAGAGCCCATCTTATTAATAGCGTGGTAGGCTATAAATCCATTCATCTCATCGGTACCCATTTCGAAGACTGGAGCAACCTGTGTATCATCTCCACTCTTACGCATTTAGGTAGCAATCCTGCGCTCTTAGGTTTTGTACTACGCCCAACTACCGCGCCCCGCCATACCTACGATATAGTACAAAAAAATCCTTATTTCACAGTAAATAATGTTACCGAAAATCTACTTGAGGGCGGGCATCAATCCTCGGCTAGTTATGACGAACAGATAAATGAATTCAAGGAAGTCGGCTTAAAAGAAGAGTGGAAAGATGATTTTAAAGCACCTTATGTACAAGATAGTCCGATTCAACTTGGCTGTAAATGGATTCGTGAAATGCCAATTATCGAAAACGGTTGTCGCTTTTTAATTGGTCAAATAGAAGAAATCTACATTCAGGATACGCTAATAGGAAAAGACTCCGACGGTTTTCTATCACTGGAAACTGCGGGTTTAATCTGTGGTTCTGGTATGGATGGATATTATCGGCCTACTTTTTTGCATCGCCGAAACTATGCCCAACCCAATGTCCCTCCCCATACAATTTAATCCCCAAAACGCTGCCCCCTTAATACTTCTCCTTGGCAGACCTACCTCCTTTTCGTGAACCAATATCTCGGAACGCTGTCCTAAGGATTTCTGCAACCAAGTCAGAAGTTGTGTATTTTGTTACAATCTTAATTCGTTTACGTACACAATTCAATACCCAAGAAATAAAACTGTAGTATGGCCATTCAAAAAGAACAAATAAAAACCGCGCTGGCGCATGTTCTTCATCCCGAAAAAAAAGTAGATATCGTATCCTTAGATATGATTCAAGATATTATTGTTCAGGATAAATACGTCTCGTTTACCCTTGAAATGCCCGCTCAAAACGGCCCTCTTGCTCAAGAATTGTCTCAGCGTTGCGAAGGTGCCATACACAAATTCATTGATCGTGACGCGGTGATCGATATTCAAATTGGTATTAATGTATCCCAACAAAGGCAAACCCCGCCACCTGCGCCAGAGCTAGAGCCCACTGCCTCACCACTATCCGGAGTCAAAAATATTATTGCTGTGGCATCTGGAAAAGGGGGCGTCGGTAAATCAACGGTAGCCGTCAACTTAGCCGCTGCCTTAGCCAGAAATGGTGCCAAAGTAGGTCTCATGGATGCTGACATATATGGCCCAAGCATACCAACCATGTTCGATTTATTCGAGCGGCCCGATATCACAGTCCAAAAAAAATTAATCCCTTTAGAAAAATATGGCATCAAATTAGTATCTATGGGATTTCTGGTTGATGTAAACCAGGCCATGGTATGGAGAGGTCCTATGGTGACCAGCGCTATTAAGCAGTTCATGAATGACGTTGAATGGGGCGAACTGGATTTTATGATTTTAGACTTACCTCCCGGAACAGGAGATATACAGTTAACCATCGTACAATCCGTACCGTTATCGGGCGCCGTAATTATTTCCACCCCTCAAAATGTGGCTCTGGATGATGTAAGAAAAGGGGTGGCTATGTTTCACAAAGTGAATGTTCCTGTGTTAGGAGTCATCGAAAATATGGCTTATTTCAGCCCGCCTGATGCGCCTCAAAAGAAATACTATATCTTTGGACAAGGAGGAGCGAGTCGCCTAGCCGACGAATTAGCTGTACCGGTACTGGGTGAAATACCCCTCGAGCAACCTATTCGCGAATCCGGCGATAACGGTAAACCCATTGTGTTAGCCGATCAAGAATCCGCAGCGGCGGCAAGCTTTTTAGCCTGTAGCGCCAATATGCAACAACAGCTTGCCATCCGTGCGGCGCAAATGCCAAAGCATCTTTCTATTTCCTTTACGGGAAAATCCCCATCTGCTCATACATAATACCAATTTTATTAATCGCGTTAACAAATGCGGCCGTCCGAAGATCATCCAAGTTATGCTCCTCACGAATAGTAGTAATCTGCTCGTAAGCAGTTATCATACTTTCCTCTAATCCAGAGTCTACCAGGTCATACTCATCGGCTCCTCGGGTAAGAACCTTTCGCTCCACCTCCCCAAACGATTTACCTGCCAATTGTTCAATTTCTGAGACAATTCGCATTAAACTAGCCTCATCAAAACGCTTATTCAACCTTCCATAGCGTACATGTTGAATATTTTTGAGCCATTCGAAATACGAAACAATTACCCCGCCTGCATTCAGGTATGAATCTGGAATAATTAAGGCCCCTCGTTCTTTCAAGTACTCATGAGCATCTGCTGTAGTAGGACCATTAGCCGCCTCAGCAATAATCTTTGCCTTAATTTTTGGGGCATTTTCTATGGTTATTTGACTCTCAAGTGCGGCCGGAATAATGATATCACATTCTTGTTCAAAAATAACCCGCTTGCCCTTAAGTGATGTGGAGTTTCCAAATCCAATAATGCTGCCGGTTTCCTTACGATAGTCCATGAGTGCTTTCAAGTCCAAACCATTAGGATCATAAATTGTTCCTTCCATTTCAGCCACTCCTACCAATTTCGCTCCCGCCTCGGTCATGTACAGAGACGAGTGATACCCTACATTACCCAATCCCTGTACCACAAAGGTTTTACCCTCAACACCAGTGCTCAAACCCAGTTTATCCATATCGGCTTTGTGGTTACAAGCTTCACGAATACCAAAATAAACCCCGCGCCCGGTAGCTTCGGTACGCCCACGGATACCTCCTTGCTGTATTGGTTTACCGGTTACGCAGGCTTCGGCATTCAAATCGTCACTCATCTGCCTATAGGTGTCTAAAATCCACCCCATCTCACGCGCTGAGGTTCCATAATCGGGAGCAGGTACATCTACTGCCGGGCCAATAAACCCTTTTTTAATTAATTCGAAGGTATAACGTCGAGTTATTTTTTCTAACTCTCTGTCTGAATATTCGCGAGTACTAATTTTGACCCCCCCTTTAGCTCCGCCAAAAGGAACATCAACAATCGCGCATTTATAGGTCATTAGCGCAGCCAAAGCCATCGTCTCATCCTCGTCCACCTTATGCGAGTACCGAATCCCACCCTTGGTAGGCATTTTATGATGGGAATGCTCTACTCGCCATCCCTCAATCACTTGAATGCTCCCATCATCCCTTTGAATCGGAAAAACCACCTTATATACTGTATTACAGATTTTAATTTGATTCAAAATACCCTTATCGAACCGCGTAAAAGGAGCGGCCTTATCAAAATTATGATTGACTTGCTCGTAAAACTTATAATGTTTCATGTAGACAATTGACTTTTTGGGGTTAATCGGTTTGGTTGTCACGCCATACCGTCGCTCTTACTATCATACGGTATAGTAGCCCTTTGAACTCAAACTTTTATTGGTCTAATGGTCGGGAGTTTCTAAGACATTTACAATAAAAAAGCGCTTTTCTTAGAAAAGAATTTTTGTTCCTTAAATGATTTTTTTGGGTATGCCTCCCCACCTTATCCCTCTCTTCGGGCTATGTAAAACCCATCACTTTAATAGGCCTGATATTTGTATTACAATGCTATTTCACCCTCACCATGACGAACTACTTTTAGAGGTAGACGTTCCATGGGAGATTTGTTGGTAGATTTATATACTATATTGCCTTTAGGGTATCCTCTTTACTTCCTGGGCCTTAGCGGCAAGAGTTCGAGTGTAAATCAATCATTAACTCTAATTCAGTTATTTGAGTATTGCATGGAAGGCGATTATTCAAGAGGTAAATACAATGTGAGAGATCCTGCTTTGAACAACATTTCATCTAAATGACCCATTTTTTTCTATCCTTCGTAATTAGATGCATATGTACATAAGTATCGTGATGGGTAAAAATAGCTTTGTGTTCAGTAGAGAAAAAGCCAATTATATCCATTTGTTCATTAACCAATTCATAATCTACTTGACCTTGATGCGCCTCAGACGGAGAGCTCACTTTAGCGCCCGTTGGTAAGTTTACAATATGAATTGTTGCGGTCTCAACCATTCCAGAAATTTTGAATATGGAGGGCCTAAGTGATTGACGAGTTAGCACATCCAAATAGCCTTCCAATTGCTTAATGGTTCGAATAGAGTCAGGTACAGTGTGATTTTTCCATGCTTTAATAGTATCGTAAGCAAAAAATGGCGCCTTTATTTCATATGACTCTTCCACTTTCATAGTAGAATCGGAGACGACCGTAGAAACGTACGTTGTCCCATCAATGATTACCACTTCTCCTATTAAAAATTCTACTGGTCCAAGTCCGTACAAATTCTCTTTAGTACCAATGGTATCTAAGTTTATGACACCCTCAAGTTCACCCTCCCACATTACTTTTCTCATTTCTCCAATAACATTAACCTTATGGTTATTCTCTTGAGCCTGCACATACGATGTGAAGGTGAAATTAATAGACATCACAATTAATAAACATTTTAGTGAATCTCTAAACATTGTTTCTTTTTTATTGGGTGTATTAATTAACTCTGACTTGTTCCATGAGCATGAGTCCGTAGTGAGATTATGAATATGTATTTGATTTGATTTGAGGCTTTAGCTATATATTAAATGTTTCCAAGCCTTTTCACTATGAACCCGTAGGAGAAAATATAACTATCTTACTCTGTGCTTTAAAAATTACCATCAATTATATGAAATCTAGTCAAATATTATTTCCCTTATTACCAATACTACTAGCTGTTTTACTTATTCAGTGTACTTCTCCCAACACTAGCGATCAACTCGAACGTGCTAAACGCCTTCACGAATCGGTCATCACCATTGATACTCATGTAGACATTAATACTAATAACTTTACCGCAGACCGAAATTACACAACCGACCTACCCACGCAGGTGACCCTTCCTAAAATGGAAGAAGGTGGATTGGATGTCGCTTGGTTTATCGTCTATACGGGCCAAGACACCTTAAGCCAGGAAGGGTATGCAGCAGCCTATGAAAATGCCATCGATAAATTTGATGCCATTCACCGCTTGGTCGATGAGTATGCACCCGACCGTATCGAATTAGCCATGAACTCAGAACAAGTTCGAGATATTCAAGCTCGGGGTAAAAAGGTTGCTATGATTGGGGTGGAAAATGCTTACCCAATTGGTACGGATCTCTCTCGAATCAAAGAATTTCATGATCGCGGAGCACGCTACATGTCGCTGTCTCATAACGGCCATAGTCAATTTTGCGATTCTAATACGGGTGAACGGGACAATGTTTGGTTGTACAATGGGCTTAGTGATTTAGGAAAACAAGCCATTTTCGAAATGAATAAATGGGGCATAATGATTGACTTATCTCATCCCTCTAAAGAATCCAACATGCAAACAATGGCCCTATCAAAAGCCCCAGTTATTGCTTCACATTCTTCGGCAAAGACAGTAAATGACGTGAGTCGTAATTTAGACGATGAAGAGTTATTGGCTCTAAAAGAAAATGGTGGAGTTGTTCAAACAGTGGCCTTCCGTAGCTATATTGATTCAGAAAAACATGCTCAATGGCAAGCCGCTTCAGATGAATTATTCGATGCCCGTACCTCAGCCTTAGGCTTTGAACGAAAAAGTTGGGCCGATATCCGGACAATGGAGGCAACTGATCAAGACCAATACATGACGCAATATCGTGCTCTTCAAGCCGAGGTTAGCCTAACGATGTCAGAAAAGGGTCAATACGGGGTCGCTGTTTCAGATTTCATTGACCACCTTGATTACATGGTCAATTTAATTGGTATCAATCATGTGGGAATTAGCTCAGATTTTGACGGAGGAGGAGGCGTTCATGGTTGGGATGATGCATCTGAAACCTTTTCAATAACCTTAGAGTTAGTGAAGCGTGGCTACAGTGATGAGGAAATAACTAAATTATGGGGAGCAAATCTTCTAAGAGTATTGGATGAAGTGGAAGCCGTCGCGGCGTCTATGCAAGGGAGCTGAGTCTTTTACCTATCGCTCGTAATACAGTACCCTAACAACCTATGCAGATGAATCCCTCAAAAGAGAAAAACGGTGCTGTTAGAAAAATTATTCATGTAGATATGGATGCATTTTATGCAGCCGTTGAACAGCGTGATCATCCCGAATGGCGTGGTAAACCGGTAATTGTTGGAGGCCGACCCAGTGGTCGGGGGGTAGTTTCTACCGCAAGTTATGAAGCCCGTGTATTTGGAGTACATTCGGCTATGCCTACTTCACAAGCTTACCGATTATGCCCGCATGGAATTTTTGTACCCGCTCGGTTCGACGCCTATAAAGAAGCATCCGCTATTATTCGCAATGTTTTTTATGAATATACCGACCTAGTTGAACCCTTGTCTCTGGACGAGGCTTATTTGGATGTAACCGAAAACCACACACAAAACCCATCCGCTACTTTAATTGCTCAGGAGATAAAACAAAAGATCTACGAACGTACCAAGCTAACCGCGTCTGCCGGGGTTGGACCCAACAAATTTGTGGCTAAAGTTGCCTCAGACATGAATAAACCAGATGGATTGACCATCATTCCCCCCGAAACTATGGAACAATTCTTAGAGGAATTGGACATTAAAAAGTTTTATGGAGTAGGGAAGGCCACCCTTCGAAAAATGCAGGGACTTGGAATTCAATGTGGCGCTGACTTAAAAAAATGGGATCTTTTTGACCTAGTTCAAATTTTTGGTAAATCAGGACAGTACTATTACCGAATGGCAAAAGGGTTGGATACCCGACCGGTTCAATCTCATCGTATACGGAAATCCTACGGAAAAGAACGCACATTTCGTGAGGACATTACCGAAAGGGAATACATTTTACGGTTTATAGAAGGTCTTTCTGCCACAATTTCTGAGAGCATGCGTACTATTCCGGCTGCCGGTAAAACCATCACCCTGAAATTGAGATACGATAATTTCGAAACCATTTCACGCAGCCTTAGCCTATTCCACCATACCAATGATGCTTCAGAAATTAGCCTGATTACCCAAGAACTCCTAAAAGATACCGAATTTGGTGAACGGCCGGTTCGCTTACTCGGTATTAGCCTCTCCAACTTAGATATAAATGAGGAAGATCAGGCGCAACAACTTCAGCTCTTCCTTGACAAATAAAACTCTCGAGCCCTCTAATACTATCCGCCTAGAAACCTATTCCGAAAAAGGGTTTTTTCCCGTCTTTATGTGTATATCACGTTGAGGGAAAGGAATTTCAATTCCACGCTCGTTAAATTTTCGTACGATGGCTTGGTTTAATTCACTTTGTACGGTGTATCGGTTCTTTACATTTGGAACCCAGACGATGAGCTTCATATTCCAAGCAGAGTCTCCAAAAGAACGAAGATGAATATCATGTTTTCGCCTTTTCATTACCGAAGTACTTTCACTCGCCACTTCGTCAAGGGCTTGTAACACCAAATCTAAATCAGAGTCATAGGCCACACCTACATCAATAATCAATTTAAAGGTAGGATCTCCGTGGGAGTAGTTTATTACATCTTTACTAACAAAATCTGAATTAGGTACAATAATGGAGATATTCTCCAATGTTTTAACCTTGGTAGCTCGGATATTAATTTCTTCAATATCCCCCTCTATGCCGTTAACAACCACTCGATCGCCCACACTGATAGGTCGCTCAAATAACACAATGAGCCCCGAAATAAAGTTAGAGGTAATGTTCTGAAGGCCAAAACCTATACCCACCGATAAAAAACCAAAGATCACGGCCAAGCCCGTGAAATCCACCCCCAAGAACTGAAAAGAGATCAATATTCCAATTACCACAACAGAATATTGCAACATTCGGGCTAGAGTGTATTGTAAACCCTCGTCTTGAACAAATTGTGGCAGTATTCGATCACGCAGAATCTTTTTCAGATACGAAGCACCCATTACAAAGATCGTCAATAGTAGGATGAATACCACTAAAGACATTAAGGTAACAGAGGTGTTTGCCAAAGTAAAAAGGGGAATGTTTAATAAGCTTTTAAGCGAAACCAACCATTCCCACCAACCTTCTGAATTATTAATGGTCTCTAGAACTCCTTCCGTTACACTGTCCGCAGGGACAAACACATCGACCAGTGGTGGGCTTACGGCTTCGCTAGCAGCCACACTATCGTAACCAGCAACTTGCTGTGTGGATGCAGTGAATGAATCAGCATGGCTCGGAATAAATGAATTACCGAACATACTCTATCCACCAAATTAGAGGGCTTAGGATTCGAGTGTTACTTCTTCGGATTTCCAAATTTCATCATTGTAATCTTTTATGGTACGATCAGAAGAGAATTTACCTACTCGAGCTACGTTGTAAATAGCTTTTTTGGTCCATTCCTTTTGATTTTTATACACCTGCTCTAACTCTTCCTGCTTTTTCACATAGGCTTCATAATCAGCCAAGACCATAAAATAATCCCCTTGTTCTAACAGTGCCTGTATGATTGGTTGAAAAAGGCCCGGATCTTCAGGCGAGAAAAATCCGTCTCTTATTTGATCTAAAGCGCGTTTTAATTCATGGTTTGATTGGTAGTACAAATACGGATTATATCCTTGTCGTCGCAACTCATCTACCTGCTCTACGGTAAGACCGAATATAAATATATTTTCATCACCGACCTCCTCCTTAATTTCAACATTGGCACCATCCAAGGTTCCAATGGTGAGTGCGCCATTCAGGGCAAACTTCATATTACCCGTACCGGAAGCTTCCATTCCTGCCGTAGATATTTGCTCAGACACATCCGCAGCGGGAATCATAGATTCAGCCAAGGTAACACGGTAATTATCAAGGAACACACATTTCAAACGATCTGAGGTTTCCGGGTCATCATTAATTTTGGCACCAATGGCATTGATTAACTTGATATGCAATTTGGCCATAGTATATCCCGGGGCCGCTTTACCACCAAAAATAACTGTCCTAGGCACTGTTTCTAACGACGGATTATCCTTCAGGCGATTATACAGGGTGATTACGTTAAGCGCCGCCATCAACTGACGTTTGTATTCGTGAATACGTTTGATTTGGATGTCGAACATACTATTAGGGTCTACCGTAATACCCTGATTCTCGTGAATGATCTCTGCTAGTATTTTTTTATTATTCAGTTTAATCTGATTAAAGCGTTTCTGGAATTTCGCATCCTCTGCAAAAGGCTCTAAATTTTTCAGCTTATCCAAGTCGGTAATCCAATCGTCTCCAATTTTCTCTGTAATTAACGCTGATAGTTCTAAATTACATTGTTTTAACCATCTTCTAGGTGTTATTCCGTTCGTCTTATTGGTAAACTTATCAGGATACAATTCATTAAACTCACGGAACATGTTCTCCACCAACAAGCGAGAATGTAAGGCCGCAACCCCGTTCACTTTAGTTGAGCCCACTATACCTAGATGCGCCATATGAACGACCGGACTTTCCCCCTCGCTCACAATACTCAAGCGAGACATTTTGCCATGATCTTCGCCGTAAGTTACCTTGATTTTATCCATGAAACGCCGATTGATTTCATAGATGATATTCAAGTGACGAGGCAACAACCCTCGCATGAGTGATACCGGCCATTTTTCTAAGGCCTCTGGCAGTAAGGTATGATTGGTATACGCCATCGTTTTTACGGTTATATCCCACGCTTTTTCCCAAGGTATACTTACCTCATCCAACAGAATACGCATAAGTTCAGGAATAGCTAAGTTGGGATGAGTGTCATTACACTGAATGGCCACTTTTTCTGGGAATTTTTCCCAATCATCGGTTTGGTTCTTAAAACGACGGATAATGTCTTGCATAGAAGCCGCCACTAAAAAGTATTCCTGCTTTAGTCGAAGCTCTTGACCCACAAAAACCTTGTCATTTGGATACAATACCCGTGTGATGTTTTGTTCCAACTGATTGTCCCGAACCGCATCAATGTACTGTCCCTGGTTAAAACTCTGTAAGTCTAAAGCCGTATCCGACTCCGCTTTCCATAGACGTAATTGATTCACCACATTGTTATTGTATCCTGGTATAGGCGTATCATAGGCAACCGCCAACACCTTGCTAGTCTGATCCCAACTATACTGTATATGTCCATTATCGGCGCTGTGCATGCCTTGATGGCCGTAAAAATGAACCGGGTACTGAATTTTCGGCCGGACAATATCCCAAGGGTTTCCGTAACGCAGCCATAAATCTGGCTTTTCTACCTGAAATCCGTCAATCACTTTCTGATAAAAAATCCCATAATCGTAGCGCAGACCATAACCAATAGCTGGAATACCAAGGGTTGCCATTGAATCCAAAAAACAGGCTGCTAATCGGCCCAAACCACCATTCCCAAGGCCGGCATCCCACTCAGAATTACGAATGGCATCATAATCTAGCCCTAAATCTGCACAGGCATCCGCCACTTCCTGTTGTACATCAAAATTCACCACAGTATTATCCAATAAACGGCCAATCAAATACTCCATGGATAAATAATACACCCTCTTTACGCCCGTCTTATGATAATGAGCTTGGGTAGAAAGCCATTTGTCATGCAACCGGTCCATGAGAGTAAGCACTACGCTTCTATATTCATCCCAAGGGGTTCGAGAAAACTCATCCTTGGCTAAGGTATGCCGTAAATGCAGCTTAATATCTTCGCGCAAAGAATCCCGATCCAAACCTGATCTGGTAGTAAATTCCTCCTTCTTTGAGCTTGCCGAAGACGCCTTAGGACCTGCTTTTTTAACCGCCTGCTTGGCCGTGGCCTTAGAAGCGTCTGGCTTTTTTTTGGCCGTTTTGTTTCCCGTTTTTTTCCTTGATGAAGTAGTATTCTTGGCCTTATTCATAATCCTATGTATGAGTGTGAATATCGTCTGTACTGATAATTTACTTGAAAAATTTCTTCTTTACCGAGCTATATCCAATAATTTATACTCAGAATAGCCTTCTATATATAATGTTTTCGGGTCCATGTATCCGCTTATCCCAATTCATACACTCCCGTATCGGGTACAAATTTAGGGCGAGTCAAATTAGCAGCATACCCTAAGCGAACAAACGATTCATATGCCTCAGTAGCCACAAAATCTTGATGAAATAAGCCAAACACACTAGATCCACTTCCGCTCATACCTGCAAATTCAGCTCCAAAATCCAACATCTGATCCTTCATATCCCCTACTTGGGGAATACGAGCGATCACACCAGGCTCCAAATCATTGATCAAAAGAAAAGGCCATTCCTCAATTTCTTCCTCAGTAAGCACCTTCTTTAAATCAAAATCAGGTTCGGGGTTTGGGTACACCTGTTCGTAAGCCTCTAACGTAGAGCTACCCTCATTTGGAAACACCGTAACAATCCATGCATCGGGTTGAATATCACACATCTCAATCTGATGGCCCAATCCCCGCCCAATACCCACGTGGTTATGGATAAAAAATGGGACATCGGCTCCAATCCGAAGGCCCACATCGGCCAACTCGGCGGCGGCCAAACCCAAATTCGCCACCTTATTCACCATTCGCAACACCGCTGCCGCATTCGCACTCCCGCCGCCGAGGCCGGCGCCTGCCGGAACGCGCTTGTCCACCGAAACATGGTATTGGTCACGGAGGCCGGCGTGCTCCTGAAGGAGCTGGAGGGCCTTCACGATCAGATTCGAATCATCAACCGGAATCGTTGGCTCGCTCATATTAAGCTCCATCTGCGCTGCGGGGCGCATTTCTATTCGGTCACTCCACTCAATAAAACAAAAACCCGTTTCTAGGATATGATAACCGTTAGGCAAGCGTTCCAAAACATGAAGGCCTAAATTAATTTTCGCATAAGACTGCGTGACCCACCGTCTACTCATGCTTCCTGTCCTACCCAATCTTGGTGATGATTCATCATATATGAAAAAGCCGCATCATGTTCATTGGGAATATCTCCATTTAAAATAGCTTCTTTGATATGGTCTTTGATAATACCAATTTGTTTGGATGGAGGAATATCAAGGGCATCCATAATCTCCTGACCAGTTAATGGATTTTTCCAGTTTCGAATCCGATCTTTCTCCTCAACTTCGATAATTTTTTTCTCTACCCGCTCAAAATTCCTCATGAATTTTCGAACTTTAAATTCGTTTTTACTCGTGATATCCGCTCTACATAGAGTCATCAAATCTTCAATATCATTGTCTGCTTCAAAAATTAAACGCCTTACTGCGCTATCACTCACATGATCTGAAACTAATGCAATCGGTCGCAAATGCAAACGAACCAGTTTCTGCACGTAACGCATACGCTCATCCAGAGGTAATGATAGTCGTCTAAAAATACGCGGTATCCATTTAGCACCAAGGGCATCGTGACCATGAAAGGTCCATCCGTGATCATCTTCGAACCGTTGGGTTGGGGGTTTAGCAATATCGTGCATGATGGCAGCCCATCGAAGCCACAGCGAATCGCTTACCGAGGCCACGTTGTCCAATACTTGTAAGGTATGCCAAAAATTGTCCTTGTGGCGTAATCCATTACGCTCCTTTACCCCATGAAGTGCTACCATTTCTGGGAAGAACTGGGACAACAAACCAGTGGAATATAAGAGCATGAAGCCCACCGATGGTACGGGACTATTCACCATTTTATTCAGCTCATCCCGAATGCGTTCTTTGGACACAATCTCTAAACGACTGGCCATTTTCTGTATAGCCGCTTTCGTTTCAGGGCATAATTCAAAGTCTAATTGTACGGCAAATCGGACGGCACGCATCATCCTGAGGGGATCATCACTAAAGGTTTTATCCGGCTTAATAGGCGTTCGAATAAGCCCTTTTTTTAAATCTATAAGACCGCCAAAAGGATCATTCAGAACTCCTAACCGATCTTTGTTGAGCTCCCAATACAATGAATTTATGGTGAAGTCTCGCCGGTTCTGATCATCTTCAAGACTACCTTCTTCGACCAACGGTTTTCTCGAATCACTCCGATAACTCTCTTTTCTGGCGCCAATAAATTCGAGTTCCACCGAAGGCGTTTTAACCTGAGCGGTACCAAATTGCTTGAAAAATGAAAAACTCGTTTTCATACCTTTACTGCGAAGAGACTCGTGCACCCTTTCTGCAAGGGCAATCCCTGAGCCTAATGTCACCACATCCATGTCTACGTCATTTTGGAGACGATGTAAATAAAAATCTCGAACATATCCCCCAACTAGGAAACTGTCCTGGCCTAATTGATGGGCTTGCAGGCTTATTTCTTTGAGAAGCTCTTGGTGTGCAGCGGGTATGTTATGAGGAAATTCCATAACGAAAGATAAGGATGTTCGCCTTGTCAATCAGCCTTTTGTTATACCATCCACATTTTTTCTATCAGCTACCTCTATTTTACCTTATCGGTTGTTTTACAAGTCATTTCGCTGGCGCTAGAGTTAGGGATAGCATCAGTGGAAGCATTAGTGGAAACAAAAAGCCTAAATTTAGAGGTATGACTACTACTCTGAGTACTTAACCAAAAAAACGATAAAAAAAGGCCTTTATGTAACCTTAAAGACCTTTAGAAAATATCTATATGAAGTTTTTTGATAAGATTATATCAAAATAAGCAAATACTAATTCAGTATTATCTCGTAGAAATTATAGAGTGATCTCCTAAGTGCACTTCTCCGCTCACATCCGAAACTTGTGTGTGTGCTCCTATGGTAGATCCCACTAAAGAACAGCCTTGTAACGTGGCGTGATCGCGAATGATAGAATGCGATATCTGGGTATTCTTTACGACACAGCCTTGTTCAACGCTCACATTTGGTCCAATCGTCACTCCCTCTAAGGTTACATTCTTAGCTAAGTAAACTGGTGGTATAATCGTAGTGCCCTGCTTAGCATAGGCTTCTATTTGTTCTGATGAATTCTGCGCTTCTTTTTCGACAATAGTACCGGTAGTTTCAAGCCAGGCTGGTAATGTCCCACAATCTAACCACTCGTCTACCGTTGCTGTTTTAAATAGTTTTCCATCCTGAATCATACGATCTAATGCTTCTGTTAGGAAATACTCTCCACCTGGACCTTTGATGTCATTATCTAAAACATACTGAAGCTCCGCTTTTAACTTAGCACCGTCTTTAAAATAATACACTCCAATGATGGCTAAATCCGATATAAACTCTGTGGGCTTTTCCACAAAGCCTTTTATTTGCTCTCCCTCATAAACTGCGACTCCAAATCGAGAAGGATCCTCTACTTTTTTAAGCCAGATTACGCTATCTGCTCCATCCACATTAAAGGTTTCTTTACTATCAAAAAGCGTGTCCGCAAAGGCTATAATTACCTCTCCTTCTAAATCCTTTTGGGCACAATACACCGCGTGCGCCGTTCCAAAGGCTACTTCTTGCACTCTAAATGTACATTTTGCACCATGCCGAGTACTCATTTCTTGTAGTGGTTCTTTAATTGGATTTCCAAAATCTGGCCCTAATATGTATACAATCTCTTCAATATTTCGGTCCATCGTTCTTATAAATGTCTCTACCAACCGCTCTATGATCATGGTTCCAGCTACTGGTAATAATGGCTTTGGCACTGTGTGAGAATGAGGTCTAACTCTTGTTCCGCGACCCGCCATTGGAATAATTAATTTCATACTACCCGTTTTTCTATTTATTAGTTATTTGAGAATAGAACAACATGCTAGACATGTATTATTTTTTCTGATAAAATATACGGTCCTTTTTATTGAATACCCAAGTAAACAGGCTAAAAACTACCTCGAGGCCAATAAAGCATGAAGCAATCCAAACCCAAGTAGTTCATTCAAATTGCTCGAGATTTTCATCTATTCTTAACTATCTTTATTCCATAGACCCTAATGTAGGTTTCAGGATAATAGGTTTCAGACCAAGATCCTTAATCTGTCTTTGCCATACGTTGATTACTTTTTTCATGCTACATACCTATTACCTGCTTTTTTTAGATATTTTTGCAGTGGTTTTTACCCTAATCATGCTAAGGGTGCTCTACTTCAGATGGATTTATTATCTGCATGTATTTCAACAATTGGGTTATAAAACGAACGAACTTCGCGGATGGCTCAAAGAGCATTGGGACGAGAAAGTTATTCCTAGAAGCTTGGTTTACTTTTTAATTAGTACCATGCTGCTCATCTTTGGAGCCGAGATATTCGAACTGAGGCTGAATTTATCAGCTGAGGCTATCATCCTTTTTTCATGGGGTATCACGTACTTAAGTTCCATTAAAGCATTCCGAGCAAAAAAAATAAAAAAACCGCTGATTTGGACTGCTCGAGTAAAACGTTTATCTCTACCTTTTGGGCTATCTAGTGTGTTTCTTCCTCTTCTTGCGATTTACTTAGGCTTTGGTGGGTGGTTTAACACTGCCTTTGCGCATCCTAGACTACAGGGAGCCGCTAACATACAATTTGATGCCCCAAGTCTGGCCTTAGGTTTGGCTTTAGGGTACATTTTTATTCCTCTTTTTTTACTCCTAGCTGGTTACCTGACCGCACCCATTGAACAGCAGATACATAACAGATATAAACGTCAAGCTCGCAAAAAACTAGCTTCATTACTGCACCTGAAAGTAATTGCCATAACGGGTAGCTATGGGAAAACCAGTGTTAAATTTATGCTCAGAGATGTGCTAAAGGAGCGCTTTAGTGTGTGCGTAACTCCGGGAAGCTTTAATACTCCGATGGGCATTTGCAAAGTCATCAACAACGATTTACAAGCACATCATCAAATTTTGGTTCTAGAAATGGGTGCGCGTTATGCCGGAAATATTGGTGAACTCTGTGATATTGCTCAACCCGATATATCCATTGTCTCTAACGTGGGTCTAGCCCACTTAGAAACCTTTGGAAGTCAAGAGGTCATTGCTAAAGAAAAAGGCACTTTAGTGGATCGTTTGAAAAAAGGTGGCGTGGCCGTATTAAATGGAAATGACCCCATTGTATCAAAAATGGGCAAAGAACGTAGCGATATCCAATGTATTCAAGTTGGCCTCTCGTCCTTAAATGAAACCAACCCAGAATTACATTTAAGCGCCTCCGAAGTAGACTATTCTACCGAAGGAACACGCTTTGTACTCCATAAAAACTCCGGAGATAGCCCCTCAGAACCGTGGGATATTCAGTGTCAACTTTTAGGCAAACATAATGTACAGAACCTGTTATTGGCTTTGGGCGTTGGTGATCACCTAGGACTTCGGATGAATACAATGCAACTAGCCGTTACTCAAATTGAACCCGTACAACACCGTTTGGAATTGAAAGCGGTGGGCGATTATTTCATGATTGACGACGCCTTTAACTCCAACCCTGTTGGTGCTAAAAATGCCGTGGAGATTCTGGGGGCTTTTAGGTCATCTCAGCGCTTTATTATTACTCCCGGTATGGTTGAATTGGGTGATATTGAGGCAGAGGAAAATCATAAGTTTGGATCTCATATTGCTGCGGCCAAGTTAGACTTTGCCTTTATTGTCGGTTTGGAGAGAGGCAAAGTAATTGAAAAAGGATACCTAGAAGCAGGAGGAGATCCCGAGCGTTTGGAACGGGTTGAATCTCTATTTGAGGCTAACGACAGGCTTAAGCAACGTATTAAGCCAGGAGACGTTGTTCTTTATGAAAATGATTTACCAGATATTTACAACGAATAATTAAGCGGAAAAAAGGGTAATTTTTTTATACCGTTTTTTGTTAAGGCTGTTTGTCCCTTTTTTTTTCCTGAACTTTATTACACAGCTTTTTAAGCTTAATCTGCTAGTTTACTCTTACTCATATCGAATAACACGTGCAGGATGTACATTAGCCGCGTTACGAGCTGGCATCCAACTCGCTAATACGCTCAGGCCAAGAGTCCCTACCATAATCAAGAGTACATCCAACCATTGAATATCAACTGGATAAGCATCAATAATAAAAGCTGAGGGGAGCTTTAATAGACCGAAAGTGTCTTGTAAATAACAAAAACTTAACCCTAGTAAAGCTCCTAAAAAAGCCCCAATAATCCCAATAATTAATCCTTGTTGGATGAATATGGCTTGTACTTGTTTGGCCGTCAATCCCAAAGAGCGTAATACGCCAATATCCCGCTTCTTTTGTAATACAATCATACTTAGGGATCCAAGAATATTAAGAGCTGCAACCAAAATGATGATCATCAATACTACAAATGCTCCCCACTTTTCTAAATACATGACGTCATACAAGGGTTTTTGTAAATCGTACCACGTCTTAAGTACAATGGCAGAGCTAAATAAATCCTCCTTAACGCTTGCGAAGCTTATTTTAACTGCATCGGCCTGTTGTATATTCTCAAGCAATACATCCACACCTGAAATTCTATTTCTCGTTACAAACAGCCTATGTGCTGCTGAAATATCTAATAAGATGGGCGGTGGAGACGAAACATACGGGAGTTCATAAATCCCCCTCACCGCAAAAATCATGGTTCGCGGTATACTTATTTGGGTTAATGCTTTTTGCATATGCCGCGCACTCAACAGAACGACTTCATCACCTACCTTTAGCTGTAATTCTGCCCGCAGATATTCAGGAATAAGTATTCCAGGACGCCCATCCAGTACGCCTAGATCCTTGATGCCACTTTTTAAGGGAAGTTTTTGTAAAAAAGCTTGCTGATCATCTGAAGCCATTACGCTCTGGTTCATTTCTATAGGACTAGCTTCAAAAGAGCTGTTTTGATAAGGACTCATAGATATAGGGTTGTTCTGGTTCAAGCCGCTATTTAGGTCTGTCGGTATGCCTTTAATTTGTATCACCTTACTTTCGTACGGTTGCACTCCATTAATGGTGCGGCTACGCAACAAAGCCATCCCTTCCACAAAAGGGATATACTCCACAATCCTTGGGTCTTCCTGGAATTGCCGTTCCAGTTTATCGTTCCATTCTAGCACTGGCCCACCGATGCTCTCGACCCGTAAAGCTGGATCATACCCTAGTAGAAAGCCCTGAATTACGGTAAAAAAACCATTAAAAATCGATAACACACTGATCAGTAACGCCGCTCCAAGGGTAATACCCGAAACACTTATATAGGTGAGTACAGAAAGCAAAGAAACGTGCTTTTTTGCAAACAAATACCTCTGTGCAATCAGTCTAGAAATGTTCATATGTCAAAATGGTTAAATAACAGCTAAACTAAAATAGATAATGTTCCTTTCAACTACATAATTAAAGCTACTTAAGTCATTATTTTGCGCATAAATATATATATTATAACCTCTTGAAATAGTTTTTACTTCCTTTTTAATTAACCAATACATAGGAAAATATTTGTTACCGGAGGAAATTGTTCATTCCATAGATGACGGTTCACATGGAGATCCCTTTAGCGTTTTGGGACCTCATATCACCGAGGTGGAAGGCAAAAAGAAGCTTATTATTAGGGTTTTTAGGCCAGATGCAAAAGATGTTGTGTTGATTATTTCACCGAAGACGCGCCACGCCATGACCCGCCTATCCGAGGGTGGCTTATTTGAATACATATTTCCGAGAAGAAAAAAAATTCCCGAATACCTCTTATCCGTTACCCCATTTCAAGGCCAAGCCTATTCCATAGACGATCCTTATCGGTTTAAACCAGCCATCGAAGAACTTGATTTACATCTTTGGGGAGAGGGGAATCATGCTAAATCGTATTCCTTTATAGGAGCGCATCCAAAAACGATCGATGGTGTTCAAGGAACCCATTTTGTGGTAGCTGCACCTGCCGCAACACGGGTCAGTGTCATTGGCTCCTTTAACCAATGGGACGGGCGAGTCCACCGAATGAGAAAATATCATGATCAGGGACTTTGGGAGTTATTTATTCCACAGGTAAGCCCGGGTGATGCATATAAGTTTGAACTTAAAAGCCCCCTACAAGATCCCCCCCTTAAAAAAGCCGATCCTTATGCTTTTTTTGCAGAATTAAGACCGCAAACAGCTTCCATTGTACATTCACTAGATCAATATGAATGGACCGATCAGGAGTGGTTGAAAAAACGCGAAGACCGTAAGCGGCACCAAGCTCTTTCCGTATATGAATGTCATCTTGGTTCATGGAAGCGAAATGGGAAAGACTTTTTATCGTATCGTGAGCTGGCAAATCAACTTATCCCATATGTAAAAGAACTAGGCTTTACTCATATTGAACTCATGCCCATTGCGGAGCACCCCTATGATCCATCTTGGGGATATCAACAAACGGGTTACTTTGCAGCAACCTCCCGCTTTGGTCGCCCCGAAGACCTCATGTTTTTTATCGATCAGTGCCATGCCTCTAACATTGGGGTTATTGTAGATTGGGTCCCTGCTCACTTCGCCAAAGACGAACATGGATTATATCGTTTCGATGGAACTGGTCTTTTTGAACATGAAGATCCCCGGCAAGGTGAACATAAAGATTGGGGTACCGCTATTTTCAATTTTGGACGCACTGAAGTCCAAAATTTTCTGATTTCAAATGCTTTGTTTTGGCTAGATCATTACCATATTGATGGCTTAAGAGTAGATGCGGTAGCGTCTATGCTCTATTTAGATTATTCCCGAGAAAACGGAGAATGGATACCTAATAAATATGGGGGGCGAGAAAATATTGAGGCCATAGAGTTTCTGAAAAAATTCAACTATTTCGTGCATGATCAATATCCTGGATGCCTCACCTTTGCAGAAGAATCTACTTCTTGGGGTGGAGTTACCGCGCCTGTACAACAAGATGGCCTTGGATTCGACTACAAATGGAACATGGGGTGGATGAATGATACTCTAAGCTACATAAAAAAAGACCCTATTTACCGTAGTTATCATCACGGAGAACTTACTTTTTCCATGGTTTATGCATTCAGTGAACAATTCATATTACCATTCTCTCATGACGAAGTGGTGCACATGAAAAAATCTATGCTGTCTAAAATGCCCGGCGACGATTGGCAAAAGTTCGCCAACCTGCGCCTACTATACACCTATATGTACGCTCATCCAGGGGCTAAATTACTGTTTATGGGTTCAGAGTTTGGACAGTGGGGTGAATGGAATGATGCCCAATCACTCGACTGGCATTTGTGTGCGTTTGAACCTCATCAGCAGATACAAACGATGATTAAGGATTTAAACCATCACCACCAAAATCAGGCATCACTCTATGAGCTGGATACCGATTGGAGAGGCTTTGAGTGGATTGATTTTCATGATGCCGACAACAGCCTAATTTCCTTTGTTAGAAAAGCAAAAGATTCGGGCGATTTTATAGTAGTTGTTTTAAATTTCACGCCGAATGTACATCATAATTACCGCGTTGGTGTTCCTGAAATGGGTAATTATGAAATACTATTCAATAGTGACTCGGAGTATTATGGTGGGAGTAATGTGGGAGCTAAAGAATGCTCTGCATTGGCAGAGTCATCGCATAATTTCTCTGCGTCTATCTCTTTGGATATACCCCCACTGGCCGGTATCATGTTAAAATTAAAGAATTAAGTTATGCGATTTCCACGATCTTGCGGCACTCTTGTGCACCCAACGTCTTTTCCTGGAAAATACGGTATTGGAGATTTTGGTCAGGAAGCTCGAATATTTCTAGACTTTTTAGAAGAAACAGAGCAGAGTATCTGGCAAGTGCTACCTCTAACCCCAACCGGCTATGGAAACTCTCCCTATGCCTCCTATTCTGCTTTTGCTGGTAATCCGTATTTGATCAGTCCCGATATTCTTCTTGAAAAGGGTCTGTTAACCGCTTCTGAAACCCACTCGCTTATTATTCCATCCTCAACTACCGTAGCCTATGAACTTGCGTTTGAGAAGAAGACCGCAGCATTGAAGTTGGCTTCGGCTCGTTTTTATGAGACCTTAGGCGGGGATGAAGAGGAGAAATTTGAGCGGTTCAAGCTAGAGCATGGTCATTGGTTGGATGATTATGTGTTGTTTATGGCGGTGGGTAAAAGCAACCAAATGCGGCCATGGAATACTTGGGATGCTGATATTGCTACACGTAAAAAGTCGGCCATTAGCAAGGCAAAAAAAAACTATGAGCAAGAAATTAAACTAGAGTATTGGCTTCAGTACGAGTTTTTAAATCAATGGTTGGCGTTGAAAGATTATGCCAATAGTAAAGGTATTCGTGTGATTGGTGACATTCCTATTTTTGTCGATCATAACAGTGCTGACGTGTGGGCAAATACAGAGTATTTTGCTGTGGATAAAAAGGGATATAGAACCTTGGTAGCTGGGGTTCCACCAGACTATTTCAGTGAAACAGGGCAGCTATGGGGGAACCCTCAGTATCAGTGGGGGGCCTTAGAGAAAGATGGGTATTCGTGGTGGATTAAACGATTTAAACATATGTTTTTAACCTGCGACGCCATTAGAGTAGATCATTTCAGGGGATTCGATGCCTACTGGGAGATCCCTGCATCCGAAAAAACAGCTATTAACGGTCGTTGGGTTAAGGGTCCTGGAGAAAAATTATTTGACACTATCCTGCAAGAATGTGGCGAGCTACCTATTCTAGCTGAGGATTTAGGGTTTGTTACAGAGGGTGTAGAAAAGTTGCGCGATAAATACGCATTCCCGGGCATGAAAATTATTCAGTTCGCTTTTGACGTAGATCCTAACAATAGCTTTTTACCACATAATTACCCTCAGAATTGCGTGGTCTACAGCGGCACGCATGACAACGATACCTCAAGAGGGTGGTATGAGCAAGCCTCTGAACACGAACGACATTTTGCCCGTACCTACACCCAATCAGATGGTACGCAGATTAATTGGGCTTTTATCCGACTTGGAATGCTCTCTGTGGGAGATCAGGCCATTTTTCCTATTCAAGACTTCATGAGTCTATCTACCGAACACCGAATGAATTTCCCCGGTACCTCATCCGGTAATTGGCTTTGGAGATACACTACAGAAATGCTACAAATAATTAATCGAGACAAAATTCGTGGTCTAGTTCAGTTAGGTAACAGGTCTATCATGAAGATATAATCGCCCAATAAATAAAAACAGGTGATTTTTCGTTTAAAACCGCCTTTTTCGTATATTCTAAAATTGCAATAAAAAAATACATCATGTCGTTTTCATTGAAGAATCTACCTGAACGATCTGCAAAACCCAGAGCCGAAGGTATCACCCTAGTATTAGACAAAGGATATAGCGTACGTCAAGTAGAAGATCTGGTTGAAGTGTGCTCCGGTCATATTGACATTGTTAAACTCGGATGGGGGACTTCTTATGTCACTCAGGGTTTAGAAGAGAAAATTAAGGTCTATCAAAATGCTGGAATACCCGTTTACTTTGGGGGTACTCTTTTTGAAGCATACTTAATGCGCAACCAACTCTCCGATTACCGAAAATTAATGGAGCGCTATGACGTCACCCATGTGGAGGTTTCAAACGGAACCATCTTATTATCGGATGAAAAGAAACAGGCTATTATCAAGGAATTAAGCAACGATTACACGGTGTATTCTGAAGTGGGTAGTAAAAATCCTAATGAGATCATTCCTCCCTACAAATGGGTACGGACTATTCAGCAGGAATTAGAGGCCGGTTCAGAGAAAGTTATCTGCGAAGCTAGGGAAAGCGGCACGGTTGGGATGTTTCGTCCTAATGGCGAGATCCGCTCTGGCTTACTAGAGGAAATCACCGATCAAATTTCTCCCAAACATTTGCTTTTTGAAGCACCCAAAAAAGAGCAGCAAGTATGGTTCATCCGTAAATACGGCTCTAACGTGAACTTAGGAAATATCCAACCCGAAGAAGTGATTCCTCTAGAAACCTTACGTTTAGGTTTGCGTGGGGATACACTCTTAGACTTCTATTCACTAGAAGAGGGTAACGAATTGGATCAAGTGATTAAAGCGAACGGAATGAACGATCAAGAATAATTACCCATTATGAAAATTTTATACGCCGCCGCTGAAATCTCACCTTTTGCCCGCATGACCGTTACTGCGGATTTATTGCGCTTTTTGCCCGCATCATTGCAGGATAAAGGCTTTGAGATTCGCATTTTACTCCCAAAATTTGGGACAATTAATGACCGTAGAAATCGTCTACACGAAGTTATTCGATTGTCTGGAATAGAGGTGGAAGTAGGCGATACTGCGGAAAGTATGAAAATTAAAGTAGCCAGTATTCCCAACGCAAAATTACAGGTCTATTTTTTAGATAATGACAAGTATTTTAAACGAAAAGGTCTCTTCAAAAACCCAAAAGACGATACCTTTTATCCAGATAATGCGGAGCGATTAGCCTTCTACAATAAAGGGGTACTAGAAACAGTTATAAAACTAGGTTGGGAGCCTGATATCATACATTGTCACGACTGGCCTGCTGGTCTAATTCCTCTTCTGGTTAAAACTAAATACAAAGATGAACCTATTTTCAAAAATTCTAAGATCATCTACAATTTACATCATCCAGAAAACGAAGGAACCGCAGATACAGCGAAAATCTTAGAGTTACTTGGCTTGCCTGACGATGTAGACATCGCCAAATTAACTGACGAAGGTAAAGTGGATTTATTGAAATTAGGACTCCTCTACAGTGACCATGTAGTTACTGGAAATTTCTTAAAGGACGAATTTGATAGCGTATTTGATGAATTGAATGTTTCTCCAGTGAGTATTCAAGGTGCGCCTGAGGATGTGTCAACTAAATTTTCGGATTACTATAAATCAATCTCGAAATAGTAATTATAAAAAGGAAGATTGTCATCATATGTTTTTAACAAATAAAGCTGCCTCAAAAAGGTGGCTTACTTTTTCTGTACTTGCCCTTTTAAGTATCACCGCTTGTGAAGAAACCAATACGGTTGGTGTAGATTTTATTCAGGAATCTACCATACAAGTTGATACGGTTTTTATAAATCAATTCGATCTAGTTGAGATTGACCCTTACTTAGGTAAATTATCGTACTCCGCACTGGGCTCGTTTCAAGACCCTCTTTTTGGAGAAATCAGGAGCATTCTCTATTTCAAGCCTTCTATCAATGCCTCCAGCATCGACACCGTGCTTGATGATATGAAATTTGAAATGAGACTACACCTAATGGAAGATGAGATTTATGGGGATACTAGCTCGACCGCTGAATTTGATGTGTATCGAATTCAAAATAGTTGGCATGGTCCTAGTTTTCGGCAATCTACCGAAGTTAACCTTGGAATTGAACGTATAGGTGGCTTTAGCGACGCCGATATAGATACAAATGGTAACGTTCATGTAGCCCTTGGTGGTAGCTGGGATGCTTTTTATCGAGAAGTATTTAATATTGAAGATGACAGTACCCGATTAACACGGTATACTGAAGAGGATTTTGGCCTAGCTATTGTTCCAAAAAACACAAGTAATCGAATCCGATTTGCCACCTTAAGAACCAGCCGTCTATTGGTTATTGGACAAGAAGATACCAGCTCATACGATATGCAAGACTGGGCCTATAACATAGAAAGAGAAGTCGTTGACCCTATTCCTAATCGCTTGCTCCTTCATAATACCTTTGAACAAGTACTAAAAATAGATCTAAATAGTCTTGGTGAGCAATTACCAAACATTAATTTTGTGCGTGCTGAATTGGTTTTGGAAGAAGATACCACACGAGCAAATACCAGTTTGTCAGAACATGAGCAGCGCTTGAACGTTCCGGGCTTTAGAATGAGTGAGGGAGATTTTATTGATTTAGCCTACCAGTTTGGCTTTTCAGATAATAATATTATCAATGGATATCCTTCGGAAGGGCGTTTTCGATTCGATCTCACCCGGTTGTTAAATGATCAAATCTACAATAACAACCCGATTCAAGACTCCTATATATATCCCTATGTGAATGCAGGCTATATTGGCTCTAACATACTTTATAGCAATGATGCCTCACCCGATAAGCGACCGAGGTTAATTATTCACTCTATTCAATCCGAGGAGCCAAAATAATGCGTGATATGCTAATAAATTTATACACATTACCCAGGGTGGCCTCAAACAAGACCGCATTGCTAGCGGTATTCATATTTTTGCTCAGCTATCCTCATCTTTTGGCACAAATTCAATCTTCTAATTTGTATTCCAGTGGATCCATATACTCTGCATATGGGATCGGTTATCCTGTTGAAATGGAAACCGAATCGGCCAAATCACATGGAATATTTGGCGTAACTAGCGTTAACCAGGAAGTGGCCGGTCTTACGAACCCTGCTTTTTGGTCACAAACCTATTATACTCAAGGAGCCTCTGGCATTGGCTTACATAGTATCCAATTAAAAAATACCAGCAGTTTAGGTGAATCTGCTCTTTTTGAAAAGGGGTATTTACAATTATTATTTCCACTTAAGTCTAGTGAATTAGGTGTCTCCGTTGGTTTATATCCCGTCACCCGCTCCAACCTAAAAATAATTAACGAGGAGCAGATTCTGTCTTATGGTGATACAGTTGGATACAATTCAGAACTGCAACAAATGGGTGGATTAAATAAATTCGAAATAGGTTTCGGTTGGAAATTAAACGACCAAATATCTATTGGTTATGCCCCATCGGTAGCTTTTTTCAGCATGGAAACATCGGAGGCTTTTTCCTTTAGTTCTTCGCTGTACTCACAACAAAAACAAAAACTGACCATTAGTGGTGCGGCGTTTTCTCAACGCTTGGGTGTTGCGGGGAGTTTTCGAAACGTGTTCAAGACACAAGATAAGATTTCAGTTGGGGCAACGATAAATGTCCCTTTCAGTATGACGTTGAGACAAGATTTTACTACCGAAAAAGAAATTGAATCCGGCAGTAAAACTGTAGACTTATCCAATATATTGATCAGTAAAAAAGGAGAAATGAGCCTTCCTTTAGAGTACGCTGCTGGTATTGGCTATGCCCCTCATACTCGTTTTAATGTTAGTATAGAAGGGCAATATCAACAGTGGTCAGACTATTCCAATAATTTAGTCGATAATGACGGGGCTGTAATGGCGGATCGTATTCGAATAGGCCTGGGCGCACAGTTTCATCCTTATAAAAAAGCACAAAGTAGATTTTTTTCGAGTTTTAAATATTCTGCTGGATTATCTTATGACAGCGGTCATCTAACAATTCAAGAAGAAGAAATTAGAACGTTATGGCTGCACACAGGGTTAGGTATACTATCGCGTAGTCCTTCGTCAATAGATGTGAGTGTGCGATACGGATTCAGAGGAACTACAAAAAGTAACCTAATTGAAGAAAATATTTGGGCTATTGGACTTTCAGTGAATCTTGCTGAAATCATGTTCTTACGACCTAAATTACAATAAAACGAAGCTGCTCATCAGTGAAATCTCTTACTAAACTAACGAAATCGTATCATGAAAGTTCTAACAACCCTAATTGGGTTATTGCTATTTACCAATTCCGGTTTAAAAGCACAAGATTGCACGGCCACTCCTCCTTATGAGATGAATGAATTGGCCGCTTTTTCCATATTCCAAGATAATTACAAAAATAAGGATTATCCTTTTGCTCTTATGTATGGCCGATGGTTGCTCTGTAGTAAAACCAAGGAACTGGAAGGGTATCCTCGTTTTAGTTTAGCAAGTCAATACCCAAAATTCATCGATATATACACACAGATTGGTTTAGGTGAGCAAGATCCTAGTATTCGTGAAGCCTATATTGACACCGCACTAAGTCTATTTGAGGAGCAATTCACTTTATTTACTGAAGAAGAAGTAGATAAATATGAACTTCATCAAGATAGAGGAAGATATCTTTTAGAAAATTATCAAAATATCGATGGCGGCCTAGACATGGCTTATGGAGATTTCAAAGCTATGTTTGATATGGATGTGGAAAAAACCACCTTACTTGGTGGAGGTTACTATGTTCGCGTAGTGATTGATGACCTTGTACGGAAGGGTGAAAAAGATATGGTCATAAGCATGATTAATCAGGCAACTGCCTATGCAGGCTTGGAATTAAGTACCTATTTTGACGATACCCTAGAATCCCTATTTAATACTCCAGAAGAGCGGCTCGAATTTTGTGGTGCCAAATTACAAGATAACTCAGAATCCATCGAAGACCTTAAATGTGTTGCAGAAGCACAAGAAGATCTAAACATGACAGAAGAGTTTCTACAAACAACCTTACTTATTCATGGATTAGATCCAACTTTTGATAGTGCTTTAACACTTGCAGAGACAGAGAAGGGTAATTCGTCATACGCTTCTGCAGCTGAGTATTTCAAACAAGCCTTAGAAATGACTGATAATGACACCGATAAAAAGAACATTAACTTAGAGTTGGCCGAAGTTTACTCAAGTACTGGACAATTGTCTACGTCCAAAAGATATGTGCAAGATGCATTAGCAATAGATGATGCATTTGGCCGGGCGTACATTAAGCTAGCCTCTATTTATGGGCAGGCGGTTAGTTCATGTACGGAGAGTCGTAAACTCGAAGCTAGAGACAAGGTAGTGTATTGGGTTGTTGTTGATTATTTAACCCGTGCAAAGTCAGTGGACGCTAGTGTTACGAACACCGTGAATTCACAACTTGCAACATACGAGGCAGTAACCCCATCTACAGAAGATAAATTCTTTACTTTAGGTTATGAGCAAGGACAAAGAGTACAGGTTAACAGCTCTTTAGATAGCTGTTACAGCTGGATTAACGAAGCTACTATTGTCCGATAAAATCCATTATGAGGGCTAAACTACTGTTTAGTCCTCTATTTTATACTGAATTCGTTTGTAATCAGTCAAAACATTCGTATATTTTCATACTTCTTTCTACTGCTGATGGCCCATTCTGAGCTATCATTTCTACACACACTCCTCCCCTCAGTTTCACATCCACATACGATGAGCATATTGATAGCCTTCTTATGACGGTTTAACCAGGAGTATTTACGTACAATGATTGATTATTAATGACTAGAAATAAAAAGAACTACAATAAAAATAACCGCAATAAGAACAAGCGGTATAAGAACCGGAATAAAAATAATAACAATAAGACCAATCATGTCTTTATTCCTAAGTTTCATTGGAACCAAAACCAAGGTATTGCGGGTCGTTTTGCTGGGGTTCTAGAAATTAACGAAAAGGGCTGGGGGCTCATTAGAAAACTAGATCATGAATTCAGCTATCATCCTAAAGATCCTTTTCTAAAACCTGATGAAGTAAAGGACTTAGATTTACGCCAAGGCTTAATTATAGAAGGAGAATTTGAAGAAGATCATCAAGGTAACCGGCATGTTGCCAGTGTAGATAGTATTAATCATCAGAGTTTAGAAACCTGGGCAAAATGCTCCAAATTTGAGCGGCAAACCCCCATTATGCCTGTTAATTGGATTCGTTTAGGTGATCGGGCACAAGATACCGAAATGCGTGTGATCGATTTAGTGGCACCGATTGGTAAAGGACAACGAGCCCTAATCGTTGCCCCTCCCCGTACCGGTAAAACCGTCTTATTAAAACAAATAGCTGACTCCATAACTCATCATCATCCCGATATTCACTTAAGTATTCTACTGGTTGATGAACGCCCCGAAGAGGTGACTGATTTTATTCGATCTTCAAATGCTGAGGTTTTTGCGTCTTCCAATGATCGCAAAACTCAAAGCCATATACGTATCACAGAGATGACCCTAGGATACGCCAAAAGAAAAGCCGAGATGGGTCAAGATGCCGTGCTACTAATTGACTCACTGACAAGGTTAGGTCGAGCTTATAATGCAATCCAAAGTAATAGCGGGCGCACCTTATCCGGTGGTTTGGATATCCGAGCGCTAGAAATCCCTAAAAAAATCTTTGGGTCTGCACGAAAAATTGAAGGCGGTGGTTCCTTGACCATTATTGCAACCTGCCTGGTTGAAACGAATTCAAGAATGGACGATTTAATCTTTGAGGAATTCAAAGGAACCGGGAACATGGAACTGGTATTAGATCGAGAGTTAGCAAATGATCGTATTTATCCCGCTATTAATATCACCGCTTCCGGAACCAGAAATGAAGCTAAATTCATAACAGATTCTTTAGAAGAGCGAAATATGGTACGCAGATATCTACTCAAGAAATCTCCTAAAGAGTCCATGCTAGGCCTACTTAAAGTACTCAAAAATACTGAAAGTAATCAGGAGCTGTTAAACCAGATCGCTGCAATTTCATAAATTCACTGTAGTTACTATCCCAGATCATGTGTATCTCCTGCAGCAACAATTATGTTCGAAAATTCAACAAAATTGGCTTTTTGAGCGTACTGCTGTTTTTTTAGTGGCTTGTAAGGCAGATAACACACTAGAGGTTTATTATTTGAACCTAAATATTTGTAACGAGCGATATGCTCATTCAGAGCAGTATTTAGTACCTATTTTATTTCGTAATGGTATCTTATGTGTGTATCCAGATTATCAAACTGATTCTCAGATTCGAACCCTTATGGATTTAGCCGAGGCTTTTTTATTGGTAGACCGACTAGGATTGCGCTTACCCACTCCAGAGTTGGTTAAATCAATCTATTCTCATGCAGATATACGCTTAGCTCCCATTCCCGTGCCACCTACAGATGAGATGTCAACGAGGGTTTATTTTGTTACGATAGTTTAATCGACGCCCAAATTCAGCAGGCAGGGTATGAGATAGGCCCTAGAATTCGAGAGAGTGTGCAAGCTAAACTAATAGCTGGACACAAAAAAGACGTGGTTTATATAGACAAAAACAGTTCTAGGGCGGCTATCTACGGATGGCATCGCTTAATAAGAGGGTCTATTCAAGCCTACAGTACGGTACACCATGATGAATACTACGACTACAGTCATGGTGTTAGGCCAGTGAGTCCAGAAGTATTTAAAAATGGGGAGTGGGCGATTTGGTCCGATCGCTGAACCAATCGTTTTCACTACATCTATTGGTTGGCGCGCCCAAAACCAGGCTATGCCACAGTTATCGACGGATCAATTTCAGCCGCCCATGCTTTCATTCCACCTTTTACGTTGTACACATTTTTGAAGCCTTCGTGGGCTAAAAATGCACACGCATTAGCACTACGTGCACCAGAGCGACATATGATGGCATATTCTACATCCTTATTAAGGGTGTGCACTCTACTTTGAAGACTGGATAATGGAATATGCTCGCCTCCATTATTGGATACCATATATTCAAAATCTTCTCTGACATCAATTAACATAAACTCTTCGCTTTTATCAGCCAATTTGTCTTTTAACTGTTGTACCGTAATTACTTTCATAAAATTGTTTTTTTGAATAAGATTAGATGAAAAAATCTAAAATGCCTACTAAATAAACCATTTGTTATATCACGTTTTGACATACCGTTCCAAAGTGAATGTTTCTCCTAAATACAGTTTTCTCGCTTTCTCATCATTGGCTAGTTTGTCGGCAGAACCCTCCATTAATATCTTACCCTCAAACATTAGATAGGCACGATCCGTAATTGCTAAGGTTTCATGTACATTATGATCGGTTATTAGTATTCCAATATTTTGAGATTTCAACGTGGAGACTATTTGTTGAATATCCTCTACGGCTATTGGATCGACTCCTGCAAAGGGCTCGTCAAGCAAAATAAAGTTTGGTTTAGTAACCAATGCTCTAGCAATTTCTGTTCTTCGGCGCTCACCACCCGACAATCTGTATCCTTGACTATCCCTGACTTTTTTTAAAGAAAATTCTTCGATCAATTCATCGCAGCGGCGTTTAATTTCAACCTTATCGTGGCCCCTGTATTGTAACACAGAAGCCAAGTTTTCATAAACTGTTAAATTCCTAAATACACTCGCTTCTTGAGCCAAGTATCCTACTCCTTTACGCGCTCGTTTATACATGGGCGTTTGAGTAAGGCGCTCCTCATTTAAATAAATCTCTCCTTCATTCGGCGTAATTAAACCAACCATCATGTAAAAGGTTGTGGTCTTGCCTGCTCCATTAGGTCCCAACAACCCCACTATTTCCCCTTGTTCCACATGGATAGAAACGCCATCAACCACTCTGCTTTTCTTATAGCGCTTGACTAGATTTTCACCCTTTAACACCTGGCCGTGTGCGCTGGTTGATGTAGTTCTATGAGGCGCTACTTCGTTCACGCAATTGCCAATGCTTGTAAAATAGATTCGAAGATGTACTTACCGTCTTCTTTACCCAATAAACGCTCCATCGCACGTTCGGGGTGTGGCATCATGCCTAGTACATTTTTATGTTTATTTGTAATCCCTGCTATATTATCGATCGAGCCATTAATATTGGCTTCCGGTGTGGTTTCCCCATGGGCATTTACATAGCGAAACAGAACTTGATCGTTATCTTGTAACTCTTTTAGTCCGTCGTTATCTATATAATAGTTTCCTTCGCCATGGGAGACCGGAATGGTAAGAAGCTGATCTTTTTGTAAGGACGAGGTATATATACTTTGAGTACTTTCTACTCTTATATGCACATCTTTACATATGAATTTGAGTTGCTCATTATGCCTCATTGCCCCTGGTATTAATCCCGCTTCTAATAATATTTGAAAGCCATTACAAATTCCCATAACCGGGCCTCCTTTTTGGGCATACCCGATCAATTCTTGCATAATAGGCGAGAAGCGTGCAATCGCGCCTGAACGAAGATAGTCTCCATATGAGAACCCACCAGGAACTATGATCATATCCAATCCAGATACATCTGTTTCTTTGTGCCAAAGAAATTTTACCTCGGCATTCATTAAATGTTTTAAAGCATGATATGCATCATGATCACAATTTGAACCTGGAAATACAATTACACCAACTCTTGTCACTTTGTACCTCTTTTGGGATTAGCCTTTTATTTCTGTTATCAATTCAATTTCTCTTAAAATATAATCTCGCTTTAAACACTCTTCAAACTCACCTTCAAAAACAATGGCTTTACTCTCACTATGAACTTTTAAGGTCAGTTCTTCCGCTCGACCACGCCCACATTTCAATGCCTTGATCAATTGTTGAGTTACTTCTTCAAAGGTATGCACCTCGTCATTATATAAAATAAGCCTCCAAGGCGTTTGAATCGCTTCCTCAACCTCTTTTTGGGCGAGGGCTTCTAAGTCACCCTCGTTACTAGCCTCTTTAGCAAAGCTTAGAGTATGAGTTACGTTTAGATACATGTAATGCTCCGTGTCTAAGATTCGAACTGGATTTCAAAATCTTCCATTACTTCATTTGCCAATAATTTACTGCAGGCCGATTCTACAATGCTTCTTGCCTCTTCTTCGCTACTGGCTTGTACATCTATCTCAATAAATTTACCAATACGAACACCTTCAATATTAGTTAATCCTAAGTTTTGTAAGGCATGATGAGCCGCTTTTCCTTTTGGGTCTAGTATAGACGGGCGTAAGGTTACGTTTACTTTTGCTTTGAACATAAATGAATATTATTAAATGATCTCTAAATGTAGGGTTTATTAGGTTTAGCTGCTAAATGTATCCTTCAAAAATTTAGTGTGGTTGTGCTTTTTAGTTGGACTTAGATTCAATTTCCTTTGAAATTAAACTCAATATTTCAAGCTCTGTCTGTTCTTCAGGATAATACCACTGGATAAATGGCCATTTTCTGAACCATGTTTCCTGCCTTTTTGCATATCGCCTAGTATGAGTTTTGATCTTCTCAACAGCCTCTTCAAGACTTAATTCTCCATTAAGGTGAGAAATTATTTCTGAATAGCCAACGGTTTGTAGTGCTTGATTTTCTAATGAATACCCTTTTTGTAACAAACCTCTCACTTCATCTACCAATCCTTGCTGCATCATGTGATCTACCCGTTTTTCAATGCGTACATGTAAACTCGAACGGGATCTACTAAGGCCGAATACAAGTGTATCATTAGGGCAACTGGCGGATTTATTGGAGTGAAAGGAACTAAAGGGTTTACCTGTTTCGTAGTACACATCTAAGGCTCTAATAATACGCTGAGGATTTAATCCATCCATTTTTCGAGCATAGTCTGCATCAACCCGGATGAGTTTTTCATATAGTATCTCTATTCCCTCGGTTCTGGCTTGCTCTTTTAATTGAATTACGCGCGCGGGGTTGGCTTTGGGCATAGGGTCTAAACCGTTTATTAAACTGCTTAGATATAGAGTGGATCCGCCCACATAAACCAACGGGGTGTTTGGATGAGCTTGGCGGTGTTCGGCATCCCATTGCTGAATACGTTCTAAAAAAGCAAAAGGTGAATCCGAATCTAATGGGTCCAAGCTATCCACGTTAAAATGGGGGATCTGCTTGCGTTGCTCTATATTTACCTTAGCGGTTCCAATATCCAAAAACCGATAAGATTGCCGGGCATCAACTGAAACTATGCTTGTTTTAAGTCTTTCTGCCAAGCCAATAGATAGATTGGTTTTACCAACTGCTGTTGGTCCTAGAAGTATAATTTTACGTATAAGATTTGGATTCATTATTAATCCCATACAAGGCGTACAGAAACACGGTGTGTGCTGCCCAGCTCAGCTCCACTACCCGCAAAACCCATAAATCCATAATCAATCGCAAATTTATAGACTTCCACTCCCATACCTAGGGTAGGCCGCATGGTCCACCCAGAAAATGGATCTTGATATAAATCAGTTAGACCCACGCGTAAGGATAGGCGGTCTCTAAACACACCTTCTGCTCCGAGACGTGGCTCTAAGCTCCATGATCCCAGGTTTAAGTAATAGGCTTCTCTACCCTCAAACATACTAAGTATATCAAACGCCATGTTGAATGCCCATTCTTTGTATTGAAAACTTCGTGCTATGCCCATCCGTAAAGATGGTCGGACGTATTCGTCGGAACCTTCAGGAGTCTGATCGCCAAAAACTTCTTCATAGCCATCAAATTGACCTTGATTAACCGTCCAAACTTTTCGCAATGTGGTGGCATCTATCCACTGAATGCCCCAAAACCATTCATTCCAGCTACCTTGAGCTCCCAAGTCTAAACTGTAGCCCCATGCATGCGCAAAAGGACCTAACTTTTGCCGAATAAATTTCAGTGAGCCGCCATAATAAATGGGTAAATCACCCAGTGATTGCTCAGAAGCGTAAGATATATACCATGCCATATCAGTAGCACTGAAGCGAGTAATGTATTGTTCAACGTTTGCTTTAGGCCCCCCATTCTCCCCTCTATTTGGGTCCCAAGCATCTAAAGTATTGGCGATGTTATCGACCCCTTGTCTAAAAAAACTAAGGGCCAACACCCCTCTGTCTTGAGGTAAAGGTAGTGCTACAGATCCGTAGTCATAGCCCACAATACCTCCAAAGCGCTCAGAATGCATGTACATAATTTGCATGTCTTCAACCGTTCGCAAACCCGCCGGATTCCAGTAGGCCGCGCTAACACTACGACTAATAGCCGCTTGTGCTCCACCCATACTCAACGCTTTTGCCCCTGCACCCACTCGCAAAAATTCACTGCCGTATTTCGCGTGAAGTGATTGAGACATAACGTGCATTGGAGCACAAAACAGAAGTAAAATAACAAAAAGCCCTTTGCCACTGGGTAATGTTGATCTATACAAAATTATGCAGTTTATTGTTTTTATACCCACCATCTAAAGATATAAAATGCACGGAAGTGAATTCGTAAAAATGAACGGTGCTTTGTTGCAGAGAGTACCGTATTTTCTTAGTATAAGCACATATGTTGGAAAGGGCAATCCAACCGTTAAACCGTCGTATAAATCCCTATAATTCAACCACCTATGAAATTTTCTGTATCCAGTAGCGAACTCAACAAAGGGCTCTCCACCGTAATTGGCGCCGTACCTAATAAAGCAACCTTGCCTATTTTAGAAACAATTCTGTTTCAGAGTGAGGAGAGCAGTATTAAATTAAGTGCCACCGATTTAGAAATTTCCATTATACAACATGTTCAGGCAGATATTGAAGAGCCTGGTTCTATTGCTATTCCGGCAAGAAGACTTCTGGAAACACTTAGACAGCTCCCTAACATAACGGTCTTTTTTGAAGTAGACGACCGTAACAATATTTTATTTAAAACGGATAAAGGCACCTATAAACTAGTGGGTGACAATGCCGATGACTTCCCCGAAGTACCTGACTTAATGGATGGAACCACCATTGAAACTAATACCGAGGTCGTTCAACAAGCCATTAACAAAACACTTTTCGCTGTATCTAACGATGATTTACGGCCAGCCATGATGGGTGTTTATTTTCAACTCGGCCCCAACGCCTCTCAATTTGTTTCTACCGATGGCCACCGGCTCGTTAAGTATAGTACCGCTGAAATGACCACTGCACAGGAACATTCTTTTATTGTTCCAGATAAAGCCTTGTCATTAATTCAAAAAAGTATTTCCGATGAACTAAGTACCATACAAGTAAATCAAGATCATGTAAGTTTTAAAAGTGGTGCTACCCAATTAATAACCCGCTTAATAAACGAGCAATATCCTAACTACGAGTCGGTAATTCCTCGAGACAATGATAAGTTTTTGTCTATAAGTAAAGACCAAATGCTATCGACCGTCAAACGAGTTTCTATCTTTTCGAGTAGCACCACTCGACAAATTCGTCTTCATTTAGATGCCGATAAATTGACCATTCGCGCCGAAGATTTGGATATGAGCAGCGAAGCCAAAGAAACGATTGATTGTGATTACAGTAATGAATCCATGGAAATCGGTTTTAATGCCAAGTACTTGTCCGATGTATTACAAAATATCGATGGGGATGAAGTAAGCTTTGAGTTTTCCTCTCCAAATAAGGCAGGAATTGTAAAACCCACACAAAGTGACGAAAGCGAAGAGATGTTAATGTTGGTAATGCCGGTTATGTTAAATAGCTATAGCTAGAGCTGCCATGAACCCTTGCCGCTCTTAGTACATCTATGAGCAAAATAATTACTCTTACTACTGATTTTGGGCTTCAAGACCACTATGTAAGTGCCATGAAAGCCGTGATGCTAGGAATTTCTCCTGATGTAAGGTTTGTTGATATTTCCCATGAAATACCCCCCCAAGATATTATGGCCGGCGCCTGGGTCATTCGGAATGCCGCCTTTCTCTTTCCCCCTAAAAGTATTCATTTAGTGGTGGTTGACCCTGGGGTTGGAACCGACAGAAACCCCATTGTTCTGGAGGTAAACAATCAGATTTTTGTGGGCCCAGACAACGGAATTTTTTCGCTTTTTTTTGAGGAATTCAACTACAAAGCGTACAAATTAAACAAGCCAAAATACTGGAGAGATGTTCGATCGAGAACCTTTCACGGACTCGATATATTCTCCCCCATTGCCGCTAATATAGCCAAGGGGGTGTGCTTGCAAGAACTGGGAGATCCCATTAGTGATTTAGTGAGTTACCACTGGGCTGTCCCCATAGGGGATAAAGATGGTTTACAGGGATGGGTAATTCACATAGATCGTTTTGGAAACTTAATCACCAACATATCCGAAGAATTGATCGAACAAACCATTGGCCGCAGAAAAGTTCGAATATACGTAGGCAATACCATGATCGATCACCTAGTTAATACCTTTGAAGACGTGGCCCCCGGTGAGCCAGCCGCTTTTGTTGGCAGCTCCGGGATGATGGAAATAGGGATAAATCGAGGGAACGCCGCTGAAATGTTAAGTGTAGATAAAGGCACACAAATCTCATTGGTCCTCCAAAAGTAACCTTGAGATCGTTAGATTTGGTCAAGTTAACGCATTACGTCAAAGCTTCGTTTTATAGGCATTTGTGTTCGTAACGTTTAGTGCCACAGCTCGTATACCTATGTATGACGGCAATCATGATGCAATAAATCAACTAATTTCAACTATCAGTCAGAAGCTATGTCTTTGGAACTTCGCGCCCCTCACAATGAACGCCTTTCTATGGAACTACCGGTAGAGGTTGCGCACCTGGTCACCCCTTTTAATGGGTCTCTTTGTGCGGCAGATGGGCGGCTCTATTCTATTGATCGTAATATTGTGCAACTCGTTGAAAATAAAAGAACGTTTGATACCCTCGCTCAGCTATCCAACCATGTACCAGTTACTGCTCAAGTGTACGAGGATCTATGGAGAAGACGCTCTATAGGTTTACTAAGTGGGGAAGATTTTAGTTTAGAAGAGGAAAAAAAACTATTACTGGATTGGACCGTGCCAAAAGGTGGGGAAAAAATATTAGATGTAGGCTGCTCCACGGCCTTTTATGCAAGAAGCCTACAAGATTACGAACCTGGCGCACAGACTGTCGCACTCGACCTTTCCCTTCCCATGCTCCAAAAAGCTCGTGAAAAAGCGGTGGACGAAGAAGTTGACCTATTTTTATTGCAAGCCGACGCTCGCCAACTACCTTTTTTTAGTGATACCTTCGATTTAGTTGCCATGGGAGGGACCTTAAACGAAGTATCCAATACCGCTAAGGTACTTACTGAAATTCGGAGAGTATTACGACCAAATGGCCGCTTTTTTATTATGTATCTTCTAAAAAGTACCCATTGGTTAGGTAGAGTAACTCAAGAATCTAGTTCATTGGGAGGCTTACATTTTTGGACCTATGAAGAATCAAAAAATCTATTTAAAGGGACAGGTTTCACCATAGACCGAGTGGAAACTAAAGGTATTGTAGCCTTTGCACTGCTGGTTTAACGGTACAATCTAAGTATACTATTCCTGAACACTGGCTTTACATTTGTTCCGGCGCATGGATACCCAAAATGCCTAATCCATTATATAAAACCCTAGCAGTTTGTCTCGACAAAAGAACTCGAGCTTGTGCATATTCTTGTTCTACGCCCATAATTCTGCAGTCATGGTAGAAAGAGGTAAAGTCGGTCGCCACATCATTCAAGTAATTAATTAACCGATGGGGTTCATTTGCGTGAGCGGCTCCTGCAATCGCTTTAGGTAATTTAAAGAGTGTTTTCATCAGGGTTAATTCCGAAGGATGAACCAATGGTTTTAACTGCTCAAGGGTTGGGAATTCTGGAGGAACGCCATATTCTTCTTCCGCTTTACGTAGGATACTGTGAATGCGTGCATGTGCATATTGAAGATAAAATACTGGGTTCTTTTCACCAGCCTCTTTGGCTTGTCCTATATCAAATTCCAAGTGAGTATTTGGAGACCTCATCAAGAAGAAAAATCGAGTAACATCCGAACCTACCTCATCCATTAATTCGTCTAAGGTAACAAAATTAGCTTTTCGTGTACTCATTTTAAAAGGTTGACCGTCTTTAACTAAGGTCACAAACTGATAGACAATAACGCGTATTCGTTGCTCATCATAACCCAGTGCTTGTAATGCGGATAATACATCTGGGTAAGTTGCGATATGATCGGCACCAAATACGTCCAAGCACTCATCATAGCCTCTGTCTAATTTATTGGCATGATAAGCAATATCGGGTAGGCGATACGTTGGCTCTCCCGTACTTTTTACTAAAACAGTATCTTTTTCTTTTCCAAACTCAGTAGTTTTAAACCACGTTGCCCCATCCGCTTCGTAGACCAAGCCTCTTTCTTTTAGCGCTGCCAGCACCTTCTCAATGTCTCCATTTTCATATAGATCAAATTCGTTAAAGAAACTGTCCATATGAATATTCATTCGCTCCAATGTATGGCTAATGTCCGTAAATATGGCTTCTTGGGCTACTTTTTTGAATGCCTCCCAATCCTTTTTTTCCCAATCATTGCCGTATTGGTCAACAATTCCTTGGGCAATATCAATGATATAAGCACCCTCATAGCCTCCCTCTGGTAGCTCTATCGACTGACCTAATATTTGCTGGTATCGGGCTTGTACACTTTGACCTAATATCCTCATTTGGCGGCCTGCATCGTTAAAATAGTATTCCCGATCTACAGACGCCCCTGTCCATTCCAATAAGCGAGCAATCGTATCTCCTAGTACCGCATTTCTTCCATGTCCCACAGTCAAAGGCCCGGTAGGATTTGCACTGACAAATTCTATTTGGACCCGTTTCCCTTTTCTAGACACTGTTTTACCAAAATCTGAGCCTTCTTCTATAATCGCTCTTAATTGTTGATATACATATTCCTTCGCAAATCGAAAGTTTATGAAGCCAGGCCCAGCAATTTCGATGGCCTCCAACACCTGTGGGTCTAGTGGCATAGCGTCAAGCAGTTGCTGAGCAATAGTACGGGGGTTTTGGCGCAGTGGTTTTGCTAAAAGCATGGCGATATTGGTCGATACGTCGCCATGTTCTGCAACTTTAGGAGATTCTAATTGAATCTCAGGCAGCTCGGAGATATCAAGTCCCGATAAGGCCTTTTTTAGTAAATCATAGATGTAACTGTTCATGTTCTAAAGATACAGTTTTCCCTTGAATGGTGTTAGCCCAAAAGGGGGACAAAACGCCCCCAGGGCGTCCCTTATACTAAACCCTCACTTCGCATAGATACATAGTCATAGCCGGCAATAATGATATGATCATCAAGGAGTACTCCTAACATGGTACCGGCTTCTTGAATACGCTTTGTTAACTGTATGTCCGCATGAGATGCCCGTATATTCCCAGATGGGTGATTGTGTAAGACAATAATGGATTGGGCGTGGTGTAAAATAGATAGTCTCATAACTTCAGCCGGTTCTACTACGGTGGCACGACTACCGCCCGAGCTAATTTGCTTAAAATCGATCATTTGTTTTTGATTATTCAAGAAGCAGACAATAAACACCTCTTTGGTTAAATGGCGAAGTTTAGGCCCAAAAAACGCAGCTACCGCCTCGGAGCCCGTCATTTGAACGGGCAATATATCCGAAGGGCTTTTCACCCGCCGTAATAGTTCAAAACAAGCCTCTAAGGTAAGTGCTTTGACCTGGGCAATACCAGGAACTACCCGTAACTCTTTCCATTCTTTCCGGGACATGGCATGCAGGCCTCCCGTCTCTTTTTAAAAGTATTCGCGCTGTATCTAACACATTATACTTTTTGGAACCCGATCGAATTAGTATGGCCAATAATTCCGCGTCCGTTAATAAGGAGGCGCCATGCCGTTTTAATTTTTCTCGTGGTTGCTCTTGGGTACTTAATTCTTGCACCCTGAAACGGGACTATTTATCATTCATAGTTTGCTCTGTTTTAACATTAATATTCTGTTAAAAAAAGAGCATCGAACGAGTGATTTCTTACCTTATTATTTTATTAAAAATCAGTGCTACAGTACCGCATCCAATCCGAACCAATAGGAGAACCTGGGGGTACTCCCAACGCGGGGGATGCTTCGAAAATAGCGGAATCATCAAGATATTGATCAATCATAAGCGCCGCTTGTCTGGCCATTGGCCGCATAAACCCTTCCATCATAGATGCTACCGATTCAAGTTTATCAAGTGCTATCGCTTTGGTAAGTGGACTAGACTGGCTTGACGCATGTAATGCAATCATGTGGCGAATTACCTCATAATTGACCATTTCCTGAACGGCTCCCTGGTAACTCTGTGACTCCTCTTTCCCCCAAGTTACAGTCAATAGCGCATCTAGGGTTTCAACCAAGCTTAGGTTATTGTCTCTAGATCCGTACTCCACCAGGCGATTTGCTCTCTCCGGATGTAACAACAACCCAAGAGTCAGATTTGCAGAAGACTGAGCAATACTTAAGGCATCCAGGGAAGGGCCTGTTCTGCCTCTGAATAATTCTCTGGTTGATGGGAGCCCGGCCGGCCGCGGAGGAATCATATCGAGCAGTGAAAGGGGAAGAGCCAAGACTTCCGGCTCTAAGGTAGATAGAACGGCTTGGAGGGCATTTCGCTGAGCACTCGCGCGGACGATACGAGGGCTAGGCTGATTATCTCCTTTAATTTTGTAGGTATATTCCATACCCCCAATTAACTTTACTGTACCTTCAACCTGATATCTGTGGAAAAAATAAATGGGTACCAGAACATCTTCCAAATAAGTTGTAGGACGGCCACTGGGTATATTTGCCATTCCAAATTGTGTAAGAGCAATGTCTCGCACCTCTAAAATATGGGCCAATTGGTCGGTCGGATCTTGTCCATAATCCCATAAATGCGCCGTTGGATGCGACCCACCTTGTGGTCTTGCATCATTGTCAGAAATATAATCCAATCCCCTAGCATGGGCCTGCTCAAGTAGTTCATTCAAGGCCTTTGTTTCATCCACATTGTCTGGGAAATCCTGGTATCCGTAGGCTATGGTAACTTTATCCCAATCGCCAATGGCGGTGTCGTATGCATCATCCAGATTCAATTCTCCATCAACAATATCCACCTTAGGGTGAGGGTAATCCATAACGGACGCTCGACCATTTACACTTGAAGCAAAATTGTGATAAATACCTAAAGTGTGCCCTACTTCATGCGCAGAGAGTTGTCGAATTCGTGCTAGGGCCATCTTCATCATGGGCGAATCAGCTAGGTTTTCCAGCGCACCCTCACTTTCGGATTCTTCGCTAAATGGAGCCAATAACCCGGTGGCAATCATATAATCTTGGCGCACTCGTAATGAGCCCAAAAGGACATTCCCCTTGATAATTTCACCGGTTCTCGGATCAACCACAGATCCTCCATATGACCATCCTCGAGTGGAGCGATGCACCCAGTTAATCACATTGTATCGAATATCTAGGGGATGAGCATCGTCGGGTAGCACTCTTACCTGAAAAGCATCTTTATATCCAATAGCTTCAAAAGCCTGATTCCACCATCGAGCTCCATTCAGTAAGGCTGATCTAACGGGTTCGGGAGTCCCGTTATCTAAATAATATATGATCGGATCAACGGCCTCACTTACTTCCGCCATAGGATCTTTTTTCTCTAGCCTATGACGATTAATAAATCGAACGGCCATGTCCTGCTCAATGGGCGCAGCATAATCCATAAAGGTCGTTGGGTAATAGCCCGCTCTAGGATCATAGACTCTTGGGGTGTACTTATTATCCGGAAGCTCAACAAATGAATGATGTTGCCGCACCGTTATGGCCGACGGGTCGGGTACCACTGATCTTACTTCACGGCCAGGATTACTCCCTGTAAAAGTAAGCATTGTTTCGAATTCAGTATTCTTTGGGAAGTTGAAAGTACCTTCTGGGTACAAAGCGGAACGACTCTTATCCAAGCTATAAGAGCCTTCTCCCATCCTCCGTAACCGATCGGTAACCCCATGAGCATCTCGCATCAAAAAGGGGGTTAAATCGATTAGATATGCTCCATTTTCTTCTGCTTCAATAGGAAAACCGTACAATACCGACGAAGCAAAAGCCTCCCGAACCGACTTTTTTTCTAACTCATTATCAGACTGGGCTATATACCGTAGGTTGGGCTGTATGAGAAATAATTTCGGGCCTCTCTTTTCGAAATACACCACTCGCTCACCGCCTTGCTGGCTCCTATCCAAACCAATATCATTGGATCCAACCCCAGCAGCTAAGTAATTGGCATAAAGAAATTCTTTATTTAACTCCGTTACTCGTAACCAAAGCTTATCTTGACCCTCATCAAAATAATAGGTGAAAAAACCCTCTAAGACATCTAAATCACCTATTTTCTCAGAAATATTTTGGGCGTTACTAGCTCCAACAAAAAGGACCTGAATCAAGAAAAGAAACAGCAATTTGTACCCAGCCACATGATAAAATAATTTACTTTTTCGGGTTGATGGTACCGCCGCAGACTCAACGGCTCTTGAATGATTATTCCACATAATTATACGATTTAAATTAGGGTCAAGTTAATCTTGAAGAGATTCATTTTTCATCCTATCAAAATAATCGTGAGCAGCGCTCATGACTTTTGGAGACAACAGAATGGCTGCTGTCATCGTAGGAATGGCCATTAATGCAAACATTCCATCGGTAAAGTTCAAGACAGCTTCAATGGTGGCTACCGAACCAAAAATAATGGCCGCCGCATAAAAATAGTTGAAGTACTTCTGCCGCTCCGCTCCGGCCAAAAAGCCTAAACATTTTGTGCTGTAATACGAATAGGTGAACAAAGAGCTAAAGGCAAATATAAGTACACAAACCATGAGCACATACACCCCTGTAGGACCCATCGCCTCCTGAAATGCCGAGGCCGTCAAGCTTATCCCATTAACATCACCAGAGGTCCAAACTCCCGTCACTAAAATAGCCAAAGCCGTCATGGTACAGACCACTAAAGTATCAATAAACGGGCCCATCATAGCCACCAAACCTTCACGCACTGGCTCTTTAGTTTTGGCGGCACCATGAGCCAAAGTCGCGGTTCCTATTCCTGCCTCGTTTGAAAATGCAGCTCTTCGAACCCCTGTTATAATCAAGGCCCCAAGGGCTCCACCCATTACCGAATTTGCGGTAAAAGCGTCCGTAACAATTAAGAGCAGATACTTTCCAAGCACATCCACATGTACTAGTAAAATGTAGGCAACACTTCCTACGTAAAGCACCACCATAGCCGGTACCATTTTTGATGCAACCTTTCCGATTCGCTTTATGCCCCCAAAAATAACCAACGATACGACCGCTAAAATGACTAAGCCACTTATTAAATCGGTATTAAAGTGGTTATTGGGGTCGGAAATTCCATTCGGAATAAGTAAAAAATCACGTACAATTTGGGTCACTTGATTGGCTTGAAAGATGGGTAAAGGGCCAAATAACCCGGCGACCGCAAAAAGCCCCGCCAATGGTTTCCATTTTTTACCCAATCCCTCGGTAATAATGTACATAGTACCCCCTTGCAAATGTCCCTCGGAATCGTGTCCTCGATACATAACAGAAAGCGTACAAGTAAAAAACTTGGTAGCCATACCAACTATGGCACTAATCCACATCCAAAAAACAGCGCCAGGACCCCCGACGGCAATCGCTACCGCCACCCCACTTATGTTCCCCATTCCTACCGTTGCCGCTAGTGCACTTGCCAAGGCTTCAAAGTGACTAATATCTCCAGGGTCATCTGGGTCATCGTATTTTCCCCGCAATACTTCAATAGCATGCCAGAAATATCGGTAGGGGATAAATCGAGAGTAAATTAAAAAGTAGAGACCACCACCTACTAATAGTACGACTAATGGAGTCCCCCACATGAATGACGAAAAACCGGCTAAAATACGATCAATTGTTTCCAGAACAGCGTTAATTTAGTTAGTAATAAAAATCTTAAACTCGTTCTAAAAGAGGGAAATCACAAATAAAAATGGCGATTAATTATAAGAATCTTGAAACGGTTAAAATTAGATCCAATCAAAAAAGCGCCCTAGGCCATTTATAACAAACTGTACCCCTATGGAAAGGGCAATAAAACCCATCATCCGGGTAATCACGGTCATGCCAGATTTCCCAATAAATTTGTTCAACCAGGGCGCCACCCTAAGTATGATAAAAGTTGACAGGACCGTCAAAAAAACCGCAACTCCATATACCATGTAATCGGTCAAGCTAGCTGCTTGAGATCCAAATTCAATAACCACGGCAATGCTACCTGGGCCTGAGAGCAACGGCATTGCTAACGGACTAAAAGAAACATCTTCTTTTTCCATAGCTGCAACTTGATCTTCTTTTGATAGCTTCCTTCCCCCTATTTCAGGGTTCATCATGGAAAAACCGGCTTTCATAATTACCAGGCCTCCAGCTATTCGAATTCCCAACATACTAATTCCAAAAAATTGCAGTATATACGTACCGACAAACAAAAAGGTAATTAGCACAAAAAACATATAACCGGTGGCTTTTCGGGCCGTCAGTTTGCGTTCATCTTCAGTGTCTTCCTTAGTTAAAGCCATAAAAACTGGCATTGCGGTAATGGGATTAACCACCGAAAACAACGATGTAAAACTAGCAAATAAAAGAGCTAAAATTCCCATAATCGGCAGGAAAATTAAGGTTTGACACCCTTCTAGGGCACTCAGAGGATAGCTTTTATGATTATTAATATACAGTCGTGCTGAATAAAATAAATATACGGACTCTACATCGAATTTCATTCATACAGAGTTAATTTTCCTAAAATAATGCACGCTATTTTTAAGCTTCGTATTTTTGTTTGATAGTCTAAATCTCAACACCTTTACTCAACAAGCGCAGCTCGAACAAACAAACATAAATATGTTACAACGCATAGATTCCATTATTGGGCGTCATCTTGGTCTAAGCCAAACCTTAATAGAGGTTGCGCTAGTACTACACGCCGAATTTGAGCATTTTGATTGGGTGGGTTTCTACCTCGATGATCAAGACAAAAAAGGCTTTTTAAAACTTGGGCCTTATGTAGGGCCGGCCACCGATCATGTTTCTATACCATATGGAAAGGGTATTTGTGGTCAAGTTGCGGTCTCACTGCAAACATTTGTTTCACAAGATGTGAGTGCAGAGGATAATTATATTGCCTGCAGTACCGAGGTGCAGTCGGAATTAGTAGCGCCCATTCTAAAAAATGGGGTATTTGTCGCTCAAATAGATGTTGATTCAAACACAAAGAATTCAATCACCAAAGAGCAAACCGAGCTACTAGAAGCAATTTGCACTAAATTATCGCCTCTTTTTTAACATTTCCTATCGGTTTCCAGAAACTTAATGTTTCTCTAAAACTTTTGTTTTTTTAGAACCTTAATGTTACTGAACCATTGTAACTACTAAGTCCCTAAAAAGGACATCTGGTCCTGCTGATTAACTGAATTTCATTAATCTCATCAGGAATAATGACTCGGGTATAGGGTTGATCAAACCATTCGGTATACCACTGATCGCGAACCTGACCTCGGAGTTCCACGTAAAAATGCTGCTCAGAAGCCTCATCAATTAGCACGGGATAGGCACTTGTTACGACAAGGTCTTCTAAATGACCATCGAAGTACCACGTTTCACTTTCATCACACAAAACAAATTCTGGTCCTGACGGTCCCTTCATATACCCTCGATACACATTAAAATTATCCCGCTGAATCGTTGCGTCACGTAAAGCCTTCATCTGTACGACCATGTTTAACACATCGCTGCTCGTACTACTCTTTTCGTAGGTGTCTGGGCTTAAGTGCTGATATCGTCTAAAATAATTCTCAACACGGGCCTCCACATGCATCACCCATTCATCCTCCAGCGACAAGCTATCCCTTACCAAAGAATCCGCTGGTTCTAAGGTCCAGATATCAGATTGATCAAAGTTCTGATATACTCGTTGCCAATCAGGCTCTTCAAACCATTCTGGTAAACAATATTCGAATCGATCCGTCTCCTTAAAATCGTTGCATTCTCCTTGAATAAACCATCGAATATTACGTTGAGGTAATTCGACATCAATGGCAGTGTTTTTCTCCCAAAACAGAAGATAAGTCCCCTCAATGTCTTTTGTTTTTTTTATCCTCAAGGCATGATAGGGGGATATAGACGAGCTTAATACCACTCTAAACTCTTCCTCTTCTTCACCTAGGATACCCTCATACATCGCTCCCCACCCCAGTGAATCGGCAATTTCTTGAGGAAAAGCTCGTGGGCTGCTTAATACGGTCGTTGGTAACACTACGTGCTCTACCTTTGACATTTTATGCGTACTTCCGCAGGAACTAAACATGGAAACGCTAATAAACGCGACAAGCGCCGTGAGGATAACCGTCTTCCTATTGCTCTGTGTTATTTTTGTGCTTTGAACAACACTAGTCCCAGTTACTTCCATATCAATCATCATCGCTATTTAAGAGTGCACAGCTCAATGGCTCTTGCCAGTGAATCAAACTTGTTTTCTGCGGTAGGTATAAATTCCTGTGCCACATGGCCTGTAAATCCGGTGCTTTGTATAGCTTGCATAATAGCAAGGTAATTTAATTCTTGGCTTTGGTCTATTTCATTTCTTCCGGGTACCCCTGCCGTATGATAGTGGGCAATATAAGGGTGATATTTCTGAATCGTTGCGATGATATCGCCTTCCATGACCTGCATGTGGTATATATCGTATAATAATTTAAAATGGTTTGAGCCTATTTTCTCGCACAAGCTTGCACCCCAAGCCGTATGATCACACTGATAATCTTTGTGGTCCACCTTTGAGTTCAACAACTCCATAACCAGTATAATCCCATATTTTTGAGCTAGAGCGACAATGGGATCTAAGCCAATAGCACAATGCTCCATTCCCTGCTCGTCTCCAATGCCACGCCTATTACCAGAGAAACAAATAAGATTCTGAATGCCTAGATCGGCCAAAACAGGAATTAGCTCACTATATTCTTTTTGTAATGCAGCATGATAAGCAGGATCATTAAACCCATTACTTAAACTTAAGGGGACGCTGTTAGCAACGGCGCAATGTAGCCCCCTCTGCTGTACTTTTTTAATATCAGGGGGGTCCAGCAGCTCAATGGAATCAATGTTGAGCTCAATGGCCACTTCGCACAGTTCTTCAAGTGGCACAGAAGAATAGGTCCACCTACAAACCGAGTGTTTATATCCCTGCTCAGAAAACCCTGAACCACTCGTGTCACTGGATGATGTGTGCTCGTTCTTCGTAAAAGCTCGCGGGGCATCTGAAAGGCTAGAAATCGTATCTTTAACTGCTTTTATACCTAGTGCGGAAGCAAAAATTCCTTTAATCGCTTTTTTTCTATCCATTTTTAATACCCACTTTAGCTGGTCATGAGTTAACTGGTCTTAAGCTGTACTTTTTTAAGATACTTCATCAACAAGATACCAACAATAATCACATAGGCAAGCAAACTAAGCTGCAGATTAGTCATATTTGCAAAAGCTACAAACTCTCTGTCTCCTCTTATAAACTCTAAGGCAAAGCGAAGTAACGCATAACCGCCGGTATGTACATAAAATATAATGGGCGAATTTTTGTTACTCTTCCAATACTTGTTAAATACATAGATAACCACAGCAAGTATAGCAAAATCTCCAAGCATTTCGTACAGCTGCGTCGGATGTAGAGGGGCACTCATCGTAGAGCCCGCTTCCACAAGGCCTCGTTCAAATGACCATTGCCAAGCGGAGGATGAATAGGCTAATTCTGTTTCAAACGAAGGCACCCATGTACCATAACGTGGAAATTGAACCCCAAATATGCTGTTAGTGGCTGTTCCGTAAGCGTCTCCATTAAAAAAGCAACCGATACGCCCAACTGCTTGGCCTATTAAAATACCGGGTGACAACAAGGAGAAGTATTCGAAATAGTTTAATTTCTTTATTTTGGTAAAAAAATAACCCCCTAGCATTCCCCCCAAAAGTCCTCCTGTTATACTATTGCCCGCTCCGCTCAGGCTAAACAGGATGGCTGGATCACTCAAGAATAAATCTAGATTCCAAAACAGAAAATGAGAGAGCCGAGCCCCTAGCAAAGCTCCCAAAATAGACCAAGTCACCAAGCCTTCAAATAACTCTGTTTTGCCACCATTCGCTTTTACCCACCTATAACAAACATATACCCCAAGACCTATCGAGATTAAAAAATATAGACCCTCATAAAAATAAATTTGATTAAAGCCTATATCTAAATGGATGGGAAACATGATAATCAAAGGTTGGTTGGGGCGCTGCGGTTATGGCCATTTTTTGGTTCTTCCTTAATAATACTGAAAGCTCATTTATGATGGTATTATCAATTTATAAGGTATCGTGCCCTAATGAATCCACATGAATACACCAATTATTCTATTATAGCTGCCCTAGTGCTTTCAAATAGTCTTTTAAGAAGCGGCCTGTGTGACTATCATTCATGGCCATTATTTCTTCAGGCGTTCCCTCCGCAACCACTTGTCCGCCCCTAAATCCACCGTCTGGGCCTACATCAATGAGCCAATCCGCACTCTTAATGACATCGAGATTATGCTCAATAATAATTACCGAGTGCCCGGCCTCAACTAATTCGTTGAAGGCTTTGAGTAACTTTGCAACATCATCGAAATGAAGGCCAGTGGTTGGTTCGTCAAAGAAATAAATAGTGTGTTCGTGACTTGTTTTGGTTAGAAACCTTGCCAATTTGACCCGCTGTGCTTCTCCGCCGGAAAGAGTAGTTGCACTTTGGCCTAAAGTAAGATACCCTAACCCAACTTTTTCTAGGGGTTCTAGTTTTTTCACTATATTTGACTCATCCACAAAAAAGTCAATGGCTTCTGATATAGGCATATTTAAAACCTGCTCGACGCTTTTACCTCGATAGAGTACCTGCAAAATATCCTTCCGGAATCGAGCACCATTGCACTCCTCACAAATGAGTTCTATATCTGCCATGAATTGCATTTCAATCTTTTGAACCCCTTCACCCTGGCAACTTTCGCACCGACCACCTGGCACGTTGAAACTAAAATGACCGGGAGTATAGCCCATGATTTTAGCTTGCCTAGTGCTTGCAAAAACATCTCGTATACCATCGAAAGCCTTCGTATAGGTAGCTGGGTTTGATCGAGAAGATCGCCCAATTGGGGATTGATCGACCATTTCAACATGATGAACCCTCCCCATCCCTGTTAAGGACCGGTGGCGTCCCACTGTTTCGTTATAATTACCAAAATGCTTTTTTATCCCTTTATACACTGTATCGTGCACAAGGGTTGATTTTCCTGACCCTGAAACCCCAGTTACTACCAGCAATAACCCAAGTGGGATATTCACATCCACATTTTTCAGATTATGCTCGCTTGCTCCCTTCAATTCTAAGAAATGACCTGAACCTGAGCGTCGCTGAGCAGGCATGGGGATGAGCGTTTTTCCGCTCAAATAACGGCCTGTTAAGGTTGGCGCCTCTAATAATTGGGGGAATGCTCCCTCAAAAACCACTTCACCCCCATGAACCCCAGCAAATGGCCCAATATCAATAATATGATCTGCTGCTCGTATCATTTCACTGTCATGCTCAACTACAAGCACCGTGTTTCCAATGTCTCGAAGAGATTCTAGAATCTTAATAAGCCGGTCATTATCCCTGGGATGCAGGCCTATGGTTGGCTCATCGAGCACATATAAACTACCTATTAAAGAACTTCCCAGAGCGTTTGCTAAGCTTATTCGCTGTGACTCTCCACCGCTTAAGGTATTGGCTAGCCGATCAAGGGTAAGATAATCTAGGCCAACCTCAACTAAATATTTAAGTCGTTTTTTTATCTCATACACCAATTGTCCGGCAACACCTAGTTCGAATTCATTTAACTTAAGTACATCAAAGTACTCCTTAGCATGACCAATAGTTAATTCAGAGACCTCACCAAGATGCATCTCACCCAATCGTACATACTGTGCATCTTTTCTAATGCGATACCCTTCACATTCTGAGCAACGACTATATCCTCTATAACGAGCATATAGCACGCGCATATGTACTTTATAATTTTGTGATCGTACCTGATCAAAGAAGGCGTGAATACCAATGTACTCATCTTTTCCTTTCCATAGCGCTCGCTTAACCTCTTTTGGTAGCTCACGGTATGGGAGATCAATAGGCCACTGTTCGCGCGCAGCCACGCGAATTAAGTCACGTAAATGCTGAGAAAATTTAGGAGAGTTAAAAGGAGCGATGGTATTGTTTCTAATGCTTTTCTCGTGATCAGGTATGACAAGATTTTCATCTATCCCAGCCACCCGACCAAAGCCTTCGCATTTAGAACAAGCACCAAATGGATTGTTGAATGAGAACATTTGTGGCGTTGGCTCAACAAACTCAATACCATCCCTCTCAAAACGTTCACTAAAGGGCTGTTCCTGTTCCCCCCGAACCTTAATAGAGGCTTTACCCAGGCCTTGCCTAAATGCGGTTTCAAGGGAATCTGCCATGCGAGATCTAGTGGTATCATCAAGTTTATTGACCAGTCGATCGACCAATACTCTATAATCGCTAAGGCGATGATTATTAGGTAACACTAGATGATCATTTTTCTCTTGTGAAGAGTTTTTTTTCGTCGCTTTAGCTGATTTTGTCTCTGACTTTTTACCCGTTTCTTTCCCCTCAGCCTCTATTTGGGATGCTGGGGTTACGGTGGTTAAATCCAACACTTCTTCTGTAGCCATGTGCAATAGGCGAGTAAAACCTTTTTCCTTCAGTAGTTTTAACTCATCGCTAATCAAATGCCTGCCGTGCTCAGGAATGGGATACAGTACATAGAATCGAATGCCTTCCTCAATATGTTCTTCAATATAATTAACCACATCTCCTGGTGTATCTTTTGTCACTAATTTACCTGATTTCGGACTATAGGTTTTTCCGATACGCGCAAATAATAAGCGCAGATAATCATAGATTTCAGTGGTCGTTCCAACCGTTGAGCGAGGATTGGATGAGGTTGTTTTTTGTTGAATGGCCATGGCTGGAGAGACGCCATGAATATGATCTACCTCCGGCTTATCCATCCTCTCTAGGAATTGTCGAGCATAACTAGATAGGCTTTCAACATACCGTCTTTGGCCTTCGGCGTAAATAGTATCAAAGGCTAAACTAGACTTTCCAGAGCCGGAAACCCCGGTTATAACCGTTAGACTATTCCGAGGGATCTGAACCTCAATATTCTTCAGATTATGAGTTCGCACACCTTGTACTACGATGGGTCGCGACTTTTGTGGGTTATCTTTCTTTTGGCTTGTATGTTCCGTGGCTTGTTTAGACACTCGCTCTCGTCCACTCCTGATAGTATGCTAATTAGTTAATCCTGAAAGATAGCATTTTCATAGGCCTTATCTAAGCTGTTTATCGGTATTTTATTTCGCTTTTTTCTGTATTTCAAGTCAAAATGAACCCATTCTTCGCCATCCGACTCTAAAAATAAGGCATCACATTTTCATCCATCAAAATAGAGTGGAAGACCCATCTATGCAGGGCCATACCAAGCATATATAACAGTAAAATCATACGCGCTGGTTGGGTATTCATTTCTTTCTAGACTTCGGTAACAAAATAAGTTTGGTATCACGCCATCTGTTGAGTTTTGCTGATATTGCTTTGTTGACGTAGCTTTATGGGTATTTTTTTTGCTTTATTTGCATTAACCAGCAGACCTTAGCCGTAGATTAGCCTTACGTTAAATTATGTTCGCCTGCATAGTATTCCTGATTTGGTCTTGGTGATTGATGCTAATTTTTGCGTAATTCCATGCATCTAACTTTAATAAACGTTGCGGCTATGAAGAGAAAAGATTTTATAATGAGGGTTGGTTTAGCGGGCGCTGGATTTAGTATTGTTCCTCGTCATGTATTGGGTGGCAAGGGTTTCACTGCGCCTAGCGACACCTTATATGTTGGGGCTATCGGGGCAGGTGGAAGGGGAAATGACAACCTCCGTCAGCTAGCTCTACATCGAAATGTAAAAATATCTCATTTGTGCGACGTGGATGAACGTATGGTAAGCCGCGCAAAGGAGGCCTATCCAAATGCGCCTTTTTATAAAGATTATCGAAAAATGCTGGATTCGCATGAATCCGAAATAGATGCCATAGTCGTGTCTACTCCAGATCATAACCATGCGTTACAAACGATGGCGGCCATTCAGCGAGGCATGCATGTATATGTTGAAAAACCCTTAACGCATGATATCTATGAGGCCAGGATACTGACGGAGGCTGCAAAAAAACATAAAGTAGTCACACAAATGGGTAATTACGGGTCTTCAGGTGACGGGGTTCGGCAAATGAAAGAATGGTTACAAGCGGGTATTATTGGTAAAGCCCATACAGTCTATGTTTGGACTAATCGCCCTGTTTGGCCCCAGGGAATTAGTTGGCCGACAAGTCCCGCGTCAGTGCCTGAGGGATTGGACTGGGACTTATGGTTGGGTACGGCACCATACAAAGAATATGTGGAGGGGCTCGCTCCCTTTAATTGGAGGGGATGGTCGGATTATGGAACCGGCGCGCTCGGAGACATGGGATGCCATTTAATGGAAACTCCTTTTAATGTTCTTGATCTTGGCTACCCAGACCGAGTTGAATGTAGTGTTGGAGCGGTTTATGTTGACGAATTCCGGCGCGGCGAATTTCCTGATGGATTTCCACCTTCTTCACATGTGGTTTTACGCTTTCCTTATCAAAATGGTGATTTTATAAAATTGCATTGGATGGACGGGGGTATTCAGCCTGCCAGACCTGAAGAATTGGAACCTGATGAACTCATGGGTGATGGGGTTAACGGGGTAATTATTATCGGGGATCGCGGTAAAATGATGTGCGACACCTATGGTCGAAACGCTCGTCTTCTCCCTACTAGCTTGAATGACCATGTGCAAGTGCCCCAAACACTACCCCGTGTTCCTGAAGGACATCATCATCAATGGGTAAATGCTTGTTTAGCGGGATATGGCGAACATGAGCTGAGTTCCTCTTTTGATATCGCAGGTCCACTAACCGAAAGTGTGCTAATGGGAAATTTAGCTATACGTAGTTACGACTATAAAGAAGAATACAAGGAAACATACACCGAAGAAGGGGTAGAGATGGAGAGGACACGCACTCGCTACCCAGGTCGTGGCATTCAACTTTTATGGGACGGGCCAACCATGAAGGTAACCAATTTCGAACCAGCTAATGCTTTTGTCCGTAGAAAATACCGAGAAGGATGGGGCACAGGAGCGCTTTAGACTCCCTCTACCCGGAAAATACCTTGGCCCGTAACACCCACGTAGATATACCCATCGGGTCCTTGTTTAATACTACGCACACGGCCTATTCCCTGAAGCACTTCAGTTCGTGATAACACGGTGTTGTCATCGAGTTGCAGTAATTCTACCAATCCAAATTTTAGGGAGCCGACCAATAAGTGCCCTTTCCAATCTGGGTATCGATCGCTGGTTACAAAGGTCATCCCTGAAGGGGCAATTGATGGAATCCAATATTGAATGGGCTGCTGCATACCCTCACGAACGGAATCCTCGGCAAAAGGAGTTCCATTGTAATTTATTCCATAGCTTATTACGGGCCAACCATAATTCTTACCTGGCTGTATGATATTCAGCTCATCGCCACCACGCGGTCCATGTTCATGCGCCCACATTTGACCCGTCACCGGGTGCCGCTCCATTCCTTGCTGGTTTCGATGGCCATATGAATAAACCGCCTCAATGGCGTTAGCCTGACCTAAAAAGGGGTTGTCTTGGGGTATACTGCCATCGTCATTTATTCGATAGACTTTTCCACCATCAATAGAAAGGCTTTGAGGATTTACATCCCTATTACCACGATCTCCAATGGTAAAATAGAGCGTGCCATCGGTTCCAAACTCGAGGCGACTGCCGTAATGTACGCCTCTTCTGCTATTCGGTGTAGCTTTATAGAGTGTTTCTACCTGCTCTAAGCCATTTTCACCTAATTTAGCGCGGATAATTTTAGTGTTCGCACCCTCACCATCTCCAGCGGTGGATGAATAGCTAAAATATATCCATCCATTTTCTGCATGATTAGGATGTGTCTGAACATCTAAAAATCCTCCTTGACGCTCAGGATAAAGGTCCCCAAGTACTTCCTTATATTCCCCAACTATTTCGCCTTCCCGCACCACATATAAAATTCCTGATCGATCCGTAACTAATAGCTCACCGCTAGACAACCAATCCATTCCCCATGGCACTTCTATGCCGTTTACATAACTGGTGAAGGTATATTCATTTTGTGCTTGGGGGGTGGAAGTGGCCGCACATGACAGCCAAAATAAAATAGCAAAGCCCAGGGGGTAAAAAGTTGATTGTTTGAACATATCGGTGATGGTTAAGAATGGTTTGATGGATAATCTACGATAGAATTCACTTAATTATTGAACATTTCTATCGGATTTATGCATATGCTCCTGCGTCATGGCTGTACTTAACGATATAGAAACTGCCGAAGTTCATCGGTATTCATAAACCCAGTACGCCGCTTTAATTGATTGCCATTTGGATCTAATATTAAGGTTCCTGGAAAGACATAAATTCCCTGCTGTTGAGCCCATGTTCTAGAGCTAAGTATCTGCCCCTGGAAATGTACTGGTTCATCAGCATTTCCATTCACTTTTACAGGGATGTACCCAGCGTCCAATACCGCCCGTACCGTAGTGTCTGGGTATACTTCCCGCTCCATGGCTCGACAGTATTTACACCCATCTTCGTATACATCAACTAGGACTAGCTTATCAGAATCTCTAGCTTCTTGCAATCCTACGTCCAGGCTACGCCAGTCAGGTGCATTTTGGATTTCTACTGGGGCGGTTTTCTGTATAGCATTGTAGACAAATACACCTAAAAATACCCCTAAAACAATGGCGATAACAGATTTTTTAGTCATTACAATCTTTGCTTAGCCTCAATTTTATCTAATTATAATAGTATCTTTAGCACAACTAATAGTACAAAATACGGGCATTTGATACATGACAAATTCTGTAATAGAGCAATACAAACTTGGAGCCGTACAGGTAAAGGTAAGCGCCTCAGAGCGACCGAAGAAATATAATGTTCATTGTTCCAATGGTGAATTTGCATCGGAATTTACCATTAGTGAGTACGAGTTTAAACACTATAGACGACTCATGAATCAGCGTATTACTGAAGCGTTTAATCAAGCAAATGACCCTCATTCCGAATCAGAATCCGACCATGCCTAAGCAAATTGGCAGTTTAATCCTTTATTCTATTGACGATTTACACGAACAGCTTGGTGTTTCTAAGCTTACTTTACGATCGTACCTTCGTTCTGGTCGTATTAGAGGGCGTAAATTAGGGGTGAGCTGGTATGTTACTGAAGAATCATTGCAGGAATACTTCAATGCACCGGAACAACGCTCAAGCGAGGCAGAAAAACCAACTAAATCGAACGCCCATAATTACCGATACATAGTTCAGGGTATAAATGACTTAGTTAGTGAAACCGAAGAATGCGAAACTACCTCCGATGTAATTGAATTACTTCAGCAGCAAGCTATTTTGAGCTTGTTTCAGGTAAAAATTATGGAGCGCAAGAGCAAAAAAGTGGTTCAGATTCTAAAGGCTCGTGATTTTATTGAGCAACATGGGGTGAAAAAAGAAAGCTAAGGGACTGGATATTTGAGCTTCGTTAGTTTTTTGACCTAAATCAGTCATAACCACTATTTATCCAATATGGATAATTTACAAAAGCACCGCGCTCACTATTTCACTCTGTCGCGCGCTAAAAAACCCTGAACACGAATGGTGCTGCTAATAGTTTTGGCATCATTTATTTCGCCGCTATGTATCATGTCAACTACTTCGTTAAAAGGCACCCTGTAAACGCTTACAAATTCGTCCTGATCCGTATATTGTCGCCCAGGAACAAGCCCCTCGGCTAGATATATATGAATAACTTCATCGGCATATCCTATGGCTGGATAAAAATGTCCAATGTAGGTCCATTCTTTTGCACGATAGCCTGTTTCTTCCTCCAATTCTCTGTTGGCCGTAGTAAAAGGGTCTTCTCCTCGGTCTATTTTTCCAGCTGGGACTTCCCAAAATAATTGCTGAGCTGGATACCGAAACTGCTGAATGAGCACGCAATCCTCATTTTCAAACAAAGGCACTACTGCGCAAGCACCTGGATGCTGTATCCATTCTCTTCGGCCAGTGTTAGCATCTGGGAGGACGGCCTCATCTTTGAATACGTGCAACAAGTCTCCTGAAAACACCTTTTCACTGAGCTTTTTTTGCTCTGCAAGTCGTCCATTTGGCCGCAAATTTGAATGGGTGTTTTTCATGTGGCTTTATCAAGGGATTGGTTTTAACTTTAAACATAACAAATATCGTAATAAAACCTGGGTCTTGTCGGTTCAAAATAAAATAGATGTTAAAAAATTAGAGGTTAGTGGTAAGGTTTTTACCATTTCTAATTTTATATCATTTTCACGGGTATTTATTGTGCTACCGGTGGTATATCGGCACTACATCAATGGATATTCGGTTGATGTAATTATAGGGCTACTTATAGGATACGGAGTTTTCTCGGATTATTTAGATGGATATGTTGCCCGTAAAACAAACACTATTTCAGAGGTAGGGAAGATGATTGACCCCCTTTCTGATAAGGTAGCCGCAGGGCTATTATTCATTTATACCACTGTTATTGGTTGGGTGCCTTTGTGGTTCTTGGGGCTTTTCATTGCACGCGATGTGCTTATTTTACTTGGCTCATCATTCATCAAGCTACGCTACGGAAAAGTGGCTATGAGTACCATTTCGGGGAAAATATCAGTGAATGTTATCTCTCTTTATTGGATTTCTGTCTTCTTTTTTAGGTCGGCCACCCTGGTTCATTCCACCCTGCTTTGGGCATCGGTCACCATCATGTTGTTCTCATTTATTATGTATCTTTTACGCTATAGAAATATAATGAACGGCGCGCGTTTTAATTAATGGTGTATATATGGGATTTTTAGAAAAATTAGGCTTTAAAAAGAATACCACCTTAGAGAAAGGAGTTGAAGAAAGTCGTAATGGGTTACTCAATAAATTGGGAAAGGCGATCGCAGGGAAGGACCAAATTGACGGCGCCATTCTCGATGAGCTCGAAGAAATTTTAATAACCTCAGACGTCGGGGTAAAAACCACTCTCGATATTATCCGACGCATAGAAGAGCGGGTATCCAAAGATAAATATGTCACTAAAGAAGAATTGAATACGTTACTTCGTGACGAGATTATTGGTCTTTTGATGGAAAACCCCATCGAGCGTTCTGCTGAATTTGATGCGAAGTTATCGGAAAAACCACATGTAATTTTAGTGGTTGGGGTAAATGGAGTCGGTAAAACCACCACCATTGGAAAGTTGGCACATCGGTATAAATCGGCAGATAAATCAGTCCTTCTGGGCGCGGCTGATACCTTTCGTGCTGCTGCAGTAGATCAGCTTAAAATCTGGAGCGAGCGGGCTCATGTACCTATTATTGAGCAAGGGCAGAATGCTGATCCTGCTGCCGTTGCTTTTGACACCGTTGCCGCCGCTAAAGCGAGGGATGTCGACCTAAGTATCATCGATACGGCTGGCAGATTGCACAATAAAAAAACCTTAATGGATGAGCTCTCTAAAATAAAGAGAGTGCTCTCTAAAGTTGTTCCTGACGCCCCTCATGAGGTGTTATTGGTGCTAGATGCATCAACCGGTCAAAACGCCCTTCAACAAGCGCGCGCCTTTACAGAAGCCGTGGATATTACTGGCTTGGTCTTAACTAAGCTTGATGGCACGGCTAAAGGAGGGATTGTCTTAGGCATTTCTCACGAGTTATCCGTTCCGGTCAAATATATTGGCCTTGGGGAGGGCATGGAAGATTTGCAAGTATTTGATAAAAAGGCTTTTGTGTATGCTCTTTTTGGAGAGTAAAAGTTATCACAAAGATCTTAATCCTGCCTAAGAATCTCACTTACCGGCATTAAGTCTACATGAAATTCCGTTGGGCTATCGCCAAAATAAAGGCGAATCTGCTTTTCTTTAATCATCTCTAAAACAGCTAAAAAGGTGATCGCAACAATTACTCGTTGTTTGACTCCCGCACACAAGCTTATAAAGCTTTGCTTCCCTTTTTGTTGAAGTGTATTTAAAACATATTCAGATTGTTGTTCTATGGTCGCCTCAACTTTTTCCACTTGGTGAACGACATTTTTTCGCTCGATATCTATTAATACTTTTTTGAACGCGGCGATTAAATCGAACAGTGTTACATCTTGCAACGCCTCTCCAGATGCTTGCTGCTCAACTTCGTCCGCTAGTGGATACCCACGGCCATATTTTTTCCGCGTTTCTTGGTCTATATCCGACAACTTAAGCGACATCTCTTTATAGCGCTTATACTCTAATAACTGCTGAACTAGTTCATACCGTGGATCCTGCTCGTCTAGTAAATCATCTTCACCAGAGCCCTCTCTTGGCAACATCATTTTTGCCTTAATAGACATTAGATTGCTCGCCATCCAAACAAATTCACTTGCTAGATCTAGGTCTAATTCTTCAAGTAGATGTAGGTATTCTAAAAACTGATTGGTTATATAAGAAATAGGGATATCGTAAATATCTAACTCGTCTCTTTTAATAAAAAAAAGAAGTAAGTCTAAGGGTCCTTGAAAGTTCTGTAGATGTACGCGATACATACTGTAAAGCTAATAGGTTATTTGGAGAAAAGCCTTTTAAAAAAATTTATATTTTTACTTGACTTGTAAGTATAGCATTGATAAAATATGGCTTATGAGTAAAATATATTTTAACAATTTTATGGGGGTGGTTATGAAAAATTATTCAGAAGCACTAAATGATTTAATACCGAAGTTGGTCAAGGTATTAACGCGCTATTAGCTGGGCATCGGAATAGGGGTTTTTGAAGACGAAATGTGCTTCATCATTGCTCTATGCGTGCCTTTTTTAACCCCTTTTTCGGTAGTAGACGCTTTACTGTAGGTCCCATCTGCTTCAAGCATCCAACGTTGTCTGTTATCTTTTAAATAGATTTCAAGCACAAACTGTAGGTACTTTTTTAACTGCTCACTTTCAATGGGTGTTATAACCTCTACACGAGCATCTAGGTTTCTATGCATCCAGTCAGCAGAGCCTATGGTGTAGATGTGCTCCCCGGAATGGTAAAAGTAGTACAGTCTAGAGTGCTCTAAAAACCTACCAATCACAGAATGTATCCGAATGCGCTCGCTTAACCCCGCAATACCAGGCCTTAACCGACAAACACCCCTCACTATTAAATCTATTTCAACGCCTGCCATGGAGGCTTCATATAGACGTTCAATGATTTGAGGATCTTCTAAGCTATTCATTTTGGCAATGATTCTTGCGGGCTTGCTTGCTTTGGCTTCTTCAATTTCATGATCGATTAAATCCAGCATCCCCTTTCTCATATATCTAGGCGCCACAAGTAATTTATCAAAGCGTTGTTCTGGTGCAAATCCTGTCAATAAATTAAAGACATTGGTTACATCTTTAGCCATCACCTCATCACAGGTAAATAAGCCTAAATCCTCATATAGTTGGGCTGTATCGGGATGATAATTACCCGTGCCAATGTGGCAATATGTTTGCAGACCATCTTCTTCTTCGCGAACCACCATTGTTAGCTTAGTATGGATTTTCAATCCTGGAATGCCATACGCTACATGGACTCCCACGTTTTCCAATTGTTGTGCCCATAGAATGTTACGCTCCTCATCAAATCGAGCTTTTATTTCTACTAGAACAGCCACCTGCTTGCCCTCCTCTGCCGCGTGCATTAGTGCATGCATAAGGGGCGAATCCTTAGAAGTGCGATAGAGTGTTTGCTTTATAGCTAATACCTTTGGGTCTTTGGCCGCCTCCTCAATAAATCGCTGTGTGCTCAATTCAAAACTATGATAAGGATGATGAACCATAAAATCGCCCTTCTTAATAACAGAAAAGATATTGGGCAGCGGCTCTTCTGGGGGGTGATGAAAAACAGGGTGAAGTACCGGGCTCCATGGCTCATCCTTTAAGCGAGAAAAGCCTTTTACGGTGGCGATTTGAAATACATCAACCAGACCAATAGTACCCTTCATTTCATACACATCTTGAGGGATAATTTCGAGGTGTTTAACTAAAAATTTTTTTACCGGTGCAGGGGTTTGAATATCCAACTCTAAACGTACAATCTGGGCAAATTTTCGCTCTCTTAATTCGTCTTCTATAACCTCTAGCAAGTCGTCGGCTTCTTCTTCGTTTCGCTCTAATGATGCATTTCTAGTTACCCGAAAGAGATGCGCGGAAAGCACCTCCATGCCCGGAAAAAATAGCCCCGTCTTTGCCTTAATTAAATCCTCAATTGGAAGGAATACCATTTTATTGGCGCTTTCATGCACTGCAATAAAACGTGGTCGGTTGGATGGGATTTTTATTCGAGCAAAACTCTTTTCGTTGGTTTTTTTATTTCGTAATTGAATAGCAAGGGAAAGGCTTTGATTCGAAATAAAAGGGAAGGGGTGTGACTCGTCTACTGCTAAGGGGGTAATTATTGGATATAATTGACGGGTAAAAAAAGAATCCGCTTTTTGCTGCTGTTCGGCGGTCAATTCTTCCATGCTCCTTATGGAAATCCCATTACTTTCTAGGCTTGGCAATAGTTCGTTAAAATAGCAGCCCCTATAACGCTCTATCATTTCCAGCACACGCTTACGAATAAGTTTAAGCTGTTCTTGAGCGTTTAGGCCGTCCACAGAAATAGTATGAACACCTGCGTGTAGTTGCCTTTTTAACCCCCCTACTCTCTTCTGAAAAAATTCATCTAAATTGGAGCATACTATCCCTATAAACTTAACTCGCTCCAACAGGTTATTCTCTTCCGTTTGCGCCTCGGACAACACACGACTATTGAACTCTAGCCAACTAAGTTCATAGTTGAGATAATATTCTGGGCCAAACAATCCCTTTTTTCCTGTTTGTTTCGTTTTTGGCAAATCTAATCGTGTTGTAGTGTTCTGGTATTGTTTAGTTATAGTTGTTTAGCCTGCTTTAAGCAACTTCTTTTAATAAAACCAATGGATGTATTACTTAGTGTACCACTGTTTTTTCAAAATAGACATTTTGCATACGCAATTCGACGTAAATCTAAGTATAATTCTATTAACTAAGCATTAATTTGAATCCAACTACGTGCATAACTCTTTATTAAATCCGCAACATAAAGAAGGTGCTTTTGAACAAAGTGTTCGGCCTTCGTCCATTGACGAATTCATTGGTCAACAAAAAGCAATTGATAACTTAAAAGTCTTCATAAAGGCGGCCAAACAACGCGGTGAAGCACTTGATCATGTTATTCTATCTGGGCCTCCGGGCTTGGGGAAAACCACCTTGGCATACATAATTGCTGAAGAAATGGGGGTTAACATGCGCCCAACTACCGGGCCAATCATCGACAAACCTGGAGATTTAGCCGGAATGCTGACCAATTTAGAGGAGGGCGATGTACTTTTTATTGATGAAATACATCGACTTAACCCTGTTATTGAAGAGTACTTATATAGCGCCATGGAAGATTTTACCTTGGATATTGTGATAGATTCAGGCCCTAATGCCAGAAGTATTCAAATAGAATTAAATCGCTTCACTCTCATAGGCGCCACCACTCGAAAAGGAATGTTGACGGCACCTCTGCGTGCTCGTTTTGGAATTGACATACGACTAGACTACTATGATGTGGAATTATTGCAACGAATAGCACTTAGATCTGCTGATATTATGGGTTTTGGGATTAACGACGCGGGCGCCCATGAGATCGCCAGCCGAAGTAGGGGTACGCCACGTATTGTTAATAAACTCCTTCGTAGAACGCGGGATTTTGCCCAGGTCGAGCTTTTAGATAGTATCGATGAACATATTGCTGATAAGGCTCTTAATGCTCTGGATGTAGACAGAAACGGCTTGGATGACATGGATATTCGTATGCTTCGAGCCATCATTGAACACTATGGCGGCGGGCCTGTTGGGCTTAGTACTCTGGGAGTTGCTGTTGGTGAAGACAAGGGGACTATTGAGGAAGTATATGAGCCTTTTTTAATTAAAGAAGGCTTCCTTCAGCGCACGCCAAAAGGCCGGATGGCTACCAATAAAGCATTTTCTTACTTAGGAATACAGCGCCCCGCAGATTCCGGCTCTCTATTTGATTAAGAATCTTCTTATCTTTATTAGATGAAATACTTATTTACTTCCGAATCAGTCTCTGAAGGCCATCCAGACAAGGTAGCAGATCAAATTTCCGATGCCATATTAGATGAATTATTACGCCAAGACCCCCTTTCTAGGGTGGCGGTTGAAACAATGGTGACTACGGGTTTAGCGGTGGTTGCTGGAGAAGTGACGACTCAGGCTTATGTTGATATACAAGAAATTGTTCGTGAGGTTATTCATGAGATTGGGTATACCAAAGCCTCCTATCGGTTCGATTCAGATAGCTGTGGGGTTTTATCGTCTATTCACACACAAAGTCCAGATATAGCGAAGGGAGTAGATGTTGACGGCGCAGGCGATCAAGGGATGATGTTTGGCTATGCAACCCGCCAAACTCCTGAATTTATGCCCATGCCCTTACAGTTATCCCATAATTAACTTCGCGAACTAGCTGCTATACGTAAAAAAACAGCTAAAATGCCTTATCTAGGTCCGGACAGTAAGAGTCAAGTAACTATTGAGTACAATCCGGACGGAAGCCCAAAGCGAATTCATACGGTAGTTCTCTCAACTCAGCATGATGCGGGTGTTAACCAAGACGACATTGCGAATGATCTTCGAGAGCACCTCTTTTCAACTATATTGCCAGGTCATTTGATGGACAATGAAACCATTTTTCACGTTAATCCTATGGGTACCTTTGTCATTGGCGGCCCACATGGAGACGCTGGTTTAACTGGGAGAAAAATTATCGTAGACACCTACGGTGGGTTTGGGGCTCATGGTGGGGGTGCTTTTTCAGGAAAAGATCCTTCCAAAGTAGACCGAAGCGCTGCCTATGGTGCTCGACATATCGCAAAAAACCTAGTGGCTGCTGAACTAGCAGATGAGTGTTTGGTTCAATTGGCATACGCAATTGGCGTGGCGGAGCCCGTTTCAATTAATGTTAATACCTATGGTACCGGCAAGAAAAGCGACCTTGAGTTAGCAAACCTTGTCTCCAACACCTTTGATTGCACCCCGAAGGGCATTATTTCACGTTTTTCGTTACGAAAACCTATATATCTTCCAACCGCCGCTTACGGTCACTTTGGCAGCGATGAGTTTCCTTGGGAAGCCTTGGATTACGTCGACAAGCTCCACGGCGCATAATAATTGCTTTTTAAACCGCTAATTAGCGCGCGCTATTGTCACTAGTGACAGCGTATGGTCCATCGTTTTCGTTCAGTATAACTCTACTTAGGTCAGTGCCCTTATTTATATAAGTCAAGAGCTTTGGCTCCCGATCCGTTTATACTTTATTCCCTCTGTCTAAATCCCGCCATACTTCAATGAGGCTTGCCTGTTGTAAGAGCTTAGCTCAAAATTGCCATATTTTTTCTATAGAAAGATTTTTTTAGGCTAATAGCGGCTTACTTTTTTAACCAAACTAGTTACTTTTAAGTAGTTTCTTAAACACTTTAATTATACTTTACTTATTATTACTAATACAATTGTACATAGATTTGGTAAACGCACAATCCTTGCCGTATATTTGTAGAAGTTAATTTAAAAAACGCACTGCTACATTCTACTCGCGTTTATAGTTCATCCACTGAACATTCTTTTCTATTCATATTTCGGTTAAGACAATTTCACTTCTACATATGAGTGATTTTCTTTCTCCAACAGGTCAACCTACTATAGAATTATTTGGTCTATCCATCATGGAACCAATGGTTACGTTTACAGACCTTTGGATAACCATTGTGTGTTTGTATGCTTTTTTCAGTCTCCGCAAAAAAGCCCTACCTGGTGTAATTCACCGATACATGCGGTATTATTTTTTAATAATGGCTTTGGCTACATTTTTAGGAGGGGTTTTGGGTCACGCTTTTCAATATGCCGTTGGAATAGAATGGAAATTACCAGGATGGTTAATAAGCATGATTGCCGTAATGGCTATTGAGCGTGCAAGCATTTTTCAAGCACAACCCTTTTTTTCAACCCGTTTTGGCCGTGTTTTGGAATGGTTCAATGTTGTTGAATTAATCACATTTGCCGTTATTACCTTCACCTCCTTGAACTTTTTCTTTATCAAAGTTCATTCGGCTTACGGCTTAGGCCTTATCGTGCTTCCTTTGCATGTCATAATGTTTAGAAAAACTGGTCACCCTATGCATTTAGTTTTTGTTAGAACGGTGTTATTTGCTGGATTGTCAGCCGTTTTTTACACTCTTGAAATAGGTGTACACGTATGGTTTAACCACCTTGATGTTGCCCACACCATCATGGCAATTAGTATGTATTTTTTCTATCAAGGAACATTGTTGCTAGACCCCTCAGCGCCTATGAAATTACTCAAAAAGCCCCTTAGTTATTTAGAAACTGGCACTGCAATATTAGGGCTTCGGTAGTTTTTTTATTTTTTACTTGGGTTAGCCGCTCGATTTTTTAACTTATTGAAAATCTTAATCTACCCATCATGAAAAATCAAATTTTTCTCATTTCACTATTTATTTTAACGCTTCTCACGTGGGCTATCCCCGGAAGCGCACAAGAACAGCCGATTGCTTTCACTGGTGCAACGATCTATCCTGTTGAGCAAGTACCTATTGAAAACGGAGTATTGCTGATTGAGGATGGGGTCATAACCGCTGTTGGTGACTCAAAAACTAATATTCCTAGAAACGCTCTTATTATCGATGTTTCTGGAAAAGTAATCCTGCCTGGTCTGGTCGATACGCACTCTCATATCGGCGGGGGTGATGGTGGAGACCGATCATCTGCCATGCACCCAGATGTTCGTGTTATGGACTCTTTTAACCCTCTTTCCCCATCTATTAAAAAGGCCCTATCCGGCGGCATTACGGCGGCCAATGTTATGCCAGGGTCTGGACTACTAATGAGCGGGCAAACTATTTATGTTAAATTACGTACGGCTACCGATGTTCAAGACATGTTGCTCTGTTCGGAAGTGTATCCAGAGGTATGTGGTGGCCTTAAAATGGCCAACGGAACTAACCCAATTGGAGGTAGCGGCTCCCCGGGAACCCGAGCAAAATCTGCCGCATTGGTTCGCGCCCTGTTTATAGAGGCCCAAGATTACCAGAAAAAAATAATCGCCGCACAAGCTGATGAAAGTAAAATACCAACCAGAAACCTTCGCTTAGAAACCTTAATTGAAGTACTAGAAGGTAAACGAACGGTACATCATCACACCCACCGTCACGATGATGTGCTCACGGCTATTCGACTGGCAGATGAATTTGGCTATGATATGGTTCTTCAGCACGTTTCTGAAGCCTACAAGGTTGCTGATGAAATTGCTGCTTCTGGCTATCCCTCATCTATCATAACCCTTGATTCCTTTGGGGGCAAAATGGAGGCGAAAGACTTTAGCAACGCAAACGGCGCTGCCTTAGAACAAGCTGGAGCTGAGGTTGGAATACATACGGACGATTATGTAACTGACTCTAGATTATTTCTTAGGTCTGCGGCCTTAGCTGTGCGTGAAGGCATGAGCCGAGACAAGGCGCTTGAAGCTCTCACTTTGGCCAATGCCAAAATGATGCGAATCGACAATCGTGTTGGTTCTTTTAAAAAAGGCAAAGATGCCGATTTAATTATTCTTGGTGGCGACCCTTTTAGTGTCTATACCCATGTAGAACAAACTTGGATTGAAGGACAAAAGATATGGGACAGATCCAATCCTGAAGATAAAAAAATAGCCACTGGTGGGTATGGGGTATTTCGACTCAACGCCCATACGCACACCCATGAGGGAGGGCAACAGCGATGACCTCATTACCTATATATTCACACACCATGACAAAAACCGCCCTATTCCGCTCTTTTTTACTCATCGCCCTTTTTAGCGCCACAACATGGGCCCAAAGCAGCGATAAACTCTACATCATCGACGCAGATTCTATACATATTGGAAACGGTGAGATTCTCTATAATGGCCGTGTTCTGGTCCGTAGTGGAATTATTCGAGCCGTAGGGGCACAATCTGAGATAGAAATACCCAGCGGTGCCACGCGTTTAGAAGCACAGGTAGTAACTCCTGGTTTCATTGATGCCCACACGGTGGTAGGGCTGGCTGGGTACTTAAATGATCCCGGTAGTGATCAAGACCAATTAGACCGCTCTAATGCTATTCAGCCCGAATTGCGAGCCCTTGATGCCTATAATCCTGCAGAACCCTTAGTCACCCACCTGCGTAACCACGGGGTTACTACTATTCAAACAGGGCACGCTCCTGGTGCGCTGATATCGGGTCAAAGTTTAATCATTAAAACAAATGCGCAGCAAGCTCAGCAAGCGTTAATAAGTCAATCAATGCTTACTTTTTCGTTGGGCGGCGCAATCAGCGGGGCGTTTTCAAAACCAGGTACCCGAGCCAAATCCATGGCCATGATCCGGCAAGAGCTAATCAAGGCACAAGATTATGCTAAAAAACGATCCGCAGGAACCCTCTCATCCACCGATCTTGGGATGGAAGCATTAGCGGATTTACTAGACGGCCGCACTCAGGCCTTGGTGAGCGTCCACCGCGCGCAGGATATTTTGACCGCACTTAGGCTACAAAAAGAATTTGGCTTTCAAATGGTTCTTGACGGGGTAGCAGAGGTCTATTTAGTGCTTGATAAGGTCAAAGAGAGTGGGGTACCGGTCATTCTACATCCAACTATGTTACGGGCTACTGGTGAGGCAGTTAATGTTTCCATGGAAACGGCAGCTTTATTGGCTGAAGAGGGAATTCCATTTGCCTTTCAAAGTGGGTATGAAAACTATGTACCAAAGACCCGTGTAGTCCTTTTTGAAGCCGGAGTAGCTGTTAATAACGGGTTAAACTCACGCCTGGCCGTTCAGCACCTAAGTCTGTATGCCGCCCAGCTTCTTGGTATTAACCAGCGAGTAGGCAGCCTTGAAGTAGGAAAAGATGCCGATTTGGTCTTGTTCAATGGGGACCCTTTTGAGTATACTACTACCGTTGATCAGGTTATGATCGACGGCCAAATAATGAAATAACTGAGTTAAAAAGCACTATATATGTTTATACACACTAATCCTGTCACCTATGACACCGTAATTGTGGGCTCTGGCGCCGGAGGGGGCATGGCCGCAAAAGTACTCTCTGAATCAGGGCTCAAAGTGGCGGTCGTAGAAGCCGGTCCTTTTTTCGACCCTGCCAATGATGCTCAGCGCACCCAATTACGCAATCCTTGGGACTCTCCCCGAAGAGGGGCTGGCTCCACCCGGGTTTTTGGGGATTATGATGCAGCATATGGTGGATGGGAAATAGACGGGGAACCTTATACGCGCAAAAATGGCTCCCGCTTCGAATGGTTTCGTTCTCGCATGCTCGGGGGCAGAACAAATCACTGGGGACGAATCTCTTTGCGTTTTGGACCCCTCGATTTTAAACGCAAAGATGTTGATGGGCTTGGAGATAACTGGCCAATAGGGTATGAAGATGTTCGTCCTTATTACGATCGGGTCGATAAGTTATTAGGTGTTTTTGGAAGTAAAGAAGGTATTCATAATGAACCCGATGGATTTTTCTTACCACCTCCTAAGCCACGTCTACATGAATTATACTATATCAAAGGCGCGCGCAAAGCTGATATACCTGTTATCCCCTCCCGTTTATCCATTTTAACCAAGCGCATAAACAAAGATCGTGGGGTTTGTTTTTACTGTAGTCAGTGTAACCGATCTTGTTCTGTATACGCTGACTTTTCATCGGGAAGTTGCTTAATATTTCCTGCACAACGCTCTACTGGCCGGGTCGATTTATACACCGACGCCATGGTTCGTGAAGTCGTGACCAACGGGGCTGGCGAGGCGAAGGGCATTATTTACATTAATAAAGAAGATCGGCAAGAGTATCAGATCAACGCAAAGGTAGTTGTCTTAGCTGCTTCCGCTTGTAGTAGCGCTCGGATATTATTGAACTCAAAGAGTAGTGAACATCCGCAAGGCTTGGGTAATAGCAGTGGCTTAATTGGGCGTTATTTACATGACTCCACCGGATCCTCTCGCGCCGCACTTGTTCCTGAATTACTTAACCGAAAAACCTACAACGAAGATGGGGTGGGTGGGATGCACGTATATACCCCATGGTGGTTAAATGATGCTAAACTAGATTTCCCTAGAGGCTATCACCTTGAAATTTGGGGCGGGTTAGGAACCCCCTCTTATGGCTTTGGTTTTAACCCAGACAGCCTAAATGAACATTTTGGGCTTGAAATAGGCGGATATGGGAACAAGCTTCGAGAAGATGTAAAGCGTTTTTACGGCGCTGTGATAGGGATTTCTGGTAGGGGTGAATCTGTACCCCAGCATGATAACTACTGTGAAATTGATCCTGATACTGTCGATGAATTTGGGATACCTGTTCTTCGTTTCCATTACAACTGGACCGACTACGAACGAAACCAAGCCAAGCACATGCACAAAACCTTTGAGGAAATATTTGATGCTATGGGAGCTATAACTCTTGGGGACACCCCTACCGCTGAGTCCGAATATGGATTAGCCGCCCCCGGTCAGATCATTCACGAAGTAGGGACTACACGCATGGGCGACAACCCAGCTACATCCGTTACCAATTCATATCAACAATTACATGATGCTAAAAACGTCTTTGTGGTAGACGCTGGGTCCTTTGTTTCACAGGCTGATAAAAACCCCACATGGACCATTATGGCTCTCTCGTGGAGAACCTCTGATTTTATCGTTGAACAACTCAAAAAACAGAATCTATAACCATGATGAATCGCAGACAATCAATCAAACGCCTTGTTTTAGGAACGCTTAGTGCCGGTTTGTTTTTTCCTAGTGCCACTGAGGCAAAAAAGCACCATGGCTATTCCATTAGTCCCGCCGATTCCGGTCAAAATTTAGCCCGAACACCCTACGCCGAGCGTGATTGGGATTATGGGCGAACACCTGAAGAAAAAGAACGGGACGAGCGGCTTTTTAATCAGCGTTTTTTCGATGAGCATGAATTAAACACCATTGAAGTGTTATGTAACCATATACTTCCCGCAAGCAAGACCGCCGGCTCTGCAGTTGATGCCGGCGTACCTGATTTCATTGCGTTTATAGTGCTAGATATGCCGTATCTGCAAACTCGTTTACGCGGCGGAATCATGTGGTTGGATGGCTTCTCTAAGAAGGAACATGGCGATGTTTTTACGAGAATTAACAGCCCACAACAAGCCGGCGTTTTAGATCAACTCGCATATCCTGATCAAATAACCCCTTCGACAGAACAAGGAGGGAGATTCTTTAGAGAAATTAGAAACCTTATTTTAATCGGTTATTACACCTCTGAGATAGGCGTCAAAGACCTCGGATTTCAGGGTAATACAGCCAACGTTTGGGATGGGGTTCCTCCTGAGGTGTTAGCGGAGCACGAAGTTGACTATGAGCCGGAGTGGCTAGCCAAGTGTGTGAACCAGGACAAGCGTACTGAAATTGCCGAATGGGATAGCGAGGGGAACCTGTTAAACAACTAACCCTCTTTGTTGGTTTTTTTTCGTGGCCCGGACGCCTTTGGGGCTTTCAGATGACTACGGTTTGGGTGACCGCAGGATTGTTGTCACCCGTGCTTCGCTCAATGGATCTAGGTTAATTTCCGGTGCTACCGCTAATGGTTTGGCCAAAGAAAATTGCATTTGCGAACAACTTGTTGGTCCCGTACCAAAACGCCCTGAAATTAGGATTATCCGTCATGGCAATTACCTTTCCGCTACCAACTCTACTTACCACTATGGCCGCGGTTCCTTTAATCGTTTCTTCGTTAGCCTTTGAAACATACCCGCTTGCCAAGGGATCTCTCGTGTAATAAAGAGGTGTGGAATATGGATTTTGCCCCTTTTTTAGAAACATAGTGGTGTTTCTAAAAACTCTAATCAACGACTGATTGTAGCCATATGCCAAAGGGTGTGTTAAATCTAATTGGGCATTAAAAATAGTGCCCCCAATAACCTCCGCCCCATTATCCGCACCTTGTTTTACATACGGTCGCGTTTCAGGAGAATCGCCACGGTCGGGCCTGACATATTCTACGTTTGCTAAACCTTGCTGACTCGCCCATGATACTGCTTGTTTCATCGTAATTAGAGTCCCGCCTTCTCGCACCCATGATTTTACAGCCTCAACTGTTCCTGTTGATAGGTCCCCGTAGCTATACCCCGTCATAATTATCACGTTATACCTATCTAAATTAACGCGCCCAAGGTTAGCTTTGTCCAAAATAGTTAAGGGCATTTCATATCGCCGGTCTAAAAGGTGCCACATTTCACCTATTTCGTAGGAATTAGTTCCCTCGCCACCAATAACAGCAACCCTCGGCATCCCCAGTGATTCAAACTGGTTACTACCAAGATCTACACCCGCTGTTGATAGGCCTGTTGCGATATTGTATACATTAATCCCATCGGTTGAAACCACCTCTTTTACTAAATCATGAACCCGCTGCTGATCGTCCTGAACGCCAAGGGGAACCATAATAGTCCCATAATCAAACTCTTTCACTCCCTCATCGGTAATAGCCGAAAATGGTGCGCTCGCCACCTTTAACTTTATTCCTGCTTCTAGTAATCTATATGCGGCGCGAGGTGTATAGTACTCATCCCACTCAAATGCATATGCGTACCCTGATTCACTGCCTACTAATTTAGCTGCCGGCTCCCATACCCCCGTAAAAGCGGCGCCTAACAAATTTGAGTTAAATTGCCGATCCCCTAATTCAGCAAACGGTAGGTTGAATGCATACGGCATGGTCCACGCAGATACATCATAAAATAAGCTGTCTTGAAAACTTGTTCGTCGCTCAAATAAGGCTGTAATCAACTTATACTGTCGCTGGTTTGTGGGAACCACATAGTTTTTACCCGCCTCAAACCGCTCGCCATTGACCTCAATACTTTTATCTAGTGTATAAACGTCTATTTCGTGGCGGTGTAACATTTCAGCTAAATGAAACCCGCGCGCCTGATCGGCTTCTTCTCCAAAAACATAGGCCTTGATGGATGATCGGCTTGCAGCTTCCGCTGCGTCGCTATAAAATTGACGCATATGGCCTAATAACTCTTCTCTAAGCTCTACTGACGCTTTTAATGTGGAAAAGGAGGCGGTTACTTGGTTTCGAATCGTGAATGGAAAATGAAGAACGCCATGCACACTTTCTTGAGCGTGCCCCCTTGAGCTAGCTTGTTCAAATAATATACCAATAGAACCTTGTACATCTGGATACGTAGAACCCTTTCCGTAATAGTAATCGTCAAAACTTTCCTTACTATAATACAAAGACTGAATTTGGTCCAAAGCATCAGCGTGATACTCTGCAATGCTGCTGGTTAAATCTTGATTGCTCTGAGGAGTAAGTGGGTGGGTTCGACTGGGTATGCCAGGCTGAAAGAAAAAGGTGGAATTAGTGCCCATTTCATGATGATCAGTAAGAACATTTGGCTTCCATTCTTGATACCTAGCAATACGGCCCTGACTCTCTGGGTGCTGTACAAGCATCCAGTCTCTATTTAAATCAAACCAATAATGGTTTGTTCTGCCCCCTGGCCAGACCTCATCAAATTCTCTGGATTGGGGGTCAGAAACAAGTTTTTTAGTGCTTTTGTGTATATTTGCCCAGTAAGCAAAACGATTCAGCCCATCAGGATTAATGTTCGGGTCTACTAATATAATTGCGTTTGATAGCATATTCTCCATTTCCTCGCCCTGACCCGCAGCGAGGCGGTACACAACAGCTAAAGAGGCGTTGGCCCCACTAGGCTCATTCCCGTGCACGCTATAACTCATTTGAACAACTACCGGCATGTTGCTAAGGTCTAGCTCTCCCGACCTGGAGGCGCTACTTAGTTGCTGGTGAATTTTTTTTATTTCCTCAAGCTTAGTGTGGTTTTCTGGGTTGGTTATTATGAGAGATAATAATTTTCTATTCTCATAGGTCCTGGCATATTCTGAAATTGTTACTCGATTAGACGCCTCAGCTACTGCATACATGTACTCAACAAGCTGGTCGTGCCTAACATGCCACTCTCCTAATTCATACCCAAGCACTTCCTTTGGGGTGGGGATAGCGGGGTCGTAGTTAATGCTTTCGTCTAAAAAATAAGAGAGGTCCTCTTGTTGGGCATAGATAACGGGCTGAAGCCCCACTATTACTACAAAAAGCGTGGTTAAAAAAACACTTATATTAATGAATCCTTTTGTAACTGTGCGATTATGCATACTATATTTTTTTAAGGCTGAAATGATGGTATTCTAAGCATTAATGCCCTACTGGGATTAAAGCCGTAAATAGATTGATTGAAATATACTACAATAGATTTATGAAAAAAGGGGTAAATGTATAGTCATAATGTGCTTTTATTGGATGTGTTTTTTTACTACTCTGATTTAAATATTACAGGTATAATCTTAGTAAAGAGGTATGAATCCTACGACAAAAAAATTTAGTAATACACTAAAATATGCGCTTGGGCCAGGGCTTATTCTAGCCGCAGCGGCTATTGGGGTTTCTCATCTGGTTCAATCTACCCGCGCAGGAGCCTTGTACGGTTTTACCCTTGTCTGGGCTGTTGTTATAGCAAACCTTACTAAATATCCTTTCCTAGAGTTTGGCCCGCGATACACTGTTGTTATGAAAGAAAGCTTAATACAAGGCTACAAACGTTTAGGGTCTTGGGCTATTGGGTCATTTGGAGTCTTTACCGTATTCACTATGTGTATTGTTCAAGCTGCGGTTACCGTGGTTACGGCTAGCTTGGCTAATGAGCTGACCGGCCTAGACCTGTCTCCTCTGCTCATGAGCGTAATTATACTAGTAATTTGCTTATTTTTACTCATTAAAGGGCAATACTCTGCTCTTGATGGAGCCATTAAAATTATCTTAGTCGTCTTAACTATTTCAACGCTAATTGCGGTGGTGGTAGCTTTTTTTAAGCCCGACGCTATGGTAAAACCTAACGCCCCCTCCATTTGGGACGCCGCAGGAATTTCTTTTTTAATAGCCTTAATGGGTTGGATGCCCATCCTATTAGACGCTTCGGCGTGGCACTCTCTTTGGATTATGGAAAGGAGCAAACAAACCAAACAAGTATTACATCTAAAGGAAACCCTAATTGATTTTAACATCGGGATGATTGGTGCAGGCGTACTTGCTTTGGCTTTTCTCTCTTTAGGCGCTCTTATTATGTTTGGATCCGCGACTGATTTCGCAACCAGCGGGTCCGCTTTTGCTAGCCAGCTTGTAGAGTTATACACGTCTACTCTTGGGGATTGGGCATACTGGATTATTATTATTTGTGCCTTTACTGCTATGTTTAGTACTACTCTAACCGTCACAGATGCATACCCCCGTACTTGTTCACATCTTTTTAACCTCTCTCGGCTGGATCGTCCCGATGACATTCCTTGGTACTCTTCCTATAAGGGCTTGCTAGTCATCATCTCCTTTTTTTCTCTAATTATTCTTTATTTTGCAGGAAGTAACTTTATTTTCATGGTAGATTTGGCCACAAGTGTTTCCTTTTTAACCGCCCCTGTCTTTGCCATTATTAATTATAAGCTCATTTATTCTGACCATTTTCCAGAAGACAAGCGCCCACCAACCTGGTTAAAATGGCTCAGTTGGGTTGGGTTGGTATTTATTACCGGTTTTGCTGTGTTATTTATGATTTGGAAGTTTATACTTAGTTAATATCGTGCGCCGCTAATACATTAACCTATGCTTACGATGCTTATTTACTTTTTAAGGATAAGCGTGTAATCAACCATCCAAAACGACCTTTTATTCATTCTTTTTCCAGCATGAAAACACGAGAGCCTTTTAATACCTGGAGTCATGTTTTCGGTGCTTTTGCCAGCCTCTTTTTCGTCTATTTATTTTTTACCCACGCCCAGGATCGTTCACCGGCCGGAATTCTTGCTCTTTTGATTTACGGTTTTAGCACTTTCGCAATGTTTAGTTCAAGCGCTATATATCATGGCTTTAATGGTACTCCTTTGCAAATTAAGCGCCTGAGGATGGTCGACCATATGATGATTTATGTCGTTATTGCCGGGGGTTACACCCCTATTGCTGCGTCAGTTTTACCTGATAATATGGGGAAATATGTGCTTTATGGTATTTGGATCATTGCCGGATTGGGGGTCTTAAAAAAAAGTCTCTGGATGACTGCCCCTTCATGGTTTTCTACTTTACTCTACGTGCTAATGGGCTGGGTTTCTGTTCTCATTATTCCAGTTATTTGGAGAGAAACAACCCTTTTATTTAGTTATGGTATAATCGCTGGCGGTCTTTTTTATACATTAGGCGCAATTGTATATGCCTTAAAAAAACCAAATATTTTACCTAAAACTGTTGGCTTTCACGGGCTTTGGCACGTTTTTGTTCTAGGAGGAGCATTGACGCACTTAATGTCACACTTATACTATTTCAGTAACTTTTTAGAGAAATGAGAAGTTTTTTCAGTCTTCGCTTTTTGGTGCTAATCGCTAGCTTTCTCACTAGCAATGCCATACTATCTTTATTAGATAATAAAGCCCTCTTTGCTCAAAATACAACTCCTTTTTACTCTGTTGAATACAGGCCCTACAAAGGGAATTGGTTACAGCTTAACACCCCTCATTTTCGCATAATATACCCAGAAGGGCTTGACTCTATTGCGTACAAAAGTGGCCGTATTTTAGAGCAACAATACCCTTTAGCACAATCTTTAACCGGTAGCTCATTAAAAAACTTTCCCGTTTTAATTACTAATTATTCCGACCTGAGTAATGGTTATGTACAATCCTGGAACTTCAAGTCCGAAATAATTTTAGCCCCCATTAAAGGAAAGGCAATGAATCCCCGAGGAGGAGACTGGTTAGAAACCGTGCTATCTCACGAGTTATTGCATGCCACCCATGCTAATATAAAAGGCCGCTTTCTATTGAATTCTTTCGGTATTTTTTTTGGCCCAGATTTAACTCGTAGTATAAATTTTTACCCACCCGTTGGTATTCATGAGGGCCTAGCTGTGTATCATGAAGGTAAAAACGGCCTTTCTAGTAGTCATGGTGGTAGAGGTAATTATGGTTATTTTAGGGCAAAATATTGGGCAAATTTACTCAGTGATTCTCCCTGGAGTATAGGGGATGGCCTTATTCCCACAGAATATCATTACCCTTTAAACAGACATTATATTGCTGGATTTTTTTTTACAGAATGGCTGCAAGAAGCATATGGTGAACAGGTGTTTAGTAAAAGTTTTGAACGCCACTATAATCGCTTTCCTTTAGGATTAGGTTTTGCCCTACGGGGTGTTACCTCAGATTGGCCCAGTAAAATGGCCCCAATCTATAGAAAATGGGCATTGGATACCTATTCAACAGCCCATCAAGGACGAAAGAAAACCCCTATAATACTCACTGATTATATAAGTCCACTTACCAAAGAAGTTGATCAACGAAGACCTTTATGGATTAACCCATCAAAATTCCTTTATGTTGAGAGAAAATATCATCAAGAGCAAGGGGTTTATCTTTTCGACATCGAGAGTCATGATGCCCGTTTAATTATCGAAGATTTTTTTGTTGAAGATTATCTCTTCGCTATTGACAAAACATCAAACGAGCTCATTTATTCCGCTTATAAAAGAGGGCCGTATTCTTTTGATGAAATCTACTCGTACTTATATCGGGTATCCTACACAGAAGCAGGCTCTAAAAGCACCCTTATTCCGGGTTCAAAAAGAATGTATGCCCCCGCTGTAGACCCTCATCGAAAAAGCCTCTGGGCATTAAAAAATGATAAAAATAGTGCACAAATATATGAATACCGAAACAAGGTCTGGTCACCGTGTTCTCAATTTAATGAAACACGACCCGTCTCAATAACCGTTCATCCCACAAAAGAAAATACCTATGCTTTTTTAATGCAAAAAAGAGGTTTTCAAGGAATTTGGCTGGTTGATGCATTTGCAGATTGTTCAGATATTATACCCATACTTGATGGCGTTGCTGATATTGGGTTTAGTAACAGCTCTATTATCGATGTACAATGGCATCCAATGAAATCAACCCTTTTATTAAGTGTAGACAATAAAGATGGGGTACGGATTGTAGAATACGATATTGAAACCTTTCAAGCTATTGTAGTTCTAGATACAGAGTTTGCGGCTTATGAAGCTTCCTATTCTGAAGATGGTAAATTATTTAGTTTTGTTAATGAGCAAAATCAAAAAAATATCATTGCTATAGTGGACTCTTCAAGGGTTGCCGCTAATTCTTTTGAATGGCCCACAATGAATACCATAGAAATTGAGAAGAGCTCTAATAGCATGTTATTAGGAAATGACCTTTTAAATAGCTCTGCTAATTGGACGGTCGATTCATATACGGGTGATCGATCTTGGTGGTCTCCAAGGGTTATACTACCAAAAATAATTGATCATTCTGGAACCCTTCCTAGTTCTTTGCCAGATTTTCTGGATTATGTAAATCCAATAACATACAACAGTGATTTTTCCCCATTAGACTTTTCAGAATTGGAAGTTGGTCTACTATTGCAATCAACTGACGTATTACAAGAAAAAGCTTATCGCTTTTTAGGCACTCTTTATAGAAATAATCTATGGTATCAAATGAGCTATTCGACTAAAAAGTTTTGGCCTGGTATAAATTTTAACTTTTATAGAAAACCCAATTTTATTTATTTATCTGAAGAAGGGTCTTCTGTAGATCTAATTTCGGATGAAAGAGGTTGGTCTTTGGGTGTTCCATTAAGTTACCGCTTTCCTTCTCTTACTCGTTTTACTTCTATATCAATCACTCCTCGATTATACGTCGAGGGATCAAGATACATAGATGGATCAGGTTCTTTTTTAACGGATTATGTAGTTCAATCGAAATACGGTATTTCCTCATTTTTACAACTACGAGTTCAACAATTAACACGTGATATTCAACCTAGAAGTGGTTTTATAACTTTTATCAGTGGTCAAAAAACGTTTCAAGCATCAAAGTGTAATGAAAAAACATTTCAATCATCAAAGTGTAGTTTTATTTTAAATAATACTCAATACACCTATCGTTTAAATAACAGATACGCAATTTATGCTGATCAAAAAATGTATTTCCCCATATGGAAAAAGAAAAATATATCCACCCTGGCTAATGCAGTAGTTTTAAAACAAAGTAACAATTTATTATTTAGTACAAACAATATTAGAAGTACTGGTTTTTATTCTCCTGTTTTTCCAGAGAGTTCCTATATAGGACGTTTTTCAACAGAAACTATTATACCTATTTGGTACGCAGATCAAGGTTTTTTTACAGTACCTAGTTCTTTAAAAACTATCTATTTAAAAGTTTTTGCCCACCGTATGTATGATTTAGCTAATAAAACTAATTTTGGTTATCCCACTAGAACTAGTTTTGGTGGGGAATTGAACATTCTATTTAATATATCAAATATTACATTATCAGCAGGATTTGGCTGGTATTATGATGTATTAGAAGAAAAGTCAGGGTTTTTTATTGGTTCTTTTTAACTCTACCTATTTCATACCCTGTTTCACCAAACTTTTCAGCTGTCTCCAAAACCTTATTTACTATACTTTTATCTACAATTGCAATAAGACCAATACCAAGGTTAAAAGTTAATCTCATATCTTCTTCAGGTACATTGCCTAAATCTTGAATAAGTGAATAAATAAAGGGTCGTTCCCATGAATCCCATTTAAGATCTAAACCGAGTCCATTTGGTATTATTCTTTTTGTGTTACCTATTATTCCCCCACCTGTGATGTGAGAAAAACCTTGCACATTATTAATTTTTTTTAGTTCTGTAATGAGGCCTAGATACGATTTATGAACTTTTAAAAGTTCTTCTGAAAGAGTGGTGCCTAATTCGTTTATATAATCATCAATTTTATAGGTTGAAAATAATACATTTCGCGCCAAAGAATACCCATTGGTATGTAGACCGGAACTTTTAAAACCGATTAAAATGGAATCTTCTTTTATTTGATCACCATTAATAATTTCATTTTCATCCACTATTCCAACAATAGTACCGGCTAAATCAAACTCACCTGGTTTGTAAATATCAGGCATTTCAGCTGTTTCACCACCAATTAATGCTACATTATTTTCCCTACAAGCTGTCGTAAAACCTTTTATTACTTCTACACTGGTCTTCTGTTCTAACTTACCTGTTGAAAAGTAATCAAGAAAAAATAATGGAGTAGCTCCACAAACAGCAATATCATTTATACAATGATTTACAAGATCTTGACCAACCGTGTCATATTTTTGAGCCTTATATGCTACTATGAGTTTTGTTCCTACACCATCAACAGAACTCACAAAAACTGGATTTTTAAATGTGGTCAAATTTGGTTTAAAAAAACCACCAAAGCCACCAATATTACTCAAAACCTCAACCCCATGTGTATCTTTTACAAGATCTTTAATCGAATGGACCAATTCTTCTCCTGCTCTTATATCAACACCTGAGTCTTTATATGTAAAGGTCTTTTTTTTCATGTTTCTCAAATCAGTTTTTTTTCAGTTCCTAAATATAGCATCTTTCAAAATCTTCTTAGAAAGGGATTTTCAGTTTTTTTCCACAGGATCTTATTAATAATGATTAAATGTATATATATAGTAGTATATAGTAGGCAGTGTGGACATGTTGATAATACATTTATATATATTTAGTTGATCAATGAGGATAGTTTGTTAATAAAAAAGTGGAGAACTTTTGATTAAATAAAGCTTATCAAGCATGATTTAATGAGTATTTTTTATAAACCACAATACTCTTAACTAAACTTGTACACTTTAGTACCTGTTTTGTACATATATACCTTCATAAAAAACTAACACAAAATTTAAAAGGTATAAGTAGTGGATAAGTAAAATAAAGTGTGGAAAGGAGTGGATAAATATAATTACTTTGAATTATCCATTACTTATGAGAAAGATTTCCACACCCCTATCCACAAAGTAAAAGACTATGAAAGCTCTAATACAGCGCGTCACAGAGGCAAAAGTTAACATAAACGGATTAAAAGAAGGCTCCATTAATAAAGGCTTGGTTATTTTTATTGGTTTTACTAATAATGATACGTTTGAAAAGATTGAATGGGTTGTTCAAAAAATTGCAAAGCTACGTATCTTTTCAGATCAAGAGGGGAAAATGAATAATTCAGTAGAAGATATCCAAGGAGAGTTATTAATTATATCCCAGTTCACGTTATATGGTTCTGTAAAAAAAGGGACGAGGCCTAGCTTTATTGAAGCAGCGGAACCTGTATTAGCAGAGAATCTATATAACTATTTTATAGAATATGCCCGTAAACAAACTACATTAAACATAGAAACGGGAAGTTTTGGTGCTGATATGAAGGTTGAATTAACCAATGATGGACCAGCAACAATTTTAGTGGAAAAAGAGTAATTAGGAATGAAAAAAGTTCAACTCGTATTAGGTCGCGGCTATGCTAGAGGGATAGCATATATAGCTATAATAGAAGGGTTGGTTAATGACGGTAAAGAAATTGAGGTTAATTATTGATAATTATAACCCTGAATTATTATTTCGATTACCCATAAAAAGATTTAGAAAAAATGAATTTGTCTAAATAACATTTTTAATTCGTTCAAATATAGATTCAACCGAACCTGTACCACCAATAATTTTAACTAATCCTTTTTTTTCGTAATAATTTAAAACAGGTTTTGTTTCGTTTTTATAAACAGTCAATCTGTTTTTAATACCCTCTACTGTATCGTCAGAACGACCCTGTCCACGAGAAAGGATTCTATTTATTAGTTCCTCCTCAGGAACCACTAACGATATAAGGGCATCAACAGCGGCATTTTTATTCGCCAACATTTGATCGAAAGATTTAGCTTGAGACACCGTGCGCGGAAAACCATCAAAAACACATCCTGCAAGATAAATATCTTTAGTAGTTTCTTCTTGAACGAGGCCTACCACGACATCATCAGAAACAAGTTCTCCGGCATCTAATATAGATTTTACTTTAATTCCGAGAGGAGTTTCGTTTTGTATTGCAGATCGAAACATATTTCCGGTAGACAAATGGGCTAAACCGAAGTGGTTAACTATATATTTGGCTTGCGTACCCTTTCCTGCTCCTGGTGGGCCAAATAAAATAATATTCATGAGTGAGAGCTATGAATGTTAATAAAGAAAGGTTTCAACCTTAAACGAGTTGAAACCAAGTAGAATAAAAAAGGTGTTATTTAGACTCTTTTTCTTTAATACGAGCAGCTTTACCTCGTAATTCACGTAAATAAAAGAGCTTTGAACGTCTAACTTTTCCGTGTTTTTTCACTTCTATTTTTGCAATAAAAGGAGAGTTCATTGGGAAAATACGCTCGACACCAATACTTCCGCTCATTTTTCGAACGGTGAAAGTTTTGTTTGGTCCGCTACCGCGTTCCGACAATACAACGCCTTCATACTGCTGAATTCGTTCTTTTTCACCTTCACGTACACGATAATGCACATTAACGGTATCACCAGCAGTGAAAGCTGGCATATCGTCATTGATTAGGCTTTGTTCAACTAGTTTTAGCTTGTCCATAATAGTACCAATGGTATTAAATAATAGGTTTGAACCTATTGTTAAGTTAATAATCTTTTTAGTCGTCTTTTAATAAATCTTTTCGTCTAGACTTTGTCTTTTCAATTGATTGCTCATCTTGCCACGCTTTTATTTTTTTTGGATCGCCCGATCTAAGAACACCTGGAACATGCCACCCATTAAAATCGGCAGGCCGTGTATAGACCGGCGCTTCAAGCAGCCCATCTTGAAAAGAATCATTAAGCGCACTACCCGCGTCACCGATGGCTCCAGGTAACAGTCGGACAATAGCATCGACAATCATCATTGCGGGCAGTTCACCCCCTGAGAGAACAACATCACCGGTGCTATATTCCTTTGTTATGAGATGCTCTCGGATTCGTTGGTCAATTCCTTTGTAATGACCACAAAGAATGATAATATTTTTTTTAAGGCTTAAGGTGTTTGCTTCTTTTTGTGTAAAAGCGATACCATCTGGCGCTGTAAATATTATCTCGTCATACGAGCGCTGCTCACAAAGGTGTTTTATACAATCAAAAATAGGTTGGGGACTTAGCACCATTCCTGGATCACCCCCGTACGGATAGTCATCTATTTTTAAATGCTTATCACTTGTAAAGCTTCGCAAATCGTGAATATGAATATCCACAAGGCTTTTATCTTTAGCTCGCTTAACAATGCTGTGGTCTAAAGGGCCGCTTAATAATGCGGGGACGGCCGAAATAATATCGAAGCGTATCATAAATCTAAGAGGTTATCTACGTTCGAGAATTGAATCGTTTGTTCAGTGGTATTTATCTCTACTAGGTAGGGCTTAACTAAGGGTATGAGTAGAGACCCTTTAGTAGTGGCTACCTGAACCAAAGGTTGAACGCTTGGTATATCGGTAGGAATAATGGTACCAATTAACTCACCGTTTTCGTCGAAGGCAATAAAACCATCATAATTTTTGTTTTTTTCTGGAGCACTATGCGTCCAGTTATCATATAGATGAGTATCAATAAATAAATGATGATGTTGGATAGCTTCGGCTTGCGACCGATTAGCAATTTGATCAAAAGTGACAAAGAACAAAATGGAGTTCCGTTTATTTTCAGTTCGGATAGACAGAACTCTCAAGGGGTATAAATCACCTCTATTATTTTTTAAAAAAACGACCAAGTTTCCATGATTGTGAATAACAGAGGGGTCTGGAATTTCCCAAACAACCTTAACCTCTCCCTGAAGACCATGGGCGCGGTCAATATGACCAATGCTCATAAATCCAGAAGGGCTTGGGTTGCTCATGGGATTAACTCAAAGGTTAACTACGCTTCTTTTTTTGCTTCCCAAGCAGCCAAAACCGTTTTACGCGTTTCGCCATCAGCTACAAAGCCCTCAAGGTCTTCTAAAGGGGTCGCTGCTATATGATTAATCGCGCCCTTGGCTGTCATATCTGCGGAGCTTTTTACGGATGGCTCTTCTGTTTCGCTGCTTGTTTCTTCAGGCTGTTTAGTAGGGGTCGCTTCTTCAGCGGTCGTTGATTCTACTTCCTCTGAAACCAACTCAGTTGATTCCTCTGCTTTTTCTTCTGTCTCGGCTTCTGCATTAGGACTTGCTGTTTCTTCCGTTACAACCCCATCTTCTTCAGGAGGAGTCTTTTTGGTGATTACTTCAGCCGTCGCCTCTACCTCTACTTCTGGCGCAGATTCTTCTGACACTTCATTTTCGGTGGCTTCAGCAACCTTTGTTTCAGCAGCTTTTTCGGCTTCTTGTGCCATTTCAGCAGCAGCAGTGCTAGCTTTTTGCTCTATTTGCTTCTTTACTTCTTTCTCTTCAGCAATTAGAGTAGCACGAACCTGTTCTTTTCGAGTGACTTCTGTTTTTGCTTTTGCTTCACGAGCCACTTTCCACTCTTCAAGTGCTGCAGTAATTTCTTCTTCACTTTTGCCCCACATTTGTAGGTGACGCTTGTATAGAAAGCCTTCATGACGAAGAATTTTTTCAACCGCATCGGTTGGCTTAGCGCCATTGTCTAACCAATAGCTGATGCGCTCTTCGTTAATTGTGGTTTCTTTTTTTTCAGTTACCCCATCATAACGGCCAACCTGCTCTATTATTCGACCATCGCGTGGTGAACGGCTGTCAGCAACTACGATATGATAAATAGGACGGCGTATACGCCCCTTACGTTGTAGTCTAATTTTAATCAATGATTTATCCTCAGTTGAGTTGTTGTTTAATGCTTGTTACCGCCCTAGAGACATATTTTTGAGTCCCTGAAGCGCGCGTCCTGTTTTTCCCATTTTTGACATGTTTTTTATCATTTTCTTCATCTGGTCGAACTGTTTTATAAGATCATTTATTTCTTTAACAGTTCTACCGGAACCCTTAGCAATACGTCTACGGCGAGATCCATTTAGAATTTCAGGATTCCGCCGCTCCTCCGGCGTCATAGAATAGATAATGGATTCAACGGGCTTAAAAGCATCATCATTGATTTCTGCATCTTCTATTGCTTTGCTGGCGCCGGGGATCATTTTGACGAGATCACCTAAGTCTCCCATCTTTTTCACTTTTTGAATTTGATCGAGAAAATCTTCCAAGTCGAATTTATCGGAGCGTATTTTCTTTTGGAGCTTTTGAGCTTCTTGTTCATCAAATTCCCGTTGAGCGCGCTCAACTAACGATACAACATCTCCCATACCCAAAATTCTTTGGGCCATTCGATCAGGGAAGAAGGGGCTTAAAGCATCTAACTTTTCACCCGTACCCACAAACTTGATGGGTTTGTTGACGACCGATTTAATAGAGAGCGCAGCTCCCCCACGGGTGTCCCCATCTAATTTTGTAAGTACTACTCCATTATAGTTAATGCGCTCATTGAACTCTTTTGCAGTGTTAACAGCGTCTTGACCCGTCATAGAATCTACTACAAATAGAATTTCAGAAGGGTTGATTTGTCTCTTTATTTCTGCAACTTCATTCATCATCTCTTCGTCCACGTGTAAACGCCCAGCGGTATCAATAATAACAGTGTCCATAGCTAAACTACGGGCCATTGATACGGCTTCTTTAGCGACTCGAACGGCATCTTTTTGCTCAATCGAGTACACGGGAACATCCACTTGTGATCCAAGTGTTTTTAACTGGTTTACGGCAGCAGGGCGATAAACATCGGCGGCAGCAAGAAGCGGATTCCTTTTATGCTCCTGCTTAAGGTATCTGGCTAATTTACCCGCAAAGGTAGTTTTACCAGAACCTTGTAATCCAGCTATGAGAATGACGGTTGGAGGAGTGTCGGCAAAATTGATTGTAGATGGATTTCCACCAAATGTTTCGACTAGCTCGTCATACACAATTTTGGTGAATTGCTGGCCAGGATTAATGCTGGTCAATACATCCGATCCCAATACCTTGTCTTTTACCTCCGAGGTAAACGTTCGGGCAACCTCATAGTTGACATCAGCATCCAATAATGCCCGGCGTATCTCACGTACAGTCTCAGCGATGTTCACCTCGGTGATGCGCGCCTCGCCTTTCAGACCCTGAAAAGCTTTTTCTAAGCTGGATGATAATTGTTCAAACATGGTTTACAGGTAGTTCCGTTTGTTTTAGAGCCTACAAAAATACGGCATTAAAATGGGCTTATCAACATTAATGTGGATAATTATTAAAAAAGATAGGTCCTTGTTTTGCCGTTCTTTTTTAGCCAAAACAGTGGTATTTTAATCGCTATAATCATTAATAGAATCTATTATTCATGAGCAAAGAAAGATACGGGCTGTTAAAAGGAAAGAAAGGAATTATTTTTGGGGCGCTTGATGATCGCAGTATTGCGTGGAGGATTGCTCTTGCGTGTAAAAGGGAGGGGGCTGAGTTTGTGCTGTCAAATGCACCTATAGCGTTAAGATTAGGCACATTAACCGCTCTTTCTGAAGAAACAGGAGCGCCAATTATCCCGTGTGACGTTACCAGCGATGACGAAATTGAGTCGCTTGTTGACCAGGTGAAAGAACATTTTGGCGGCGGAGTGGACTTTGTATTACATGCCATTGGGATGTCTCCTAATATTCGAAAGAAAAAAGAATATACCGACCTTAATTATAAGTGGTTTCAGCAGTCTCTTGATATATCAGCCATATCACTACACCGGATTTTACACCACATAGACGCTAAAGGAGGCTTGAATGATGGGGCTTCTGTAGTTGCGCTATCGTACATTGGTGCGCAGCGAATTTTTAGTAAGTATTCCGACATGAACGATGCTAAAGCCCTATTGGAAAGCATTGCGCGGAACTATGGTAGCCGATTAGCAAAAAATGGGATTAGAGTAAATACGGTTTCTCAGGCGCCTACAAAAACCTCTGCGGGCTCGGGTATTAAAAACTTTGATGGCATGTACACTTTCGCTGAAAAATTGTCTCCACTTGGAAACCCATCAGCAGATGATTGCGCAGATTATTGTGTAACCTTGTTTTCTGACCTAACCCGAAAAGTGACCATGCAGAATTTATATCATGACGGCGGCTTTGTTACCTCGGGCTTTTCAGAAGAACTATTGGATGATTTAGCCCGCTTGTATACCGAAATTAATTAGTATGTCAAACCTAATCCTTGGAATCGACCCCGGCTCCCGCGTGATGGGGTATGCGGTGTTGTCAGAGGATCGGGATAAATTGACGGCCCTTCGTTGCGATGTTATACGATTGGCTCACATCGAAAATCATACGGACCGGTTGAACGTTATTTTTGAAAAAGTCACCGCCTTAATCAGCTCTATAAACCCGACTAGTTGCGCTATTGAAACACCTATCTATGGGGTTGATCCTCAAGCAATGCTAAAGCTTGGGCGCGCTCAGGCGGCTGCTATTTTGGCCATGAAGCAGCAAGGAAGAGAGGTACATGAGTATTATCCAAAAGAAGTAAAAAAAGCTATTACTGGCAACGGGAATGCAAGCAAAGAACAGGTTGCTTTTATGTTGGGGAAAATGGTAAAACTACCAAACGAAAAACTAACCAATGATGCTACAGATGCGCTGGCGGTAGCATGGTGCCACAATATGAACATAAAAGGAGCAAAAACAAGAAAACAACTTCACCAGAATAACAAGAAGGGGGATTGGGCGGCTTTTGTTGCGGATCACCCAAGCAGAGTGAAGTCATGATACGTTTCTTAGAAGGGGTGCTCGAAGAAAGAGAAAGTTTAGGCGTTGTCGTTAATGTTCATGGCGTTGGCTATGGGCTAAGCTGCTCTCAGTTTACTCTAGAAGAGTTACCCGCAACAGGAGAAAAGGTAAGACTGTTGGTTTATCACCATATAACGGATAATGATCAACGTTTGTTTGGATTCAATAGTACAGCAGAAAAAATCCTGTTCGAACAATTAATCACCGTAAAAGGGGTTGGTCCCAAACTGGGCGTAACCATCTTAAGTGGGATGCCCATTAATGAATTGATGAGCGCTATTATAAATGGTCAAGCAGTAATACTTTCAAAAATACCAGGCATAGGAAAAAAATCAGCAGAACGAATTATTCTCGAGCTTCGTGAAAAGGTGGCGGATACACCAGTCCGTGGGGAAGGAGTTGAAGGGGGAGGCATGAGTGGGTTTAACAATGTTGCAATGGAAGCGGTTCAGGCGCTATGCTCACTCGGCTTCCGAGCCAAAGACGCCGAAGAGGTTGTTGCCAAAATCCAGACAAAGGGCCGGGCTGTGGAGCTTTCCGATTTAATAAAGCAGTCATTGAAAACCTTAAAATCCTAGCGATTGCTTAACAATTTCTTTATTTCCAATTTGCAAAAGAGTTGGGTACCATTAAATTATAGTTATTACTCTAAAATAAATCCTGCCGCTGTGTCCAAACAAACCATATTAGTAGTAGATGATGAACGTGATTTACTTGATTTGATTGAGTATAACCTGAAAAAAGAAGGGTTCAAGGTTCTCAAAGCTGAAAATGGCGAAGAAGGTATAAGCAAAGCTAAAGAGCATAAGCCAGACTTGATTTTACTGGACATAATGATGCCGAAGATGGACGGCCTTGAGGCTGTTGAAATTATGCGAAAAGACGATGATCTGAAGAAAACCCCCATCATATTTTTGACCGCTAGAAGTGATGAAAAAACGGAGATTGACGGGTTGAATAAAGGTGGGGATGACTATATTACAAAACCTATTAGCACAACTAAGTTAGTTTCTAGGATTAAGGCGGTCCTAAGACGGTTTGACGATTCTGGGCAAACAGCGAATAAATTAGAAGTACACGATTTACAAATCGATAAAGATCGCTACATCGTGTTACAAGAAGACAATGAATTTCAGCTCCCCCGGAAAGAATTTGAGCTCTTGTTTTTCTTAGCGAGCAGAAAGGGGAAGGTACTCGATCGACAAACCCTACTAAATAAGGTGTGGGGGGATAATATTTACGTGGTGGATCGGACGGTTGATGTGCATGTGCGTAAAATTAGAGAAAAATTAGGCGACCATTACATTGAAACCGTGAAAGGTGTGGGATATCGATTTAAAGAATGAGTAGCAAAAAAAAGCGTATACCGACATATAAATTAGGTTTTCGAAAAGCGCTGTACAGCACCATCCCCATAGGAGCGTTCACTTGGCTGCTGGTTTTTGTTTACTTGGGCAGCAGCACTGTCGAAGGCGTTGTGGTTACCGCGGCAATGATCTTTTTAAGCTTTCTGATTTTCTTTGTGATTGATTACCGAGTCGATTACAAGCGCCTTATGATGCTTGAACGCATCTCTAAAAACATCTCAAAAAAACGGTTCGAAGAGATAGATGACCAGACCAGCTCTAGTAACGACGAGCTTGATTATGTGATTAAAAAACTCGTTAATTCCAACCGAACTGTAGAACTAGAGATCCAACGACTGAACCGAATCGAAAATTATCGGAAGGAATTTATAGGGGATATCTCGCATGAACTTAAAACCCCCATCTTTGCTATTCAGGGCTTTGTTGAAACGCTATTGAATGGTGCATTGGAAGATGAGAAGGTGAATAGAAAGTTTTTGCAAAAAGCCATGAGAAACGTAAACAGGCTCATTTACCTTACTAAGGATCTCATGGAAATTTCCAAGCTTGAAACAGGTGAATTAAAGTCGGAAATGGAGGAGATTTATCTCTACGATATTATTAATGAAGTGGTCGAAAGCTTGCAGTATAAAGCACAACAAGAGCAGGTGAATCTATTTATAGAGCGAATAGACCGAAACCTAAGGATTAGGGCCGATAAAAATCAACTGCGGCAAGTATTAATCAACCTGATAGAGAATGGAATTAAATATAATGTGCCTCAAGGAAGTGTTAGGGTTGAATTAAGCCCCACCAAAAGAGCCGATAAAATGATCCTGAACATCGAAGATACTGGCATTGGAATAGATGATGCCGATTTGCCGCGAGTTACAGAGCGCTTCTTTCGAGTCGATAAATCCCGCTCAAGAGAGAGGGGAGGCACAGGCCTGGGTCTTGCCATCGTTAAACACATTATTGAAGCCCATGGAGAAACGCTTAAAATTAGAAGCGAACCAAACAAGGGATCAAAGTTTAGTATAAGTTTAACCCGGGTTGATGTTGACACGGACAGCCAGAACCCCGACGAAGCGATTTTTTTAGAAATAAGTCGGGGAAAGTAGTACCTTTCAAAGTAAAATCATGGTGTATGCAGTAATTATGGCAGGGGGTTCAGGGACCCGTTTTTGGCCATTTAGTACCCAATCCAACCCAAAACAATTTCACCAGCTGTTTGGACGAGGCACCATGTTGCAAAATACAGCGGAAAGAATATCGGGCTTAATCTCACATCAACAAGTTATGGTGGTGACAAATGATAACTATACCAACATAGTAATAGAGCAATTACCCCTGGCGCTACCAAAGAATATTATTGGTGAACCAGTGGCTAAAAACACAGCGCCTTGTGTGGCTATAACCGCGGCTCTTCTCGAACATCAAGATCCAGATGCGGTGATGGTAGTATTGCCGGCCGACCATCATATTATGATGCCGAAGGCTTTTTTAGACGTTCTTGAGGTTGCTGTAAACGTTGCAAAAAAAGGAGAAGATCTTGTTACTTTAGGCATACAGCCCAGCTTTGCTGAAACAGGTTTTGGCTACATTGAGGCGGATACAAGGGGGTCGAACACTGGCGGTGATGAGGGAGTATTTCAAGTCAAGGCCTTTAAAGAGAAGCCCGATCTTAAAACGGCAGAGTATTTTTTAGAACAAGGAAATTATTTTTGGAATAGCGGAATATTTGTTTGGAAAGCTTCTAAGGTTCTGCAGGAAATTCAAGCACATCTTCCGGCGATGTATGATTTACTAGAACGAGCAAAGCCGGAATTTGGGACAGACCTTGAGGCTGGGGCAATAAAAGATTTTTATATGGAATGTGAGCCCATATCTATTGATTATGGGATTATGGAAAAAGCGGCGTCTGTAAAAGTTATTCCAGGTGACTTTGGGTGGAATGACGTTGGAAGTTGGTCCGCGGTGTATGAATTATCTGAAAAAGATAAAGAATCAAACGCTTTGCAAGCTCTTAATTATTGCATGGTTGATTCAAATAACAACTTAATTTTCTCCAAATGTGAAAAAATGATAGCGCTTGTAGGAGTAGAAAACATGGCAGTAGTGGAAACAGACCAGGCGTTGCTAATTTGCGATCTTCGCAATGCCCAAGGAGTAAAACAAGTGGTAGAACAACTCAAGGCTAGTCAAGAATTAAGAAGCTTTACTTAGAGATAGATGGTTTGCTGATCATAAGCCAATTTTACATGGTCAGGTAGTTTCTTATTAGAAGGACCATGCTTAGTTTGGCCATTCATGTGAATTAAATAGGCCTCAGGAATACCTAATTCCGAAATCAAATCAACCGCGTCCGGGATACTCAAATGGGTGGGGTGTTCAGGCTCCCAGCGTAGAGCGCTCAAAATTACGGCCTGGACATCTTTTAAAAGGGTCTTGCTTTCTTCTGGTAACTCTTTTACGTCTGTTAAGTAGCATAAGTCATTTATTTTAAAACCTATAATGTCAAGCTCCCCATGTTTCGCCGGAATCGCTGTGATGGTAAAAGGCCCCACTTGTATTGGCTCATTGATAGCGTGTAATTGAATACGGGTAGACCCAGGGTAGCGTCCCGCCCCAAATAAGTAATGAAAACGGCTTTTTATCGACTCAATGGCAGAAGGGGTTGTGTAAAGGGGAATCGAATCCTTCTGTATATAGTTATACATTCTAAGATCATCTATACCCGCAACATGATCCATGTGTTCATGGGTAATGAGTACTGCATCAATTTGAGTAATGCCCGCAGAAATGCTTTGAAGGCGAAATTCTGGCCCAACATCGATTACCAAAGAAAAATCATCCTGTTGAATCCACGCAGAACAACGGCTTCGTATATTCCTAGAGTCGGTAGCAAGCTTTCTTTTGTAGAAGCCGCCCGCAGCTGGCACCCCCATGGAGGTTCCGCTACCCAGGATGGTGCACTTCACTCTAAATCACCCCACTTTTCTTGTATGTTAGATTTTAGCTGTAACTGATCCCAAAGTTTTTGTAGCTCTTTTCTAATGACGGGTTTAACAAAAATACCTTCTAGCGGTATCTGAGCTAGAACAGTAGCCAACGTTTTAAGTTGTGATTCAATGGGTTTATTTTTATTAACAATTACTAACTTATCCCCCTCCACCAAGCAATCAGAGCCAACAAACCCGCCTCTTTCTTTGCGAGTTTGATACCCATTTTGCTCTAAGAGCTGTTCTAATTCTAGAAATAATTTCTCTGGTTTTAAACGGTATCCCATATCCTAGTTAGTGATTTACTGTATATCTATCCCAATAGAAAATAAAGACATGACAGATCTATAATCAAAATCCATTCCATCAATGTTAAAATCTTGTTGAAGTGTCTCGTATGAAAAATATACTCCACGACCTCTTAATAGCCGATTAAAATGTATGGTAGTTTTTGTTTTAAACTGACCGGCTTTACCGCCAAAAAAATTACCAGCTGAATTACTGAAACCATACCATTTGGTAGCTTCGGTGTAAATTGAAAAGAAGTCAGTAGGCCTCATTGCGATAATGCCGCCAAAACCACCGGAGAAAGCGGTTTGATAAAAACGCTGTCCGTAACCTTCTTTTGTTGCCGCCGTGATGGCGGTTTCGACCCGAAATGGAATTATAAATTGGAGGTGTTTTTTTCTAAGCAGGTAAGATTGAGCCCCTAATTCTACCCCTAGGCGAACCAATGACTCATTCTCGTTTCCAATTATTGTATTCCCACCAATGAGATGAATCCGCACACCAGGGGTATTATATTGAATATGTAATAAAGAAGGACTCATTTCTAGTGATTGATCACCCGTGATGGCCCGGCTGTCCCCGGTGTATTCAAAAGTTACGTCGCTATATCCAATATGAACACTCGAGCTGAACACTCGATCTTTTTTTTCTTCATCTTGAACGCTAAACATCTGAGCTTGCAGGTTTAGCCCTAGGCCAAAATGCAGGAGAATAAGGAAGGCAGCTTGAAAAATTAACCGGAAGAATATCATTTTAAAGGAATGAATTTTATTGATTTTGCTTTAGACAAGTTAAGCATAACAATTTATTCACAGCCATGAAAACACTACTATTTTTACTATTCAGTTTAATCACACTTAATATCGGGCAACCGACAGAGACTATGAGGACAGACCAGAACACACTATACGATTATGTAATTGAAGATATTGACGGAAACAAAATTCCACTAGATGCATACAAAGGAAAGGTATTATTAATTGTAAATGTTGCTTCAAAATGTGGTTACACCCCACAATATGAGGGATTGCAAAATATTTATGAAGCGTATAATGACAAAGGCTTGGTGGTCCTCGGATTCCCAGCTAACAATTTTATGGGACAAGAGCCGGGAACAGAAGAAGACATAAAGCAATTTTGCACGTTAAACTACGGCGTAACATTTCCTATGTCTTCTAAAGTGTCTGTGCGAGGGAGTGATCAAGATCCTTTATTTGACTACTTAACGACTCAGCCAAATCAAGATTTTGAGGGGGGTATTCGATGGAACTTTGAGAAATTCCTAATAGATAAGGACGGTAAATTACAGCGCCGATTTCGTTCCGGCGTTGAACCAGAGAGTGAAGAAATTACGAAGGCAATCGAGGCTCTTTTAAATAGCTAAATTAGACCACCTCTAGGTCAGTTATTTTATAACCCTACTAGCAATTCAGTTCAGTTAGTAGGGTTTTTTATTACCGATTATACCTATGCCCGTGAGTGTAACATTCTACCCCTTCTCAATAAACATTAAGCCCTGTTTTTGTTACTATAAAAGAGTATAAAAAGGGTAACTATAAATAGTAACATGATTAAAAATCAATAATTTATACTTTGGAGAGATTGGCCAAATTGGACTATGATAAGGCCTAATCCTTTTGTTGTTTTTCCAAAGCTTCACTTATTTCTTCTCTTATCTCATTATATCCTGAATGTTTAGGTTCATAAGGACAATGCCGACACCCATTACAACAACAATATCCTTTAACAATAAGTCCAAGCTCGGTGTATACTACATAACCCCCCCAAGAATACCACTCATTATTTAATCTCCAATCTAAATGGGGGATTTCATCGTCATTCATATTATTAACTCTTGTTTATTCTGTTTAGGTATACCAACCATCTTTTTAATCATGGTAATGGTGTTTTTTGAAACATTCTTATTTATTTCCCCCAAAATTTTATTGAGTGTTGTTGTCGCTCTCAAAACTACACATATCTTATAATCAAAACACCTCTAAATGTTCATTATTTAATTTTGTATGATATTTTAACGAGAATACAAAATAGTATAATTTTTAAATGTGTTATCTAAAATCTCTGTAAACTGGAAAAAAATATAGGTTTTTATTATTATTCCCCCAAATTTAGGAATAATACAAACAACACATGTATCAAAAGAAACAAGTGATTAAAAAAACTGATGGTATGACCGATAAGATCTATCATCGTGGGTTATTTGGTAGGATTTTTCGTCTTCATCGTATGATTGAAAAACGAGGTGTAAAGGTGAGTAAAATGAAAGAAGAGGTGTATGGGTATGAAGAGGAGATCCGTTCGATAGAAAGGAAAATACAAGGTGTAAAGAAGGATATAACAATGGTTAGAAAGGATGTAAAAGAAATACAGATGGAGATTGGTTCTTACAGGAATAAGATTGAGGTATTTAAGGAATACGATGAGTTATTATATAAACCAGGTTATGGTATTAGAACATACCAAAGAGGGAAAAGTGGTTATTGGTATATAGAGGGTAGAGTTAGATTGCCGATGGTAGACGGGAGGGCTGGTAGAGAACTCACTAAATCTTTTGGTAGATATGAAGATGTCATTACCGAATACAGAAAGAAAGATAAGGTGATGTATAAATACCTTGATACCTATACCGATGGTAATGGAAAGAAACAAAGGATAGTAGATTACAAACTAAAAGAAAGATTAGAAAATGATCTTGAAGATTGGTGGTGGGATGGGGTCAATCTATTTGAATGATCTTTTCCGCTGGAAATGCCAATGATAACCCTGTCCTCTTCTGTGTATAATAAAACTATCATTAGGTATTGTTTCTTCTACTTCTTGTAAGTATCTTTGTATCCCTTTGGAAGACCCTAATTGTTCTTTATTCATATTGAAAAGTATTCAATCATTTATAGATCTCTAATATCTAATAAGCACCCGTTTGATTACAAAATTGATTACAACTAAAAAAATAATACACTCACAAGCTTATGTTTTCCAGGGGTTTACAAAAGGTCCGGTAGTTCAGTTGGTTAGAACGCCTGCCTGTCACGCAGGAGGTCGAGGGTTCGAGTCCCTTCCGGATCGCAAAAGCCCTGATTACAGGGCTTTTTTTTATCCTGTGTTTTTTTCGGACAAACACCTTAGTCAATCCAAAGATGGATATATTTCCAACATACGATGTAATTGTTGTCGGCGCAGGTCATGCTGGTAGTGAAGCTGCTGGTGCTGCTGCTGAATTAGGCGCTACCACCTTGTTAATTACAATGAACTTGGAGGCTATAGCAAAAATGTCTTGTAACCCTGCAATGGGTGGGGTAGCCAAAGGGCAACTAGTACGGGAAATTGATGCGCTTGGTGGTCTTTCTGGTATTGTTAGTGACCGCTCGGCGGTTCAGTTTAGGATGCTTAATCGTAGTAAGGGGCCGGCTATGTGGAGCCCTCGCTGTCAAAGCGACCGGATGCTATACGCACAATATATGCGAGAAGAACTTGAGAAAAAACAAACACTTACGTTTCGCCAAGACAACGTTGTCGACTTAATCATCGAGGATAATGAGGTTAGGGGCGTTGTAACTCAAACCGGTCAACGTTTCAATTCTAAATCGGTCGTACTTACGAGTGGAACTTTTCTGAATGGCTTAATTCATATTGGTGAAATGAATTTTGGAGGCGGCCGATCTGGGGAACGAGCCTCTGTTGGAATATCTGCAGCTCTTGAAAGTCATGGGTTTTCAATAGGTAGACTAAAAACAGGAACGCCGCCGAGAATCGATGGAAGGTCAGTTGACTATGGCCCGCTAGAAATACAATATGGCGATGATGAGCCAACACCATTCTCCTATTCAACAGATATCCACGAACTTCGTGATAAGGAACAGCTTTCTTGTTGGATAGGATACACAAATGTTGCTGTTCATGAAAAGCTTAGAGAAGGATTTGATAGAAGCCCCATGTTTAATGGTCGAATTAAATCAGCGGGGCCCAGGTACTGCCCTTCTATTGAGGACAAGATTAATCGTTTTGCAGACAAAGATAGACACCAGTTATTCTTAGAGCCGGAGGGATGGAATACCTATGAAATGTATCTTAACGGCTTCTCTACATCCTTGCCTGAGGACGTACAATACCAAGCGCTGCGTACGATACCAGGCTATGAAAAAGCTGTAATGCTTCGCCCTGGTTACGCAATCGAGTATGATTACTTTCCGCCGCACCAAATTAAACGAAGCATGGAAACTAAGCTGATAAATGGATTGTTTTTTGCAGGACAGATAAATGGGACAACTGGATACGAAGAAGCTGCGTGTCAAGGACTAATGGCTGGCATAAACGCGGCATTAAAAGTTAGTGGTAAGGATGAGTTTATTTTGCAGCGATCCGAAGCCTATATAGGGGTTCTAATAGATGATCTTATTAATAAGGGCACGGAAGAGCCTTATAGGATGTTTACCTCCAGGGCTGAACATAGAATATTGTTAAGACAAGACAACGCCGATCTTAGGTTAACACCCAAGGGGCATGAAATAGGATTGGTTTCACGTGAAACCTATGAGCGCTTTAATAAAAAGAGGCAGCAAATTAATGAATTAATGTCACTGCTTTATAAAGAAACTGTACGGCCTGAATCGCTTAATGAATATCTATTATCAACGGGCACAGCTGGATTAAAACAGCCGGTTAAGGCACATAGTGTTTTGCCGCGACCGGAGGTCAATATTGACGAGCTTCTAAAAGTAGATGAATCACTACGTGCTAAAGTATATGATATTACAGATAATAAACTGGTATTAGAGCAGGTAGAAATACAAATAAAATATGCTGGCTATATACAAAAAGAGCATGAAATGGTTAGGGAGCTAGATAACAAAGAACAGATTATCCTACCCGAAAACCTTGATTACGAACGAATAAAAAGCCTCTCTACTGAGGGAAGGTTGAAGATGCAAAAGATAAAACCGGAGACCTTAGGTCAGGCCAGCAGAATTAGCGGCGTCTCTGCTAGTGATATATCGGTTTTAATGGTTTATCTAAAACGGTTTTAAATATATGAATAAGGCGTGTATTACGATTCGGCCAGTGGATAGCGCGCGTTATATTGAGATAAAAAAGCTGTATATAAAAAATCTCGCATCACTAAATAACTACATTGAAGAATTACAGTGGTGGAATAAAAGAGTAAACCTTGTTAGTCGTGATGTTTCACGTGAAACACTTGTGAAGCACGTTGAGCACTCTTTGTTGTTATTGTTAGTGCCAATAGTTAATGAAGCAGCGTATATATTTGATGTTGGTACGGGCGGGGGTCTGCCTGGGATGCCATTAGCAATTTGCCGCACAGATCACTCCAGGCAGCGTATCGTGATGAATGATAAAATAGAAAAAAAAATCTGGGCTGTTAAGCAGATGATACAAAAATTGGGCGTTGTTGGGGTTGATGCTATAGCCAAAAACGCTGAGAAGATCACCCATCGGGACATTGGTAGTGTTTCACGTGGAACAATGGGGGAGTCTTTGGCGACTATTTGCATTACTAAGCATGCGTTTAAGGTTGATCAGCTTCTTGACTTAATATCGCATGAGTTTGCTAACGAATTTGTTTTTTTAAAAGGGCACGCAGAAGCAGTGGAAGAGATAAAAAGAGTAAAGCAGCCAGTAAGGGCGGTTATTTATAGCTTAGATGAAATAGATGAAACGGCATTTTATCGGGGCAAGGCGATCGTCCACCTTAGCCGTTAATATGTGTTTAGTTCAATAGGAGTATATCGTGAACAGTGCAGAAAGAAGACTAAAGCTTATTTTGTTGTTACAAAGGCCAGGCGGGAAAAAGACAGTCAAAGATTTGGCCGATATTTTTGGGGTTAGTAGAAGGACTATTTTTAGAGATTTTAATGCTTTATCAGAAATAAATGTCCCCATTAATTATGATCGCTATACTGGCTACGGATTGGTTGAAGGGTACAAAATGCCACCCCTTATGTTTAACTCAAAAGAACTAGCTACAATAATGGTAGGCCTGAATTTTGTTAAGTCACAGGTCGATCAACAGATGGTTCAGGATGCTACTGGGGTTGAGTTAAAAATAAAAAACGTATTACCGAATGAGTTAAAAACACTCATGACTTCTTTGGAAGAGCATACAATTGTGGATCCTTATTTGCGGTTCAATAGTCATCAAAAGAAAGGCGGGGATTGGTACCTGATAAGCGCAGCTATAGCAGACAAAAAAAGAATGCAATTCACGTACACAACAAAATCAGGGGAGCGATCAACCCGAAAGATTGACCCTTATTTACTAGTTTATTTTCAAGATCATTGGAACGTGGTGGGCTGGTCACACAAACGAGGTGATATTCGTAGCTTTATACTCGATAGGGTGGTATCACCGGTTATTTTAGAAGAAAATTGGCTGCCAAAACCAAAAATGAACGTAGACGCATTAATTTTTCGATTTAACGAACATAAAAAGGTAGTGGTATTAGAGGTTGAAAATTCTGAGATAGAAAGAATGAGGGCAATTTTGCCGGCTAAAATAATTAAGCTAGAAGAGAAAAAAATTAAAAAAATTAGGTTGTATTTTGAGTTTGATAATATGCCTTTTTTGAATCAGTGGCTTTTACAGTTTGGTACTTCTGTAAAAATAATCAAGCCTGAAACATTGATTTCATTGCAGAAAAAAACACTTCAGGCTATGATTAATAATCTAGAACAAAAAGAGGAAGCGTAGATATTTTATTTCTCAGCTTTCTGTTTCGTTCACTTCGTCCGCGTCTCCACCTCCCTCTTCTTCGTTGACAACTCGGGTGACCGCTGCAATAGAACCATCAGAGTCTAGCCTCATAATACGTACACCCTGTGTATTTCGGCCCATAGTTCGAATGCTACCACAGTTCATTCGGATCACTTTACCGCGCTGAGTTATTATCATTAAGTCATCTTGGTCAGAAACTTCTTTTAAGGCTATTAGACCGCCAGTTTTAGGGGTAGTCTTAAGGGTTATGACCCCCTTACCGCCACGACTTTGTTCTCGATAGTCATCTACTAATGAGCGCTTACCAAAACCATTTTCAGAGATAGCTAGTACGGTAGCTTCATGGGTATTTTTTATGATAACCATGTCTACAATAGCATCATCTTTACCGAGAGTCATTCCTCTTACTCCGGACGTGTTACGGCCCATCTGTCGGACATCGGTTTCATGGAAACGGATGGCCCTACCGTTACTATTTGCTAAAATAATATTAGAGTCTCCGTCGGTTAGCTCAGCCGCTAATAAACTATCATCATCTTTAATATTTATGGCAATAATACCATCTCTTCTAGGCCTGCTGTAAGCCTCCAAAGAGGTTTTTTTGATTTGACCATTGACAGAGCACATTACAATGGACTTGCCGTTTAGGTATTCTGGATCATCTAGTGATTTTACAGGAACGAACGCTTTAATGGCATCATCTTTGTTAATTTCAATCAGGTTAACTATTGCTCGGCCCCGTGCTAATCGGCCGCCTTCTGGTATTTCGTACACCTTTAGCCAGTAACACTTACCGCTTTCACTAAAGAATAGTATGTAATTATGATTAGTAGCTACAAATAAATGCTCTACATACTCTTCCTCGCGTGTGGTGGTGCCTTTCATGCCCTTGCCCCCGCGTCGCTGCCTTCTATAACCACTCAGTGGCATTCTCTTGATGAAACCTTTGTTCGATATAGTCACAACAACATCTTCGTCTGCAATCATATCTTCAACACTAAAATCTTCAGCAGAGTAGACTATTTGTGTACGTCGCTCGTCACCGTAGCGCTCTAGAAGATCATCTAGTTCTGTTTTAATGATAGAATATTGTTCTGTCCGGGCCGATAGAATTACACGGTATTCGGCGATTTTTTCAACAATACCGTTATACTCTCCATCAATCCGTTCTCGCTCCAGTCCGGTTAACTTTTGAAGTCGCATTTCAAGAATGGCTTTGGCTTGGATATCCGTTAAGGCAAAGTTTTTCCTTAGTTCTACATTGGCTATTTGAGGACTCTTAGAGGCGCGAATAATTTTGATAACCTCATCTAGGTTATCAAGTGCTATTTTTAAACCTTCAAGTATATGCGCCCTTGACTCTGCAGCTTCAAGATCATATATAGTGCGCCGTATGATAATTTCAACTCGGTGCTCTACGTAGTGACGAATCAACTCTTTAATATCCATCACCCTTGGTCTTCCCTGCACTAACGCCAGGTTTATGATACCGAAGGTTGTTTGCATTTGGGTGTATTTGTAAAGTTGATTTAATACTACCCCAGCGTTTGCTGAGCGCTTGAGTATTATAACAACACGCATACCCTCGCGATCACTTTCGTCCCGCACTTCAGATATTTCAGTGATTTTTTCCGCGTGAACTAGCTCGGCGATTTTTTCAATTAGAGTACTTTTATTTACCTGGTATGGTATCTCGGTGATAACTATTTGTTCTCGACCACCCCTCAGCTCTTCAGTATTGGCCCGAGCCCGGAGTGTTACTTTACCTCGTCCGGTTTCATAGGCGTCTTTAACACCTTCATATCCATATATGATACCCCCAGTAGGAAAATCTGGTGCGGTAATGTGTTTCATGAGTTCTTTAACTTCGATCTCTTGATTATCGATAAACGCTTGAATACCGTTAATGACCTCTGTTAAGTTATGCGGAGCCATGTTAGTGGCCATACCAACCGCGATACCAGAGGCGCCATTAATTAACAAATTAGGTAGTGCGCCAGGTAATACTGTTGGTTCAAGAAGGGTATCATCAAAGTTAGTTTGATAATCTACCGTGTTCTTGTTGATGTCAGTCAAAAGTTCTTCTGCAATACGATCCATGCGCACTTCCGTATAACGCATAGCCGCGGCAGAATCACCGTCAACAGAACCAAAATTACCCTGACCATCGACCAAGGGATATCGTAACGAGAAATCCTGGACCATTCGAACAATAGAGTCGTAAACAGCAGAGTCACCATGTGGGTGATACTTACCCAAGACTTCCCCTACAATACGAGCACTTTTTTTATACCCTCGATTATGAAGCATGCCAAGATCATTCATCCCGAAAAGGGCGCGTCTATGTACAGGTTTTAACCCGTCCCGCACATCAGGCAGTGCCCTGGAAACAATAACTGACATCGAATAATCGATGTAGGACGATTGCATTTCATCTTCAATTGTTATGGGAATTATTTTTTCTCTAGCCATTCCAGAAATATATTATAGATGTAAATTAGTTAGCAAGTGCGTCTACTTTGTCGCAGTGTTAGATATCGAGATTTGCGTATTTAGCATTACGCTCGATGAATTCACGACGGGGGGTAACATCGTCACCCATTAATGTCGAAAACATTTTATCCGCTCCAGCAGCGTTCTCAATAGTTACTAGCTGTAAAGTTCGTGTTTCAGGGTCCATGGTTGTTTCCCATAACTGGTCAGGGTTCATCTCCCCAAGTCCCTTGTAGCGAGATACATCAAATTTTCTCTTAGATTTCTTTAACTCTTTAATGAGTTTATCTCGTGTCTCGTCATCCCAGGCGTAATCGATGTTTTTACCAGCTGTAATTCGATACAGTGGTGGGGTGGCAATATATACATGCCCCAATTCTACAATAAGCCTCATATACCTGTAGAAAAATGTAAGAAGTAAGGTTCTAATATGAGAACCATCAACATCAGCATCGGTCATGATGATGATTTTGTGATACCGCAATTTGTCGAGATCAAACTCTTCTTCCGAATAACCAAGCCCTGCGCCAAGAGCGGTTACCATAGCTTGAATTTCTCGGTTCTCAAGAATTTTGTTAATTTTTGCTTTTTCGACGTTTAATATTTTCCCCCGTAATGGCAGAATGGCCTGAAAGCTACGGTTACGCCCCATTTTGGCAGACCCCCCCGCAGAATCACCCTCAACCAGATAAATTTCACTGTGTTCAGGGTCTTTAATGGAACAATCGGCTAGTTTACCAGGTAGCCCACCCCCGCTCATTACACTTTTGCGCTGCACTAACTGCCTCGCTTTACGAGCGGCCTCTCTAGCCTCTGCAGCCAGTACAACTTTCTCAAGTACTTTTTTTGCAATCTTTGGGTTTTGCTCCAAATATTCATTTAACTGATCATATACGGTTACTTCAACGGCACTTTGAACTTCTGAGTTTCCAAGCTTTGTTTTAGTTTGACCCTCAAACTGTGGCTCTGCTACTTTGACACTTAATACTGCCGTGAGGCCTTCTCGAAAATCTTCCCCAGAAATAGCAACTTTGCTTCCAGATTTAATGATGTTATTCTTTTCCGCATAGCTTTTTAATGATCTAGTTAGCGCTCTTCGAAAGCCAGAGACGTGGGTCCCGCCTTCACGGGTATTAATATTATTCACATAAGAGTGAACATTTTCGGAATAGGAGGTATTATATTGAATAGCTAGGTCAACAGGCACACCCTCCACCTCTCCACTAATATGTATAGGTTCGGGCGTAATTCCTTCTCTGCTTTCGTCTAGATAACTTACAAAATTCTTTAAACCGCCCTCATAATGATAAATGGCCTTGCCTAACTCAGGATCGTCTTCTCTTTCATCAATCAGTTCAATGGTTACTTCTGGATTAAGGAAGGCAAGCTCTCTCATCCGGTCGGCAATGATGTTGAATTTAAATTCAGTGGTTTGGGTAAAAATAGACGGATCGGGTAGAAAGGTGATGATGGTTCCTGTTTTATCCGTTTTGCCTTGATTAACTAAAGGGGTATGCGTAATCCCTTTTTCAAAACCCATTTTATGGATTACACCATCGCGGTGAATCTCTGCATTGAACCAGGTGGATAAAGCATTAACACAGCTAACACCAACCCCATGAAGTCCGCCGGATACTTTGTAGGTGTCTTTATCAAACTTACCACCGGCGTGAAGCTTGGTTAAAACAACCTCTACGGCAGGCAGACTAAGTTTTGGATGCATATCAACAGGAATTCCTCGACCGTTATCCGTAATTTCCATGGAGCCATCTTTTTTTATGGCCACTGTGATATAATCACAATGCCCAGCAAGTGCTTCATCAATGGAATTATCTACTACCTCATTAATAAGATGGTGTAAACCTCGTTGCCCGGTATCTCCAATATACATGGCAGGCCTCTTTCGAACTGCTTCTAAACCTTCTAAAACCTGTATATTCGACGCTTTATAGTCGTTTTTGTTAGTTGTAGCCATATATTTATTAAGGTCGCGTTGTAAGATGATCGTAATAACCAATCAAAATAGCGTTTATAGAGCCAAAAACAAAAAAAGTCAGGGTTATTGCTGAAAATATCAGAGATGTGAGCGTAGGGGTCAAATTTGAGGCTTGAAGCGAAAGAAAATTAGTGTTGATAACCATGTGAAAGTGTGGAAAACTGCTATACTTGTGTGTTTTTACCTTAAAAGTCGTTGTTTTTTGAATTTTATAATTCTATCTTTGATGTCTATTTCAAAAAATTCTAGACCTAAAAACATGTCGCGAAGAGACGATATTACAGGAAGAAAAGCAATGAACGGTTATCGCTCGTCAAAGGCGAACAATAAAACAAAACATCGCTTTCATTTAAATTTACAGAAACGGAGCTTTTATCTTCCAGAAGAAGATCGATGGGTTACTTTAAAAGTGTCCGCAAAGACCCTCCGCACCATCAACAAAAAAGGTATTTCGGCTGTATTAAAAGATGCACGTCGAAGAGGAACCTTACTTAAAAAGATATAAAAGATGGCAAAAGGTAATAGAGTACAAGTTATTTTAGAGTGTACAGAGAAGCCAGGGAGTTCTCGATACGTCACTACAAAAAATAGAAGAACCCAAACTGAGCGTATGGAAATGAAGAAGTATAATCCTGTTCTTCGCAAGCATACCCTTCACAAAGAAATTAAATAATATAGAACCATGGCAAAGAAGCAAGTATTCGGTTCAGAAGCACTACAACAAAAAGCCTCTGCTCGTAAAATGGCAAAGGTAGTTGTTTCTACCAAAAATGGTAATGGAAAATATAGCTACAAAGAGGCTATGATAGACCAAGAAAATGTGGCAGAATTTTTGTCTAAGAATAAATCTTAATCCTGTTTCTCCGACATTATTAAAAAGGTTATGCATTTGATTGTATAACCTTTTTTTTTGCCTATTTTTAGCGAGATACGATAGTTGACAGGCAGCCAAATCAAACAATGTTAAATTCAAGTAATCGATGAACGTTAAAGAGACCATATTAGCCGATCTAATTACAGCGATGAAAACAAAAGATTCGAAGCGCTTACAAGTGCTTAGAAGCTTAAAGGCTAAATTACTTGAGAAAGAAATTGAACAACGTTTAGGTGGTAAAGCAGAGCTTTCGAATGAAGATGCACTTGCGGTCCTAACAAAAGCAGCCAAGCAACGTAAAGAATCGATAGATCAATACACCGCTGGAAATCGATTGGATTTAGTAGAAGTAGAAAAAATAGAATTAGAAATAATAGAGTCCTATTTACCTGCGCCTATGTCAGAAGATGAAATAATTGAGCTTATTGATAGCCAAATAAATAAAGTTGGCGCCGCCAGTATGCAAGATATTGGCAAAGTAATGGGACCAATAATGGGCAAACTCAATGGTAAGGCTGACGGCTCTTTGGTTAACAAGCTAGTAAGGCAGAGATTAGAGAATTAACACCTATCGTTAATTAATGGAGTTTGTATGGAATATATAGTAGATATATTTATAGGCTTACCCCTACTTTATTTAGCTTATAAAGGCGCAGTTAATGGCATAGTTAAAGAAATACTGAACATCGTTGGTTTAGTATTGGCGGTTTATATAACGTTTAACTATATGGATATTGCAGCAACCTATGTGGCCGCATTATTTGAAGATGGCGCTCAGAGTTTTATTCCCTTTCTAGCAGGCGCTCTATTATTCATTATAGTCTTATCATTGGTTTCATTGATAGCATATTGGACGCGAGAGTGGTTAGATGCGGTCAAGCTAGGCACTGTAAATAGATTTTTAGGTTCATTATTTGGAATCCTAAAAGGTTCTGTTTTTATCAGTGCTATCTTATTATTGTTAGTTGGATTTCAGATACCAAGGGAAGAACTAAGGAAGCAATCTATATTATATCCATACGTAATTCAAGCGGCTCCGGCCAGCTTCAATATAATAACAGCAGCCTATCCAGGGGCTGAAAATTTTACAGACACTATTAGTAAAACATTAGAAAACTATAACCCGGTGGATAAATTACCGGTGATTAATCCTTAATCCGTACAATGAGCGTTTTACCAGTTGAGCAACAATTAGCACTAATCAAACGAGGTACAGTTGACATTCTTCCAGTCGAAGAGTTAAAAGAAAAACTAAGCAAATCGATTGAAACATCTATACCCTTAAAAGTAAAGCTCGGAGTAGATCCAACAAGGTCAGATCTACATTTAGGACATTCCGTAATTTTGCGCAAGCTACGTCAATTTCAAGATTTAGGTCATGAAGCCATTTTAATTATTGGTGGTTTTACAGCAATGATAGGAGATCCAACAGGGCAAAATACAACTAGACCACCACTTACAAAAGAAGAGGTAGCGTTAAACGCTCAAAGTTATATTGATCAAGCAAAAAAAATATTGGATACCAATCGGCTACAAATAGTGAATAATTTAGATTGGTTAGGATCGATGTCTTTTATGGATGTAATCCATCTTAGTTCAAAAATGACCGTTGCTCGAATGATTGAGCGGGACGATTTCTCAAATAGATTTTCAAACAATGAGCCGATTTCACTTCACGAGTTTTTATACCCACTAGCTCAAGGCCAAGATTCTGTTCACTTAGAAAACGACATAGAACTAGGTGGCACGGACCAAAAATTCAATTTATTGGTCGGTCGAAATTTACAAAAAGAACGCGGCTTAAACCCTCAAGTCTGTTTATTGATGCCATTACTTGTTGGCACAGACGGTACCGCAAAGATGTCTAAATCATACGATAACTATATTGGCATTATTGAACACCCCAACGATATGTATGGGAAAGCCCTATCTATTCCGGATAACCTTATCTACACTTACGTTGAGTTAACTACGGATATACCCAACGAAGATTTACCAGCCGTACAACAGAAGATTGAAGTTGACCCAAGGACTGCCAAACATGATTTAGCGTTCACTCTAGTAGAGATGTATCACGGTAAAGAAGCAGCGATAGGGGCCAGGCACTATTTTGAAACAACCGTCATTCAAAAGAAGGTCCCAGAAGACGCTCGAGAGTATATGCTAAAAGGCGGAAAAGAATACCGAATTCTCGAAATCATATCAGCTCTAAAATTTTCCCCAAGTAATGGTGAGGCAAAACGACTAATAAAGCAAGGTGGAGTTAGTCTGGATGATGTAAAAATCATGGATGTTAACTATAGTTTTATAGCCCAGGAAGGGAATAAGCAGGTGTTGAAAGTAGGTAAGAGAAAATTTGCCCTGCTAAAAAGCGATTAAAATGGCAGACCTCAAAATAGCCTCATATAATGTGAATGGAATACGCGCAGCCACTAAAAAAGGGCTACTCAGCTGGATAAATGAGACCGCTCCAGATCTTATTTGTTTTCAAGAAATGCGCTCAAGTGAAAAGGACATGCCAAAAGAATTAGCTGAGCTGAATTATGTTCAATATCACCAAATAGCGCAAAAAAAAGGCTATTCGGGAGTTTCCATATTTAGCAATTCACCGGCCAATACTATACACTATGGCATAGGGGTCGATTGGATTGACGAGGAGGGTAGGGTGTTGACAGCAGAATATGATGAGTTTAGATTGGTTTCCTCTTATTTCCCAAGTGGAACGATAGGCGATGTACGACAAGATATGAAAATGGAGTTCTTAAGTTATTTTATGGATTTTGCCATGGCTCTTAAAGAGGACGGGAAACCGACGATAATCACGGGTGATTTTAATATCTGTCACTTGAATATTGATATTCATAATCCAGACAAACAGCATAATACGTCAGGTTTTTTACCAGAAGAGCGTTCATGGGTGACACAACTTTTATCAAAAGGTTATGCAGACGCTTTCCGGGAAATACACCCATCTCTTAGAGATACCTACTCCTGGTGGAGTTATAGGGCGGGGTCCAAAGCCAGAAATAAAGGGTGGAGGATAGATTATCATATGGTGACGGAGACGATGGTTCAAAGAATCTTAGAGGCAGAAATTGAATCAAGGTGGGATATGTCGGATCATGCTCCAGTAACCGTAACCTACCGGTTCTAACATGCCTACTCATTATAAAGGAAGCCCTAGCGAAATAGCCACACTCAATGCTTTTATAAAGTTAACAAGGGCGAGTAATACCCTACATCAGCAATTATCGAGAAGTTTAGCCGATTATAAATTAACAGAAAGTCAATTTGGTGTGTTAGAGGCCTTATACCATTTGGGGCCGTTGAATCAACGAAGCCTTGGAGAAAAAATTTTAAAATCGGGCGGTAACATTACCTTGGTTCTCGTCAATTTAGAAAAGCAGGGTTGGGTAACTAAGACTAAGGACCAAAATGATAAACGCTCACACACCATTACTCTTACGGCTGATGGAGAGCGCTTCATTGAAGAGGTGTTCCCAGGACATTTACAAAGAATTTCTAAACTTTTCAGTTGCCTGGAAGAAAATGAGCTAGCGGAACTGTCCTGTTTGTGTAAAAAACTAGGGGTATTCGCATCTCAATGGAAAGCTGAGTAAGAGACTAGTTAGACTTACTACAAAAAACTATAGCTCTTCTTCCAATTTGCCAATTTGATCTCGAATTCTAGCGGCCTCCTCGAACTCCATATTTTTTGCCGCATGCAGCATAGTCATTCTTAAGTGGTCTAAAAGCTTATTCTTTGACTCAAAATGAACTTCATTCATGGCGGTATTGGCTTTGTAGGACAGTCCTTTATCGTCAACTCTAATACTCTCCATGTAGTCGGATTGGGCAGCTGCTTCTGCTTCTTTGGAAAAATCCACTTTTTGGGTGGAAATAAGGGCAGGGTCAACTAGCGGTTTAAGCTCTTTTTGTATGGTTTTTGGAGTGATACCATGTTTCTCATTGTAAGCCATTTGGATTTCTCGGCGACGATCTGTTTCTTCAATTACTTTTCGCATGCTTTCGGTTATTTTATCAGCATACATGATGGCTTTACCATCTTCATTTCTCGCAGCCCTCCCGACAATTTGAAATAGAGAGGTTTCAGAACGCAAAAAGCCTTCTTTATCAGCGTCCATGATAGCCACTAAGCTTAATTCTGGAATATCAATACCTTCTCTTAAAAGGTTTATTCCCACCAGTACATCAAAATCACCTCTACGAAACTTGTATAAAACCTCTATTCGTTCAAGAGCATCAAGTTCACTATGCATGTAAGCGGCGTTAATGCCTATTTCTTTCAAATAGGCGCTCAGTTCTTCAGAAAGTCTTTTAGTTAGAGTGATAATCAAGACGCGTTCTTTTTTTGCAACACGCAGATGAATTTCTTCTAAAAGATCGTCTACTTGATTTCCAAGCGGCCTTACCTCTAAAACAGGCTCCATTAAACCAGTAGGCCGGATAATTTGTTCAATAAATATACCCTCGCTCTTTACCAGTTCATAATCAGAGGGGGTAGCACTCACAAAAATGGCTTGATTAATCATTCCCTCCCATTCCTGAAAGGTTAAGGGCCGGTTATCCAACGCCGAGGGTAATCGGAAACCATGTTCGACCAATTCTGTTTTTCGAGAACGATCCCCGCCATACATGGCATTTATTTGTGGCACGGTTTGATGGCTTTCATCCACTACCAGTAAAAAATCTTCCGGGAAATAATCAATGAGACAATAAGGCCGTTCACCAGGCTTTCGTGCGCTTAAATGCCTAGAATAATTTTCAATTCCACTACAATACCCTATTTCTTGGATCATTTCTAAGTCAAACAGAGTCCTTTGTTCAAGCCTTTTAGCTTCCAGATACTTATCAAGGCCCAATAGCTCATCGACTCGCTCGCTTAACTCAGTTCTAATAGCTTCTATAGTTTCATCTTGCCGACCTTTTGAAGTAACGTAATGGGAAGCAGGATAAATGCGGAATTCATGCACTTGCTCCACTATTGAGCCGGTTTCAACATTAAAAATTGCCATTTGTTCAATTTCATCGCCCCAAAAAGTAATACGCAAACCCTCATCAGAATAAGCGGGAAACACATCAACCACGTCGCCGCGAACTCTAAAAACACCGCGGTGAAAATCATTATCCTTTCGGGTGTAATGGAGATCTACTAAATCATAGAGCAAGGTATTACGAGGAATTTCTGTCCCAACGGTTAAGGTGATGATGAGTTTTTCATATTCTGAGGGAGAACCAATGCCATAAATGCAACTCACTGAGGAAACGATTATGACATCGCGGCGTCCGGACAGTAATGAGCTGGTGGCGCGCAACCTAAGGCGCTGGATTTCTTCGTTTATAGATAAATCTTTTTCGATGAACTTATCTTGCGAAGAGATGTATGCCTCGGGTTGATAGTAATCATAATAGGAAATAAAAAACTCGACCCTGCTCTCGGGAAAAAAATCACTTAGTTCGCGAAATAGCTGCGCGGCCAAAGTTTTGTTGTGGCTCATGACTAAGGTAGGTCGTTGAACCTGTTCAATTACACTGGCTACGGTTCGTGTTTTACCGGATCCAGTAATCCCCAAAAGAGTTTGAAAACGGTCGCCTGCAAGAATTCCCTCAGTCAATTCTTTGATTGCCTGAGGCTGGTCGCCTGTTGGATTAAAAGGGGAGTGAAGCTTGAATTCAGACATGTGATAAACTAATTAAACAAAGATAAAGCCTTTTTCTTTAACAAGCGTCCCACAAGATAAATTCATTGCGAAAGGATTGGTAAATCAAATACACTTGGCGTATTATAGCGTGAGTTTAGAACTAGAGTAGAAGAAACTGTATGCCCCATAAAAACAAAAATCTAGAAGTTTTTCGCGATCAAATAGATTCAATAGATCAGCAAATACTTGATCTATTGGTTGAGCGCGGACACATCGTAAAACAAGTTACTGAAACAAAATTAGCGCATCAGTTACCTGTTTTCGTTCCTAAACGAGAACAGGAAAAGACGGCTACCTTTAAGGAATTAGCTCGAGAAAGGGGAATAGACCCCTCCTGGGCAGAGGATTTTTTACGCCTAATTATGGGCTCTTCAAGGCAGCGTCAATCTGAAGCGGCATTCCCAAGATCTACCCAAGAGGCTAAACACATTATTTATATTGGGGGCGACGGGGGTATGGGTAAGTTGTATAAGCGTATTTCAGATCAAACCGGGCACAAGACAACAAGTATAGATAAAAGTAACTGGTATGAATTAGATCGAGCGCTAAAGACAGCCGATATGGTTATTATTACGGTTCCAATTCACGTGACGGAATCAGTTATTCAGAGGTTAAAGGGAAGGCTTTCAGAACAGGTTATTCTGGCTGATTTCACCTCAAATAAGCGGCGACCTATAGAACAGATGAAAGCCATTCATACCGGTCCTGTTTTGGGTTTGCATCCAATGCATGGCCCTGATGTACAGAATCTTTCTAAACAACTTATGGTGGCGTGTCCGGTACAGCAGGCCGAGCAAAGCAAATGGTTTTTAGAACAATGTGAACTTTGGGGTATGAGGTTAATTGAGGCAGAGGCCGAAAAACACGATCATGTAATGCATTTGGTTCAAGGCTTGCGACATTTTATTGCTTTATTGCACGGCTCCTTTATGAAGCATTATGATCTTAATCCCAATGATATGTTGGATTATTCGTCTCCCATTTATCGCGCCGAGCTCATGATGACGGGAAGAATCTTTGCACAAAGCGCGGAATTATATGCAGATATTGTTTTTTCTAATGAAGAAAGGCGAGCCCTATTACTTAGATTTTTTGAACATCATGTGCTATTAGTCGAGATGGTAAAAAACAACGACCGAGATGGTTTTATTAAAGAGTTTGAACAGGTAACCGATTTTTTTGGATCATTTGCAACTAAGGCCTTAGATGAGTCAGGTTACCTAATTAACCGATTAGCAGATCGTTTTGCTTAGAATTAAGGTGATCTATAGTATATTTGTTTGAAGCTGCATTCGTAGCGGCTCTTAACAAAATAAGCGCTCACTATTGGTCTTAGCTAAAGTATTGTTTTATTGGGGTTGGGAAAGTATTTTATTGCAACAGTATTTTTACCCGTATTCCTATTCATGCATCCCAAAAAATTATGCTTGAACAAGACGTACAAATAGATCAGGTTTTGTTGATGAGCGGGTATCGAAATCGCAATACCTTTTACCAAGCTTTCCAGACCGAAAAGAGCTTAACACAAAAATGATTTATCTTAAGTAAATAAAAATCAAAGCACACATAAATTATATCTATAACTAGCTATGAATCGCCCTAAAGTAATATCTGGTATACAACAAATTGGTATTGGGAACACCGATGTGCTACAAACAGCGGAATGGTATCGTCGCCATTTTGGAATGGATATCATGGTATTTGATGATGAGGCGACAGCCGAACTTATGCTACCTTACACAGGAGGTAAGCCTCATGATCGTCGTGCCATTCTAAGTTTAAGTATGCGTGGTGGAGGGGGTTTTGAAATATGGCAATACACCTCTCGAAAACCTACTGCGATGGAAGGAGAAGTTAACTTAGGCGATCTTGGTATTAACGCCGCAAAAATTAAAAGTGTGGATGTTCAAAAGAGCTATGAAGAGTTCAATATGAACGGCCTAAACGTGGTCAGCTCTCTGTGTAACAATCCCATGGGAGAACCACATTTTTTTGTTAAAGATCTTCATGGGAATCTTTTTCAGGTTATTCAGGGGCAATCTTTTTTCAGGAAAAAAGAACAAATGCTTACAGGAGGGGTAGCTGGTGCGCTAATTGGCTCGACGGATATAGATCGATCCCTAACTTTGTATCGAGATATTCTTGGGTACGATACTGTTATCTATGATGAAGAAGGGATTTGCGATGATTTTGAAGGGCTTAATGGGGCAGATGTTTCCTATCGGCGCTGCTTAGTCCGACACTCACAGCCCAGAAAAGGGGGATTCAGTGCACTTTTTGGACCAACTGAAATTGAGTTGGTTCAACGCATCGATACCGAGGCCAAACTAAGCCCCCCCAAAAAATTGTTCCATAACCGATATTGGGGAGATCCAGGATTTATTCACCTTTGTTTCGACGTACAAGGAATGGACGCACTTAAAGAGGAATGTGAATCAAAAGGATATCCCTTTACTGTAGATAGTGCGAGTAGTTTTGATATGGGAGAAGCAGCGGGTCGATTTACCTACATTGAAGATCCAGATGGGACGCTAATTGAGTTTGTTGAAACTCATAAGGTTCCAATCGCAAAAAAGTTTGGCCTTTTTGTGGATATGACTAAGAGAGATCCCGAAAAATCATTACCAAAATGGATGCTTCAGGCCCTATCATTATCTCGTATGAAGCCTTTATCTTAGCAACAGCTAAAACAGCCATTGTACCAAAGTGTACTAGGGTTGAAGCTACAAGTATACTTAACGGTTCAAGGCTTTTTGTAGATAGTGACTTAAGGCAAAATTCTCCAATGGCGCATCCTTACGAAGGTACAATGGATGATGTGGATGGCCATCTTTTGAATGAGCCCCTCTAGTATAAAAATGAAGGTTCAAATCCTTAATTGCATCGTGAATATCCGATAAACAGTGAAGTAAATAAGGGCGTTTTTCTATTAAGGCCCCCCAGGCACACCATACATGAACCCGTGATTCTTGACTAAATTCGTGCAAATAATGCCGAATCCAGTGTACATTTTCTTGATGAAGTACCGGTTGATATCTTTTATGCATTTTATCAGGATTAGTGGCTCTTTGAGGGTATAAGTTCAACATCAACCAGCCATCATACCCGTTTTCATCAGCAAATCGTGCAACCGAGGCTACGGTTGGGTCTAATCGCTTTGGAGTGGCCGTGCTTGGATTTATCCCAAAACAAACAAAAGGGCGACTTCCTACTTTGCCTAGCGTAAAACGAGCTTTTGGTTCAGAATGATCGTACACCCATGGCGTCTCTTTTATGTCCTGTAACAATTGCATTAATGTACTGCATTTTCGTCCAATAGGCTTTCTGTGTCCATTGAATAGTCAGTGGAATTCCGCAAAAAGTCTTTGAAGTGTTGCGTGTTATATTGCGCCATTCCTCTTTTTTTCATGATAATGTATCCATCACTATTAATTACATAGGTCGTTGGTACGACGGAGGTATCATAAATAAGAGGTTTTCGGGAGCGCGGAAAGTAAACCGGCATGCGGTATCTTTTTTGCTCAATAAAAGCCAGCGCCTTCTCAGGGTCTTCGTCCAGTGAAACCATCATGAAAATGACCGGTTCTTTGGTTTCCACGGGTCGAGTCATATCCTCATATAGCGACTGAATATTGGGCATTTCGGCTATGCAAGGTGGACACCAAGTAGCCCAGTAGTTCATGAATATAGTTTTACCTTTAAAATCGGCCAACGATACAGGCGCGCCATGCTCATCACTTAAATAGAAATTATAGTCGGCCAGTTCAAAATTGGCGGCTAAATCGCCATAATTTTGGATATCAGCATCGGTTATTTTGGGTTGAATGAGATGCGTACTTAGTAGTATGCGTTGTGCATATCCAATCACCTCGGTATGCCACCCCCCGATATACAAAATAAGCCCAATAGCAATAATGAATCCCCACTCACTCAATTCCCGGCGCCATGTTCGTATGGTGATGGTGCTATTCTCTTTCATACGCATGTATTATGTACAGATTTAAATGGTTGATGTGTGCCCGTTGGCCGTCGCAACGAATCTCAGGCAAACCACTATATTTCTAGATAATGGTTCTAATTTCATCTAAGGATTTTTTTTGAATGTCCGGCACTTTTACCCCTTCCTTGGGAAACCCACAAACCAATAATAAAAACGCCTTTTCATTGGAAGGTCTGTTAAGAACTTCATTCAAAAAACCCATTGGGCTAGGTGTGTGTGTTAGGGTGGCGAGTCCCGCATTATGCAAGGCAGTGATAAGAATACCGGTGGCAATTCCAACCGATTCTTTCACGTAATAATGCTTTTCTTTAGCGCCACCATCTTTATTGGCATAACTCGCGCTAAAAACAGCAATGAGTGCAGGCGCTTCCTCTAGAAATGGCTTCTCCTCGGTAGTTTGAAAGGCTTCTAGATCTTGTAACCACTCCTGAGTAGCTCGGCTATTATAAAAAAAATGTTCTTCTTTTTCAGCCGCAATCCGGAGCTTTTTTTTGACCTGAGAATCGGTAACCACTACAAAGTGCCACGGTTGTTTATTCGCCCCGTTAGGAGCAGTTCCTGCACTTTTTATACACGCATCGAGTACTTCCAACGGGACTTTTTCCGACGAAAAAGCCCGAACGCTCCGTCTTTTTTTTACAAATTTATAAAAATCATTAGACCGTGCTCGCATCTCATCAGGGCTATATTTGGAGTATTCATCCCAAGCACGGAAAGGAGCAGAGTCTGGCATAAGGTAGGAGGTTTTGTTGTTTAAGGGTCAAATCAGTACATCTGGTTTACGTCAATACTATTAATATACTACCATTAATCTACAGGAACTTCGGATAAAACAACAGGAAACCGACTAGTTTGAACAAAATCCCACCTTAGTGAAACTGCGCTGTATTACTAGCTTTATTGTTAACGCTTAAATAAAGTACTAATAACAAACCAAATATTTTCTTTTCTCTCGGCTAATCTTCTGCTAAAATAAGGAAACCAATCCGTACCAAAGGGCACGTAAACTCGAGTAGGATATCCAAGCCGGTTCAGGTCCATTAACCCTTGTTCTCGCAACCCGTAAAGCATTTGAAATTCAACTCTAGAATAGGGGATATCATAGTCTGCTAAATAGGATCTAACCGCACGAATAAGCTGGTCATCGTGGGTGCCAAATCGTGAAAAAGAAGTGTTATTAATGAGCACTTCTGCATACGCATTAAAGGCCTCTCGAATATCGGACATTTGCTGAAAGGCTTTTGATCTAGATTCTTTATACGCTCCTTTTACTAGCCGAACGTCTGCCCCTAAATCGGCTAATTCAGCAATATCCTCCTTACTTCTATGCAGCATCGCTTGAATTACGGTGCCTACATGTTGAGCTCCGTATTCGGCATGAGCTCGTTTGAACAAATCCAAGGTAAGTTCGGTATAAGCACTGCCCTCCATATCAATTCGAACAAATTGATTTTGTGATCGCGCATGTTCTATTAGAGTAAACAGATTATCTGCACAATACTCCACATCAATATTTAATCCAAGCATGGTTAACTTGATAGAGATTCCACTCAATAATTTGTGTTGCTCAATTCCTTTGAGTACGTCAATATAGGCCTTTATGTTGTGGTCAGCTTGTGAACGAGACGTTACATTTTCTCCAAGCAAATCAAGGGTAAGCTGATGATGGGTTTGATTAAGTTGTTTAGCAGCGGGTACGCTTGATGAGAAATCTTCGCCAGCAACAAATCGCTTAGCGAAAACAAACGGTAATTTCATAAAGATAAGTAAGGCTTTTTAACGTCTAATTAATTGTTATCGATGAGGAATGAAGGAAAACTTATCAATTGATCCTAAGCACTAACAGAGATAGGATGAGCAAAGGTACGAGTTTAGTTCAAATTATCCATCTAACTGTAACCTTTTTCTATTCATTCCGTACTCTATCATGTGTTTACTTATTAGCTTTAAATAATGGGTGTCTATTTAGGCAAGTTTAGTACCTAAGCTTCCAGTTAAAGCAGTTTCGAGGAGTCAAAGCTTTGATAAACGCTTATAAACACAAGAATAAGTCAAAGAATGATTAAGAACGAAATGGTTAAGTAACAGCATAGCAAAAAAGGTTAAAAAGTTACTACCAAAAGACTTCAAAGAAACCCTATAAACACCAAGATTATGCATCTCCAACCCCAAAAATCTGATACAATTAGAACGATCAAGCACATTTCCCCCCCTTGTATTAGGCCTATTTTTTGTGAGCTTTTCGCATCTAGCTTTTGCTCAATCACCGGTTGCTTCACAAGAATTTACTGTGGGTGATTATGCCGAGGTGGAAGTGTCTACGAGTGGTGGACGAATCGAAGTGATTGGGAAAAGTACGACTAAGGTTACCGTAAACGCAATTGCTTACGTGAGTGGAAGGAGATCCTCAAATGCAAATTTAGATAACTGGTCTATAACCATAGAAGAAATTCAGGGCAAAATAGTGGCCAAAGCTGAAAAAGAAAGTAATATGGGGTGGTTGCGAGGCGGTAATAACGTGAGGATTGCTTTCGAAATTGAAACGCCGGTTAATACAGAGCTCAATGCCAGAACTTCAGGAGGTTCGGTCAGTATTGAAAACTTATCTGGAAACCAGTATGCTCGTACATCAGGCGGTAGCATGGACGCCAATAATATCCAAGGAAATGTTGAAATGCGAACTTCTGGCGGGGCAATACGACTTGAAAATATCGAAGGCCAAGCTGAAGTAGCTACTAGCGGTGGTTCAATACGTGCTAAAAAGGTCACTCAAGGACTAAAAGCCAGAACCAGTGGCGGCTCATTAAATCTTCAGGAAATATCAGGAAGTTTAGAGGCCAAAACTTCGGGAGGAAGCATAGAAGTACTTTTAATAAATCCTATTGAGTACATAGAAGTTTCAACTTCTGGGGGGAATGTTACGGTTGAAGTCCCAGAGAATCTTGGATATGACTTAGAGCTAATGGGGAGCCGGGTTCGAACAGAGTTAAGAAATTTTACCGGGAGCTCTTCTAGAGATGCGATAAAAGGAGCAATGAATGGGGGTGGGATACCTTTAAAAGCCCGGACCTCTGGGGGCTCCGTCTCGCTTAAGTACTATAAAGCAACATCTTAGATAGTTTTTATGGCATGAGTTTTAATTTTCGAGTAGTTAGTTAATGAATTACCGAGGGAGCAATCCCTCGTTTTTTCTTTAGAGGAATAGGTGGTATTTTGTACCTATGCATGAGATGAATGTAGAAAATAACACAGAAAGGGAACGGCCAAGCTTTGAACAAGCTTTAAAAGAGTTAGAACATATAGTTCAAGAGTTGGAAAAAGATGATGTGTCTCTTGAAAGGTCCATTGAACTGTATCAAAAAGGGGTTGAACTTTCAAAAAAATGCTCTGATTTATTAGAAAAAGCAGAGTTAAAAATTCAAAAAGTTCAGTCTAGCTCGAATTAATTTCTGGGTTAAACCATGGATTCTATCAATCATACAGTGAATAACGAGTCTTTAGTGTCTGTTCCTACAGCGGGTCCCTTATTAAAGAACATTCAATCGCCTGCGGATCTAAAAAAGCTCTCACCGATACAGTTGCGAGAAGTTTCAGACGAATTACGCCAATTTATAATCGATATAGTCTCGGTGCATGGAGGTCATTTTGGGGCCTCTCTGGGTGTGGTTGAATTAACAGTTGCATTGCATTATGTTTACAATTCACCTAATGATAGTATTATTTGGGATGTTGGTCACCAAGCTTACGGCCATAAAATTTTAACGGGTAGAAGAGATCAATTTCATACAAACCGTAGCTATCAAGGCCTATCGGGTTTTCCGAAGCGTTCGGAAAGCGAGCATGACGCATTTGGAGTAGGTCACTCGTCTACTTCCATTTCAGCGGCCCTTGGCATGGCGGTAGCAAACGACCTTGATGGTACAGGAAATAAAGTAGTCGCTGTTATCGGCGATGGCGCAATGACCGGTGGGCAAGCCTTTGAAGCGCTTAATAACGCTGGGTTCATGAATAAAGACGTGTTAGTCATACTCAATGATAATAATATGTCCATCGATCCCAATGTGGGTGCTTTGAATGAATATTTAGCAGATTTAACCAGCAGTAAAACGTTTAACAGGGTTCGAGACGAAATTTATGACCTTTTAGGACATTTTAAGGCGGCCGGTGATACCATGCGTAAAATAGCTTCTCGCTTAGAGTCGGCTATTACCGCGGCGGTCACTCCAGGGTCCTTGTTCCGTTCTTTTGGCTTCAAATATTATGGCCCTATTGATGGTCATGATGTTGATGGTCTTAGAAAAACACTTGAAGATTTAAAAAATGTTAAAGGACCCAAGCTTCTGCATGTAGTTACTGTCAAGGGGAAAGGTTTTGCGCCTGCCGAGAGAGAACAAACTAAGTGGCATGCTCAAAATTCACCGTTTGACAAAATAACGGGGAAATCATTAAATACAACATTGGTGAAAGAGAAAACCCCTAAGTATCAAGATGTATTTGGCGAGGCGTTAGTTCAACTAGCTCAAAAAAACGAACAAATCGTTAGCATGACACCGGCCATGCCAAGTGGTTCTAGTTTGCTTCCTATGATGCACGCTTTTCCAGATCGAGCCTTCGATGTTGGCATAGCGGAACAACACGCCGTCACATTTGCGGCAGGTTTATCAGCAAAGGGTAAAAAAGCTTTTTGTGCTATTTATTCTACCTTTTTACAACGCGGTTTTGATCAATTGGTTCATGATGTAGCTATTCAAAAACTACCCGTTGTTTTTTGTATTGATCGCGCGGGCGTGGTGGGTGCTGACGGACCAACACATCATGGGGCTTATGACATAAGTTATTTACGCTCGATTCCGAATTTGATTATTTCTTCGCCATTGAATGAGCAGGACCTCAGAGATATGATGTTTACCGCATCAGAGTATGATGAAGCGGCATGGGCTATTCGCTATCCAAGAGGGGCATCAACCGGTATGAGTGTGAGAGAACATTTTGAGTCAATGCCCATTGGTAAAGGCAAAAAAATTAAGGATGGAGAGATTGTTGCTATAGCAACATTTGGACCCATTGGTAAATATGCTATTGAAGTTTGTGAGGCATACGCTGCAGAGGGGATTCACATTGCGCATTATGATATGCGATACGCAAAACCTTTAGATATACAATTACTCAACGAAATTGCGTTAAAATTTGACCACGTGATTACATTAGAAGATGCAGCGACGGTAGGTGGGTTTGGAAGTGCAGTCGCAGAATATTATGCTACATTAGACATTGATTCTATAGCGGATACATCGGCCCGAGAAAATAAAAATCATCCACCCAGGCTGCACATCATGGGCTTGCCAGATAGAATTATCGAACATGGAACTCAGCGTGAACTACACGATGAAGTGGGCATAGGACCAGACGGTTTAACGAAAAAAATAGCTTCTATATTGGCGCATCAAAAAGTCTCTGAATTTAGCGCCTGATAAGCATTTTTTTATGAGTTTAGGAATTCACGATTTTGATTTCGAATTACCGGAGCGACTGATTGCACAACAACCGGCCTACCCTAGAGATCACGCCAAATTGTTGGTGTATGACCGTGCAAATAAACATATTCAAGATCGCTACTTTTACGAATTAGATATCTTGCTAGAGCCGGATACCGCACTGGTCTTAAATAATTCACGGGTCGAAAAGTGCCGATTATTATTTGAGGGTGGAAAAACAGAAATTTTTGTGTTGGATACGATAGATCCGTATCACGTTCAGGCAATGGTTAGGCCTGGAAAAAAGTTTAAAATGGGAAAAAGAGTATTGTTGGCACCGGACCTTTATGCCGAAGTGCTCTCAATAACCGAAGATGGACTTCGGACATTGAAACTTTCTCACTCACTTGGCGATGCAGTTTTTGCGCCATTTAAGCATACCCCCTTACCCCCTTATATTGCACAAAATGAAGCATTATCAGAGGAGTATCAAACCATTTATGCCAAAGATGAGGGAAGCAAGGCGGCGCCTACTGCAGGGTTGCACTTTACCCCAGAATTAATGCAACGTATTGCTGATTCTGGTATTTCTGTTGAAGAACTCACGTTACATGTGGGCATCGGTACTTTTGCGCCCATTAAGACCGAGCGAATTCAAGAGCATATCATGCATGAAGAGAGGTATATTTTACCTAAAGGGGTCGCTGAGCGATTGAATAATACATCCCATATTACGGCGGTGGGCACTACCAGTATTCGGGTTTTAGAGTCGGTAGTAGCATTAAGTATGGATGTTGAATCTGGGGCTAATAGAAAATTTGAAGCAGGAAGCGGTAGCACGGATATCTTCATTACTCCAGGGTACCATTTCCAAGCGGTTGATGCACTAATTACCAATTTTCATCTTCCAAAAAGTACCCTACTCATGTTGGTAGCTGCCTTTGTGGGTTTGGAAGAAATGTACCGCATATATGCTCACGCCATAGCTTCAGAGTACAGATTTTACTCTTTTGGCGATGCAATGTTGTTGAGATAAATTTAATGAATTAAGCCTATCTTACGCTTTGGCCTGGAATAGAATTAAGCCAGGGTTAATTTTTCCGATAAAAAGTTATAAAAGACCGAAAAAACACCATCGAAAATTATTATATTTAAGTCTTATTTTAGGTAACCAAATATAAAATTGTTGCAAACCACTTGGTTTTACGTATTAACTGACCATCAGAATTACATACATGTCAAACGTAGTTACGATAAAGCGAGGCGTCAATATTGATCTCGTAGGTGAAACAAATCCTGAACTAGGCACCCCTCATTCCATCTCCACTGCAGCCCTTAAACCCACTGATTTCCAAGGCGTTCGATTCAAGTTGTCCGTCAAAGAAGGGGATGAGGTAAAAGCGGGTTCGCCTCTTCTCTATAACAAAGATGTAGAAGCAATGAAATTTTGCTCGCCCGTGAGTGGTGAAGTGGTTGCTATCGTTCGAGGCGCCCAACGAAGAATATTAGAAGTGCGGGTGTTGGTGGATAAAAAAACTAAGTTTGAAAATTTTGGTGCGGTAGACCCGCATAATATAGATCGCGATGCTGTTATCGAAAAAATGCTCCAGAGTGGAGTTTGGCCTATGCTTAAACAACGGCCGTATAACGTTGTAGCAAATCCAGAAATAACGCCTAAAGCAATCTTTATTTCAGGCTTTGACACTGCGCCCTTAGCACCTGATATGGGAATAATTTTAGAGGGCCAGGAAAAAGAGTTTCAAGCAGGGGTAGATGCTCTTGCAAAATTGACGGATGGGCCAGTGCACTTAGGGCTTAGTGAATCTATACCAACGGGTAAAACTTTGGCTTCGGTTAGAGGAGTTAAAGTTACCAAGTATAAAGGGCCGCATCCTGCCGGTTTAGTAGGTGTTCATATACATCACTTGGATCCTATAGATAAAGGTGAGCATGTGTGGACAATTGCACCTGAGCATGTAGTCATATTAGGACGTCTATTTTTGACAGGAACGTATGATGCGCGTATGGTTGTGGCTTTATCAGGCAAGGAAATTAAAGAGCGACACTATATTCAAACGGTTGCTGGAGCCTGCGTAAAGGAGCTTTTAGAGAACAATTTATCTAATGATATCCCCGTCCGAGTTATTTCAGGTAATGTGTTAACAGGCACAAAGATAGAAGAAGATGGGTATATGGGATTTTATGAGCGCCAAATAACTGCTATTCGAGAAGGCGTCGAGCCAGAGTTATTTGGTTGGCTTATTCCCAAGCCAAACAAGTTTAGTATTTCCAGAGCACTCCCTTCGTGGTTTATGCGACAAGCAGGCCAAGTGAAATATGACTTGGATACAAATAATCACGGAGAACTCCGGGCATTTGTGGTAAGTGGGGAATACGAAAAAGTATTTCCTTTTGACATATTTCCAGTACAACTACTGAAGGCCATCTTGAACGAAGATATAGATGCTATGGAGAAATTAGGATTGTATGAGCTGGTAGAAGAAGATTTTGCTCTGTGTGAAGTGGTTTGTACCTCTAAAATAAATGTACAAAATATCGTGCGTGACGGACTAAATCTGTTGCGATCCGAAGTAGGCTAAATTAGTATTAGGTTAATTCAAACGAAAAACTATTCAATTCCAATGAAAGCTATACACCAATTCATTGACAGTAATGTTCATCCGTTATTTAAAGAGGGATCTAAATTAGAGAAGTACTGGCCGGTATATGACGGTTTCTACACCTTTTTATTTACACCCGGCCACCCGGCCGATGGAAAAGCCCATATACGAGATGGGGTAGATTTAAAGCGCACCATGAATACGGTGATTACCGCATTAATACCCACTCTTCTTTTTGGGATGTGGAATGTCGGATATCATCACTTTAATGCAATTGGAATTGACGCAACATTCTTTGAGCAATTCTTATTTGGTGCTATCAAGGTAATTCCCATGGTCGTGGTTTCTTATGGAGTAGGCCTTGGTATAGAGTTTTTGTTCTGTGTTATTAAAGGGCACCAAATTGAAGAAGGCTACTTAGTAAGCGGAATGTTGATACCACTTATTATGCCGGTAGATTTGCCCCTTTGGATGTTGGCTTTGTCTGTAGCCTTTGCGGTAATCATCGGAAAAGAAGTTTTTGGTGGTACTGGGATGAATATTTTTAACCCAGCTTTGCTTGCTAGGGCTTTTGCCTTTTTTGCTTATCCGACCTACATGTCAGGGGATAAAGTTTGGATTAACACTACTGGTACAGAAGGAATGATGGCGGTTGATGGTTTTTCAGGCGCCACAGCGCTTGGCGAATACGCTACGACTGGTGTTTCTCAATATAGTGCCCTGGATGCTTTTATTGGAATTATTCCTGGATCGGTTGGTGAAACATCAGTAATAGCTATTATGCTAGGTGCTGGACTACTGTTATTTACAGGTATCGCTAGCTGGAGAATCATGCTAAGTGCAGTACTTGGTGGAGTAGTAATGGGACTTATTTTCAACGCCGTTGCCCCATTTGCACTTAGCGCTGAACAACAAGCATTTATGGCAGTGCCTTTTTGGCAGCAATTAGTGATGGGAGGGTTTGCTTTTGGTGTAGTATATATGGCTACAGATCCCGTCTCCGGTTCGCAGACCGATACGGGTAAATATGTATATGGCTTTTTGATAGGATTTCTATCCATCATGATTCGCGTATTCAATCCCGCATATCCTGAGGGAGTTATGTTGGCGATTTTATTTATGAATACGATGGCTCCTTTAGTAGACCATTATGTAATCCAAGCCAATATCAAGAAAAGAGAACAAAGATTAGCCCTTAAAACAGCTACGGCATAATTATGGATGTAAATAAAAATTCATACACCTTTCTATTCGCTACGGCTATGGTTGTAGTGGTAGCGGCTTCGTTATCCTTTGCGGCGACCAATTTGAAACCGTTCCAGGATACCAACGTAGAACAAGAAAAAATGCAAAGCATTTTGAGTTCTATCCAAATACAAGTAGAACGTTCTGAAGCACCAGAAGCATACGGGACATACATTAAGGAAGCGATAGTTTTACAAGAAGGAGTGGCTGTCAATGGGCAAGATGCTTTTGCAATTGATTTAGCAAAAGAGATTAGAAAATCAGATGAAGATCGCTTGTCTCCTTTATATATAGCCGATAAAGATGGTGAAACCTACTACATTATCCCATTGCAAGGTAATGGACTTTGGGGGCCTATATGGGGATATGTTTCTTTAAAGCAAGATATTAATACTGTATATGGGGCAACTTTTGATCATAAAGCGGAAACACCTGGGCTAGGAGCCGAAATCAATACACCTGTATTTGAAGAACAGTTCAAAGGGAAGCGTATGTTAGATTCTAATTTGACCTTTGTTGGTATTGATGTGCGTAAAGGAGATGCTTCTACCGAATATCAGGTAGATGGAATCTCGGGCGGTACAATTACTAGTGACGGAGTAGAAGCTATGATTCTAGACTGTGTAAAGGAGTATGTTCCTTTCCTAAAGGAGCATAGCGGGAAAACAGCCACAGCAGTATTAATCAGTGAATAGCACCATAGCCAGATTAAGTTCATTCTTAAGACAGCCAATAAAACGACCTTATAATTCTGATCTAAACAGCTAATCCTTAATTAACCACTCATGGCCGACGTATTAGAAAAAAAAGAGGAAGCAAAAGACCTACTGGTCGATAAGCAACCTAAAGAACCTCTTTTTAGTAAAAAAAACAGAAAATTATTAAACGATCCGCTGAACGATAACAACCCGATCACCGTGCAGGTTTTGGGGATTTGTTCTGCTCTTGCCATAACAGTCAAGTTATACCCCGCATTGGTTATGTCTATTTCGGTGTTATTTGTAATGGCTGCAGGGAATGTGATTGTATCGTTAATGAGAAACTTTATTCCTAATCGAATACGGATCATTGTTCAGTTAGTGGTAGTTGCTTCTCTAGTGGCATTAGTGGATCAAGTACTTAAGGCCTTTGTTTATGATGTATCGAAAGAGCTTTCGGTCTTTGTCGGGTTAATTATTACCAACTGTATAATTATGGGACGTTTAGAGGCATTTGCATTAGGTAACACGGTTTGGAAGTCTTTCCTAGATGGAATTGGAAATGCCTTTGGATATGCTTGGATTTTGTTAGCGGTATCATTTTTCCGAGAACTATTGGGTTCGGGTACGCTGTTCGGTTTTCAAGTAGTACCCGATGCGTGGTATTTAGCCAATGGCGGATTTTACAGTAATAATGGATTTATGTTGCTTCCACCCATGGCGCTTATAACGGTAGGTATCATTATATGGGTTCAACGTGCTCGCAACACTAAATTGATCGAGGAGTAATCATCATGCAAGAACTCGTTAATTTATTTGTAAAAGCCATATTTGTTGACAATATGATTTTTGCCTATTTCCTAGGCATGTGTTCATATTTAGCTGTATCAAAAAAAGTTTCTACTGCTGTAGGACTTGGAATAGCCGTAATTTTCGTATTAACGATCACAGTACCAGTAAATTTCTTATTAGAAAATTATATACTTCGCGAGGGTGCGCTATCTTGGCTAAGCCCAGCATTTGTTGAGGTGGACCTAAGTTTTCTATCCTTCATTTTATTTATTGCGGTAATTGCCTCTATGGTTCAGTTAGTTGAGATGACGGTAGAAAAATTTTCACCAGGTCTGTATAACGCATTAGGTATTTTCTTACCACTAATTGCTGTGAACTGCGCTATTCTAGGTGGTTCACTATTCATGCAGGAAAGAAACTTTATCGGCATAACCGAAGCTACTGTTTTTGGATTCGGTAGTGGAATAGGTTGGTTTTTAGCCATCGTTGCTATTGCCGCCATTCGAGAAAAAATTCAATATTCAAACGTGCCTGCCCCTTTAAAAGGTTTAGGGATTACATTTATTGTAACCGGACTGATGGGGATTGCATTTATGTCCTTTATGGGTATTAAGTTATAACACCAAAACGTTCTTATACGATATCATCATGGCATTAGCAGCAACCACATTAATTGTATTTACCAGTGTAATAGTATTTTTTGTAGTAATACTACTTCTGGTATCTATTTTGTTAGGAGCGAAATCTGTATTAACTCCATCAGGACCGGTTAAAATCACCATCAATGGTGAAAAAGCCATTGAGGTAGCCTCTGGGAGTACTTTATTGAGTACATTGGGAGACAATAAAATCTTTTTACCCTCTGCTTGTGGCGGTGGTGGAACTTGTGTTCAATGTAAGTGTCAGGTACTCGAGGGTGGAGGTGAGATCCTTCCTACAGAAACACCGCATTTCACACGTGCTGAACAAGCTGATAAATGGAGGCTAGGCTGTCAAGTTAAGGTGAAAGAAGACATGAATATTCAGATTCCTGAAGAAGTCTTTGGAATTAAGAAATGGCAAGCTAAAGTGGTGTCCAACTACAACGTGGCTTCCTTTATCAAGGAATTCATTGTAGAGATCCCAGAAGAAATGGACTACAAAGCAGGGGGTTACATACAAATTGAAATACCGCCATGCGAAGTAGATTATAAAAATATTGACATTAAGGCCCACCCTGAAGAGCACGATACCCCAGATAAATTTCAGCTTGAATGGGACAAATTCGGCTTATGGGATCTCAAAATGAAAAATGAGGAAACCGTAGAGCGCGCATATTCAATGGCGAGTTATCCAGCTGAGGGTCGAAGAGTGATGTTAAACGTTCGTATTGCAACTCCACCATGGGATAGAGCCAAAAAAGGTTGGATGGATGTAAACCCAGGTATTGCTTCTTCGTTTATTTTCGACAAGAAACCAGGAGATATGGTGACTATTTCTGGACCTTATGGGGAGTTCTTCATTAAAGAAGAAAGCCAATCAGAAATGTTGTATGTAGGTGGTGGTGCCGGGATGGCTCCTATGCGATCTCATTTGTATCATCTGTTTAAAACCCTAGAAACGGGACGTAAGGTTTCTTACTGGTATGGTGGTCGTTCACGTCGCGAGCTATTCTATCTAGATCATTTTAAACAACTAGAAGATAAGTTCGATAACTTCAAATTCTATGTTGTGTTATCCGAACCACTTGAGAAAGATAATTGGGTCGAGAAAAAAGATGTAGATGATGCAGAAGGCGATGGTTTCTTAGGATTTGTTCATCAAGCAGTGATAGATCAGTATTTATCTAAGCATCCTGAACCCGAAGAAATAGAATTCTATTTCTGTGGTCCTCCACTTATGAACCAAGCTGTTCAAAAAATGTGTGACGATTGGGGAGTACCCGAAGAGAACGTAGCGTTTGATGACTTTGGCGGATAATATCAACGCTTATGTATAGATTAATGCGAGTAAACGCAGCAAATAGAAACGGCCTTGGTCGTTTCTATTTTGTTTTTGGGCTATATACTTATCTACTGCTCACAATCACATGTAGCCCATCTACGTCGTATGAGACCTTACAAGGACAAGCCCAGGGATCTACCTATACTTTGCGGTTTGACCTTTCCAAAAATACTGAATCGCAGCTGTTACAAAAGGAGATAGACCAGCTATTATCTAATATTGATCAATCAATGAGTACCTATATACCAGGTTCAATTATCTCTCAGTTAAACCAATCTGAAGGTGCTTGGGTTAAGGTTGATGATTTGTTTATGAGGGTCTTGACTACATCGATGGAGGTAGCCAACGCCACTGAAGGCGCATTCGACCCCACAATAGGCTCGGTCGTTCAATTATGGGGTTTCGGATTCGATGAAATTCGTGGAGATATTAATGAAATAAGTATCCAAGAAGCCCTCTCGCGATCTGGCTTTGAACGAATTAATGTGGACTCTTTGGAAAATAGCGTACGTATCCCCAACGGATTTTCCATTGACTTTAACGCTATTGCGCAGGGATTTTCGGTGGATACATTGGCCTTATTGTTAGAGTCAAAGGGTATTCAAAATTATATGGTAGAATTAGGTGGAGAAGTTCGTGCCCGAGGATATAATGCTAAAGGTGATTATTGGAATATTGGTATTGATCGCCCCATAAACGAATCAGCAACAGGCATAGAATTACAGGCAATTATTTCATTGAAAAATCAATCTCTAGCTACCTCAGGGAATTATCGAAAATTTTGGGTAGATGAACAAACAGGTATCAAATATGCTCATACTATTAATCCAAAAACAGGGCGACCGGCGATGAATCAATTATTAAGTGCTAGTATTGTGCATGCCGAGGCGACCATGGCAGACGCATACGCCACTGCTTGTATGGTTTGGGGGCATTTAAAATGCGTTGAGTTTTTGGAAACGAATGCGGATTATTCAGGAGTACTCGTCTATGCCGATGTAGAAGGAAATTGGTTAACTTACTACACCCCGGAGCTCAACATATCGTTGGTTGAGACTGACTAAGGGTGTTTGGAGTCTTCAACAGAGTATTTTCCTCCTAAACTAATAGCCATATCTAGACAAAAGGGCTAAATTCGGGTTCTTTTTTCTTCTGGCTTTGTGTGTTTTTGTCTTCACTTTTACACTTCTGGTCAGGTAGCGCACCGCACAAACTACAAGCCTCTCCCTCCTCATTAAGGAATGGACTATTACTTGCGCAGGTACCAGCAAATTCACCATCTTTTTTGGCCCATATTTTAATAGCTATACCGGCAAAACCAATACCCAAGAAGGTGATAGCTAATAGTAGAGTGGCCAAAAATACTTCCATAGATGGATTAATTTTAATGATAAACTAAATTGAAATAGTATATAATAATCGCATTATTTATGATAAATGACAATAAAAGCTTGTTATAAATAGTCTGTTCAAGGAGTATATTAGGTGCTTCTCAGTGAACATTTCCCTATATTTGTCGTCCATTAAATATGTATGCGCCCGTAGCTCAACTGGATAGAGTACCAGGTTTCGGCCCTGGGGGTTGGGGGTTCGAACCCTCCCGG
>CABZWK010000005.1 GCA_902529365.1 uncultured Balneola sp.
GGGCTACTTATTTCCTATGTCTTGGTCTATATAATTAATCTTCGCTCTTTCGGTTGGACGCTGGAATTCATGGTTAGCCCTTCGCTGTTGATTCAAGCGTTAGGCTTAGCTGTTGGGGCGGCCTTATTGGCGGGAATCTACCCCTCATGGAAAATGGCTAGGGCAAATCCAGCTGATGCATTGCGAAGTGAATAACCTTTATGAGATTGAAATAATCGAACAATGAAACTATCCTTCTGGCAAATTATAACGATTCCGATACTGGTAGGCCTTGCGCTTTCTTGGATTCTTTTTTCCGAACCCAAAGCCAAAATTGAAGCTACTATTTCTGCTGCTCAGGCGTTGAGTGGAAGCGATACCGAGGGCTTTACCCAAGCACTTGCCCCTAGAGAATTTGTATTTCCAGGGGACCATGGGGCTCACCCTGGTTTTAAAACCGAGTGGTGGTATTACACCGGGAATCTTTTTACTGAAGAGGGCAGGCAGTTTGGTTATCAGTTCACCATTTTTAGAAATCAACTTAGTCCTTCAGACGCGGATTTTGCACGCATCAACCAGGAGGAACCTGTATCAATGAACCCGGAGGAAGAGGGTGCTCGTGATTCGGAGTGGAGTACCAACCAATTGTACTTAGCGCATTTTGCCATCTCCGATGTGTCGAAGAAGGATCATGTGTTTGACGAGCGATACAGCCGAGGTACCGCTGGTTTGGCGGGGGCGAGCGTGGATCCATATCGGATCTGGTTGGAGGATTGGGAGATTACTCGGGTTAAGGATTCAAAGGCCAGTGATGAGCGATTCCAGATGAGGATTAAGGCCGAAATGAGTAACGGGACAGCTTTGGACATAGTGTTGAACCCACAAAAACCGCTGGTGCTTCAAGGGGAAGAGGGGTATGATAAGAAAGGGGGTGAGGATGGAAATGCCTCCTATTATATTTCGTTCACACGTATGCAGACCGAGGGGCTTTTGAAAAAGGAGGGCGAATCATTAGCGGTTTCAGGGCTGAGTTGGATGGATCATGAGTGGAGTACCTCGGCTTTGGATTCAGGGCAGACGGGCTGGGATTGGTTTTCGATTCAGTTGTCTAACGGATACGAGCTCATGTACTATCAAATTCGAAATATCGATCCTGATTTAGCCCCTCAAACCACCGGTAGTTTGGTTACCCCTAATGGTCAGAAGAGAGATTTAGACCAAGGCGAAGTGCGTTTGGAGGTGCTAGAGTATTGGGCTAGCCCTCATACAGGGGCGCGTTATCCGGTGCAGTGGACCCTCGCTATTCCTTCGGAAGAGCTAGAGATGGACGTAACCACTGTGTTCTATGATCAAGAGATGACGGTATCGGTGCAGTATTATGAGGGAGCTTTACAAGTTTCCGGGAAATTCAGGGATGAGGCCATCGACGGTAATGGGTACATCGAGATGACGGGTTACGAGCAGGATTAGGTAGCTTCTTATATTGGCTTGCTAACGAACCCAGCACCTACTCAACTTACTCCCAAGAACCATAGACCGCGTTAGGCAGAAGTAACACATCGGATGAAATCCGTTTAATTAAGGATTTTGTATCCACATTTTCTTGAGTAGTCTGACTAAAATCTTTTATGTTATCACCTACTTGATAAACAATTGATAGCGGTCTGTTCCAAATTTCTTTGACCTCTGGATACTGCTCCCAGCAATAGTTGGCTGTACCATTAGCGATTTGACTGCGTCGAAGATCTTTGTCATTAATCATTCCTTGTGTTCCCACGGAGTTTCGGTCGGCTTGGGACCGCCCCATCATACAGGTGTTGTTACGTTTTAGTGGGAACCCTAGCGCGACTAAATTATTCCATGTATTTGAGTCTAATTCGCGTTCACGATTGGTGATGAGTACGATGAGCCCCCCTTTTTCAAATACTTGGGTGACAAATTCAATCGAACCAGGGACGGGGGTTGCGGATTCTTCTTTTACCCATTTCGCCCAACTTTCCGATGAATATCCCAAGCCCAAAAGATCACGTCGGCGGTTGTATTCCACATTATTAAGTAATGTTTCATCTACATCCATAGCAACGACCCAAGGCTCTTTAGGTACTTCAATAGCGGCTATGTTTCGGGTAGCCGCACGGTAGAGATGTTCAGTTATAATCTGGTATTCTGCGCTATTCATAGTCCATTTTACTGCAGAACTTACTTCAAATTCTTGGTTGATCTGATTATTAGGTTGGGTGCAGAATAGTAAGCTAGAGAAACAAAGTAGAATGAGCGCAAAGGATTTAGTCATAGGAGTACATCTAGCCAAGTTGGCAGGTTTTGGATGTGTCATGGTTGCTTATAGTATTGAAATGAAGCTAAAAAAAAATCACATTACAACCCACTAAGCATACTAGCAGTATATCTTCAATCATATCAACAGATTGATGTAGACACTAAAAATACTTTAACATTAAACTATTTTTAGTATCTTGTTATTAAATCAAGACTATTCATCAAGAAAGACCACTTAACTTAATATCATGAAACTAGGAATCGATAGCTTTGCTGCTGTGCAAGGACAACAAGGAGAGCCCAGTACCCCAGATCAACGTACCGAAACCATTGAAAATTTACTTACTCGAATAGAACTTATGGAAGAGGTAGGTTTAGATGTATTTGGCTTAGGAGAACATCACCGTCCAGAATATTTAGACTCCTCTCCTTTAATTATATTAGCCGCTGCTGCTGCTCGTACTTCTAAGATCGAATTGTTAAGCGCAGTTACCGTACTTAGTGCACAAGACCCAGTGCGGGTATTTCAGCAGCTCGCTACGCTGGATATTATCTCCAAAGGGCGCGCAGGATTGGTGGCGGGTCGGGGTTCATTCTCTGAAGCCTTTCCCTTATTTGGCTTAAATTTTCAGGATTATGACGATCTATTTGAAGAAAAACTCGAGCTTTTACTCCAGCTAAGGGCCCAGGAAAAAATGACTTGGGAGGGACGGTTTCGACCAGCGCTCACCGGGCAAGGAATCTATCCTCGGCCGTATCAACCAGAGGTGCCTATCTATGTAGGCGTAGGTGGAACCCCTGCATCTTTTGCGCGAGCAGGTCGTCTTGGTCTTCCCTTAATGATAGCTATTATAGGGGGACAAACGCATCGGTTTAAACCCTTAGTCGACATGTATTACCGTGCTGGAATCGAGGCAGGACAACCTCGAGAAAAATTAAAAGTAGCTGTGCATTCGCTAGGCTTTATTGCTGAAGATTCGCAGTTAGCTCATGAGCAGTTTTTCCCAGGTTACGCAAAAACCTTTACTCAAATTGGGAAAGAGCGAGGATGGGGTGGGGCGGTTACCCGGCAAAGTTATGAATCACAGGCTGATCAAATGGGGGCATTGGTAGTTGGTAATCCAGAGGAAGTTGCGGATAAAATTGTACGTCATTCCAGAGCATTGGGGGGATTGACAGAGTTTCGTTTACATATGAATGTGGCTCATCTTTCTCATGAACAACTCTCCAGTGCCATTCGATTACTGGGTGAAGAGGTAGCGCCTATAGTGAGAGATAAATTAGGAACCCCCAGAAAGAAAGTAGCTGGTAGAGTCTCAGTTTAAGTATTTTTTCGGGTTGATTTACGTGTTTCTCTGGGAGTAAATGTTGTGCATAAAATGATTTCTGATATATAAACAAAAATTTATATATTAGTACTGATAAATAAATATCAGTATATGTCTTATACTCTGCATCAACTGCATATTTTTGCAACCGTTGCACAAGAAAAAAGTATGACTAAAGCAGCTGAGAGACTTCAAATGTCTCAGCCGGCTGTTTCTATTCAAGTCAAGAAATTGCAAGATCATTTCGGAATAGAGCTGTTCGAAGTGATAGGGAAGCAGTTATATTTGACGGAGGCGGGCAGAGAGTTGTACCAAGCTCAAATTTATGTTCAGCAAAGCCTTGAAAATGCTGAAATGGGTTTATCACAATTGCGAGGTGCCATAAAAGGCTCTTTACATATTGCCGCAGTATCCACAGCAAAGTATGTAATGCCCTATATCCTCGGGGCTTTTCAGAAGCAGCATGCTAATATTTCAATTTCTCTAAAAGTGTCTAACCGTGCCGAGGTAATAAGCGCACTTCGAGAGAATAGTTGTGACTTCGCTGTTTTTTCGCAACTTCCAACCGATTTAGCTCTGGATTATACTGACTTAATGGACAATCCATTGGTATTTGCCGCAGCGAAAGATCATCCAAAACTCGGAAATCAACTCAAGATGGCTGATTTAAAGGGTGAAGCATTGGTGCTACGAGAGAAAGGTTCTGGCACGCGCATGGTTATGGAAAAGCTTTTTGAGAAAGAAGATATGCGCATTGATCCCGTAATGGAGCTGAGTACTAATGAAGGTGTTAAGCATGCCATTATGGCCGGAATTGGAATTTCACTTGTTTCAGAGTTTAGTTTGCGCTTAGAAAAAATTCACGACCAGATTGGTGTACTTGATGTGGATGGATTTCCATTGAAGAGTACCTGGAAACTGGTTCATTTACGAGGTAAGAGTTTAAGTCCTCTAGCTCAAACCTTCAAAACATACATCCAACAAACTGAGTTAACTACATCTATCTATGGAATCCCTACTGTCTAACTTTGCCTCTCCTGTCGTATTGGCCTTTGCCCTTGGTATTACTGCCAAACTTTTAAAAAGTGATCTCGAAATTCCCAAGCCACTGTATCAGGGATTATCTATTTATTTATTATTGGCTATCGGTCTAAAAGGCGGGGTAGAACTTAGTAAAACCTCACTAGATACTTTTATAGGCCCGGCTTCAATAACCTTATTTTTAGGCGTACTTACTCCACTTATCGCGTACATAATTCTTCGATATTTGGGTCGTATGGATATGATTAACTCTTCGGCCATTGCCGCGCATTATGGCTCTGTTTCTGCGGTTACCTTTATCGCGGCTATCAGTTATGTAGAGAGCTTGGGCTACAGCCCGGAAGGCTTTATGCCCACTTTGGTAGCTTTATTAGAGGTTCCCGGTATTATTGTCGCCTTGCTCATCCCTCAACTCTCTAATGGAGGGAATGGATCTTTTAAAAAAGCATTGCATGAGGTAGTAACAGGTAGTTCTATTATTTTGTTACTCGGCGGATTGCTTATTGGTTTTGTAGCAGGACCGGTGAAGTTTGAATCGGTTCAGCCCTTTTTTGTGAGTGGTTTTCAGGGGGCTTTAGTGCTTTTTTTAATGGAATTGGGAATGGTTACGGCTCGTCGACTAAGCGACCTGAAAAAAGTCGGGGTATTCTTACTCGGTTTTGGAATCTTAGTACCCATATTACATGGGGTGCTGGCCATTTGGTTAGGTCTTATGGTGGGCTTAAGCGCAGCTGGGGCAACCGTATTGGCAGCCATGGTGTCTAGTGGATCCTACATCGCCGCTCCTGCAGCGGTTAGAATAGCTCTTCCGAAAGCCAATCCAAGCTATTATCTTACAGCATCCTTAGGAATTACTTTTCCCTTTAATATTACCATTGGAATTCCGATTTATTATTTAATAGCAACATGGATGGGAGCATAAAATGGAGTTAAAAGAACTAACGTTGGTTACTATTATTACCGAGCGATTATTGCGAGACGAAATCATAGATCGCCTTAAAGAAACAGGCGTATCAGGTTATACTCTCTCTGACACCACAGGAGAAGGATCACGAGGAATTCGAGCCAGTGACTGGGAGGGTAAAAACGTGAAAATTGAGGTTATTGTGAATCATTCTACTGCCAAAAAAATTATTCAGCAAGTTAGTGATGAGTATTTCGAAAATTATGCAGTTGTAGCTTATACTCAAACTGTACGAGTCGTTCGAGGTGAAAAGTACATGAGCTAGTATTTGTGGGCTCAAAACAAATAGTAGTGTATTGGCAAAAATAATACGTATTTTATTATATGCTATAATATTAGCCGTATAAAGCCCGAGTTGAGATGAAGCCGCAACCACATTCCTCTCTTTGCTGGCAACATCTTATTTTCAATTCAACAGTGTACACATGTCTTCATTTTCAGAGTTGGGCCTTAAGCAAGAATTGCTTGAGGGAGTAAAACACCTTGGTTTTACAGAACCAACCAAAGTTCAAGAACTTGCGATTCCTACTATTTTGGAATCTGCTCAGGATTTAGTGGCTTTAGCCCAAACAGGTACGGGAAAAACAGGAGCTTTTGGCCTGCCCTTATTGCACAAAATAGATTCAGATAATAAAAGTGTGCAAGCGATTGTGCTTTCACCTACTAGGGAATTAGCTATACAGATTGCTAAGGATTTAAAAGCTTTTGCAAAAAAATTAAAAGGAGTTAAAACGGTAGCAGTTTATGGCGGCTCAGAAATTCGTACCCAAATTAAGGCCTTGGAAAATGGATGTCAGGTTGTTGTAGGTACACCTGGACGTATGTTAGATCTAATTAGACGTCGTAAATTACGAGTAGAGAATATACAGACCTTAGTACTAGATGAGGCCGATGAAATGCTCAATATGGGCTTTCAGGAGGATCTGGATGCAATTTTGGCGGATACTCCGTCAGAAAAACAAACGCTCCTATTCTCAGCAACCATGCCCAAGCAGATGTCGAGCATGACTAAAAAATACATGCATGAACCTGCTGAAATTGAGGTAGGCGAGCGTAATTCTGGCTCAAAAGATGTTGAGCATCAATATTTTGTGGTAAAAGCTAACAATCGCTTCGAAACACTTAAGCGGTTGGTAGATATACATCCTAGTATGTATGGGATTATTTTTTGTCGTACCCGTAATGAAACAATGGATATTTCAAAGTGGTTAAGCAGGGACGGATACGAAGTTGATGTGTTAAATGGGGATCTCTCGCAAAACCAGCGAGATCAGGTGATGAATCGTTTTCGAAAGAAAGAACTTAAAATTTTAGTAGCTACCGATGTAGCAGCTCGTGGACTCGACGTTAACAATCTCTCTCATATTGTTAATTATAATTTACCGGATGATTTGGAAGTGTATATCCACCGTAGTGGACGTACAGGACGTGCAGGCAACAAAGGTATATGTATGAGTATTGTTAGCCCACATGAGCAAAGTCGTATACGGCGACTGGAAAAAATGGCTTCTCAGCCTTTTATCAAATCTGAAGTTCCAACAGGTGAAGAAATTTGCTCCAAGAGATTATTACATGGGTTAGAAAAAGTTAAAAAGGAAGCGCTAAATCCCGAAAGGATACAGCCATTTTTACCTGCTGCCCTAGAAGCATTGGAGTATTTGACCAAAGAGCAGGTGATTGAACGCTTTTTGAGCTTAGAATTTCACAATATGCTCGAATATTATGCCGGAGCTTCCGATGTCAATGCCAAAGGCGATGGTGGTCGTGGTGATGGCGACGGACGTCGTGGGCGACGTGATGGTAGAGGACGTGGGCGTTCAGGTGGTGGTCGCGGAGGCCGATCTGGTGGCGCTCGAGGAGATCGACGTGGAGACCGGAGTTCAGATCGGCGTTCAGGTGGAGGTCACAGAAGAGGGGCTTCTGGAAGCGGTAGGCGACGGAAAGCTTAGCTTAGTTTCCTATGAACGTGCTTAACCAACTGTCGTTAGAGTTAGTCCGATAGTGGTGCAAAGCGGGCTTGTGTCATTTGCTCAAAGGCATGTGCATATCCTATGAGTTTTGCTTCGTCCCATGCACGACCAAAAAAAGACATCCCAACTGGTAATCCTTCGATCCGTCCCATTGGAACAGTAATGTTTGGATAGCCAGAGCGGGCGGCTGGTGAACTTGATGAAAGCCCAAAATTATCCCCATTCACTAAATCGATTTTCCAAGCGGGGCCTCCTGTTATGGAGATGATTACATCTAAATCATGCATATTCATCACCCGATCAATCCCTTGAGTCCGGGTTTTACGGTTTAATTCGCTGAGTGCTTGCTCGTAGGCAGCTTCAGTTATTGGACCTTTTTCTTGGGCTGTTAATAATCGATCATGATCGAAATAACGCATTTCAACAGGGTCACTAAGCGTTTGCTGGATTAAATCATTTATATCACTAACTGGAGTATCTTCCCCTAAAGAGCGGAAATATTTATTAAGGCCATCTTTAAATTCATAGAGCATAACCTGGTATGAGTTCCCACCAGGATTTTCCTGAGAAATTAGATCTAGTTCTATTAAGGTGGCTCCAGCTTGTTCTAATTCTCGAAGTCTGGTATTAAATAAGGTATCTACCCGAAAGTGTCGTCCTCTAGGGCCATTATAAACTCCAATTCTAGCACCTTTTAAAAGGTCTTGGCCTATATATGCTAGGTAATCAGTATTTAGATGCTCCTCACTAGCCAATGTTTTTTGATCCGTTGAATCGATACCAACCATAGCAGATAATGCGATAGCCGCATCTGTGACCGTTCTTGTCATAGGCCCTGGAGTATCTTGAGTGTACGATATAGGTATAATCCCACTACGACTCAGTAGCCCAACCGTAGGTTTAATTCCAACCAAACCGTTAGCATTGGCTGGACAGGTTATTGACCCATTGGTTTCCGTGCCTATGGTAAACATCGCAAGATTTGCTGACGCAGCCACACCGGAGCCAGCACTTGACCCGCAAGGGCTTCTACTAGGATCATATGGATTCTTGGTTTGCCCTCCAAGACCACTCCAACCACTTGAAGAAAAGCTAGAATGAAAATTAGCCCATTCACTTAGGTTTGTTTTACCTAATATAATAGCCCCGGCTTCTCGTAGCTGTTGTACGATGTATGCATCGCGTTTGGGTCTTGACTCTGCCATTGCTCGAGCACCAGCCGTATTGGGCATTCCTTCTTTGGTATCAATGTTATCTTTCAATAATACTGGAACACCAAAAAGAGGGGGTAGCGAACCTTCAGTAAATTGTACAAGTTGGGCATCCATTGAGGCGGAAATGTCCAAAGCCTCGGAGTTAAGGGTAATGACCGAGTTTAGTGCAGGACCACTAGGGTCTTGATCAACTGCTTCAATGCGCCCAAGATAGGCCTGGACGACCTCGCTTACCGTAAACTCTCTACCTATGTAGCCTTCTTGTAATTCTTCAATGGTAATTTCTTCGAGCTCTAGAGCTTTAAATGCCGCATTCGAAGCATGTTCCACTCCTACTTTCTTTTGACATTGTAAGCTAAAGAGCACAAAACAAAAGAAAATAAGAGCGCGAAGGACCATGATTCAGAGGAATATAATTAGGTTTTAATATCGGTACTCGTCAGATTTATATGGCCCGGTAATCGGAACACCAATGTACGCTGCTTGTTCCTCGGTTAATTCTTCTAAATCAGCACCTATTTTGGATAAATGTAATCGGGCTACTTTTTCATCCAATGACTTCGGAAGCGTGTGCACTTTTCCGGTTTCGAATTCTTCTGGACGGTTCCATAGAGCAATTTGAGCCAAAGTTTGGTTAGCAAAAGAATTACTCATCACAAAGGATGGGTGACCTGTTGCGTTTCCAAGATTCATTAATCGACCTTGTGAAAGCAGAATAACTTGTTTTCCACTCTCGAGGGTGTATAAATCAACCTGAGGCTTAATATTATCTTCGGTGGCATGTGCTTTTAACCAAGCTACATCTATTTCGTTATCGAAATGCCCAATATTACCGACTATAGCTTTGTCTTTCATAGACTCAAAATGCGCTCCAGTCACGATGTCCTTGTTCCCAGTTGCCGTTACAATAATGTCGGCTCGAGCAGCTGCCTCGTCCATGCGCTTCACTTCAAAACCATCCATAGCTGCTTGAAGTGCACAAATAGGATCAATTTCGGTGACGATGACTCGTGCACCGGCTCCACGAAGAGAAGCTGCGGTTCCTTTACCCACATCTCCATAACCTGCAACAACAGCTACTTTACCCGCCATCATAACGTCGGTAGCACGTCGAATGGCATCCACAGCCGATTCTTGGCAACCATATTTGTTGTCAAATTTAGATTTGGTGACCGAGTCATTTACATTAATGGCTGGGAGGGGTAAGGTGCCTTTACGTTCTCGTTCGATCAGTCGTAATACACCGGTGGTAGTCTCTTCAGAAATACCATTTATTTTCTCGGCTAATTCTGGGAATTGATCTAAAACCATATTGGTCAAATCTCCACCATCATCTAGAATCATATTCAATGGTTGACCGTCAGGAAAATAGAGGGTTTGTTCGATACACCAGTCGAATTCTTCTTCATTCATCCCTTTCCATGCATACACTGGAATACCTTCAGCAGCAATTGCTGCAGCAGCATGATCTTGAGTGGAATAAATGTTACATGAACTCCAGGTTACATCGGCTCCTAGGTCAACTAAGGTTTCAATAAGCACAGCTGTCTGAATAGTCATGTGGAGGCAACCTGCTATGCGAGCACCTTTGAGAGGCTGTTCATTTTTGTATTCTTGACGGATAGCCATTAAACCAGGCATTTCAGCCTCGGCTAGTTCAATTTCTTTACGCCCATATGCCGCTTGAGAGATATCGGCTACTTTATATGCAGGTTTTTCACTTGGCAAATCTGCTTTGGCGGTTTCTTTAATGGATTTGGTAGATGAGTCTATCGTTTCTTGAGACATGTTTTGTAGGTTTTTAAGGTAAATATTCTTCTAAAATAGCTTTGGTTTTGTCGTAGTCGCCTTGGGTGCCGCGCGAACCTAATTCGGTTGTGATTACATAGCCGGCGGTGTCAATAAACACTTTAAATGGAATGCCCATGGAGATAACCTGTTCTCCGACTCCATTTACGTCGACCAGCCAGTTGAAATCGTAGGAATTTTTAGCGGAAAATTGCGCCACATCTTTAGGTTTATCCGCTAAAATGGTATTTACCGCCATCACTTCGAAACGATCGCCGTATTCGCTACGTAAGGAATCCATCGCTGGAAACACCATTAAACATGGTGAACACCAGGTTTCCCAAAAATCGATGAGTAAAATTTTTCCTTCATAATCGGCTATTTGAACGATTTTTCCGTCCAAATTTTCAAAGGTAGCACGCTGTAATACGCCTTGAATCCGCAACTGGTCTTCATTGAGACCGTGCCGGTTAATGTTGCTTACATCCGTTTCGGAATTCAATTTCGAGCATCCACTCCATGCGAATGCAACAAATAAAAGTACAACACTCAATAAGCTAATTCGGGAAAAGCCAATACGTTGCAATCTAGTAGTCATTTAGAATACGTACCTTTCGGGTTGATGAATAAGGGTTTAGTTCAAGCCTTGTTATAAAATTGTTAATGCGTAAAGATACGATTTCATTCTGATAAAAGTTCCTTTGCACATTATCGTGTGAATTTTCACAGAGCCTCTTATCTTCTTGCATGCAACATTTATCATCAGCCAACAGTTCGATGGCGGAAGAAAGCCCCAAAAGTCCGTTTAACACTACCCAGAAAACCTATGATTTTATTATTGTAGGGGCCGGTATTGTGGGCTTAGCTACCGCATACAAATTGCATAAAAAGTTTTCAGATGCCACCATGTTAGTCCTTGAAAAAGAGGGACGGGTGGGCGCACATCAGACAGGAAAAAACTCTGGAGTCATTCACTCGGGTATTTATTATAAGCCAGGTAGTTACAAAGCTAAAAACTGTCGAGATGGCCGGATACAACTCGTCGATTTTTGTAACGAACACGAGGTTGCCATGGAGGTTTGTGGCAAAGTGATTGTGGCGACCAAAGAGGAAGAACTAACCCGCTTGGATGGGATTTACGATCGAGGAATACAAAATCAAATTGAAGGTATTGGATTGATAGATCCCTCCGAACTCGCAGAAATTGAACCACATGTTAAAGGTGTGAAAGCGATACACGTTCCCTGCTCGGGTATTGTGGATTATGTGGGAATGTGTGACCAGATGATGGATATTATTAGGGCGGATGGCAGGGGTTTCGTTCAATTTGGCGCGAGGGTGCATGCTATACGTGAAAACGCGAGTGAAGTACTTGTTCAAGCGGGAAACAGTACCTATAAGGGACGTTATCTGATCAATTGTGCTGGCCTTTACTGCGATCATGTGGCCAAATCCGCGGGATTGAACTCGCCGGTGAAAATAGTCCCATTCAAAGGGGAATATTACGAACTCAAACCAGAAGCAGAATACTTAGTAAAGCATCTCATTTATCCACTGCCAAACCCGGAATTTCCATTTCTTGGGGTTCATTTCACCCGAATGGCTTTAGGAGGGATTGAATGCGGCCCTAATGCCGTTTTTGTATTTAAACGGGAAGGCTACGAAAAGTTTTCTTTTGACTTTAAAGAATCATTGGAGTCCCTAACCTTTCCTGGGTTTTGGAAAATGGCTACCAGACATTGGCGGATGGGGCTTGATGAATATAAGCGGTCGTTTTCAAAAGAAGCCTTTGTTAAAGGATTACAGACCTTAATTCCTGAGGTGCAAAGCCATCACCTAAAGCATTCACCTGCTGGGGTTCGTGCGATGGCACTTCAACCCGATGGAGAAATATTAGATGATTTTTATTTTGAACGAGCAGAACGCCAGATTCATGTGCTCAATGCTCCAAGTCCGGCTGCGACTGCCTGCTTATCGTTGGGAGATGAATTGGTGCGCAAATGCGAAAGTGATTTTGACTTATAGATAAATTCTTTAAATAAAAAGCAAATTTTTGACATATAAAATTAGAATAATCGGATGTCTACCAACATAAGCATAAAATCTGACACTCTATCAAGACGTTTATACGCTCAGGATGCCTCTATGTATGAGGAGATGCCCAAAGGAGTTGTATTTCCAGAGTCAGGTGAAGACATCGCCTTTTTAGTAAGGCAGGCTGCAAAAGAAAAATGGAGTATCACAGCTCGTAGTGCTGGAACATCTTTAGCAGGGCAGGCCACTGGTTCGGGCTTAATTATGGATGTTTCCAAAAATATGAATAGGATTTTGGAGTTGAATGTAAAAGATTCCTGGGTTAAGGTACAACCTGGCGTTATTCGGGATCAGTTGAATCGAGAAGTTGCTGTAAATAATTTAATTTTTGGACCAGATACATCAACTACTTCGCATTGTATGATTGGTGGTATGATAGGTAATAATGCCGCGGGCTTGTATTCTTATAAATATGGAAGCACTCGTAATCATATTTTAGAAATGGAGGTGGTATTAAGCGATGGTTCAAAAATGCTTGCCAAACCATTAAGTAATGACGAATTAGAAACTAAAATGGGTCTTCCAAATTTGGAAGGACATATTTACAGAGAAATTGTTGAATTACTTCAAGAGTATAAAAATGAAATATTATCTCATTATCCACATAAAGATATCAAACGGCGTAATACAGGTTATGCCCTTGATGCATTATGTGAGATGAGCCCAATCAGTGAGGGTGGTAGACCTTTCAATCTTTGTGAGTTACTGGCTGGTAGTGAGGGAACCCTAGCAATGACTGTTTCTGCTAAGTTAAATCTAGAAGAAATTCAGCCATATAAATGTATGATTATACCTCACTTCAGAAGTATTGAAGATGCAATGAACGCAACTATTATCGCTAATGAAAAAAATCCGGTAGCTGTTGAATTGATTGACAACATAATACTCGATGCTACCAAAGAAAATATTGAGCACAAAAAAAATCGATTTTTTTTACGCCAAGATCCAAAATGTATTTTGATAATTCAGTTTGAAGGTGATAATCGGGTTAAAATGTTTAAAAAATCAAGAGATTTAATGGCAGAGTTAGAAAAATTGGGTTTAACCTATGCCTGTGTTGAATTATCAGAAACAGATGAGATGCAACAAGTTTGGGATCTAAGAAAAGCAGGTTTAGGATTACTTATGGGTCTGGGAAAGGATTCTAGAACACCAGCATTTTGTGAGGATACTGCTGTAAGAGTAACAGATTTGCCTAACTATGTACAAGATGTACAAGCAATTCTTAATAGGCATGATACACATTGTGTCTTTTACGCTCATGCATCGGTAGGTGAGTTACACTTTCGACCAATAATTGATACGACTAGTATAGAAGGTGTGACAAAAATGAAACAGATGGCACAGGAGTTCGCCGAAACTGTTCAAAAATATAGGGGGTCACTTTCTGGAGAGCATGGTGATGGTCGAGCTCGTGCCCCTTTCATTGAGCAAGTATTGGGATCTAATATCGTTTCTTTATTAGTTAAAGTTAAAGATATTTGGGATCCAATGGGTGTTTTTAATCCTGGTAAGATAGTGCATCCAAATCCTATGGAAAAAAATTTACGTTATTCTCCTGATTACAAGCCATTAGCAGTACCAACGGTATTTAAGTGGCGTAAGCTAGGTGGATTTAATGATTCAATAGAACTCTGTAATGGTGCTGGAGTTTGTAGGAAATTAGCCGAAAGCGGTGGGACTATGTGCCCATCCTACATGGCAACAAGAGATGAAAAAGATTCTACAAGAGGTCGAGCAAATGTATTTCGGCAAGTTTTTTCAGGCGATGATCATGAAGGCTTTGAATCCGAAGATTTAAAAGAAGCTCTTTCACTTTGTTTAAGTTGCAAAGCATGCAAAAGTGAATGCCCAGCTAATGTAGATATGGCCAAAATGAAAGCAGAATTTATGCACGGCTACCATCAGAAACATGGAATCAGTAGAAAAGAAGAGTTTTTTGGGGAACCGGCTAAACTGTACCCTCTTGCATCTAAATTTTCAGGCTTAACTAATATTTTAACGAAATCTTCATTAGGAAAACAAGTACTGAAGCAGTTTTTCGGGGTATCACCTTTGCGAGATCTACCACAATTTAACTCTGTACGGTTTATAGATTGGTCCAGGAGGAACCCATCACCAAGGACTAATTTTAAAGTTCTTTTACTGGCAGACTTATATACGGATTATCATGAATCAAAGGTAGGTAAGCATGCCATATGGGTACTCCAATCAATGGGATTTGAGGTAATAATTCCAAGTATACAGGAACTAGGTCGTACTTTTATCTCTCAAGGGTTGTTAGATAAGGCGCTAACAACAGCAGTCAGCGTGGTGGAAGGGTTGGCACCTCTCGCAAAAAAAAATTATCCAATTATTGGATTGGAGCCTTCTGAAATTCTTACAATTCGTGATGAATATTTGGATTTAGTTGACGATGATTTATTAGATAAGGCTAAAGTTTTGGCATCAAATACCTTTACTTTCGAAGAATTTATAATGTTGCATAAAAACCGTTTCCCTACCGCAAGGTTGAATCCAGTATCTCAAGCTCCAAAGGTAGTATTGCACGGTCACTGTCACACAAAAGCCCTAATTGGGAATACCGCAACTATCCATGCTCTTGAACTTGCAGGTTATGATGTAGAAGCTATGGATACAGGCTGTTGCGGTATGGCAGGCAGTTTCGGTTACGATGAGGATACCTATGAGCTTTCTATGGAAATTGGGTGGCAACGCCTGTTTCCTCGGCTTGGGAATTTAGAGGCAGAAACACTCATTTGTGCTCCTGGTTTCTCTTGCAGACATCAAATTAAAGATGGAGTAGGCATGGGTGCTTTACATCCTGCCACACTTATAGCACAGCGAATTGGTTTGTAATCTTAAGTGAGTTTATAACTTTTTTAGAAAAACTTTAAATTCTAAACAATTGTTATTATTGCATTTAGAAGGTGCTTATATTTGCCGGTTATGCGCCACCAGCTCCTTGGCCGATTGTAGTGTAGCCTCGGTGATTTGTGCACCACTCATTAGGCTGGCTACCTCTCGAATGTGTTCTTCATCGTCTAGCCGTAGAATGGTACTCACAGTACGATCATCTTTTTCGGATTTATGCACTTTATAGTGGACATGAGCTTGACTTGCGATTTGGGGTTGATGAGTAATGGCAATGATCTGACAATGCTCGGATAACTTGCGCATACTTCGGCCTACTTTTTCAGAAATTTCGCCACTAATTCCGGTATCAATTTCGTCAAAAATCATAACGGGGAGGTATTGCTCTTTTGCCAGCACACTTTTAAGGGCCAACATAACGCGGCTTATTTCCCCACCTGAAGCTATTTTTGCCAAAGCTTTAGGCAATTCCCCTTTATTAGTACTTAAATAAAAAACCACATCATCCCCACCGGATTCGGTGCAATCTACTCGCGCAGTATGTGCTGGATCGGTTTGTTCCTGCTTGGGTAGGACAAACCAGCCATTGGTATCATACAACCAATTAACTTGCACCTGTAATCGTGCATGAGGTATTCCCAATTGGGCCAACTCTATTTCTATGGATTGGGCCAATTGATCTCCAGTAGTTCTTCTTAGGTTATGCAAAGCCACCGCGGCCTCTTGCAAAACATATTCTTGTTGGGTAATTAACTGGTTTATGCGTTCTAGGGCTAAATCAAAATTCTCAGAAACTGATAGCTCTTCGGCAATTGTTCTCTCATATTCTATAAGAGAGGGTATATCACGGCCATATTTTTTTTGAATCCGGTTGAGTTCTGCTTGACGTTGTCGTAATTCTTCAAGACGTGATGGGTTAAACTCAATACGATTTCGGTATTGTTCAGCAAAACTCATGGTTTCGATAATGCTCACTCTTGCGGCGTTAATCTCGGTTAAATACTGCTCAAATTCTGGTTCTATTCTAGCAAGATCTTCTAGGTTCAATTTCAACTTATTCAACAAACCGGCAACTTCTATATCGTCACTTTCGCCTAACTCACTGATCCACTGAGCTTTTTGGTCCAAGATTTCAGCATTGTCTAGTAGCTGCATTTCTGCTTGAATCTGTTCTTCTTCGTCAGGTTGCAGACGGGTTTTTTCTAATTCTTGAAGTTGGAACCGGTACAGTTCGGTTTTTTCAAGAAGTTCTTGCTCCCTTTTAAGCAGCTGGCTCTTTTCTAGGCGAAGCTCTTTCATTTTATCATAGGCGGTTCGATACATGGAAAGCTGTTGCTGAGTATGGCCAAATTGATCCAGTACCCCTAAGTGATGTTCCTCTTTAAGCAGAAGTTGATGATCGTATTGCCCGTGTAAGTCCACCAATAAATCACCAACGGATTTAAGCACTCCAATTGTAACGGGTGAATCATTAATAAATGCCCGACTTCCGTTTTCCCGAATCTCGCGCCTGAGTATAATAGGACTGTGCTGTTCAATGTCATGTTCCTGTAGCACACAAAGTAAAGCAGGATCATTATTGTGGGCAATGGTAGCTTCGGCGATGGCCTTGCTACTGCCTTGTCGAATGACCTCGGTGTCGGCCCGTTCTCCTAATATCATATTTAATGCACCAATAATTATGGATTTACCTGCTCCGGTCTGCCCAGTGAGTATATTCAGCCCCCGCCTGAATTCGACTTCGAGTTCGTCAATTAAGGCAAAATCTTTTATGTATAGGCTGTGTATCATATCGGTGTTTTATGTAGAGTCTAAATATCCGACATCCCTTTCATCTTTTAAAGAGAAATTCGAAAAAGTTTTGTGTTTTCATTTATAATGGCGGGCATAAAAACCCTATGCATCTAAGTTGCTTCCTTATTTCTAGGTATATTACCGACCCAAATCAGACAATCAGAGTACTATGAGTGAACGCCCAACAACAACGATATACGAATTTACGGTGCCCCCCGGACAACATGAGTCTATTCGGCTCGACGTATATATAACCTCTTTTGTGGAAAATGCGACTCGAAGTAAAGTACAGGAAGCCATTAAACAGGGCTATGTTTCGGTGAATGGAAAGCATGAAAAAGCCTCATATACCATGCTATCTGGAGATAAGATTTATATAGAATTACCATTTGCCCCCCCGCCAGAAGCGGTTGCAGAAGAATTACCTCTTGATATTGTATATGAGGATGCGGATATGCTAGTAGTTAATAAGGCGGCGGGGATGGTGGTGCATCCTGCGTATGGAAATTGGACAGGAACCTTGGTTAACGGTCTTATGCACCATGTTGAACAGTTAGGAGATAGAGAAGATGATCCGGGTGATTTGCGCCCAGGTATTGTCCACCGGCTCGACAAGGATACCTCCGGATTGCTTGTAGTAGCAAAAAATGATCATACCTTATCGGCTCTTTCCGCTAAATTTTCTGAAAAAGATGTAGAGCGAAGCTACTGGGCCTTGGTATGGGGTAATCCACCTGAAGAGGGAACCATCGAGGGGGATATTGGGCGTTCTAAGCAGGATAGAAAACTAATGACGGTATTACCCTCAGGTAGGGGGAAGCATGCGGTTACCCATTACAGGGTCTTGGAGTATTTCGATTATTTATCACTTGTAGAAATTCGCTTAGAAACAGGGCGAACACATCAGATTCGCGTGCATATGGGGCATATAGGGCATCATGTTTTTGGTGATATTACTTACGGAGGAGCGTCGGTACGATTTGGCCCAAATACAGGAAGTCGTAAGGTGCTTTTTCATCGTCTCATAACGGATTTAGGCCGTCAGGCCTTGCATGCGAAAACACTTGGATTCGAGCACCCATCAACCCGGCAAAAAATACGCTTTGACTCCGATTTGCCCGAGGATATACAGCAGGTATTAGATGCTTTTCGCGAACATTGTAGTGCGGAGTATTAGGTGATGGTGAGGCTAAAGTGGATAACTTTGTGCACTACTATGCTAGTATCGTATAAAAGGCTGTTTTTTTCCATAAGTCAATGATCGCCATACCCATTCTAATGGCCCAAATTTATAGGAGTTGAGCCATTTTTCAGAAGCCAGGTATTGAAAAATCCAGATGATACCTACAAAGAGTATTTGAAGGCTTCGATCTATCTTTCCAAACAGACCAAATCCAATACCAAAAAAGATTAACACCCCTATGAACGAGTGCAGAATGTAATTGGTCAGTGCCATTTGCCCAATACTAGCGAGACGTTTCTTGATAGTGTCATAGTTATCGGATTGAGCAAAGACCATGATTAGGGAGATATAACCGTAGGCAATGAACAAACTTCCCCAATAATTAAATTGGCTCCCTGTAAACATTGAATATTGAAAATCCCAATTCATGGTGAAATTCATATATATACCGTAAATGACGATAGGGAATCCGACAATTAAAGAATAAAAGGCACTTTTTAGGTAAAAAGACCTTGAGCGTACTGCCGATAAAACACCCCATCTATACAATGCCATACCAACGAGCATTAAGCCTCCCGCTCTCCAAAGAAATTGTATAAAAAAAACAAAAGTTTCTAAGAATAGTGCTTGTTGGGAGTTAATTTTAATTTGGCTAGAGATAGAATCAGTAAATGCGGTAATTTCTTGTTCAATCAACTCATTTGTTGGAGCCCAGTTTAAACGTAAATCTTGTAATTCTGAGGCTGGCATAAAAGGCAAAGAAAACTGAAATAATCCATTCAAGAAACTAGGTACCGATACGATCAGGAGGCCGGTAATCAGTAGCTTTCTGGGAGATAATTTTCTCAATGGGTACACTATAAAAGAACAAAGGGCATATGCCACCAAAATATCGCCATACCAAATTATGTGGGCATGAAGCAGGCCAATGAGCAGCAGTATCACGTTTCGAGTATAATGTAATTTGACAGATGAACCTGTAAGTAGTTCTTTTTTTTTTGTAATTAATACAATACCAGCACCAAACAATATGGAAAAAATACTCATGAATTTTTGATCCGCAAATAAGTGACTGAGTATCCAAGTTATTTTGTTAAACCCGGATAAATCACCAAAGGCAAGTGGATTATTATAAGCCGAACTTGGCATTGCAAAACTTTGAATATTCATTATTAGAATACCCAGTATTGCAATGCCTCTGAGTAGGTCTAATGATTGTATTCGATTAGTTTTTTCAACCGGTTTCATGAGAGTGCTAAGTTAGGAATTAGGTTTATATTGAAGTGTGGCGTTTGTGTATATTACGCTGCTCAATTAAAAAATGTTTCAAGAATAATTGCAAAGACTACAACACATGCAGACTAAAAATATCAATATCAAAGTAGAATTAGATAACCAGCATATTCCATCAAGTATAGAGTGGACTGCCGATGATTTACAAGGTATAGATCGTGCACCATGTCGTGCTATGCTGCTCTCTCTTTGGGATAATCAGAGTAAGGATACACTCAAGTTAGATCTTTGGACGCGAGATATGACGGTGGATGAGATGAAAATTTTTTTCCATCAGACCTTAGTTAGTATGGCGGATACATTAGACCAAGCAATTAATGATGATCGGATCTCGGGAGATATGCGTGATTTTTGTGAATATTTTGCCGAAAAAATGGAGATAAAAAAATAGATCAATCCTTGATCTGTTTGAGTTGACCAAAATAAGTACTTGAAAACCAATATTTATCAGCTAAAAGACGTGTTTTAATGAAGCAGAATTCAATTTTATTTTCAGAGAAAAACGTATTGTTTAAATACAACACAAAAAATGATAGTTATGAGTGGGATGTAGAGTTTGAATACAATGTTTATGGAATAGTTCGTATCGATGATTTTGTCTTTGTTACAACTTATTCAAATTGGGGAAGAACGTTTACAAGTCTCATTGATTTTAGCAATGGTGAGAAAATGTGGACCAAAGAAATATATCTTTACTCAATACATATCATTGATGATTTGCTGATTTATGTAAATAAAAAAAAGAAATATTGTGGGATAGTTTTGCAGACAGGTAAAGAACTTTTTAGTACCAAATCACCTTTCAGATGGTCCACGCCAAAAGCTATTGTATTTGGTAATAATTTTTATCTCTACACAAAAAAAGAGACATTGCGTCTCAATCTTGGAAACGGCGAATTTGTTAAAACAAAATTCCCGCCTAAAATACAGACTAGAGATTTAGGTATAGTATTAGACCAATTTCAAATAAATATCAACAATATTCCAGATGTAAGTGATGATACTTCAAGCTATTCAAGTGATGCTGGAATAGGTTTTGCAGGTGGAGATGTATAATCGAAAGAAAAGTGAGGCAGGACAAACGATTAAATAATAAAGGCAATAATTAAATATTTCACTCTTGAATGTTTACAGCGCTTATTTCATCATAAAATAAAGCAAAAGCAGTGTAATATTGAGGAATTAACCATAAAGTCCATATAAATAACGTAAACGCACTTAATATCAAAAAGAAACCAAAACGAACATACAGAATAAATAATTGCCATTTATATCCTTTCATCAACAAAGCACTTTCCTTAAATAACTCGGATACAGACTTTTCTGGAGTTTTAAGTATTAAAAAATAAACCTGAGAAAACATGATACTTAAAACTATACCAGGTATGATGAGTAACAAAAAACCAATAACGATAACTAGGAAATAAACTAAAGTAACAGCTAAAACTTTTTGAAAAACTTTAAATCCCTCTAGTAGTTTATTTTTCTCAAATCCTTCTTCTCTTGCAATGTGTAATCCAAATGATGCAAGTCCTATAGTTGCCAGAGAAATCTATATAAAGGAAATTATTCCGTAGGTAATTGCACTATAAAGACCATAATTATTAAATAGATGGCTATAAAATTCTTGTGAATTTTGTAAAATAACTTGCACTAAGAATACTAAAAAAAATGGCAACATTACTTTACTGTAATTTGCACTGAGTATTTCTTTTGATTTTTTTAAAAATTCTGTATTACTCAATATGGCTTGCTCAGGATTACTCATCATCAAAATATAAAACTTAGTTAGTATTCAATTGGTATATAGCGTGAATTATTTAATTATATCATAATAATTTCAATACATATTAACAAACATATCTATTTTTCTATAGATTATTAAAGAAATCCCAAATTACTTCCCATATTTGTGGATAATTTTCTGCAACATTATGACCGGCGTTTTCAATACGAAGGTATTCTATGGTTATTTCATCCAAACACCCAGAAAACTGATAGCGTATACTCAATTCATTTTCAGATATATTGGGATCAAGGTTACATTCAAATTGAGTCGCCCAAATTACTACACTTTGATAGGCATCCAGAAAAGTATGACCAAACCGGCTTCCGCCATTGATTGGGACAGTATTATCTTGTGCTCCATTTATCTGTAGTATTGAAATCGGGTCAGTCTGATTTGTTACGTCAATTGAAGTTATTAACTGAGATGCTATTGGAGCTAATCCTTTGAAGTAATTAGTTTTTGATCCTAATAGGTTTACCATACCAGCTCCATTAGATGCACCAATTGCAAAAATTCTTGTTGTATCGATATTATCATAATTATAAAGCTCTCGGATTATTTTTTTGATAAAATCTATATCATCTGCATTAGATGGTTCAGTGCCAAGATTCCAAGATTTTAAATAACCTTGGGGATAAACCCCAATAAAGTCTCCTGAATCTGTAAACTCTTTAAGTATATTTACCCAAGAACTGTTAGATCCACCACGACCATGAAATGCAATAACAACTGGGTATTTTTTTAGTGTATCAATTTCCTCTAATGTTCTTATGATCACAGGTCTATTGACAAGTTGATTGTCAATTTCTTGTTCAATAATTATTATTTTTGATTTTAGTGTATTGGTATTTTCATAGAATTCACTAGAGACTATTTTATCATTTGAACAATTAATCAATAAACTAAATACAGTTAGTATGTAAAGATGATTCATTTAGTAAGAATATATGGTGGAGTAGAATTTATATGAGGTGAGGTATAGTTATAACAGTGAAAATTAATTGGTATAGACACTTAAGTGAGCTATTTTAAGGTAGTTTGAATAAGTCTTCAACTTTGCATTTCAGTGTTTTAGCTATTCTAAGAGCTAATACAGTTGAAGGGACATAAATACCATTTTCAATAGCATTTATACTTTTTCTTGAAACATTAGCAGAGATTGATAATTCTTGCTGAGTTAAGCCAGCAGATTTTCTTAAAATTTCAAGATTATTCAACAATTTTTTGTGATTCTTTCCCAAATCTATTCGCTCTCAAATTTTTCAACAGCATCAGTAAGCTCTGAACCAGTATTTGGATAAAGGTACCCAGCAATTATTTGACCTATACCAATCATTGCAACTAAGGCACCGACACCTTCAAATAATTTTCCAATGAAAATATATCCTAGGAGGTAGAGTCCGGCACCTACAAACAATGTAATGACACCACCTCTACGATAATCAAGTGGCTCTTTTTTTCTATCTTCAAAAATCCCTAATAATTCTTCTAACTTTTTAGGTTCATCTAAGTTTTTTGATATTTCAATTATAGCTTCTCTTTTTCCTTTATCCTCAAGATATAATAAAATAAAAAGTCCTGAGACAACTAATATTCCTGTTATCATTCCTGCAATAGGAATAATGATGTTTTGATCCATAATGCAAAGATTTAAAAATTAAAATGTAACGTAAAGGTAACACGCTTAATAAAGAAAAGTAAACGTTACATATTAAAGTTTTTGTCTGAATTTATTTTATGTATTACAATATAAATTTCATTCTTTAGCTTTATTTGTATACACTAAAATTGAACTCCTCATATATATTATCATCTCTAATCAAAAATATATCGGATTTTGGTCTAGCACCTCTCTTGTAGTAGGTAATATGGTTGGTTCGGGTATATTTTTACTTCCAGCTACATTAGCATTGTATGGTAGTATAAGTTTAGTTGGGTGGGTTTTTGCATCTGTAGGTGCCATTCTACTAGCAATAGTTTTTGGTAATCTAGGTAAAGTAGCACCCAATATTACAGGGGGTCCGTATGCATACACAAAACTTGGATTAGGTATATTTCCTGGATACTTAGTTGCCTGGGGATACTGGGTATCTATTTGGTGTACCAATGCTGCTATTGCAGTTGCCTTAGTGGGGTACTTAGAAGTGTTTTTCGCTTTTCTGAATAATACTACTTATGCAATAGTAACAGGTTTAGCAGTTATATGGTTATTTACTTGGATCAATTCAAAGCCACTTAAAACGGTTGCTATTGTGCAGATCGTTACCACTGTATTAAAAGTTACGCCAATATTTCTAATTGCTATATTTGGATGCTTCTACATCGAGTCAGGTAATTTTAAAATACCTAATTTAAGTGGAGAATCTGATTTTAGTTCAATTACTATCACAACAACAGCGACTTTATTTGCTTTTTTAGGTATGGAAAGTGCCACAATTACGAGTTCTAAAATTGAAAATGCCCAGAAAACAATCAGAAATTCTACAATTGCAGGGACTTTTTTTACCATAGTAATTTATATCACAAGTTCAGTTGTGATAATGGGAATTATACCTCAAGGAGACCTTGTGAATTCAAACGCTCCTTTTGCAGACGCAGCAGCTTTATTTTGGGGTGATTTAGCAAAATACATTGTTGCAGGAGGTGCGGTTATAGCAACATTAGGAGCTCTAAATGGGTGGATACTTATTCAAGGGCAGGTACCTATGGCTGCAGCAAATGACAATTTATTCCCAAAATTGTTTGGTCAAACAAATAAAAATGATTCACCAATTATTGGAATCATTTTATCAAGTAGTTTAGCTTCCTTAGTTATGGGGTTAAACTTTTCCGATGGTTTGGTTCAAGCATTTACTTTTATGATGAACTTGTCTACTCTATCGGTTCTAACTCCGTATCTGCTGTCATCCATAAGTTTGATAGTTTTACTTAAATCATCGCAGAGTAATCACCTAAAAGAAAAAATTATATCATATTTAGCTATAATTTTTTGTGTATGGGTCATATTTGGGAGTGGGATAAAAGTAGTATTGTGGGGATTGTTTCTATTGATTTTAGGAATTCCATTATATTTTTTACTTAACAATGAAAAAAATCAAAACACTGAATGAGTAAATTTTATATTAACCAAGATATTACCAAGGCAGAAAGTCTACCCGCTGAATTTTACAGGGATGAAACTGTTTTTAATAGGATTAAAGAAAATATATTCGAGAAAACATGGCAGTGGGTTGGTGATTCAAACACACTAGTACCTCTGTCGAATCACGTACACCCATTCACTTATATTGAAAATTTTATAATGGAACCCATGGTAATGATCCGAAATAATTTGGATCAGATACATTGTTTTTCTAATGTTTGTACTCATAGAGGGAACCTGATTGCACATAATCCTGGAAAAAATAGAATACTAAAATGTATGTATCATGGTCGTCAATTTAATCTAGATGGCTCTTTTAAGAGTATGCCGGAATTTGAAGAGGCTTTAAATTTTCCAAGACCTTGTGATCATCTAAAACAGTTCTCGTTGCGTGACTGGGCTACACATCTTTTCGTTGCACTAGACCCACTTTATGACTTTTCTGAAGTCATAAATAAAATGCAGGAAAGGGTTGGTTTTTTGCCACTTAATGAAAATAAGTTGGATGTAAGCAGAAATAAAGATTACTTAATCAATTGTCATTGGGCTATATATTGTGATAACTATTTAGAAGGATTCCATATTCCATTTGTACATGATGATTTAAATAAAGTTTTAGATTATGGAACATATAAAACTGAGTTATATGAGCACCTGAATTTACAGATTGGATATTCTGAAGGTGCTGAGGAAGTTTTTGATTTACCAAAAGGACATCCTGATTATGGGAAAAATGTAGCGGCATACTACTACTGGATTTTTCCAAATATGATGTTCAATTTTTATCCGTGGGGTTTATCAATAAACGTTGTTAAGCCAATAAACAAAGATAAAACTAAGGTTTCTTTTATTACCTATGTATATGACGAAAGTAAATTAGATTCTGGTGCAGGAGCTCTATTGGATAAGGTAGAAAGGGAAGACGAATTTGTGGTTGAAGGAGTTCATTTGGGTTTACAATCTAAATTCTATGAAAGAGGTAGATTTTCACCTACACGGGAAAAAGGAGTCCATCATTTCCACTCACTTTTAGCAAAATATTTGTAGTTAATTTGAACAGAGAAAGATTTAGATGAGTAGTGCTTGAATTGGCTTAGCTTAATTCACGCATTTTATGACAGGGGCAGTAACGTGAGTATTGCTGGCATAAATCGTCCTCAGGAGCTTTAGAGAAACGGGCTTTGCATGGGCCACGGCCATGATGAATCATTAAATGAGATAAATCGGTCCAACTTTCCTGAGGGAATAAGGCCATCAGATCACGCTCAATTTTATCCGTGTTATTCTTTTCTCTGGTAAGCCCAAATCGGTACGAAAACCGTTTAACATGCGTATCTACCACGACTCCAGCATTAATGTTGAACGCATTACCCAATACTACATTGGCTGTTTTTCGGGCAGCACCTCGAAGGCTCAGTAAGTCATCCATGTTTTGTGGTACCTCTCCATTAAAGTCGGAGACAATTCGCTGGGAGGCTTCTTTCAAAGACTTTGCTTTATTCCGGTAAAAGCCAGTCGTTTTAACCAGTTTTTCTAGCTCTTCTAATGGAGCCTGCGCCATGAGTTCTGCAGTGGGGTAACTTTCAAACAGAGCCGGGGTAACCAAATTCACTCGCACATCGGTGCACTGTGCGCTTAAAATGGTAGCCATTAACAACTCAAATGCATTCCTATGGTCTAGTTCGCAATGTGGATTGGGGTATTTGGAGTAGAGAATTCGAATGATTTTAGCAGCCCGCTCTTTTTGCTTCTTTGATTTCCGAGGCAGCTTAGGACTTTTTCTGGTTGATGTATCTCCAGTTGACATATTTTTCATATACTCAAAATAAAAAATCCTGAGCTATTTTTTCACCGTTATCAGCCCTTCTATAAAGGAAGCTGTATCTTTGAGTGTTTGCTCAAATGGAATCGGTTCCCAATCGAAAACTTCTTTGGTCTTAGAATTATCAGCGGATACTCTCATGCCTAAATAGCCCACCATTCCCGCGGCTTCACGGTCAAAGAATGATAAAAATTTCAACATTATATTGGGAGCAACTCTAGTACTAGGGCCGGTGTAACCTAACATGTTTAATATTTCTCCCATTTCTTGTAGACTTCTTGGATTGGTTTCAGTTGCTATGAATCGCTGATTGGCTGCTTCTTCCTCCTTTAACGCAGCCACATGTAGTTTGGCTACATCACGAACATCCACCATAGGAAAGGCAACATTCGGTACCATTGGTACTTTCCCTTGAAGCATTTGAGAGGCCATACTCATGGATGCACCTGACAGGTTTTCCCCAATGGCCGGCCCAAAAACGCCACCAGGATTAATACTTACGAGTTCAGGTACTTTATCTGCTTCGTTATCTTTGATAAAGTCCCAAGCAGCTTGCTCGGCTAAGGTTTTACTTTTTGTATAGGCACTAAGATTCTTTGCCTGCAAATTGGTCCATTGTTCAGGTGTTATTGTCCCCTGTTTTTTCCCACCCATAATGGCAACAGTCGAACTGGTTAACACTACCCGTTTTATACCATTATTTTTTGCTGCTTTTAGCGCACGTAAGGTACCATCGACAGCTGGTTCAATCACTTCACTTTCATATTTTGGATTTGCTATTGGGAAAGGTGAGGCGGTATGCATTAGATAATCGCATCCATTTAACGCTTGATCCCAACCATCATCTTTAGTAAGGTCCAATTCCACAAAGCCAAGATTTTCGGTATCTACTCCAGCGTTGGTTAAACTGCGCAGCACTTCTGCTTCTTTTGAGTGTGATCGAACAGAACCAACAACGCTGTAACCATTTTCTAGCAGTTGTTGAGCACAATGCAGCCCGATATATCCAGATATTCCAGTTAAAAGTACTTTTTCAGACATAATTTTGATAGTGACTTAGTTGATGCGTTCGTGTGTGTTTCTTGGGAGTAATTCAGATGCCTGGCATTACAAGAAAAATTACTTTTATTTTAATAGTAATTTTAAGTTCAGGAATTAACTATTAATTCACAAGTTTAAGTTTTAATTTAATACATGAAGTGTCATTGAAAATATGGTAACCAATAAGCGTTTATTTAGATGTAGCTGTCCTCTCACCTCTGCAGTAGATATTGTGGGAGATCGATGGACCTTGGTCATTATTAAACTCATGCTGATTCAATATTGCCATACCTTTAAGGATATCTCAGAATCAGAAGAGGGAATCGCCCCAAATATTCTCTCCTCTCGTTTAAAGAACATGTTGAGCTTGGATCTGATCATAAAAACTCATCCGCCCAACAATAAAAAGGTGAATATTTATCATCTTACTGAAAAGGGTTTATCTATTAGCCCAATAGTATATGATTTAATGGCTTGGAGTGATACCTATTTAAGGGATGATAATACTGATATGACCTCATTTGATCAACCAACCATATCGAAACTTCCACGTGAGGAAGCTATAGATTACATTAAAGAACAGTATAAAGCCTCTGTAAGCTCTGTGTTGTCGGATGAGTATTAGATTCAAGACTCATTGTTGTAACTATATTTATGGGCGGATACCAATAAGCTTTCTACTATAAAGACCCCTAAGCTAAACATGACTAGCTTTACTCGTTACCTATCTTTGGCCCTACTCATACTGTTATATGTGAATAGCTTTGTGGATCGTCAAATTATTGCGGTACTTGGAGAATCCATTCGGCTGGATTTAGGACTTAGTTTTACCGATTTGGGATGGTTATATGGGCCTAGTTTTAGCTGGATCTATGCCATAATGGGATTGGTAATGGGACGTTTGGCCGACAAAACATCTCGAGTTCGAATTATATTAATAGGTGCCACGGTATGGAGCTTTGCTACTCTAGCTAGTGGCTGGGCATCCTCTTTATGCTTTCTTATTGCCATGCGTATGGCATTAGGGCTTAGCCAGGCAGCATTAAGTCCAGCAGTATATTCGTTATTAGCCGATGTCTTTCCTCAAGAGCGGCGAGCAACGGTATTCTCTGCTTATGCCTCAGCTATTTTTATAGGAGTGGGCCTGTCGTTCTTGGTAGGTGGTTCGGTAGCGCAAGCGTATGATTGGCGTATTTCATTGCAGCTGCTAGGAGCATCCGGATTTTTACTAGTTGGATTATCCATCGTTGGTTTAGTCGAACCAAGTCGGACTTCATACCGAGGTTCTGGAGAGGATAGTATAAAGCAGGGTAACTCAACCGATTCGTTTGTGAGTGAAAAATCTGTTTGGAATCAATTACGAGGCCTGTTGTCAAAACCTGCGTTACGATATCATCTGCTGGGTTTTGGATTGCTAGCAATGAGTGGGTATACCATATTGGCCTTTATTGGTAGTATATTCACCCAAAGTTTTGATAGGGTGGATTTGATACCCCGCTACGGTTGGTTTTTAGTCGCTACAGCAGTAGCAGTAAATGGTGCTGGGTGGATATCGGATCGATGGGCAAAACATTACGGTCCTAGAAATCGCTTAGCATGGGGCTGGATTTCTGGCATAGTATCACTGCCCTTTTTATGGGTAGGGCTGCATAGTGAACAACCTATGCTTGCATTTTGGGCGATAGGAATCGGAAATATTATCGCATCATCGTACAATGGAGTAGCTGCTGCAACCATTCAATTCTTTGCACGCGACGATCAGCGTGGTCTAGTGGGGGCGTTATATTTATTTGTTGTTAGTGTTGTTGGTTTTGGTGCGGGACCACCACTTGCTGGGTGGCTAAGTGATCAAATCTTTCAAGGTGCAACGGCGGTTGCTTCAGCGGTATGGACGATCTATTTATTATGTGGAATAGGATCTGCAGTTGCATTTTTTTTGGCACGCGTATATTATGAAGAAGATGTAGTGTAAAAAAACCCTTCAACTTTTCAGGGTTGAAGGGTACTAACCAAATAATAGGAGTTATGTCAATTAGAGCAAATCAGCAAAGCGTGCAACTAATTGACGACAGCCAAAAGCTGTAATAACGATTGAAATACTGAGGTGGAAAAAACTCCCTAACACTTTTCCAACTGTCTAAATGTATCACTATCTGCCTAACTAAATGCACAACTTGGGCTTAATCGTTCCCAATATTTACAATAATTTTTTTTTATGAGATAATTCTCGTGCATTTGTATGGTTTTTTTGGCGAGTAAATCGGACTTTAGTATCGATCTTAAACCAAAAATTTATAAGTTGTTCAAAGCTGAATTGGTACTAATTGGTTTGAAAAAGTAATATTTCAAACTCTAAAGAGGCATTTGGGGGGATATCCGAGCCTATACCATTTTCCCCATAAGCATAAACCGATGGGATGTACAGGGTGATGCGTCCGCCTTCCACAATAAGGGGGATTCCAATTTGCCATCCCGTTATTAAATTTTCTAATGGAAAATTTATTGGAGTGGAGCGACTGTCGAATATATTACCATTCAGCGTCTTGCCCTCGTAGCTCACTGAAACATTGGAACAATAATTGGGTCGATCACCCTCGCCACTACGTTTTATTACATAACGTAAACCGGAAGGGTGGGTCAGTGCTTCTATTTCATTGGATGTTAAATAATCGTCAATAGTCTTTATATCTTTGGCTAATTGTTCTTGATTGACTGCCAAATTTGGTTCAAGTGTGCATTCGTCCTTGGAACATCCTAACCACAGAATAGCTATTAATGTGAGGATTAGGTAGAGATTATACTTCATTTAGTGCTTCGTTAAGAGCTTGCAAGCTTTTTTTAGCGTCGCCAAAGAACATTTGATTCTTTTCGGCATAGAACAAGGGATTATCGATACCAGCATATCCTACGCTCAATGATCGTTTAAAAACAATGGTTCGTTTAGCTTCATCTACATTTAGAATGGGCATACCATAAATAGGTCCTGTTGGATCTGTTTTAGCCAGTGGATTTACCACATCATTGGCGCCAATTATAAGAACCACATCGGTAGTTGCAAACTCTGGATTAATTTCGTCCATATCTTTCAGAAGATCATAGGGAACGTCAGCCTCAGCTAATAATACATTCATATGACCGGGCATACGTCCTGCCACAGGATGAATACCATATTTTACTTGGACACCACGAGACTCGAGTTTTGTTGCTACTTCTTTTACAATATGTTGCGCTTGAGCAACAGCAAGACCATAGCCAGGAACAATCACCACTTTGGAAGCATAGGCGACTTGAATAGCTAAATCTTCAGCAGAGGTTTCTCGAATGGACTTGTCACCATCACCACTTGCCCCTGGACCACCAGCCGCAGCGCCAAAACTACCAAAAATCACATTGACCAAGCTACGATTCATAGCTTTACACATGATATTGGTTAGAATAAGTCCAGCTGCACCAACTAGGGCGCCTGAAACAATTAGCAGGTTATTCTGTAATACGAATCCGGCCATTGCAGCTGCGATACCTGAATATGAGTTAAGAAGGGAGATGACAACCGGCATATCGGCACCACCAATTGGGATTACAGAGGTCACTCCGATAAGCAACGAAACTCCAAGGATTACCCAAAATAAAGTAGGATTAGTAGGATCAAAGGCGAAGTATCCTATGAGTCCTAATGTGGCAATCATAGCCCCAATATTGATCACATTTAAACCTGGGAAAGTAATGGCATTACCTGAAATAAAGCCGCTCAATTTCCCAAAGGCGATAAAACTACCTGTAAATGTAAGGGCTCCAATAAATACACTAAGTCCAATGGAAATTAATCCAGTTGTATCAAAACTTAAAATATCAGGGTTTCGGGCCAATTCACCCCAAGCCACAAGGGCCGAAGCTGCGCCACCGAAGCCATTAAATACCGCTACTAACTCCGGCATAGCGGTCATTTGCACTTTTTTAGCAAGTAATAGACCAATAAGGCCACCTATTATGATTCCACCAACAATCAACTCGAATTCAACAATGTCTTGGTCAAACAAGGTAACGAGTACACCGATCAGCATCCCGATAGCGGCAAATTGATTCCCTTTTCTTGCTGTGCCAGGTGAATTTAGAAGTTTTACCCCACGGATAAAGAAGCCAGTAGCTACCAAATAGAATAATTGAATAGCGTCTGGTAGCAAGTTTAAAATAGTTTCAGGTAGGAATGCACTCATTTCTCATCCCCCTTTTTTTTAAACATCTCTAGCATACGGTCGGTGACTAAAAATCCACCAACCACATTAATTGTAGCCAGGATGATAGCGGCAAAACCAATCCATTTCCCAATTGGGTTACCTAAGCTACCCGCTACGATAAGGGCTCCAACTATAGTAATTCCAGAAATAGCATTTGCACCACTCATTAAGGGAGTGTGGAGGGTCGGCGGTACCTTAGAGATGAGCTCAAAACCAATAAAACTGGCTAAAGCAAAAATAAACAGTAATAGTGTTAGATCGACTTCCATAATTTGTAATTAGGGGTAATTAATTAGTTTGAAGTGTTGGAGAGACTACTTCTCCATCCTTAGTTATGGTGGTATTCAGGATGATTTCATCGTCCATATCGAAATCTAACTCACCTTCTTTAATCAATAATTTAAGCAATGCCAGCATGTTTTTTGAATAAAGTAGACTGGCATGAGATGAAAGCTGACTAGGTATGTTGATCGGTCCTACTATTTTAACGTCATGTTTCACAACCGTTTTACCTGCTTCGGTAAGGGCGCAGTTCCCACCATTTTCAGCAGCTAAATCGATAATTACAGAGCCAGCCCGCATATCGGCGACCATTTCTTCAGTAACCAATAAAGGTGCGGGTTTACCTGGAATTAGTGCCGTTGTAATGACCACATCAGATTTTTTCACGTGCTCATGCATAACTTGACGTTGGCGCTCTTGGGCGTCCTTAGATAATTCTTTAGCGTACCCACCCTTAGTTTCTGTACTATCTTCTTCTAAGGGTACTTCCACAAAACTAGCCCCCAAACTTTCGACCTGTTCTTTTACCGCTGGTCGAACATCGTAGGCTTCTACAACCGCACCTAACTTTCGGCAAGTTGCAATTGCTTGTAATCCAGCTACACCCGCACCCATGATAAGGGCTTTAGACGGTGGAATGGTACCTGCTGCGGTCATCATCATAGGGAAATACTTATCCAGTTCTGAAGCGGCCATTAATGCTGCTTTATACCCTGCAATAGAACTCATAGACGATAAAGCATCCATGTTCTGAGCTCTTGATATTCTAGGTATAGCATCCATTCCAAGGGCAGTAATTCCCAAACTTTTGAGTTTTTCTACTAACTTTGGATGTTGGAGCGCCCAAAGAAAACAAATAAGTGTGCTACCTTTTTTCATAAGGCCAAGATCATCTTCTGAAGGGGTCTGAACAGCTAGAACTAAATCGGCTTGTGAAAAAATTTCATTCCGATTCTTAGCTATGGTCGCTCCAGCATCTGTGTAATCCAGATCTAAAAAGTTGGAGGCATTACCGGCACCTTTTTCAATAAGAACCTGATGCTCATCCTTGATCAACTGACTAACGGCTGCTGGAGATAATGCTACTCTATTTTCGTGAGCAGCTGTTTCATTTGGGACTGCAATTTGCAACATATTTATCCATATTTATTAACATTAACAACTTAATGAAATGCAACGTTTGGACAAACTCAGATGGGAGCGCTTAATTAGCATCTTTTTTACTTTGCCCAAATTTCAACCGATCTTTCAGCACATGATCAATATAAGTTTTTTAAAATCTTCAGGCTACTGAAGGAATAAATTTGAAAATAGCCAATGCTAACCCTATTATTATATTACTTTATAAAGTAAATTAGTTATTAGTACGATAAGAGTGGTAGGAATCCTTAATAGCAGTAAAAGATTACAAACTGAATCATGAAGTTTTTGGAGGTACATTGTTTATCCAATTTTTGCATACTAACAACGCTTGTTGTGTTGTTGAGTTGCGATGCTATTGATGTCACAGACCCCAACTTTAATGATCAAAATATCGGTGTTTGGGAAGATTGGAATGGGGGTAATGACTACACCTATATTGAAATAACGAGTTCAGAGGTTACCTTTTATTTTTACAATGGGTTTTACCGATGTAGTGAAATTAAGCGTTACACTATACAAGATATTCAAGCGAATGGAGTATATACCCTTCAACCATTAAATGAAAGTACTGGAAATGAGTCCATAATGATGGGATTCTCTCGAAATGATCGTTGGCTTCATGTGCGAGATTTAAGCCTGAGCGAATCAAGTACCGATTTGGAAGGGGGAACTTCTCAAGCAGGAAGTTCAGAAGATGGCAATGAGGTTAAGACTCAAATATTTAGTCCTAGTGAAAAAAAACTAGATGAATTAGAGGCCCCTTGTAATAGTTATCCATTTATGGGGGTATGGGAGCGAAAGTTAAGTGATGATGTGACCGGTTATCTGCACATTACCGATGAAATGATCGAAGTAATTGCCTATTTAGTACCACAAAGTTGCTACAGTGTGGTTACTCTTAATATTGAGTCTATTTTGGAGGTTCAGCAGGCTTATGAATTAGTGGTTCAAGAAGAAGGGGACACAACTGGAGAAACAATCGAGCAATTAGAATTTTTTATATTTCCTGACTATTTGTTACTTAAGCGGATTGAAAATGGATTTGCAGTCACTGAGACCTACATCCCATCGAATTTAGATGTTTCTGGCGAACTGAGCTCCTGTTCAGATCGCTAGTTCTGAGCTCCTGTTCAAACCACTAGTTCTTAGCTCCTTTTATATCTGCCGATTGAGGATTCCTATCATTATTATAGACAGAAAGAACGGGCAGTTATTTCTAGAATTGGTATCTTTGCACATCGAAAAATTTATAGTTGGAGAAAAAGATGGAAGATATTGCAGGAAAGACATTCAAAGTTGTTGTGATGGGTAGTGGCCCGGCTGGATTAACTGCCGCTTTATACGCCGCGCGTGCGGATCTAAGCCCAATTGTGTTTGAAGGGCCGGAGCCTGGTGGCCAATTGATGACCACTACGGACGTTGAAAATTTCCCTGGCTATCCTAACGGGGTAATGGGACCACAGATGATGCAAGACTTCCGCGAACAAGCCACCAAATTTGGGGCCGATTGCCGCTATGGTTTTGTCACCGACGTAGACTTTAGTGAACAACCGTACACCCTCACCATCGATGAAAAAGTGCAGATTAAGACGCATGCACTCATCATCTCCACAGGTGCTTCAGCGATGTGGTTGGGCATAGAAAGCGAAACTAAATTACGAGGTAAAGGGGTTTCAGCTTGCGCTACCTGTGATGGTGCTTTTTTCCGAAACGAACATGTGGCTATTGTTGGAGGTGGAGACACCGCGATGGAAGAAGCCACCTTTTTAACTAAATTTGCCAGCAAAGTAACCGTTATTCACCGGCGTGATGAGCTTCGAGCATCCAAAGCTATGCAATCTCGCGCATTCGCCAACGAAAAAATTGAGTTCATGTGGGATAGCGAAGTAGTAGAGGTTCTAGGCGATCAGGTGGTTCAAGGTATTCAGGTCAAAAACCGAAACACCGGTGAGTTAACAACCTTAGACAATGTAACTGGATTATTCGTAGCCATTGGTCACCGCCCTAATACCGAACTCTTCAAGAGAGTATTAACCATGGATGATGTAGGTTACATTCAGACTAAAGCCCAGACCACCAAAACTGATTTACCTGGTATATTTGCCTGTGGAGATGCAATGGATGCGGTGTACCGTCAAGCCGTAACAGCGGCTGGAACAGGGTGTAAAGCTGCATTAGACGCCGAATATTATTTAACAAGTATAATGGAATAACTAGGAATTAGAGGTTTATTGAAAATAGTAGTTCTTTTTTTTCAAATAAACGCTTGTAAGAATCTATAAAGTTAAAACAAAAAGTATAATGAGAATAAATAGGACTTTAATGGGGGTAATTTTAGTGTTGAGTACCACTATCAATTCTTGTATTCTCAAAACTCAGCCTGAACAGATCAATGTATTGTGGTTAGTGGCTGAAGATTTAAGTTCAATGTATTTAAGTATGTATGGTGATAGCAGTGCATTTACTCCCAATTTAAATAGACTTGCTGATGAAGGAGTAGTATATGCAAATGCCTATTCTGTGTCAGGAGTTTGCTCCCCAAGTAGATTTACATTAGCAACTGGAGTTTATCCAAATTCAGCTGGCGCGCACAATATGCGAACATTGGTACAACAACCAAGTGCTAGAGAAAAAGGGCTCATTGATTATCAGGTTGTATTACCAAAAGATGTTAAGATGGTTAGTGAAATTTTAAGGTTGAATGGGTATTACACAACAAATAATGATAAAGAAGATTATCAATTTTTTAAGTCAGAATTAGCTTGGGATGAATCTAGTAAATTTGCCCATTGGAGAAATAGGTTAGACAAGGAGACACCATTTTTTAGTGTCTTTAATTTTTTTGTTACCCATGAGTCGAATATGTGGAATTTTGATTTTCATCTTTCAGATGAATCAATATTTCCACCTGACAGAAACGGATCAAATTCTAATTCAAAAGTAAATGATAAAGGTGAATATCCTCTACTCTTTCGTAGTGATACTAACATTGTAATACCACCATATTTACCTCAAAATGAGGTTGGTGTTAAAACCATGCAGCGTTTGTACACAAACATAATGAGATTGGATAAGGGAGTAGGTAAAATTTTAGATCAACTTGAGGAAGATGGATTGCTAGACAATACTATTATCTTTTTCTATTCTGATCATGGCGGTCCGCTTCCACGACAAAAAAGATTACTTTATGATTCAGGTTTAAAAGTACCACTTATTATAAGATACCCGTATAAGATGAGGGCTGGGACTATTGATGATAGATTAATAAGTTTTGTTGATTTTCCTGCGACTCTATTGTCACTAGCCAATATTGAACCGCCAGATTTTATGCAAGGACAAGCATTTGAAGGGAAATATAGGTCTAATACGGAGAGGCAGTATGTTCATGCGCACGCAGATCGGTTTGACGAGAGTACGGATATGATTCGCGCGATACGGGATAAACGATACAAATATCTTAAAAACTATTATCCTGATAAGCCTTATTATTTACCTCTTGATTACAGAGAAAACATGGAAATAATGAAAGAATTATTGCAGATGCGTAATTCGAATAAATTAGATGCAAATCAAGCCCTTTGGTTTAGACAAGAAAAAGATTATGAAGAATTATTTGACACACAAAATGATCCACATGAATTAAACAATCTTGCTAATGATTCAACATATAATAATCTCTTAGTTGGATTCAGAAATGAACTTGATAGATGGACTCAAGAAATTGATGATAAAGGAAATATTCAAGAGATAGATTTGATTTCAGAGTTTTACCCGGATGGAAAAGCGCAATTAACACAAATGCCAAAAGTAAATATTAATGATGGAATAGTTACTCTAGAAAATATTGATTCAGATCTAAGTATTGGATATAAATTTTCATCTGAAATTAAACCAAGTTTAGGTTGGAAACATTATGATGGGCCAATCAAAGAAAGTTTAAATGATACTTTAAAGATAGTGGCTCATAAGGTTGGCTATAAATATGGAATTATAAACATTTTTAATGGGCAAATAAGTCAACCTGTTTATCCAAATAATAGACATGACCTAAATGAGTAGTGTAGTTTAACTAATACTGATTCCTGATTTAATCATTTTTTTTAGATGTTCTGAGACTATATATGATCAATTTATATAGGCTTTAATGTGACCTATAAATTGGTGATCTTGATAACTTCTGCTTCGTCACTGTTTTTGGTGTCCTGCTTAGCTTCTTCACTAGTTCCATGTACTTCTGGTTCGTGTTCATCGGTGGACACTTCCTTTTCGACAAGGATTTGATAGTCATTCAAGAACATGGCAAACATACCAATAGCTGAAACCACAGGAGCCATAGCACCGACTAAAGTTGCTCCGCCTACTCCGAAGGCAAGTTGTGTTTGAAAAACTACTTCTCCATCCTTGTTTATAATAATTAACCGGCGAGCGGCACCTTCTTCAATGAGGTTGCGAATGCCGTTCAAAACTTCTTTAACTCCGCCTTGAATTTCTTCATAAATGCGCTTGGATTCTTGCTTTGTGTCTTTCATGATTATATTACCAGATGTTACGTATAATGTAGTTTATTGATGTATAAATAAAATTTGAATACTATTTTTGAAACGAGTGTAAGGGTAATGCGAAGGTTAACTCTTCATAATGTACTAATGTTAATAATGCACCGGTGTTAAAAGTCAAGATTGTATCAGGTTCACGTGTAACTATGATTAGACGGTTTTTTGAAAATACCACAGAGTAGTTCCATTCTTAGCAGAGTACAGTTTTACAATGATAAAAATCATCGTCCCCACATTTTATTTATTATACTGTGGAAACTAAAAAAAGTTCCAGTCTATCCGTTACTGTTGTTAGGAATCAATCACACGATATTCAGCCTTTAGGCCCCCCAGGTTCTGGGAAAACGATAATGGCGAGAAGCTTTCCTCGTAATTTACATCCTTTGACCAAGCAAGAAGCTATAGAGGTATTACGCGTTCAATCAGCAGCTGCCTTATTGAGTGCAGAGCAGATACTCAAGGTGGATAGGTCACTACGTTCACCCCATCACTCGGCCTCGCGCAGCCAGTTACTTGGAGGGTGAGCCACAGGTTTCCGCACATCATTTAGCCGAAGCCATTCAGTTTAGAAGCTTAGATCGGTTAAAAGGGTTTTGTAGTGGAAGATATTGAGTACGAATATCAATAGATTTAGTATTGGCCGTAGTGAAGTAAGGTTTAGTTATGGTACAAGTGTAACCAAATCCTATGAGATGCTTCCAAGGCTTAGCAACCATTGTTGATTATTGAATCCTTTAGTCCATCTTGGGTACTCACCATTGCTTTTATTTGTAGACATTGCTTTTGCTTCGGCGCCACGCCAACTCTATACCTACCGGGTTCCAGGGGAACTGTGTGAGCAGATATCCATAGGTAAAAGGGTTTGGGCACCTTTTCGAAATTACAATGCAATAGGGATGGTGGTGCGTATTCATAAGGAGGAACCGTCTTTTGAACTCAAAGCAATTCAAAAGGTACTAGACACCGAAGCTATATTGGACGAATCTTTACTTAAGCTTACTGAGTGGATGCATCGTTTTTACTATTGTAGTTTGGGAGAAGCTATTCAAGCGGTACTGCCTAGTGGGCTCAATATGGTGTCCAAGCAGTACGTTCGTGCAGTTTCACTAGTTTCCCTTTCAGAAGCTAAAAAAGGGCTTAAATCAAGAATTAAATCAGGATTTACCTCAGGCACTACGTCAGAGGACACCGCGAATTCCGTTGCCGATTTTAAGGCGATTGACGAACTCACCGAGAAAGAAAAAAAACTATGGGACTGGGTAGGGTCTTTAGCTGAAGAACCGACGGCAGTAGAGCTTCGTAAAAAAAGCAGAGCTCAGGGAGATTTGGGTGTTTTAAACAGGTTGATCAAAAAGGGGTGGTTAGAAATTTGGGAACAACCTGAGATTAAATCGAAGGAGGCTAAAGAAACCTGGTGGAACTGGAAAGATGAAGAGGCTATGTTTAAGGCCGCAGCTTTTGTTCCTTCCCAAAGAGAATATAAATGGGAACAAGCGCTCAAGACGGTACAAGAGCAAGAGTTACCGGCTCGTCATCAAGACCTTAGAACACTGGAGAAAGTTGGGACATCGGAGCTTCGAACACTAGCTGAAAAAGGATATCTGATTAAGTTTGAAAAAAGTCGTTTTGAAATGCAGACGCAACAACTCTCCTACGATCCTTCGGCAATTAATGCACTTAACGAAGAACAGCGTACAGCAACCGATGCCATCGTGAAACAGTTAGTGGACCATAAGTTTAGCCAGTTTTTGCTGTATGGCATAACCGGTAGTGGGAAAACGGAGGTCTATATACACGCCATAAAAAAGGCTCAAGAGTTAGGTAAAGGAGCCATTGTCCTAGTGCCAGAAATTGCCTTGACTCCTGGTACCGTAGCCCGGTTCTATAAAATCTTTGGGGAAGATATCGCTGTCTTTCATAGTCAATTAAGTGCACCTGAGCGCCTATCTGCATGGAATGCACTTAAAAATGGAAAAAAAAGTATTGCTATTGGCCCCCGCTCAGCCTTGTTTGCACCTATTCAACCATTAGGGCTTATCATTATTGATGAAGAACATGACTCTTCCTATAAACAAATGGACCCGGCGCCCCGCTATCATGCTAGAGAAACGGCTATTATGCGAGCACATATTGAAGATGCCGTTGTGGTAATGGGTTCAGCTACGCCTAGTTTACAAACGCTACACAGGGTCGCGAAAGATAAAGCAGTTATGCTTCGCTTAACCCAACGGCATGCTGAGGCCACCTTACCAGTAGTCCAAATATTGGATCTTAAACAATACAAGTCTGCGATGAAAGGCCCTATGGCAGTGCCTGCCTATTTAGCGGTAAAAGAAGCCCTTGAGCGAAAGGAACAAGTCATTTTACTCCTTAATAGGCGAGGTTTTGCTTCCTATCTTCAATGCGAGGACTGTGGCCATATTCCAATGAGTCCAGATTGTTCGGTAAGTTTGACGCTTCATAAGCGTAAAGGGATGCTTTTATGCCATTATTCCGGTTATGCACGACGGGTAGATTCCCATTGCGAGGCCTGCGGATCATCTAACTTAAGTGAATGTGGTTCAGGCACTCAACAGGCGGAGGAACAAATTGAGAAGCTATTTCCCGAGGCTAGAGTTGCCCGGTTCGATCGTGACAGTACAAACAAAAAAGGCGCGCACGCTAGAATTTTAGAATCATTTGGGCGAGGTCATGCCGATATTTTGGTAGGTACACAAATCGTTGCCAAAGGGTTGGACTTCCCTAATGTGACTCTTGTGGTGGTGCTCGACGCGGATACCGAACAAGCATATCCCAGTTTTCAATCCTCAGAGAGGTTGTATCAGCTTCTCTCACAGGTTGCAGGTAGATCGGGTAGAGGGCAGAAGCCAGGTAAGGTATTTATTCAAACTCGTCAACCTGAACAGCCTGCCTTACATTTTGTGCCTAGTCACGACCATAAGGGTTTTGCTCGCCATGAAATGGCCTTGCGAAAACCCTTGGATTATCCTCCATTTTCAAGACTAATAAAATGTGTACTAAAAGGATCCGATAATGAATTGGTTTCGGCTGCTTCTATGGCTTTGTTTCAGGCATGGCAACAGGTAGTACCGCAATGGGCTCTATTAGGACCATCTCCGGCGCCCATTGAATGGATGCAAGATCATTATTATTGGGAACTCATGGCCAAAGTAGACCCAGAAAAAGGAGCTCACTATATGGAGGCTATGTTAGACCAAGTTTTTGAAGTCTACGAATTATCCTTTCCTGATCATCGTTCGGTTCGAGTAAATATCCATGTAGATGCGATACGATGATTAGGATATAGGATGTTATTCGTCTTATGCAATAAAGTAAAAAGGGTGTTACATTGCACTTTTTATGCGACATTGTAGATTAATTAAGTCCATCAGGCATGCAGGATTATGAATTTATAGATGGTAGTCGGCTTTCATCGGTAATCGAAGCCCTGATTTTTGCTAGCAACGAACCCATGAGTGCATCTAAGATTCGCACAATCATTGTTGATAATGAGCAAAACATTGAAATTTCGGAACTAACGGTGGATGAATTTGTTCAGCTGCTAAACGAGCGTTATGAACAAAGTGGAAGTAGTTTTCGGATTCAACGGATTGGTGATGGATATACCTTTTTGACCCAAAAGAAGTATCACTATTGGTTAAGTATTTTTCAGCATGAAAATGCCTACAGAAAATTATCGCAATCAGCAATTGAGACCTTGGCCATTGTAGCGTATCGGCAACCTATTACTAAACCAGAAGTAGATCAAATTAGAGGGGTAGATTCCGGTTATATATTACGTCAATTAATGGAAAAGGCCCTCATAGAGGTAGCTGGGAGGGGAGATGGTCCGGGCAAGCCTTTATTATACAAAACAAGCCGTCATTTTTTACGACATTTTGGATTGAATTCGGTACAGGATTTACCCAAACCCAGAGAAATTGAAGAGATTCTAAAGGACGATGATATGGCCGAACATCGGCAATTACTTTTGTCAAGGCAGCTAATGTTAGAGGCTGAGGAAGAAGACCGGGTCGAGTTGAAAGGGGATATCTACGAAGATTCTGAGGGTAACAGTACTCCCACAACTGAAATGGATTTTGAAGAACAAGTTGGCTCTTACGATGAGCGTGAAGATGGACTAAAAACATCATCAGAAACATCAACCAGTGAGTCACAAAAAGCCTCGTCAGCTAGTGAACCAAAAGACACTACTCCAGAGGATAACTAACTATGAGTCTGCGTTCTATTCCAAAAAAAGGGGAACAATTCCGACTAAATAAGTTCATTGCCCAATCGGGGCTGTGTTCGCGGCGAGAAGCTGATGAACGCATCGCCAATGGTGAGGTTACTGTGAATGGGAATTTAGTTACGGAAATGGGGTTTAAAGTAACCATGGATGATAAGGTAGAGGTAAAAGGTAAAGCGTTAAATCCTGAGCCACCTGTATATCTTTTACTCAATAAGCCTAAAAATACTATCACCACCACGTCGGATGAACATGGCCGAAATACCGTCATGGATGAAATTGAGCATGCCACGGGCTATCGGGTTTATCCCGTTGGAAGATTGGATAGGAATACCACAGGCTTATTATTACTAACAAATGATGGTGATTTGGCGCATCGACTCATGCATCCTTCTTTTAAAGTCCGAAAGACTTATGAAGTAGTGAGTGAACGACCCTTGTCCGACGCGGAATTAGCCGGTTTTCAGAAAGGTATTCCACTGGATGATGGTGTTGCTAAAGCTCACAAAGTTCAGGGGTTTGCTGATGCACCAGATCGTTTTCAACTGTCTGTATTTGAAGGGAGGAACCGCCTAATTAGACGAATGGTCGAGTATTATGGAACCGAAGTGACTAAGTTAAAACGAATTGAATATGCAGGCTTAGATTTAAAGGCAGTGCCTCCAGGTCGTTGGCGGTTTCTTCGTGACAAAGAGATTGTGGATTTGCGTGTCTTGGTTAAACTTAAACCATTGGAAAAAGTGGTTACCGTAAAAAAAGCATTGACGAAGACCCCAAAAAGAAAGAAAAAGCGTAAAAAGCATTAATTCGATAGTCGAAGGTTTTTAAATTAAACCTGGATTTATTTTACTAGCATGGCCTATTTAATTCTTTTTTACATTTGATGTGCTTGCTATCTAGGCCTAAGCTACTCATTTTGTAACCTTGTTTACACTGTAGTATATTAAGTAAAAAATACGGTATGCCTTCATATATTAGATTTTTTTTTGATGACCAACCATGTTTTACTTACTGAAATACTCAACGTGTTGAATCGTACAGGAATTTGAATTTTGATTCATTTAAAAATAACGAAACCCATTAGCATGAACTACGGTAAACCAACAATATGGCGCTTAGCTATATTATTCATAGTGTCAACATTCACCTTCTCGGCTTGTTCGACCTTTAAAAAAGCAGAAGCGCCAAAACCTATGGCTAGCGCTCCAAAACAACCTTCCAAAAAAGGAGATATGAAGGCCTTTTCCGAAGTAATAACGGATAAAGCAATCTCTGATGAAGGGGTATTTACAGTCCATAAAGTGGATGATAAATATTACTTTGAAATTCCAAATGAGATGCTCGAAAGAGAGATGTTATTGGTTAGTAGAGTGGCAGGGACCACACAAAACCTAAGCTTTGGTGGGGCAGGGCAAAAGGCTCGTTCTCAGCAGGTGATTCGTTGGCAGCAAAAAGAGAAACAAGTACTACTTCGTCATGTATCCTATTCAAGTGTTGCTGATGCAGACGATCCTGTTTACAACTCGGTGCGTAACAATAATTTTGAACCAGTGGTTGCCACCTTCAAGATTGAAACTATGGGTGAGGATAGTTCGTCTGTGGTCATAGATGCTACAAGCTTATATACCGCAGATGTGGCACTATTAAGCGGATTGAGTTCATTTCAACGAAGAAACTTTCAGGTTCGAAGACTTGATGGTTCCAGAACCTTTATTGAGCGAATGGCTAGTTACCCAGAGAACTTAGAAGTACGCCATGTGCTAACCTATGATGCAGGTAGTCCTCCAGATGATGCATCTACAGGAACTATTTCTTTAGAAATGAACCAATCAATGATTCTACTTCCTGAGGAACCTCATACGCCTAGAAATCATGATATGAGAGTTGGTTATTTTTCTATCTCTCAGTATGACTATAGCTCTGAAAAACATCGAGCTGCACAAAACAGATACATCACACGGTGGAAATTGGTGCCAGCCGACAAGGAAGCTTATCTAAGAGGGGAATTAGTTGAACCTGAAGAACCAATCATTTACTATCTGGACCCAGCTACTCCCGAAAAATGGAGAAAGTATTTGGTCCAAGGTATTGAGGATTGGAATGTGGCATTTGAAGCCGCCGGATTCAAAAATGCTATCATAGGTAAAGAAGCACCATCACCGGAGGAAGATCCAGAGTTTTCACCAGAAGATGTTCGATACTCAGTTATCCGTTATATAACCAATCCTATTCAGAATGCGCAAGGGCCTCATGTTCATGACCCCAGAACCGGTCAAATTTTAGAGAGTGATATACTTTGGTATCACAATGTGATGAACTTGTTACGGAATTGGTATTTCATTCAAACAGCCGCAGTCAATCCAGGCGCACGAAACGTAGACTTTGATACCGAATTAATGGGTGAACTTGTACGGTTTGTTGCTGCTCATGAAGTGGGACATACTCTTGGATTACCTCATAATATGGGTTCCAGTGCAGGATATACGGTTGAGCAATTGCGTGATCCAGAGTTTACCTCAACCCACGGGGTAGCCCCATCCATCATGGATTATGCGCGATTCAACTATGTTGCACAGCCTGGTGATGGCGTTACAAACTTCTTTCCATTGGTAGGTGAATATGATATTTGGTCTATTAAATGGGGGTACTCTTGGTTCCCAGATGTGGAAGAAGCCGATGATGAGAATGAGATACTTCACGATTGGATCGTTGCAAATGGGGATGATCCATTGTATTTCTTTGGATATGCCACGGGTGCTGATCCCCGTTCTCAGACCGAAGCCATTGGTGATGATGCGATGGAAGCCAGCGAATTAGGCATTGCTAACTTAGAGCGTATCACAGGGAACCTTATTGAATGGATTGAAGCACCAGGGCAGGACTTCGATGATTTGGCCGAGCTTTATGGAAATGTGATCTCTCAATGGAGGCGCTACATGGGACATGTAACCACCTATATTGGCGGAGTCTATGAGACTTACAAAACTTTCGATCAAGAAGGCGGTGTGTATGAAGTAGTGAGTGAAGCAGATCAACAAAGATCCATGGAATTCCTACAAGAATATGCCTTCTCAACACCTAATTGGGCCTTTAACAGAGACATATTAGACCGAATTAATGAATCTACAGCGGTTGAAACTTTCCGTTCAGCACAGTCAGGTGTACTTAATGGCGTCTTAAATCCGACCAGAATTGCTCGTTTAACCGAAGCAGAAACACGTACCGATGCCGATACGTATACTCTTTTTGAGATGATGGATGATTTGCGTAACGGTATTTTTAGTGAATTACGTGCGAATGAAAACGTAGATGTTCACCGTCGGCACCTACAACGAGCTTATGTAGAGCGAATGGAATATTTAATGACTCAAGAGCCATCAGGATTTTTTGGTTCAAGGATAGATGTTAGCCAGTCCGATATTCGACCAGCTGTACGTAATCAGTTGACTTTATTGCGAAGAGATTCTGGCCGTAGAATCAGTGCAGGTAATATCGACCGAGCCACTCGAGTTCATTTAGAGGATACCATCGCACGAATCGACAGCATTCTTGAAGAGAATGACTAATTAATTCAAATTTCATGAAGTCCCCTTTAGTCAAGGGGGCTTTTTTTACTCCTGTTTAAAGAGCATTCGCTCCTACAGTATTTTCAAACTAAACCCCCTTAGAATATGAAAGTTTTACAACAAATCCTTTTTCTTAACGTAGCTGTTCTCATTACACTATCTACTATGCTAAGCGCTCAACAGGTAGATATGGAGTTGCTAAAATCCATTGAGCCTCGCAACATCGGCCCTGCAGGTATGTCAGGAAGGATTACCGCTATTGAAGTGGTAGAATCCAATCATGATATTATGTATGCTGGGTCTGCGTCTGGTGGTATATGGAAATCGGTGAGTGGAGGGGTAGCTTGGGAACCTATTTTTGATGAATACGCAGTATCTTCTATTGGGGCTATCGATATCTATCAAGCAAGTCCGGATATAGTTTGGGTTGGAACGGGGGAAGGGAATCCACGTAATTCCCAGAGCTCAGGCGCAGGAGTCTATCGTAGTTTAGATGGAGGGCGTAGTTTTGAATTTATGGGACTAGAAGGGGTTCGAAATGTCCACCGAATTATCGTTCATCCTACTGATCCAAATACTGTTTGGGTTGGCGGTCAGGGTGATGCATGGGCGGATAGTGAGCATCGTGGGGTGTATAAAACCACCGATGGCGGTAAGACATGGGACAAAGTGTTGTATATCAATAGCCGTACGGGTGTGGGTGATATGGTGATGGATCCAAGTAACCCCAACAAAATCTTGGTTAACATGTGGGAGTTTCGTCGTTGGCCTTGGTTTTTTAAATCAGGTGGTGAGGGTTCTGGAATGTACATGACCTTAGATGGTGGTGAAACTTGGAACGAAATCACTGACGAAAATGGAATGCCAGAAGGAGAATTAGGGAGAATGGGTATCGCTTTTTCTTCGTCTAAACCGAATATTGTATATGCAATCATCGAATCCAGTGCGAACGCTATTTACAGAAGTGAGGATGGTGGTTTTAGTTGGGAGTTACGCCAGACGGTTAAGGATGATTCCGATGTAGGAAACCGACCTTTCTATTATTCTGAAATCTATGTAGATCCATTTAATGAAAATCGAGTCTTTAGTATCTTTACATATATGTCTGTAAGTGAGGATGGAGCGAAAAGCTTTGAAAGTCTTTATCCTTTCTACAACTGGGTTCACCCAGATCACCATGCTTTTTGGATGAGCCCAACAAATCCTGGTTTTATTGTTCAAGGAAACGATGGAGGACTTAATATTTCACATGATGGCGGTATAACATGGCGCTTTGCTGAAAATATTCCTGTTGGTCAGTATTACCATGTTAACGTAGATATGGAAATCCCTTATAATGTATACGGTGGTATGCAGGATAATGGTTCTTGGGAAGGTCCTGCTTATGTGTGGAGAGATGGGGGAATTCGAAATGCCTATTGGGATGAGTTATTTTTTGGAGATGGTTTCGATGTGATGATGGATCCAAGCGATTCTAGATATCTTTATGCAATGTCACAACAAGGTAATGTGGGACGAGTTGATCGAGAGACCGGAACCGCCCGCTTTGTTAAACCAACCCATCCCGATGGAGAAAACTTACGGTTTAACTGGAATGCGGCCATCAATTTTGACTCTTTTGATGAGAAGACTATCTATTTTGGTAGCCAATATGTGCATAAAAGTACCAATCGAGGGGAGAGTTGGACCATTATATCTCCCGATCTAACTACAAACGATACCACAAAGCAGATGCAGCACGAGAGTGGTGGGTTAACCATGGACGCCACTGGCGCTGAAAATCATACCACTATCTTGGCTATTGAGCCTAGTCCGGTTGACCAAAATATTATTTGGGTAGGAACTGATGATGGTAACATTCAAATAACCACCGATGGAGGAGAAAATTGGACCAATACCGCTGGTAATCTCAAAGATATCCCTGAGGGTAGTTATGTGGCTCAGGTAAAAGCTTCTCGTTTTAACGCAGGTGAAGCGGTAGCGGTTATCAATAATTATCGCCAGGGAGACTGGACCCCTTATGTAGTCCATACCACCAACTATGGGAAAAAGTGGACCAATATTGTTGAGAGTAAAGGCTTAGAAGGGTATGCTCTTTCTTTTGTGCAGGATTTAGTTGAACCAAAACTAATGTTTGTAGGAACCGAGTTCGGGTTGTATTTCACCATAGACGGAGGTGATAGCTGGACTAGATGGACCAATGGGTATCCAACCGTTTCTACCTATGACATGGTTATTCATCCACGTGAACATGACCTTGTAATGGGTACGTTTGGCCGCTCTTTTTGGGTATTGGATGATATCCGGCCACTTCGAGAATTAGCAGCTGAGGGATTAGACGAGCTGGATAAACCAATTAAAGCCTTTGATAGTCCAGATGCGTATTTAGCAAACTGGCGTCAAGCAATGGGAACTCGTTTTGCTGCCGACGCTATGTATTCAGGTGATAATAGACCTCGTGGTGCCATGATCACGTATTCGGTGAATAAAGAGTTGTCCAAAAAGTCTGAAAAAGCAGATGCTCCTGCTAATAACAGTCGTTCATGGGGAAGAAGAGGGTTGGATGAGGAGCAAGTTAAAGTGGCTATTTTTGATGAATCAGGTGAAAATATCCGCAATTTTGCAGTGACTCCAGATCATAATGGAGTGAACCGTATGCAATGGGGTTTAGAGCGTAAGGGTATGAAACGTCCTTCACGCAGAGCTGCTCGTCCAAATATGCCTGAACCACGAGGTGGGGATGTGTTGCCAGGAACCTATAAAGTAGTGATGAGCTATGCAGGTAGTAAAGATTCTACTATGGTGACCGTTCATTACGACCCTCGAATTGAAATTACTATGGAGGCTCTTGAAGCTACCGCCGCACTCGAAGATGCTGCTGGAGCTTTAGGTGCTGAGCTTGCTAAAGCCGTTTCGTCGTTGGTTACAGCCGAAGGCATACTCAAAGTAAACAAAGGACTTATGGACGCAGATCCTCGATCTGCTGAAGAGTTAATAGTAGTACGTAATACCCACAAAGCCACACAAGAAAGCTTAGATGCACTATATGCTCACATTTTTGGAAGTAATGATGACGAACGTCAAGGAATCGTCAGAAATCCTGAGGTCACTGTAATGTCTAGGTTGTATGGGGCTGGTAGATATCTAGGTAATGACATTGATGGACCAGGAGCTACCGAGGAAAATTTATTAAGGCTTGCCAGGGAAGCAGTGTCGGAAGCCATGGAAAAAATTGATGCTTTCTTAAACCAAGATTGGCCCACCTATGAGGCGGTGGTTCGAGATGCTAATTTAAGTCCATTTAAATCCCTTACTGGAGAGGATAATTAGCCAGCTAACGAAGAACGATGGAAGCATTCATTGTTTTTTTGAGAATATACCTTATATCTTCCGTGCTGGAATCTTGGTGGGAGGTATTTTCATTTTTTGGATTATTGAGGGAGTGTTCCCTCTCTTCGAAATCGGCTATCAAAAAGTACGACATGCGCTTATTAACGGCGTTTTGACGCTATTTTTTGTCATCATTGGACTGGGCTTTGCTGGAATCCTCTTGTGGAGTTCTGAGTGGGTAAGTACACAGGAAATAGGGCTGATACATTGGATTACCATGCCGGTGTGGTTGCAGGCCGTGTTGGCGGTTCTTTTACTTGATTTTTTTGGAGCATATTTGGTGCATTGGGTTGAGCATAAATTTAAATTTCTGTGGAAGTTTCATTTGGTTCATCATAGCGATACTCATGTGGATGTGACCACAGGTCTCAGACATCATCCAGGAGAAGCGGTATTTCGAATGCTTTTTACAATACTTGGTGTAATTGTGGTAGGTGCCCCAATTTGGATGGTATTTTTATACCAAACCTGTTCTGCTTTCTTCACTCATTTTAATCATGCTAATATTCGTTTACCATTGAAAATGGATCGAAGGCTATCGTGGGTTTTGGTAACCCCAAACATGCATAAGGTGCATCATCACTTTACTCAGCCTTACACGGATACCAATTATGGTAATATATTTGCTATTTGGGATCGTCTGTTTGGAACCTTTGCTCAAGTGGACGATGCAACAAAGTTAGTGTACGGGATTGATACCCACATGGATTCTAAGGAGCACGAAGATGTGATTAATTTGCTTAAAATTCCTTTTCAGCCCTATAGACCTCCAATAGGCTCTAAGTTTTCTGAAACCAAAACAAATGAATAGCTAATCAATTAAATCTGGATTCTCATTATCGGCTACATACTATCTGTATTTTTCCATTAATAAAAAATTAAGATACTTGTAATTTATTGCATTACTATAACTTGCGATTAAATGACTAAAAGTCTTTCTTGTATTTAGAAGCGCTTCCAATTATCTGCTCTTCAACTTAGATTTCTTAAACAAAAAATAAAAACACTATGAATAAACAATATGTAAAAGTATGGTCTATTGCATCCATGTATGCTTTAGTATCAATTTTTATTACACATGTAGGTAGTTCATTAGTATTTGCTCAAGCGAGTAATTTTGAATCAGTAACCACACAATTAGCCTATAATTCTACTGATAATTATAGAATCATTGAAGTATCTGGTACTGTTACAGACGCACAAACAGGAGAGCCAATCCCTGCAGCAAATGTTATTGTATTGGGTACAACTATTGGCACCAGTACCAATGCTGAAGGAGAATATTCTTTAAACGTACCAGATGACGCAGAAATTCTACAATTCAGTTATTTAGGTTATGTAACAGTAGAAGTTCCTGTAAATGGTCGATCGGTCATTGATGTAAGCCTGGAGCAAGATTTACTGTTTTTAGATGACCTAGTGGTAGTTGGATACGGTACTCAACAACGACAGGAAGTGACAGGAGCAATTACTTCCGTACGTTCAGAAGAAATTCAAAATATTCCTGTTTCTAGTTTTGAAAATGCTTTGCAAGGTAGAATGGCAGGGGTAAATGTTGCAGAGTCAACAGGGGAGCCAGGAGCATCTCCACAGATTACCATACGTGGTACAGGTTCTATTTCAGCAGGAAATTCTCCTCTTTATGTAATTGATGGTGTTCCAATTACGACAAATCGGAATTTACAATCCGATATTGGTAGTCAGCGTTCATCGTTTCAACCACCTAGTGCGAATCCATTAGCTACGATAAATCCAAATGATATAGAATCTATTGAAGTTCTAAAAGATGCTTCAGCTGCTGCAATTTATGGTTCAAGGGGATCTAATGGGGTTATTTTAATTACTACTAAGCAAGGTACAGCAGGTAGAACATCTGTTAATTTTAGTTCTTATTTGGGTGTTTCCAATGTATTTAATAAGCCTGATATGATGAATGCTGAGGAGCTAATACAATACACAAAAGAATCTCGTAACAATAATTATCTACAAGAAATAGAAGTTGGTAACCAGGCTGCTAACCCAGATTATGATCCAAATACAAATGCAGGTCGACCAAACATATCTCATTTCTTAATTCCTGAACAATATGTTAATTGGAATGGAACGGATACAGACTGGCTAGATTTAATTTTTAGCCCGGCATCTATGCAAAATTATGATTTATCCATTAGCGGTGGAAATTCTAGCACGACATATGCTTTTTCTACAGGTTATTTGGATCAAGAAGGGATTATTAAAGGTTCCGCATTCCAACGTTATACCTTGCGATTGGGTTTAACGCATAAGATGAATGATGATCTTACTATTGGTGCTAACATGAATTCAGCATTAGCCCAGCATGATCGTCTACCAGCTAATGCAGCGTATTTTGGTCAACCTCCTGGGATAGTGTATTCCGCAATGGTTCATTCGCCAGTGGTAGCACCATACAATGATGATGGAACTATTAATCAACGAAATAATCAAGGCTTTTTGGGTGGTGGAACTTCATCTGCAAGTAATCCTTTAGCTATCATGAAATATATTAGCGAAGACATTCAAAATACTCGTGTTTTTGGCAATATGTTTACAGATTACAATCTTAATGAAAATATCACCTTTAAATCCTTATTGGGTTACAACGTAGAGACTATGCAGCAAAGTTTTTATAGAGGTACAGAGTTTCTCTATAGAACTCAGAGTTCTCCACAACCATTTGCTCAAACTGGTTCGGGTAATTTATTTAATTGGATCTGGGAGAATACGGTCAATTATTCTGATAATTTTGGAATGAACCACAAGGTGAATTTGATAGCAGGTTATACTGCCCAAAAAGAACGTATTGAACGAAGTGTAATTGAGTCCAATGGGTTTACTGATGATCAAATAACTACCATTAATGGCGGTATTGTAAATAGTGGTGAGGAAGTAATTGAGGAATGGAGTTTAGTTTCAGCCCTTGCCAGACTAAATTACGTATTTAAGGATAGATATCTCATAACAGCAACTGTTCGTTCAGATAGATCATCTAGATTTGGTGCCAATAACCAAACTGGTATTTTTCCATCATTTTCGCTTGGATGGAGAGCTAATGAAGAAAGCTTCTTAAGTAGTGTTGATGAAATTAGTGAATTGAAATTAAGAGCTAGTTATGGAGTAACTGGTAACTTTGAGATACCTAATTATGGCGCTATAGGTTTACTTGGTGGTGCAAACTATGTGGATGGCTCTTCTCAAATTAATGGTGTAGCTCCAAGTACTTCAAGTAATGCTGATTTAACTTGGGAAACTACATACCAAACAAATTTTGGTCTAGACTATGCACTACTTGATGACAGAATTTATGGTTCAATTGATGTATATAACTCAACCACACAAGATTTATTATTATTTGTAACCGTACCTGCTGCAAGTGGATTTGATGTAGCTTTGACCAATATTGGTGAAGTGGAGAATAAAGGTTTTGAATTTTCTTTAACTAGTAGAAATATGGTAGGGCAATTTAATTGGGCTACTGATTTCAACTTTGCAGCTAATGAAAATACCGTAACTAAACTTGGTCCAGAAGGTGACGACATTCTAAGCAGTGGAGTTGCTGGTGCTCGGCATATAACCCGAATTGGTGATCCAATAGGTAGTTATTATGGATATGTTGTTGATGGTATTTACCAGAGTCAAGCAGAAATTGATGCAACACCTGTAGATGAATTGGTTGGGTCTGGAGGTGCAAGACCTGGCGATTTTAGGTTTAAAGACATCAATGGTGACGGTAAAATTACATCTGATGATCGAACTGTAACAGGTAGTTACCATCCTGATTATACTTATGGTATAACCAATAGATTTAACTATAAAAACTTTGACTTAAACATCTTTATTCAAGGTGTAATGGGTCGTGAGGTTCTAAATTTAACAGCGCGCCACCTAAAAAATGGTGAAGCAAATTTTGGTTCCTATGCCGTTCTTAATGATCGTTGGAGATCAGAATCAGATCCTGGTAATGGTATACATCCAAGAGCTGATAGAAGAGGTAACACACATGGTAACAACAATAGACCATCTAGCTATCAGGTTGAAGATGGTAGTTATCTAAAAATCAAAAATTTATCATTTGGTTATACTCTGCCAGAAGACTTCTTGAATGGTGCATTCTCACGAGCAAGAATTTATACGGCGATGACAAATTTGGCAATATTTACTGATTATATAGGATTTAATCCTGAAGTAAATATTCAAAGAAACAGCAGTCTAACACCTGGTCAGGATTATGGAGCTTATCCATTGTCTAGAACAGTTCAGGTGGGTATAGACCTCGCATTTTAATCGCAATGATAAATAAGGAAATAGTCATGAAAAAATTAATACTTACACTACTACTCCCTTTACTGTTTATCTCATGTAGCGATGACTTTACAGTATTAGGACCAATATCTGAAAGAAATGTAGTTAACTACTATAAAACACAATCTGATTTTGAAGTTGCCATAAATGGAGCTTTTGATGCTTTACAAGCTAATGGAACATTCGGTGTTAAATATGTTCTATTCATGGAAATGCGAGCTGATAATACAGCTAATGGTGGTGGAGCTACCGGGTTAGCTGAAACTCTTGAAGACATCGATAAATTTGCAGAAATACCAACTGCAAGTGAATTGAATGACTCTTGGATTGCTTCTTATGATGGAATTGCAAGAGCAAATACTATTATTTCACGAATAGATGATATTACTTTCACTAGTGATGATGTTAAAAACAGAATTAAGGGTGAAGCTTATTTCATCCGATCTATGTCTTATTATCACTTAGCAGTAATCTTTGGGAACGTACCTCTAATTACAGCTGAGGTTACAGCCCCCCAAAATATGAATCTAAATCAAGTTTCTGCTGCTGAGGTGATGACCCAAATAGCCACTGACCTAACCAATGCAGAAGGACTTTTACCTTCTACCGGTCGCGTGAGTTCAGGAGCCGCTGCCGCATTACTAGGACGTGTACACTTACAAGCTGGTGATAAGGCGTCTGCTGTGGCACCACTTAAGCGAGTTTTATCTTCAAATGTGTATTCTTTAGAAGCAAACTATGCTGATATATGGGGTCCAGGGAATGAAGGTAGTAACGAAATCCTCTTTCAAGTAGAATTTATGAGTGGTAATGTTGGTGAAGGTAGTTCATTTACTGATATGTTTACCGCATCAGGCGTAGCTGGTGGTGTTGGTGGTGGTGTTGCGCCACAAACAGTCACTCAAGACTTCATTGACTCTTACGAAGCGGGTGATTTGCGACAGGCAGCTACCCTCTCAGATAGCGCAACCGTTGAAAAATACGAAGACTCACCAAGTTCGCCATTCGATTCGGATGTAAACTGGGTAGAAATTCGATATGCGGAAGTTCTGTTGAATCTTGCCGAGGCGGTTGGTGAAGGTGCAGAAGGTTATGGTTACATTAACCAGGTACGTGCACGCGCCGGCCTAGCAGCCATTGATGGTACAACCCCAGGTTCTTATGATGATAAATTGCTCCAAGAGCGTAGAGTTGAGTTAGCCTTCGAAAATAAACGCTGGCCAGATCTTCTGCGTCATGGGAAAGCAAAGAGTGTTATGGCATCACACTTGGGTATAGGTGAAGGATCAGTAACATTACTATTTCCAATACCTCAAAGCCAAATTGATGTTGCACCAGATGAAATGTCTCAAAATGCCGAACATTAGTTATTAATGATGATCTTAACCGGGGTGCCTACCAGGGTATCCCGGTTTTTTTACTTACGGAATTTTCTACTACCAAATACATTCTCTGTGAAACGTTTAATTAATCAAAGTTAGAACCACTAATTATGAAATCATTACTACTTCTGATGCTTGTTGGTCTCTTATCCACAGGCGCTTACGCACAAATCCAAGATGGACCCTTAAATATTATAGCTGTTTTTGCTCATCCAGATGATGGGGACTCAAAAATGGGTGGGACAGCAGCTATGATGGCTAAATTGGGACATAATGTGAAATTTGTTTCTATTACCAATGGAGATGCAGGCCATCACGAAGAGGGTGGAGGCATGTTAGCTAAAAGAAGACGAGAAGAGGCTCAAGAAGCTGCACGACAATTAGGAATTGCAGAGTATAAAGTATTAGATAATCATGATGGTGAACTTCTACCAGAACTACATATCCGTCAACAGGTTATTCGTGAAATACGTAATTGGAATGCTGATGTGGTATTAGGTCTTCGGCCAAATGACTACCATCCCGATCACCGCTATGCTGGTGTATTAGTACAAGATGTCGCTTACATGGTGGTGGTGCCAAACGTGACACCAGATACCCCCCCTCTGACAAAAAATCCTGTATTTTTATACATGAATGATCGATTTCAGAAGCCTAATCCATTTTCTCCTGATATTGTTATAGGAATAGATGCCGTATTTGAACAGAAAGTTAGAGGTCTAGATGCACATGAGTCACAGATGTATGAATGGCTTCCTTGGGTTGGAGGAAGATTAGATGAAGTACCAGAAAGTGCAGAAGAGCGATTTACATATTTGATGAACTTATATACTAACCGTAGTAGCATATCCAATTTACAGAGAAAAAGTTTAGAAAAATGGTATGGAAAAGAGAAAGCAGCGACCTTCAAGTTTGTGGAGTCCTTTGAAATATGTGAATATGGCCACCAACCAAGTGACGATGAAATTAGAGCAATTTTTCCAATGCTCAACGACAATTAAAGTCTTTTATGTGAATCCTGTGACAAGGGTTCACTTTTTACACTTTCCAAACTAACCAATATTATGCCTCGTAATTATTTTATGGTCGGGCTCATCCTGCTCACCTTTTTTGTGATTTCGTTTTTAACTAACATTATTGGACCTTTAGTACCAGAGATTATTGAGGATTTTGAGCTTAGTCTAACTATGGTCGCCTTACTTCCGTTTGCCTTTTTTATTGCTTATGGAGTTACGTCCATTCCAGCTGGGGTACTTATTGAACAATTTTCTGAGAAAAAAGTCATGATATTCGCCTTTGGAGTGGCCTTTTTTGGTGCGTTATTATTTTCCTTAATCCCTAGTTACCGGGTTGCGGTATTGTCGTTATTTTTGATTGGAACAGGGATGGCTATGCTTCAAGTAGCGATTAACCCACTACTCAGAGTGTCAGGTGGAGAAGAGCATTTTGCCTTCAATTCATTAATCGGTCAGTTATTTTTCGGCGCTGCCTCTTTTTTAAGTCCCCTTGCCTACTCTTATTTGGTTTTAAACATGGGTCAAGATGACAATGGTTGGTTTTTACAAATACTGAGCTCGTTAGTGCCCGATAATTTACCTTGGGTATCACTTTATTGGTTATTTGCTATGGTTTCGCTGTTAATGATGGTCGTAATTGTGGTCACTAAATTTCCTGAAGTAATTAAAACGGACGACGAAAAAGTGGGTGCGTTACAAACTCACATCGATTTACTAAAAAACAAGAAAGTGTTTTTATTCTTCTTTGGGATATTCTGTTATGTGGGAACCGAACAAGGAGTAGCTAATTGGATGTCTGAGTTTTTATCTACTTATCATGGACTAGATCCACAAACGGTAGGTGCTTCTTCAGTGTCAACATTTTGGGGGTTAATGACAGCCGGTACAGTATTGGGTCTGATTTTGTTAAAAATTATGGATTCCCGCAAAGTACTAATATTATTTACCTCCATTGTACTCATCTGTTTGGCTGCTGCACTATTTGGCTCAGCAAACGTAGCCAGAGTTGCTTTCCCCGCTATTGGTTTCTTTATCGCGGTTATGTGGCCCATTATTTTTTCTTTAGCCCTTAACTCCATGGAAGAACATCACGGTTCCTTTTCTGGTATTCTGGTAACAGGTATAGCTGGTGGAGCAATTGTCCCTTTAATTGTGGGTTCACTGGGTGATGTATTTGGCCTACGAGTCGGGATGATATTCTTATTTTTAACCTACGGATATATCTTAAGCATAGGATTCTGGGCTAATCCCATCATTACTAATAAAACCATAGAATTCGGTTCAAAAGATAATTAACCATGCTGCTAGGTATCGATTTAGGAGCAACAAACATACGCGTAGGGCGGGTTCATGAAGGAGCATTCGAAGCCTTACACGAAGCTCCTATCGAACAAACCGATGATCCTAATACCTTAGTCCAGCAAATGGCTTCACTCATTGAGTTATGTTGGCATCCAACAATTCATTCTATTGGAATAGGGGTTCCAAGTGTGGTAGATGTGGAAAGAGGCATTGTCTACGATGTTCAAAATATACCCTCTTGGAAAAAAGTACATCTCAAAGATATCATGGAAGTACGATTTTCAGTGCCTACCTGGGTGAATAACGATGCGAATTGTTTTGTACTCGGAGAGCGGTATTACGGACAGGCTAAAGGAAAAAGCAATGTTATTGGCTTAACTATAGGTACCGGTTTTGGTGCGGGAGTAGTGCTCAATGGAACCTTAGTTTCTGGTACTAACTGCGGAGCCGGAGAAGTGGGCATGCTTCCTTATAAAGAATCTATACTTGAACACTATTGCTCCGGGCAATTTTTCGAACGCTTTTTTGGCGAAACAGGCGATTCAGTGTATAAAAAAGCCCAAAATGGAGATGCTGAGGCCATAGCTAAGTACACCGACTATGCTCACCACATATCTGAAGGTATTAAGGCCGTATTATATGCCTACGACCCTGAAATCATACTGCTTGGCGGAGCTACTGCAAAGGTGTGGTCTTTTATAGAAGAAAAAGTTTGGAATGGCTTAGAAAGTTTCGCCTACCCTAATTCTCTCACTAATCTCCGCATATTGCCCTCAACCTTAGAACATGTCGCGGTACTCGGTGCCGCTGCATTAGCGCTTGATTCAACGAAACAATGACCCTAAACAAATACTCACTCTACCTCTCTATTTTACATTACAATCGAATGACTGCTACTATGAAAAATCAACGAAAATTCACTTTAAAATCAATCATTCTGTTGTTGCTCGGAGTTTTTATTTTACATACACATGCGGGTGCACAATCCCAAAGCACATCGTACACTATTCCTGTAGAAGTTAAAGATAACGTAGCAGATATACCTCAATTACTAGGTATACCCATTCCAGAAGGTACTCTATATTCACCAGATCACGTGAGAGTGCTAAACGCTAGTGGGCAAGAAATTCCGTCTCAAATTACCAAGGTAAGCACTTGGGATCCTGTTGATGCTTCAATCAAATGGATTTGGGTATTTTTCTTTTCAGGCGAGGAAGATTCGTATAGCGTTGAATATGGTGAGGATGTTCAAAATGGACGTTTGTATGATCAGGTAGTTAAGGTCAACAACAATCAACGTCCAACAGGAGAAGTGGAAGTGAATACGGGACCACTGCGTTTCACCATCGAAAAAGGAATGGGTGGAGGTTATTTCAATGCCCCACCAAGCAGCGGATTCATGGACAAAGTAGAACTAGACTTAGAAGGGGACGGATTTGACGAGGATGACATAATCGCCACAGGTGCAGCCCAACGCGCAAATTTCTTGGATATACTGGATGATACAGGCTTGGACCCTTCTCAAGCCGTTGTGACTCGTACAGTTAAGGAACTGGGTACTGGACCACTACATGCGATTATCAGGGTTGAAGGGGAGTACCAATATGCACGAGAGGACAATAATTCAGCTCCTTTCGTTATGCGTATTCATGCCTACGCAGGAAAGAGTTATGTTCGTGTTCAGCATACCTTTGTTTATACCGGTGTGCCCGATAAACACGAGAAGCAGTCGGGAGAATATGAGGCCATCGCAACGCAAATGGAAGATATCATAGATGAAGAACCGCTAAATCAAGATCCTGGTTTCACTCAGCCCAACGATCAAATAGCGGCCTTAGGACTACGGTTAGATTATCAACTCAAGGAAAATGCAAGGGTGTACACGGAGGCCTATAAAGAGGCTTGGTATGGACCGGAGTCTACCGAATCCTATACAGTTTCCTTAGAAGGGGAGAAGGCTTTTTCACTATTGCAGTCGGGACCTAATCCTTCGCAAATACCACCGTTGGCAAATTCTGGATCGGATGCTCGAATGGAAGGAGTATTTGAGGCAAGTTGGGGGATAAAAGGAGAATCAAAGTCAACGGCAGAGCGGGCGCCAGGGTGGGTAACCGTAGCTGATGATGAACGGGGTATCACGGTAGCATTTGAACACTTTTTCGAGGAATATCCAAAAGAATTGTATGTGGATGATGCCGCAAAAACTCTACATGCTTATGCATGGACTCCCAACGTAGAGCCGATGAGTTTTGCAAAACAAGACAACAATACCGATAGCGGGATGATAGCTAATTTTGCACAAGGCTTAGCTAAAACTACCGATATGATTTTTTACTTCCATGGTTCTAAAAAATCAAACTCAGACACATCTCGACCCCTAGCAGATGCAGCCAATCAGGTAAAAACCCTTATGAAGCCCCCAGTGACTCACGCTAGCCCTGAATGGTATGCCAAATCAGAGGCTTTTGGGAAGATGGCAGCAGCCTCAGATGCCTTTATTGACTACGAACGACATCTGGATTATAAATTTGAGTGGATGCGGTACAACCAGCAGTGGGAGCCTTGGTATGGAATGCTAAATTATGGAGACTTCCTAACCTACTATTACCGGAATGAATGGCAAATGTGGACCAATAACGAGCCAGCTAATGATTACATGTGGTGGTTGCAATTTATTCGCACTGGAAACCCAGATTATTACAGAGTGGCTAAAGCTAGTTCCAAACACACAATGGATGTAGACAATGTACACTGGCCTAAAGATTCAGAGTATGTTGGAGATACTAATGAATCTCTTCATGCCTTGCAATGGGCTGCTCAACCGAAAGGTTCATCTTATATTGGTATGGGGCGTCGTCATGCCGATCAACACTATACTTCATTACTGAGCGCTCATGTATGGGTGGCTGGTTGGGTATCATCCTATTACTTAGATGGGAATCATAGAGGTTTAGAGGTCGCCAAAGAAACAGCTAATTATTATGTAAAACGGGTGTTCGATGAGCATGGACTGACAGGTCGCAGGCTATATTTGTCGGTATGGAATTTAGCAGAAGTCGTAGATGCCACTAAAGATCCCGTCTATACTGCCGAATTAATGGATCGGATTGAACGAATGATAAGGTTTCAATATGACGCTGATCAGGGACATTCCATCGTCATCAATCGTTATGGTTATTCCCAAGTATATGTGAGTAATGGTATGAGAAAGGTTATCCAAATGACAGATGATCCTAGATACCGACAATCGATCATCGATCACGCTATTCGAGTACGAGATGTTCCACCATATAATCATGACATGGAATCTTATTTATCATCAATTAGCAGTCTAGTACTAGGATATGAGTATTCTGGAGAAAAGAGTTTATTAGATGAAGCAATCCTGCGAGCCCAATTTTTAAAGAATGATCCATTAGAAAAAAACCTTTGGAACTATGCAAATCAAGCAGTTCTATCAGAAGCTTTAGAAGAGGCTAGTCATTTACCAAAACAGGAAGGTGGATTTCGTCCAGCTATCTGGCAAATGAGCAATGGATTACGCATTTTTGGTTGGACAAGCATATATAACATACCTTACTTAGAGTATTGGCTAAATGATTAATAACATTGATTTAGGGCGTTTTGGCATGATTTTGGGCCCTCTAGTGCTCATTATCATGCTTTCTTTGTCACCGCCCGAAGGACTTAGCCAGGAAGGTTGGTATGCCGCTGCGGTTACAGTCTTTATGGGTATTTGGTGGATTACCGAAGCCGTACCTATTTCAGTTACAGCTCTGCTGCCTATAGTCCTATTCCCTATCCTTGGAGTGCAAGCTATAGCGGCAACTACGTCGCCTTATGCCAATCCACTAATATTTCTTTTTTTGGGAGGCTTTATTCTAGCCATTGCCATGGAAAAATGGGATTTACATCGTAGAGTAGCCCTGGTTATTGTGTCTAGGGTCGGTGTGGCACCCAAATCCATCATTTTAGGATTTATTGTCGCAGCAACTTTGCTAAGTATGTGGGTAAGTAACACGGCTACCGCCATTATGATGTTACCGATAGCTCTTTCTATACTCGCACTAATAGATATAGGAACGGAAGATGCTGATCCTTCAGTTTCGAATTCAACCAAAGAAAAAACAAATTTTGAGCTCGCTCTCATACTCAGTATTGCTTATGCCTGTAATATTGGGGGTATGGGTACACTCATTGGAACTCCACCCAATGCTCTACTAGCAGCTTTTATGTTAGAAAACTATGGAGTAGAAATAGGTTTTTTGGAGTGGATGAAAGTGGGGGTCCCTCTTTTGGTGGTGTCAGTTCCGCTGCTCTACTTTGTGCTTACTCGGTGGATTTATCCTATTCGTATTACCGAAATACCTGGAGGCAAAAAGCTGATTACTAAAGAACTCGATCAGTTGGGGGTGATGTCCAATCAAGAAAAAAAAGTGGGTTTTCTGTTCGTTTTAGCAGCCTTACTCTGGATGTTTAGACCAGCTTTAGCTCCTTATGTACCTGGTTTATCGGATGCGGGTATTGCCATAGCTATTGGAGTTTCACTCTTTTTGGTTCCTGCAGGGAAGCAGCGTATGGCTGTTGATGAGAATCTTGATAAGATGGATTCAGATACTTCAAATAACTCTAATAGCAAAGATGTCTCTACGGGTGAAGATGAACAGGGTGGAAATTTCGAAGGTATTTTGGAATGGAAGGACGCGCAGCACTTGCCATGGGGAATTTTGCTGTTATTTGGTGGAGGCTTGAGTATGGCTTCTGCGATTAGTTCAACAGGTTTGGCAGAATGGATAGGTAGTGGAATTAGTGGTCTACAAAATTGGCCTATTATTTTGTTGGTGATTATTATGATTACCCTAATGGTATTTTTAACTGAAATGACCAGTAATACTGCGTCCACTGCTACTTTCTTGCCAATTCTAGCGTCGATAGCGATAGGATTAGGTGAGAATCCCTTACTTTTTGCAATTCCAACTGTACTTGCCGCAAGTTGTGCTTTTATGCTTCCAGTAGCGACTCCACCCAATGCAATTGTATATGGAAGTGGGCGCATCACTATTCCAGAAATGAGTAAAGCAGGTCTATTACTTAATTTATTTTTTATAGCACTGTTATCTATCGGCGCACTGACATTTTTCGGTCTTGTTTTTGGTATAGAAGTAGGAGTGCTACCTGTTTGGGCTAACTTATAGGTGACTTAAATTTAAGGTAGCTATAACTTTCAGGTCCCTGTTCAAAGAGTAGATCAATAAGACTGCAGTGTTCCATAAAGTCACCATGGTGTTGTGGGTAGCGTAATCCTGGGATATAACTTGTCTTTGCAGTAAGAATAGGGCTCATGTAGGTATTTGAAAGGCATTCCTGTATATAGGTATATCCTGATTTTTTCCTAATTTTTTCAGCCTCACTCGTTTCCAGGTTATCAAGGCGGTTATTTTGAACCAGTACCTCTACATCTTTGTAAAGGGTGTAAGGTTCGGGTAATAGCTTAATTTTTTCTAATAGGTAATTCAGGGAAGTGAATTCTAGTAATCCACGAAAAACATACTCGTTAAAATCCCACAATCGTTCATGCTTCGAAGCCTCCATAATCAAAGCTTCGAATTCCTTCCAATAGTAGTCATGATAGCGAGCTTTGGCATAACTGTGTTGGACCGCATTTAAAAATGGTCCTGTCCAATCTTGCTTAGAATCGATACGAACCTGAGAAATCAATTTTTTTTTATCCTCAGTCCGAATAGGAAGCCCAATCCACTGTCGTTGATCTCTATTTCGAATAGCCGCACGATGGGTCCTACTTTTTCGCGACCAAGGTTGGCACCCTAGCATTAGCACCTGTTCGACACGAAAGAATGCGGCTAGGTCGTAAACATTAGGGGCGAAGCTGCTTTGAATGAGTAGTTTTACGCTCATAAGCTTGGTGATTCGGTAGATTTGGATTCATATCAATCCAGGTAGGGAATTGTAGCTATTATAATGTACACAAAAAAAGCGGTCTCTTAGTAGCTTAAAACGTAAGGATACATCAGCTATAACCCTCTTGGATTATGTCTTTATCAAAGTGGAATATTCGTATCTTAGGATAACAGTTAAATTTTAAGAGATTATGAGTGTAAGAGTTCGTTTTGCCCCCTCACCAACGGGGTTTTTACATATTGGTGGATTACGTACAGCCCTCTATAACTATTTATTTGCGCGCCACCATCAAGGTACCTTTGTGCTCCGAATAGAAGATACCGATCAGTCCAGGTATGTTTCCGGTGCGGAGCAGGATATCATTGAGTCACTAGAGTGGGCCGGTATACATATTGATGAAGGGCCTAATAAACCAAGGCCTTTTGGCCCATATCGACAAAGTGAGCGAAAAGAACTCTATCTTACATTTGCGCAACAACTCATTGAGCAAGGTGATGCGTACTATGCCTTTGACACTACAGAAGAAATCGAAGAAATGAGAGAGCGATTGAAGAAGTCGGGAAATCCCTCCCCAAAGTACGATTCAATTACTCGCCAGAGTATGAAAAATAGCCTGACTCTGCCGCAGGATCAGGTTCAGAAAAAATTAGAAAATGGGGATGAATATGTCATTCGCCTGAAGGTCCCACGTCGCGAAACAATTAAATTTGAGGATGAAATTAGAGGGATTGTTTCATTTGATACAGCCGGATTGGATGACCAAGTTTTGCTTAAATCCGATGGTATGCCCACTTATCACTTAGCCAATGTAGTGGATGATCACACGATGGAAATTACCCATGTTATTCGTGGTGAAGAATGGCTGAGTTCGGCGCCTAAGCATATGTTATTATATAAAGCATTTGGATGGGAAGCACCTACGATGGCTCATCTGCCACTGATAATGTCACCAAGTGGTGGGAAATTGTCTAAACGAAAAGCTGAAACCGAGGGTATTCCAGTGAAGACCAAAGAATATCGATATGGGTATTATGAACCTAAAGCATTAATCAATTTCTTGGCATTTTTAGGCTGGAATCCTGGTGATGATAGCGAAATATATAATATGAATTCTCTTTGTGAGAAATTTACTTTGGACCGAGTTAGTAAAGGTGGAGCAGTCTTTAATTATAAAAAGCTCATGTGGTATAATGAATACTACGTCCATCATCGCACTGTTGAAGACTTGCTACCACAAGTAAAAGACTTGTTTAGGGATAGTGGTATTAAAACCGATGATAGTAAATTTTTGAAGTCAGTATTAGCACTATTGCATGAACGAGTCTCAAAAGTAGATGAATTTGTTCCCATGGGTCGATTTTTCTACGAAGCACCAACCGATTATGATGAGAAAGCGTTAAAGAAGTGGAATGATCATAGCGCAGCACTTGTCCAATCCTTTGCAGGCCGCCTAGTTGAAATTACTGAGTATGAATTTACGGAAACCGTCATAAAGCACGCCTTGGAAGCTACTGTAGAAGCAGAATCTGTAGGTTTTGGAAAAGTTATGATGCCTGTAAGAATCGCTTTATCTGGTCAGGGTTTTGGGCCTGATTTATTTCCTGCTATGGAATTAATTGGAAAAACAGAGTGTATTATACGCCTGCATGCTGCAATTGAATTTTTAGGCTAATTCAATTCCGTTTTAGCATCTTTTAACGCTCTTATCTTTATACCCATATAGGCATAAAAAATGGTCATAAAAGGACTAATTAGGTTAAAAAAGGCAAAGGGAAGATACGCGAAGGTGGCGACTCCTAGTACATTAGCGTGATATGCCCCACATGTATTCCAAGGAACTAGAGCAGAAGTGACGGTACCTGAATCTTCAAGTGTTCTACTTAGGTTTTCTGGTGCTAAACCTTTCTCTTTATATGTATCGGTATACATACGACCAGGCACTACGATCGCTAAATACTGATCAGAAGCAGTAATATTGAAAAACACACAAGTACCTGCTGTTGAGGCTACCAAGGATCCTGTTGAATTTACAATGCTTATTATAGATTTTGCTATCCTCCTAAGCATTCCTGTGCCTTCCATTACTCCTCCAAAAATCATAGCAGAGACGATGAGCCACACCGTACCTAACATTCCGTACATACCTCCTGAGGTTAGTAAATCGTCTACAATCTCTTGACCTGTAACAATTTGTATATCGCCATAAAACGCCTTCATAATACCCACATAGTAGGCTTCTGCCGATAGCGTCTCATACCCTGATACACTCAAAATAGCCTCTGGCTGAAAAATTGCGGCAAATATTCCTCCTAATAAAGCCCCAAACATTATGGCTGGTATTGCAGGAATTTTACGAACAATCATGATAACTACGACAATTGGCACAATAAATAATTCTGGCGAGATGTAGAAACTCCCATTAATAGCATCTAAGATATCTAGTGTACTCGTTGTACTCTCACTAGAATCTTGCATAAGTCCAATAATCAAAAAGATGATTAGCGTAATAGTGATAGAGGGTACTGTAGTATACGCCATATATCGAATATGAGTAAAAAGATCGGTGCCAACCATGGCCGGTGCTAAGTTGGTGGTATCTGAAAGAGGGGACATTTTATCTCCAAAATAGGCTCCTGAAATAATAGCGCCTGCAACCATACCCGGTTTTAAGCCTAAGGCAGTACCAATCCCTATTAAGGCAATCCCAACGGTAGCCGCAGTAGTCCATGAAGAACCAGTTGCAATAGAAACTATGGCGCAAACAATAGTGGCTGCTACCAAAAAAATGGTTGGGTTTAATACTTGTAATCCATAATAAATCATGGCAGGTACCACGCCACTTAGTAACCAAGTTCCTGCTAGTGAACCAATCAGTAGAAGTATAATAATCGAGGAAAGAGCCGAAGAAATACTTTTGACGATACTACTGCGTATTTTTTTCCATTTATATCCCAGGCGAATAGCAACTATCGATGCCACACCAGCAGAGAGCATTAAAATGATTTGATTGGATCCATCTAGTGCGGCATCACCAAATATACGAACGTTAATAAATAAGGCGACTATTAGAAACAGGATGGGTAATAAAGCCTGTAATATGCTGGGTTTAAATGGTTTATTGCTCACTTGGGTATTTGCCATAAAAAAAGGGATGTAGAATTAATTACATACATTAAACGTTGAAGATAATGAAACAAGGGTAGTTATTTCAATGCATATCGAAATACTCTATATTATTGGTATTCAAAATCAAAGATTCTTATGCGAATAATACTGTCAGTTATCTTATTTAGCCTGCTTTTAGGTACATCACTGGCTCCGGCCCAATTATTAAACAATCAAAGTAACAGTGCAAGAGATAAAACAGAGTCGCCACATAAGCAAATTCAATCTTCCATTGATTCTGGCTTTGAATGGATAGGTCTCGAAAGAGCACAGCGATTAGCCGCAGAATCGCAAAAAAAAGTATTGATTTTCGGATATGCTGAATGGTGTACCTACTGTCTTAAAATGCGAAAAGAAAGTCTGTCTGATTCGTCCGTTCTAGACGCTATTAGTCAATACTTTATACCTGTTCAGCTAGATGGGGAATCCCCTGACCCTGTGGTATTCAATGGCACGCAGTACACTAAAAATCAACTTGCTCGCGGATTACAACTCTCGTCTTTTCCTACGCATTTTTTTATAGACGTAGAAGGCGGGGTAATAGGAGCGCAACCTGGATTCATTGAACCTGATATTTATGCGTTGCTTCTGCGCTATGTTGGGAGTAATGCCTTTGAGCGTAGTAGCTTTGATGAATATGTAGAATTGAACATCTAATGCGATTAAGTCAGGCTTTAGAAGATTACCTAAAGGTCATTTATGTACTAGAGGCCGATGGTGAAAAGGCAACTACGACGGCTATAGCTCAAGCCTTAGACGTTTCGAATGCTTCGGTGACCAATATGCTAAAGAAACTTGCTGGTATGAATTTAATCGTCCATGAATCCTATAAAGGGGCAGAACTAAGTCCATCAGGAAAAAAAGTTGCTCTGGAGATACTTCGGCACCATCGTTTATTGGAGCTATATTTGAAGGAAGTGATGGGGTATTCATGGGACGAGGTTCATGATGAAGCCGAAAAACTGGAGCATCACATATCAGAACAGTTTGAGGATAGAATCGCTGAATTACTGAATCATCCCACCCATGACCCGCATGGTGATCCCATTCCAAGCAAAGATGGTGTTATGCCTGAAAAAGCCACTTTAGCGCTCCATGACGCTGAATTAAATACACTCTACATGATAGGGAGAGTCAAAGATCAGAATCCTGAATTACTACGATACTTAGAAAAACAAGGGGTGCTACCTGGGGTTGAACTCACCATCGTAGAAAAAGCCCCCTTTAATGGTCCTTTAGTGATCTCCCTAGCAGGACAGGTTCTTTCAATAGGCTTTGTCATAGCCCAAGATATATTCCTTATTCAACCCAATCAGCAATAAATACATTGGTCGACCGATCGCCCCCGTTAAAGCGATTAGAAGCAAAAATAAGCTTGGTTCCATCATAAGAAAACATGGGGAAGGAATCGAAGGTATCATCGAAACTAAGTTGCTTTAATCCCGTTCCATCCACATTGATTACGAATAGATTAAAGGGGAAACCTCTGGTTGATTTGTGATTGGATGCGAACACAATTTTTTCCCCGGATGGATGAAAATAAGGTGCCCAGTTCGCGTTACCTAAATCGGTAATTTGACGTAAACCAGTACCATCCACATTGACTACGTAGAGTTCCATATTAGTTGGCTCTACCAATCCTTGTTCAAGCAAAGACGTATATTTTTGAATCTCTTCCTCGGTTTTAGGGCGAGAAGAACGGAAAATTAATTGGCTACCATCGGGAGAGAAAAAAGCCCCCCCATCATACCCTAATTCCGAGGTGATTTGTCGGACATTTCCACCATTGGTGTCCATTATAAATAACTCCAAATCACCGGTTCTCATGGAGGTGAACACGATCGATTTTCCGTCAGGGGACAGGGTTGCTTCAGCGTCATAACCTGGTTCATTGGTTAAGGTATCAATGATTTCACCTTCTAGGTTAGCTTTAAAAATATCGTAGCTGTCATAAATGGGCCATACATAAGCGCCATTCGGTCCTCGCTCTGGGACTTCAGGACAACTAACATCGTCTAAATGAGTCGAGCCATACACAAAAGTAGTATCGCCAGGGAGGAAAAAAGCGCAGGTAGTTCTACCTGTTCCAGTAGAAATCATTTTAGGCATGAAGTTTTCCTCTTTTACAGAAGTATCCATATAAAAAATTTGATCGCAACTGACCCCCCAATCTGGATTATTAGATTGGAACACAATTTTTTCATCACCAAAACCGAAGTAAGCCTCGGCATTATCAGCTCCAAAAGTTAACTGACGGATATTTCGTATATGCTCTTCATTATCATAACGAAGAATATCCTGGGTTCGATCATAGGGAGCTTCGGTTGAATCTGGAGATGTACATGAAATAAGACCAAAGCTGAGGATGAACAAAGATAGGGTAAATAAGCGCATGAATAGTATGTTGAACGTGGATAATAATCTGTGCAAGAAATTTAATCTGTCTAAAAACACTAGATCAGAAAAAATCATAAGAGCAGCAAATATACAAAATTTACTACTTCAATTGCACAATCGTACAACCCGATCCACTCACATCTTCATTGGCGAGTTCAAAACGAAACACATCTTTTCTCTCGTCTAAATACCCGTGAACTACCTCTTTTAGGATACCATCGCCTTTGCCATGAACCAACTCTATCGTACTCAAACCTCGAAACAAGGCCTTATCTATGTATTCCTGTAGTTCATTTAGGGCTTGCTCAGCGCGTTTACCACGAAGATCTAATCGAATGGGAAGAGGCGTACGTAGAGAGTGAATATTGTGTAGGTTCTTTAGAGTTTTTGAAGAGCTTGCTTTTTTAGCCTTGGGAGCTTGAACACGCACTAAATTTTTGTAGGTGGTTTTCAATCGCAACCCGTTCGTTTGAACAACAGCCTTTTTTCCCTTTAACTCTATGAGTTCACCATGGGTGCTTCCATCTAAAAACCTAACAAAATCCCCCACTTTTGGGGGCTTTTTTGAGGCTTGCATAGCCACTTCTACCGATTTCTGATCCTCTATTTTGAGCAATTCAGAGGATATTTCATCTTTATGATTTTCCAGTTCACTACGAATAGCTTGTACATTTTTCTTTGAGCTTTTTTTCTCCTCAATAATTTGTTGAACGGCCTTTTCGACCTTTTTATTCGCACCATCCATAATCTGTTTGGCCTCTTTTAAGGCCTTTTCCCGAATGGCTGTTTTTTCTTTATAAAGTGACTCTAACTTATGTTCGTAGGTGCGTTTTTCCTTTTGAGTTTTTTCCCTCAATACGTTCAAATATTCTTCAAGTTTGGCTACTTCCTGAGTCTTAGTTTCCATCTCACTAATGAGAGATTCCAGCGTATTCTTTTGAATACCCAGCACATCTCGGGCTCGATTGAGTATCGATGAAGGAAGACGCATTCTCTGGGCAATATCAAAGGCATAGGAACTACCGGGCACACCTTTCTTAAACTGATAGGTGGGTGCTAAATGAGCCTGATCAAATTCCATGGACCCGTTGACTGCTTTTTCATGCTCGTGTGCAAATACTTTCAGCGACCCATGGTGGGTGGTTACCACCAAAAAAGCTTCTCTATCCAGCATAGATTCAATAAAGGACTGAAATAATGCCCCTCCTTCTTCAGGGTCTGTGCCGGCAGCGGCTTCATCAATGAGTATTAGGGCTCCTTTCTTCGCCTTTTCAGTGGTAAAACGCATCCATTGCAGGCGGGAAGAAAAGGTACTCAGGTCGTTTTCAATAGACTGCTCATCGCCTATGTCAACGAACCAGCCAGTAATAATGGGTACCTCTGAATTTGGATCCGCTGGTATACCCCATCCACATTGCACCATTACAGTTGATAATCCAATGGTTTTCATACCAACTGATTTTCCACCTGCATTCGGACCAGTAATCATAAGACATCGTTCGCTTGGTTCCATTCTTAACTGCAGAGGAACAATGGGTTCGGCTTCCTTTTGGCCGATGTTTTTAATCTTTAATAGTGGATTATGGGCTTTTTTAAGGTCCAACACCCCGTTGGGAGATAACAGTGGAATGGAGCCAGATAACTCAAGAGTACATTGGGCTTTGGCATATACCTGATCCAAATGTGCTAGGTAGTTAATATTATCTGAGAACCAATCCACATACATACGGACATGATCGGTGAGCGCTCTCAGAATCCGCTCAATTTCCTTCTGTTCAGTAATCTCCAACTCCCTAATATCATTATTCAGATGCAGTGCTTCGGCAGGTTCTAAGTAAACAGTTTGCCCCGTTGCTGAAACATCATGCACGAAGCCTGCCATCTTTCGTTTATACTCTGCTTGGATAGGAATTACCATACGTCCATTTCTAATAGTAGCCCCTTCATCCCCACTCATCCCCTCTTTTTGTGCCCTTTTGAGAGCTTTTTGAATGGCACTTCTAAGCTGATTACGCTTACTACTCAAGCTCTTTCTTAATTGTAGCAGCTCCGGACTAGCATCATTTTTCAGATCGCCTCGATCCGAAATCTTAGACTGAATATGATCCTCTAAATCTTTCATTGGGATCAGCATTTGAGCAATATCAGTCAATTCCGGACAGTTTTCCTCACGCTGCTTAAAAAAATTTTTCATTCGCCTGCTCAGTGCAGCAATGCTCAACAAGTCTTGAAAACTCGCTAAATTCAACACGGTACCCTCAATCCGAACTCGTTTCAGATGACTGCGTATTTCGGGTTGATCTTCACTTGGATAGGACTCCCCACTTTGTAGTATTAGAATCATTTCTTGAGTGAGTGACATATCTTTTTGAATGCGAAGCTCGGTAGTACTAGGCAATAGATCAGATATAGCTTCCTTACTCATTTCACTACGACAATAGCGTAATGTCTGATTTTTTATGGCTTGTAAGCCAAGTTTATTTAGGGTTTGAGATAAGGTTGTCATTGCGAAATAAAGTAATTACCACAATACATGGCTTTTTAAAAACATAGTAACTATAAATATACGGTTTTCATTTGCTAAGCGGTGATGATAGCTCTACTTTCTTTAATTCATTAAAAAATAGCCTATGATTCTTTCATTCTTTCAAATAGATGCATTTAGCTCGGTACCGTTTTCCGGGAATCCCGCTGCGGTATACCCTTTACAACATTGGTTACCGGATACTCAGCTACAGGCCATAGCTATGGAACATCAATTGGCAGAAACCGCCTTTTTTGTTCCATCAGGCTCTGCTTACGAGCTACGTTGGTTTAGCCCAGAAACTGAAGTTGATTTATGTGGCCATGCAACCTTAGCCGCCGCCCACGTTCTATATAACGAATTAGGTGTACAACGGGAGTTATTGCAATTTTTTACCCGATCAGGAATCCTTACGGTACAACAAACTGCCGACGGATTAGTGATGGATTTCCCATTAATACCAATCGAAAAATTTACGGGAGATCAGCAGGCATTAATTGCGGCATTGGGTTTGGAGCACACACCCGTTTCTATCTGGCAGGCTGATGATATTTTGGTTGAACTCTCTAGCCAGACTCAAGTTGCTGAACTCGAACCCAATATGCAGGCCTTAGCACAAATACCCACACGAGGGGTTATTGTCACGTCTCTATCCGCATCAAGTGATACGGATTTTGTTTCACGTTTTTTTGGTCCTAGGGTGGGAGTGAACGAGGATGCGGTTACGGGTTCGGCCCATACCAAATTAGCTCCCTTTTGGGCTGAAAAACTAGGTAAAACCACCTTCAAAGCCAAGCAAATATCCAAACGTGGTGGGCAATTATCTCTGGAAATAAAAGGAGAACGAGTGTTCATCATTGGACAAGCTGTACGATTTTCCAGAGGGGAAAGCACCCTGCCTAATGTCTAAGAAATTAACCAGTAGAATAAAGTAGGTATGACCATCCTCCTTCTGATATTAGGGCTGATAGCAGGACTTATAGCAGGCTTGTTTGGAGTAGGAGGGGGAATAATTTTCACCCCTGTTTTTTTTTTCTTATTCGAGCAAGCTGGTATTCCCAAAGCGGTACCTTGGGCTGTTGCCTCTGGGCTCATGTGTACATGGATAACCTCAATGGCTAGTGTGGTGCGTCAATACAATCAGCAGTATTTGTTTATAAAGGAAGGACTGTTATTGGGTTTTTTTGGGGCCTTGGGTATTAGTTTGGGTAAATGGGTACTGCTTTCTCCTTATTATAGTCGTACGGAGTTTATCATCGTGTTTAGTGGTCTGCTATTCTATAGTGCAGTACTTATGTTCATACGTGGCCGTAAAACGGAAACCCATACCGAAGGAACCGCCGAAGGAAGCTCACCATTGTTTAGCCCAAAACAAGCCTGTGTTACCGGTATAATAGGAGGTGGAATAGCCTCGTTGGCTGGTGTTGGTGGTGGAGGTACTATGGTTCCAATTATGAATCTATTTTTCAAACAACACTTTAAAAAGGCGGTTAGTATATCTCATTTAGGCATGTTAACGATGATTACTGTGGGCGTTCTTCAGTTAATGGTCGAGCAGCCAGAATTAAATGGATCAGGACAAAGTCTAACAGAGTGGACGCTTGGATATGTAGACCTGGGAGCAGTTAATTCAATGGGATGGACGGCACTAATTGGAGCATATGGAGGGGCTTTGCTTAATCATAAAGTACCTAGACACTATCTTCAATTGGGATTCGGACTGTTGGCCTTGATTATGGGAACCCGACTCCTGCTTACATTATAGAATTTGGTTCCTTTTCAACATCTCTTGCATTTTCAAAATCTTTTGTCTGTATAAAAAAGAAACCTCCGTTCAAGAGGCTTCTTTTATTGTTAGCAATCTATAGCCTGCCGTCTGTTGGCATTTACGTCCTTGCAACGTACATAGCTATAATCCAGTAAACACTGCCGGATACAGACACCTCTTTCAAGGGTACTGTGGGGATACCGGCAAAAAACGGACTTATTAGTCCATTATCCTTCGTAAGAATGCAGGTTGTTCAGAATCGTCCCGACGAGTATTTTCGGCTCTCTGCTGAAAATTAGCCACTCTTGCCGCTTGATTTGGAGTCGTAGGTTCAGCGGCATGACTTGGAGCATCATCTTTGCGAGCATTAATATCTCTGCGCAAATAGGAAGGAGTATCTAAACGTTTCAGATTTCCCTCCCCTTTGTAGTAGTCCTTGTTAGGCCGCGCAAATTTTGATGCTTCTTCTGCATCAGCTCCTGTTTTAATTGTGGTAGTTTGCTCAGATGCGGGAGCAGCTTGGTCATTACTTGTTTGGGTAGCTTGTTGAAACGCTTGTGTCACATGATTTGGGGTTTTATTTGGAGCGACACGAACGGTATTGCGATCTTCAGCTAATTCAAAACCAGTGGCAATTACCGTAACGCGCATTTGATCTCCAAAAGACTCATCTAGCACCGTACCTAAAATAATTTCCGCATCATCACCGGCTTCCTGCTGTATAATGCTTGTAGCGGTAGTGGTCTCACGCATACCTAATTTAGAGCCGGCTGAGATATTGACGAGTACATTTCGAGCACCTCGTATGCTAACTCCATCTAAAAGAGGTGAATTAATAGCATCTCGGGCTGCAATTTCAGCTCGATCAGAACCTTCAGCAGTGGCAGAGCCCATAATTGCGGCCCCTCCATCGGTCATCGTTGTACGCACATCGGCGAAATCCAAGTTGATAAGACCAGGCATTAGAATTAAGTCACTTATACCTCGGGTGGCGTTGTATAACACTTCGTTGGCCATGGCAAATGCCTCTACCAAAGAAGTCGACTCATCCCCAATGTCTAAAAGGCGTTCGTTTGGAATTACGATAACGGTATCGCATTGTTTCTTTAATTCAGAAACACCTTCCAAGGCATATTTTTTTCGTATTCGACCTTCGCATTCAAAAGGGGTTGTTACGATACCTACCGTCAAGATGCCTTTGCGCTTCGCCATTCCAGCGACTACTGGAGCACCACCGGTTCCGGTTCCACCACCCATACCTGCTGTCACGAATATCATATCGGCACTTTCAATGGTTTCCTCGATATCGTGTCGATTTTCTTCCACCGCTTCTCTACCCACTTCTGGGCGCGCACCGGCTCCCAGACCGCTGGTTAGGGCGGTACCCACTTGTACTTTAATATCAGCTAAGCTGTTTTTAAGTGCCTGAGCATCGGTATTTAGAGCAATGTATTCTACACTGTCCAAACCCATGTTTATCATGTTATTGATGGCATTTCCACCACCACCGCCAACACCAATTACCTTGATTTTGGCATTTTCCTGACTTTTTTCGTCAAAGTAGAATCTAGAATTTGACATGTCTACTCCTTATTATTGTTTTGTTTACTGGATATTCTGTAGATGAATGCATGATATTCATGCGATTAAAGTTCTTTGAACCAGCCTTTCATTCGATCGGCTATTTTGTTCATTACCTGCTCTACACTGGTTGCTTTAGAGGAAGTAGGAATCATGGTTTTTTGATTATTCATACCCGTTTTTAATGCATGAATAACCAAACCAACAGCGGTGGCATAGATTGGGGAGTTTACCTCCTCAACTAAACCACCAGTAATTCCTAAGGGTAGGCCAATTTTAGCGTCCATTCCCAAGCTTTCATTTGCTAGAGGACAGATATTTTTGACCAGAGATCCACCACCGGTAAGTACTACCCCTGCACTAAGTGCATCGGAGTAGCCACTGCGTTTGATTTCAATACCTACGATTTCAAGAATTTCTTCCATACGTGCCTGTATTATTTTACCCAGGATACTCTTCGTAATTTCTTTAGGAGGACGACCTGCTATACCAGGAACGGTGATTACTTCGTCTTCTTGAATGAGGTCGGCATAGCTTTCTCCATGCTTTCGCTTTAAGCTTTCTGCTTGATCGTCCAGTACACTCAACCCAATTCGGATATCATCGGTGACTTTTTGACCGGCAACGGCTATAACGGCAGTGTGCCGAATGGTGCTTTCTTGGAAGATCGCTACATCGGTGGTACCCCCGCCAATATCCACTAAAACTACACCGGCTTCTTTTTCTTCGGCGTCCAAGGCCGAATAAGAAGAGGCTAAAGGTTCTAGTATGATATCAGCTACTTGATAACCGGCACGTTCTACACAGCGATAAATATTTTTAGCTGCTGAGACCAACCCTGTAATAATGTGAACCTCTGCTTCCATACGCATTCCACTCATTCCCACAGGGTCACTAATACCGTCCTGGCCATCCACAACAAATTCCTGAGGGATAACATGTAGAATCTGTTGGTCGGTTGGAAGCATAATGCGTTGACAATCCTCTAGGAGTCGTTCCACATCATGAGCTGTTATTTCATTATCTCGGTTGTTGATGGTGATAACCCCTTTACTTCGCATGCTTCGAATATGATCCCCCGCAATGCCTACATTCACCGAATTCACTTGAATTCCAGAGGCTAGCTCAGCCTGGGCTATGGCTTCTTTTATCGCGTTGACCGTTTTATCAATATTAACTACAACTCCTCTATTGAGTCCATCGCTGGGTGCCTTTCCGACACCCAAAATATTGATATTTTCCTGCTCATCAATAGAAGCTACAATGGCACAAATTTTTGTAGTTCCAATGTCGAGCCCTACCATTATGCGTTCTGTTTCAGTCATGATTCCCTCGTTATGATTTGATCGTTAAAGCGTAGGTCAATTTGCGAGATATGGGCGATGCCGGTTTCCCGAATAACCTGGGTATAGAACAGTTCCCAATTCGCGAGTTTGTTAGTAAATGAGTCGGTTCCAAAGAGAAGTTTGACGCCATTTTCATGACTTAGAGCGACGACTCCTTCTTTTGGATCAAAGGCTACTTCACTTAGTGTAGCCCAAGCAAATTTGTGTTCTTTCGCTTCTTCTAAAAAGCGGGCAAGTTGTATAAAATCAGTGGTTTTTAGAGTATCAGTTTGCCTGGTTAAGCTAAAACCATACAACAAGGGGACATCCACTGTTTTACCCGTCAGTACCGGTAGCTGTATTCCTTCGGCATCTGTGTATCGCTCCACAGCCTCACCAACCAATAATGCTATGGGAAGCCGTTCCTGAATAGAAAGATGGAGGGTTCCACCGGGTTCTAGATAAGGGTGTACAGATTTCACATAGGCCAGTCGCATCACCCTATTTTTTAATTCTTCCAAATTCAAACTATCGGGGGCAATTCCTATTGGCACTTGAGCTGCCTCCAAAATATCCGCTTCTTGATTAAACCAAATACCCGATACTCGTAGGGTATCAACTCTCAACGATTGTTGCCAATAAAAACCCGCAATGATTCCTAAGCCAACCAATAAAAGTACCGCAGTTAGGAGTGAAGGTCTAGCTATAAACGATGTGCTATGAGTTAACCCTTTGCTCATTTCTTAAATGGTTTAGTTTTTTCTAACCACTCCGCAAACTCATCACCCATACGATAGATGTCGCCTGCCCCCATGGTTATGATGATGTCTTCAGCTTTCACAATGTTTTTGAGTTCGGAGGCGACGTCTTTTTTGTCATGCACATAATGCACGTTTTTATGGCCATATTGCTCTGCTGTATTCGCAATTAATGCGCCAGTAATTCCTTCGATGGGCTTTTCTCTTGAGGGATATACATCGGTAACGACCAACACTTCCGCATCGAAAAAGGAAAGGCCAAACTCTTTATATAGTTCCTGAGTTCGGGAATATAAATGAGGTTGAAATATCGCAATAACTCGTCTATCTGGCCAACCGCGATGAGCAGCTTGTAAGGTAGCCTGAACTTCCGTGGGATGATGCGCGTAATCATCGATCAGCATAACCCCGTTTGAGTATTTCTTTTGAAAACGGCGATATACGCCTTCGAAGCGTTCCAGGCCCCGTTTAATGGTTTTAAACTCCATTCCCATTTCCAAACCACAGGCAATAGCGGCTAAGGCATTCTTTACATTGTGCTCGCCGGGGGCTTGAAGACTTACAACGCCTAATTTTTCTCCTTTATATGCTACTGTAAAGGTAGAGGTAAATTCAGAGGCGTGGATGTTGGTGGCTCGAAGTTGTGCCTGAGGCGTGAGCCCATAGCTGATAATCCTGCGTTCGAGATCAGGAAGAATGCTGCGCACATTTTCATCATCAAGACAAACAATAACGGAGCCATAAAAAGGAACTTTATTGGCATAATCGATGAATGCTTGCTTTACATCGGCTAGATCATCATAAATATCCAGATGCTCGGCCTCTATATTCGTAATCACGGCCACAGAAGGAGTGAGGCGTAAAAAGGTTCGGTCAAATTCATCTGCTTCAACAATTATAATATCCCCTTTACCAACTACGGCATTAGTTTTATCAAAACTATGAACTTTACCTCCTACCATGATCGTGGGATCAAAATTTCCTTCTTGGATAACTAAGCCTGTCATCGTAGTTGTGGTGGTTTTGCCATGTGTGCCAGCAATGCCTATTCCATACTTCATGCGCATGAGTTCTGCCAGCATTTCAGCACGCTTAATGGTGGGAATGCGTTGCTCCATAGCGGCTTTAGTTTCTTTATTTTCATTCGCCTGAACAGCAGAGGTATACACTACAACATCCGCACCTACTATATGATCGGAATGATGCCCTTCATAAATGGTTGCTCCTAATTCCTGAAGTCGCTGGGTTGTTTCTCCAAGCTGCCCATCGGAACCAGACACTTTATAGCCACGATGAAGTAGTATTTCAGCCATACCACTCATTCCAATCCCTCCAATACCCACCATATGTATATGCCGAGTTCGTCCAAAACTGGGTTGTTGTTCAAGGCCAAGTGCTTGAGAAGAGGTATGGTCAGTAGACTTAGTCATGACTATGTTCTATTTCATGTAAAATTTCTTCAGCAATATATTCGGCAGCAAAGGGCTTAGCCATCGCTAATGCCGCGTCGTTCATCTTTCGCAATTGTTCCTGATCGGCGAGTAGACGTGTGACAAGTTCTGTCAGAGTATCTTTTGCCTCATCATCGGATAGCATTTCGGCGGCACCTAGTTCTTGCATAGAGCGGGCGTTCATGGTTTGATGATCTCCAGCAACAATAGGAGAGGGAATGAGTACGCTTGGTGTGCCAGTAACCATAAGCTCAGAACAGGAACTCGCCCCAGCGCGGCTCACTACCAAATCAGCTGCGGCATAGGCAGCGGGCATATCATCCAGATAAGCCAGTAGCCGAAGTCTCGGATACTCTTCTAAATCAATTTTCTTGGTTAGTGCATCGATATAGCGCTTGCCGCATTGCCATATTATATACAATCCGGCATGATCGTGCAGCGTCTCTAAACTATGCAATAAAGCCTCATTAATACTTTTCGCACCCAAACTACCGCCTAAAACCAACAATACAGATCGGTCTTCTGAAAAATTAAATGATGCACGCGCTTTGGAAAGGTTCGTATGAACTAGGTTTTTTCGGGTTGGATTGCCTACCATTCGAACTTTGTGGGCAGGGAAATAGTCCTCAGCATCCGGAAAGGCGGTAAAAATTCGCTTGGCATAGGAACCGAGCATACGATTGGTTACTCCTGGATATGAATTTTGCTCTTGAATCATCACTGGAATTCCAAAACGACTGGCCATCCATCCCACAGGCCCTGCTACATAACCTCCGCATGAAACCATAATAGCAGGTTTTAAGCTTTGCAATAACCAAAAAGATTGAATCAAAGACACTATTAATTTTAACGGAAACAACAGATTAGAAAGGGTAAATCGCCGATGCAAGCCACTTACCCAGATGGGATAAATTCGGTACCCTGCTTTAGGCACCGCTGTCCATTCCATGTGGTTTTTGGTGCCTATAAAAGCAATATCAATATGCTCCATTTTTGCAGTCAACGCATCTGCAATAGATATAGCTGGGTACACATGACCACCAGTTCCACCTGCTGCAATTATCACACGATATGTAGCTTGCTTGCTAGGCATAGAACAAGGGTCTCCTATCTTTTTTATGCTTGGAAATATTAAGCAGTAAACCCACTATAGCTCCCGAAAATAATAAATTGGTACCGCCATAGCTCACAAAAGGCATTGGTAACCCAGTAACTGGAAATAAACCACTGGCAACGGCTGCGTTGACAAAACCATAGAGGCATAGGTACAAGGTGCAGCCTAAAGCCAACAAAGAACCTAAATAATCCTCGGCATTCCGCGCTACGAAAGCCACTCCTCGAATGAGTAAAAACACAAACAATGCGATGAGAGTAGCGGCGCCCAAAAGCCCATATTCTTCGGCAATAATGGCAAAAATGAAATCATTATACGGCGTTGGTAAAAAATCGCGCTGAGTGCTTTTACCTATTCCCACTCCAGTTATCTCCCCTTTGGCAATAGTGATATGAGCCTGCTGCGCCTGTCTTCCGGTTCCATCGAGTAAACGCTCGGTTTCAATCTGTTTAATTTGGCCTAGATACTGTTCAATGCGGTCTTGCCGAGTAGCCGACTGGTTAATGAGTAAAAAGCCCCCAAAAACTGCGAGTAATACCATCGTGCCTAGTTGTACTACACTAATCCGACCGACAAACATTAATATGAGACAAATACACATGAGCAAGCCTGCCGAAGAAAAATCTTCGATACCAATAAGAGCACAGGTGATAAATACCCAAATTATAATGGGTATGAAAGCCCGTTGAAAGTCTTTAATATACTCTTGTTTTTCGGATAAGAGCACACTTACATGAATAATGAGCGAGACGGCAGCCACTGTAGAAGGCTGGAAACCAAATCCCCCGATCGATAGCCATCGTTTGGCCCCAAATTGCTCTTCACCAAATACCAACACCATGACTAGCATTAACAAGCTAATCACCATGAATGGCCTAGAGAGCTTGGCAATGGTATGATAGTTTACTTTGGATCCAAGCAGAATAACCACGACCGCAATACCAATTTTAACCAAATGACGAGTAATCATCTCTAAAGCGGAGGTGTCATTATTCTGTGCAAAAAAAGCAATTGAAGAATACACTGCCAACGAACCAAAACTAAGTAACATAATGACCACCATAAGAATATAGCGGTCACTGCCTTGGCCACGTGTATCTATTTCTTCTGGAGTGGTACCAAGAATTTGGTGAATGTTTCTATTTGGACTGGTGTGAATCAATATGATTTGTTTGGTTTTACTTAGGTTATTTTACTGGTTAATTTAGCTTAGATGTTGAACACACTCTTTAAATGCCCGCCCACGGTGCTCATAATTTTCGAACATGTCGAAAGAAGAACAGGCGGGACTTAATAAAACTACTTCGCCACGTTTGGCCTGTTTTTGAGCAGATCGAACCGCAGTTCGCATATCATCTGCCACGATAAATTGGGGAACCATATCCCCGATTTGCTCCTGAATACGATCCCGAGATTCACCTATAGCAATAACCGTGTGTACCTTTTCGATGAGTTGATCACGCAGCTCGGTATAATCATTGCCTTTATCGCGTCCACCTAGGATCAGTGTCATTGGGGTCTTGATGCTGTCTAAAGCAAACCAAACTGCATTCACGTTCGTAGCTTTACTGTCGTTAATGTATTTAATCCCATCCAATTCACGCACTACCTCTAGGCGATGCTCTACGCCCGTAAACCGAGATAGGCTTTCACGAATAACCTCGTTTTTAATTTCACATGCTCGGGCAGCGAGTGCCGTTGCTAGACCATTTTGCAGATTATGTTGTCCATGTAGTCCTAATTCAAAGGGTGGCATGAGTATTTCCTCTTGGTTATTTAGTCGGAAGATGATTTGGTTATTGTGTAAAAAAGCGCCCTCAACGACCGCTTTTTGGGTAGAAAATGCCCAAAGTCGCGGGGCATCAGATTGGCCTAAAAGCTGTTGGGCATGCGAGCGTACCCTCTGATCGTCATAATTGTAGATAAAGGTTTGTCCCGCAGACTGCTGCTGGGTAATTCTAAACTTCGAAGCGGAATAATCATCCATTGAATGATTGTACCGGTCTAAATGATCCGGGGTAATATTCAGCAGTACACTAACATCGGGGCAAAATGTGTGAATATGATCCAATTGGAAACTACTCACTTCCAAAATCAAGTAATACTCTCCTCGGGTTAATGTAGACCCAGCCTCACCGATAGATTCAACATGGCCGGTCCCCGAACTAGACTGATTGGATGGCTCGGAATGGGAGGCGCTAGATTGGACTAATCCAAGCTGGGTGCACTGTTCACTAAAAGCCATTCCTATGTTACCCGCCAATTGATGAGGCCGCCCTGCGCGGGTAAAACAATCCTGTATCCATGAGCTAACGGTCGTTTTTCCATTGCTGCCTGTGATAGCAATTATTGGGGAGGAACTAAACCAACTAGCCAATTCGATTTCAGAAACAACGGCTTTTTGAGCGTGGAGGTATTCTTGTACTAAAGCCGCTTGGGTGGGTACACCGGGGCTGAGCACCGCAAAGGTTCCGTCTGAGGCGGCCGCAGAATGCCTGCCTTCCTCGAAGGCGATTCCGCGTGTTTGTAAGCGCTCTTTCATTGGTTCGGTAATAGTGCCATGGTCGCTTACAAACACTGTTGCTCCAGCTTCGTGGAGCAGCTCGGCCGCCCCCACTCCGCTACGGGCAGCGCCAATAACAACGACCTTAGTACCGGGGAGGTCTTGCTTTAGTTGGGTGATATGGGTTGCGTTCAATAACATATCAGCGAATCTTCAGGGTTAATAAGCTGATTAACGCCATAAGGATGGCTACGATCCAAAATCGAACTACAATTTTGCTCTCGCTCCAGCCTTTTTTCTCAAAATGATGATGGATGGGAGCAATCAAGAAAAATCGTTGTCCCTCTCCCGTTGTCCACTTGGTATATTTGAAATAACTGGTTTGTAAAATGACCGAAACGGTCTCAAAGAAAAACACTCCACAAATAAATGGAAGTAACAATTCTTTATGTAGCATTAACGCTAAAGCTCCGAATGCTCCGCCAAGAGCAAGAGAACCGGTGTCACCCATAAATACGCTGGCAGGATGAGTGTTATACCATAAAAAGCCCATACAGGCGCCCACTAAAGCTGCCGCGAATACGGTGAGCTCACCGGCGCCTGGTAAGTACATGATATCTAAGAAACGAGAAAAGTCAATTCGTCCCGATACATAGGCAAAAATAGCAAAAACAATACCGCATATGGCAGAAATACCAGTGGCCAATCCATCTAATCCATCGGTAAGATTGGTTGCATTACTCACCGCAGTAATAATAAAGATGGATACGCCTAAATAAATAAACCAACCCATAGTTTCGCCGAAATAGGCATAATCGATGGTAGAATTTTTAGCAAAAGGAACCGTGCTCAAGGTATTTACGGTTTCAAAGTTTGGATGAGAATACAACACCAATCCCAATATCAACCCTACGCTTACCTGTCCAGCAATTTTAAACCGGCCGGCGAGACCACTTTTGTTTTTCTTCACCACTTTAATGTAGTCATCAATGAACCCGACCAACCCAAGTGTTAGCATGACAAAAAAGATGAGCCATCCATAAATACTATCCATTCGAACAAACAAAAGGGAAGGGATGAGTGTAGATAACAAAATGATTACGCCTCCCATAGTGGGGGTTCCCTGCTTACTTTGATGATCCAAACCAATGTCGTCTCGAACCACTTCACCCAATTGCATTCGTCGTAACCAAGCGATTATGCGCTTGCCAAAAAATAAACTAATGAGCAGAGAGCTCACTGCTGCTAGGCCAGTTCGCGTAGAGATAAACGCCATAACGGTGGCGCCTGGTAATGCAAACGTTTGTTCTAGCCAATTAAATAGTTCGTAGAGCATTAGGTGGCCTCCTTCCATGTTTTAAGAAGTTCTAAGGCTATTTTTCGGTCATCAAAAGGATGCTTAACACCCTCTACTTCTTGATAATCCTCATGTCCTTTACCGGCAATGACGATGATGTCATCCGCCACAGCTAAGCGTAAGGCCAAGGCAATGGCTTTTGCTCGATCGACTTCACTACGAAGCTGATTTGTTCTAAACTCCTCACTGAAACCCGAATAAATCTCCTCAATAATAGACTCTGGTGCTTCAGATCGAGGATTATCTGTAGTTAAAATGGCTAAATCACACCATTTTTCACACGCTTGAGCCATCAAAGGCCGCTTAACTGCATCCCGATCGCCACCTGCCCCAAAGACAACCAACAACTTTTGATGGGGTTCTTTTAATTCAGCCAAGGTGGAACAAATATTTTCTAGAGCATCAGGTGTATGTGCATAATCGACAAATACACAAGGATAACGTGCGCCATCCTCGATACTTATTCGTTCTAATCGTCCGGGAGCGCCCCAAAAGCCCCGGCTATGCTTTTCTAGTTCAATGGGGTCAATACCCAATAATTGTGCTGCGCTTATTGCCTGAAGGGCGTTATAGGCATTAAACAAACCTACTAATGGAAGTTCCCATTGTGTGCTGGTACTTATTTCTGATAAAGTGGTGCCATGTAATCCCAATGATTCTACGGTGTACTTTCGCCCCTGAGCCCATGAAGGCAAGGGGAAATAGGTTGATATTGGCTGCGCTACTGAAGGGCTGTGCTGCATTAATTGAGCACCCTCGGCATCCAGTATCCCGAGAGAGAAAATTTGGGCGTCAGTATCTTGAATCATATACCCACCATGAGGGTCATCAGCGTTGATAATAGCCCAAGACCCCGGCTTTAAATCATCGAACAATTTCTTTTTTGCCGTCATATAGGATTCAAAATCTCCATGGTAGTCTAAATGATCATGAGTGATATTCGTGAATATGGCTATGTTGAAGGGAATTCCTTGCACTCTAAACTGGTCCAAGGCATGCGAGGAAACCTCCATGACCAAGTGGGTGCTGCCTGCATTCACCATGGCTTGCATGTCATTGGCCAGTTCAATGGGGTCGGAGGTTGTAAGAGAGGAGGGTAATTCCTCATCTAAAATTCGTTTGGACACCGTGCCCAATAAACTTACTGCTTTACCTGAACGTGATAGCAGTTCGTACAACAAGGTAGCTGTAGTAGTTTTCCCATTGGTGCCAGTTATGCCAATAACCTGTAAACGCTGCCACGGATCACCGGCGAAGGCTTGAGCTAAGGGACCGACAATTTCACGTGTATTTGCTACTTGCATGTAATTATCGACCTCAGGATAGCTTTCAGGGGACTCTTCACCAATAATGAGTAGATTGGTTATACGCGCTAGTGCATTAATGAAGGTATGGCCATCCACTTTTATGCCTCGTATGGCTATGAACACCCCTGAGGAGCTCACCTTTCTAGAATCCTGACTAAGGTGGGTGTAGACCCCCTCGGGATACTTAATGCGCTTAACTAAGGGTTGACAAACTACTTGAATTTCCTGGGTGCTCAACTTGCGTGAGACTAAAGGAGAGCTAGCTAATGGTGTGTGACTCACTGCTGACTCCCTGTTTTTCCAGTAATTTGTTCGAAAGAGCGTGCCTTGCCCCGAAGTGTTACCGTTCTTCCGGGACGAGTGTACTCACCGGCAAGTGGAAATTGTGCGTAGATAGTCCCCGAACCAACGCGTTGTGTCTTAAGGCCTAATTCAGCCAACAGGGTGTGGGCTGTTCGCATGCTCATTCCGCGCACATCGGGAAGTGCAATGCGTTCAATCTCTTCGGCAATAGCTTCTTTCAAGGCTGTTTTTGGATCCTTGTGGGGGTTTAAGAGGCTTGATTTAGTCTGAGCATTAATGCGTAATCGGGTTTTTGCAAAAAGAGTGTCCCCAGGGGCTGGCTGCTGATCCACGATCCAATCGCCCTCACCCTCCATCTCAAATGGAATATATAGGGATTCCAATAATTTTTCGGCTCGATCGGGTGATAAGCCTAACAAGGAGGGAGCAATAGCAAAGGTATTTCTCTTGTTCTCTTGTTGAACCAAATGTTGTTGTAGGTCTTGGTCTAAACCGGCAATACGCAGGGCTACTTGCTTAAAGATTGGACCCGCAGTGTATCCACCATATCCTATGGGTTTTGGCTCGTCTAACATAATATAGATAACATATTTGGGAGCTTCTACAGGGAAAAAGCCAACAAAAGAACCTCTGTACCGATTGGAGTACATCCCATTGACTACTTTCTTAGCTGTTCCTGTTTTACCTGCAATACGTAGACCTGGTATTTGGGCTAAGTCCCCAGTTCCTGAATCACTAACAACACTTTCAAAAACGGGATAAAGGTGGCCCAGAGTTTTTGCTTTGGCTACCTTACGAATTCTGGTTGGTTGGAATTGTTCAACGATTTTACCATTTGAATTCGTTATTTCTCTCACTAAATAAGGACGCATCAAATCACCCTGATTAGCAAAAGCTGCGTAGGCCTGAGTAGTTTGCATAGGGGTTGCAAGAAGCTCATAACCATGGGACATCCAAGGTAAACTTACCAAACTCCATTCGAAGGGTTTTGACATACGTCCACTTTCTTCCCCTGCAATATCCACATGAGTGGGAGTTCCAAAACCTAAATTACGAGCATATTGGTAGAAAGTATCGTTATCCAAGCGCATGGCTATTTCAGCGGTAGCTACGTTGGACGACTGCTGAATAACTTCTTCAAAGTTCATAGTCCCTAGCGGATCGTGATCTCGTAAGGTAAGACCGTGAATTTGAACAACCCCATCTTCCGGGGTTTCGAAAAGTTCTCCTTCCTTGATGACCCCCTGTTCTACGGCTGCAATGGCGGTAACTAATTTAAAAGTAGATCCAGGTTCAACCATATCTGCTATGGCAAAATTTCGCCGATTTTCTACATTAATATCTCCAGGAACATTGGGGTCATAGCTTGGGTAATTGGCCATAGCTAAGATTTCGCCTGTGGTAGGGTCCATGATAATTCCCGTACCGTAGTTGGCCTTAAATCGCTGAACACCAACCTGTAACTCATCTTCTAAAATAGCTTGGATGGAAGCGTCAATCGTGGTGTGTAAATCATAACCCTCGGTGGGTAATTTTTTTGGTGCTCCAACGTATTCAAATACACGTTGAAGTGCATCTTTGCGCACTTGTTGCACCCCATCAACCCCTCTTAGTTCTTTATCGTAATGAGACTCAAGGCCTATCCGTCCTTTCATTTCATGATTTACAAAGCCCATAGTATGAGCGGCAAGCGAGCCGAAGGTGTAACTTCGGCGATAGTTTTCTTCTAAAATTACCCCTCGTATTCCAAGAGTAGCTAGATGCTCCTTTTGCGAGCCATTCAAGTTTTTTTCCATCACCACGTAACGGGACCGGGCAGGAGCCTCGTTTATAATACCTTGGTAATAGATTTTGCCTTTTCCAGTAACTCGGCCCAATGTTACCAATACCGTGTCTATTTGCGCCTGCGTCATCCCAGGCACTTTGGGGTCTAAGGCCATTTTGTAGTCTACGGTGTTGGTAGCTATTAGGGTGCCATTTCGGTCGTAAATATTACCACGTTCTGCAGGTATAGGAATTTCTGTGATGGCTTGCTTATTCCAAAGCTGACGAAGTCCATTACCCTCAATGAAATTAATCCTAACCAATTGAACCAATAATGCCGCCGGTAGTAAAAATAGGATACCCAGCATAACAAACATCCGACCCATGATGGCACCTCTAAATTCCTGCATTTATTGGCCCTCCAATATTTGGTCGGCTGGCCCAGCATTGATAAAGCCCAATTCTCTGGCCTTTCGATAAATATTTGCAGGGCCTATCATCCGATCGTATCGAAGTTTTAGCTCATCATGCACTTGCTGTGTCTGTTCGTTTTCTCTTTGGAGCTGTTGAACCTTACCAAGGAGCTCTTGGGTAGCGAATACATGCGTTAAATAGATAAAACCAAAAATTGCAGCTACCAAAGTGAAGATAATAATTTTGGTAGGCTTGAAGGCCGATAACTTCATTCCAGTTCCTTGGCCAAATTTTTTACTGGTTTTTTGAGATGGAGAGGGTATGGAATCAGTGGAATTGACTTTTCGAAGGTTTGGCTTCACTTTCTGCCTATGCAGGGGGGAAGATACCATCATGAGCCAGGGTCTCCTACTTTTTCAGCTACTCTAAGTTTGGCACTTCGAGAGGCTGGGTTTCGATCAATTTCTTGATCGTTAGGGGTAATTACCTGCCGGTTGATGGGCGTTAGGGGACAGACAGGGTTACCATAAAAGTCTTTTTCGATGATCCCTTCAAAATTTCCACTCTTCATGAAGTTTTTAACCAACCGATCTTCGAGTGAGTGATAGCTCATAACCACCATTCTACCACCCGAGGCCAATAACTCAAGTCCTTGTTTTAAGACTTGCTTTAGCACCTCCAATTCTTGATTCACCTCAATACGAATAGCCTGAAATACTCTAGCCAAGCTTTTTATTCTAAACTTAGGGGGTACTTGTTCACTAATAATAGTGGAGAGCTCTTGAGTACTTTCTATTGGACGGGCACTAATGATACTTTGGGCAATTTTCCGACTAGCGCGCTCTTCTCCATAATGAAATATGAGATCTCTTAGTCGTTCGTAATCGTATGTATTTACTACATCATACGCGGTTAGGCCTGTGTAGGTTCCCATTCTCATGTCAAGGGGACCTTCTTGCTGAAAGCTAAACCCTCTATCAGCTTGTTTGAGTTGATGCGTTGAAACCCCTAAATCCAAAAGGATTCCAGCTACCTGACCTTTAAAGGGGGGAGGTAAAAGAGTGGACAGGTAGCCGAAGTTTCCTTTTAAAATCGTACATCTGGGGTCTTCCCCAATACGCTGGCTTGCTGCATCAATAGCTTGTTGGTCTTGATCTACTCCAAAAAACCTCGCTTGAGGACCTAATTTCTCCAATATAGCTAAGGTATGGCCACCACCGCCCAAGGTCGCGTCAATGTAGCTGCCGTTTGGGTCAGTAATTAAATGCTCAATGCATTCTTGGAGCATCACCGGTGTATGTTCATAATATGTAGTCATATTATTCACCATCGGATCCGGATCCGCCTCCCATTACCTGTTCAAAAATGGCTTCAAAAGCATCGGAATCTAAATCGGCATCCACTTTTTCGAGTACGTTGGGGGACCAAATCTCGATGTATTGCCCCATACCAATGAAAATAGCTTTTCCATCGATTTGGGCATATTTGGTATGCTCAGTGGGGAGAGTAATACGATGTTGTTTGTCCAAAGCGGCGTCCTCGGCATAGCGTAAGAAGTTCCGTTTGGCAATTCGGCCAGCCCGGGTAAAATTGTTGGCCTTAGAGAGGGTGCCTTCCACGTCACGCCACTCGTTTTCGGGGTATAAATAAAGACAGGTTTCTAATCCACGCACCATTACGAAGCGTTCTTGAGCATCTGGACTCAACACTTTTCGCATTTTAGCCGGGAAGGCTATGCGGCCTTTTGCATCTATACTATGCTCGTATTGACCTTTGAAGCTATGCAAGGTGACTAAACGTTGAATTTTGATTGCTTATTTTGGATGAGAAAAAGTCCCCACTATCTCCCACTTTACCCCACAATGTACTTTAATTTTCTATAATCTGTCAAGAAAAAAACACTGAGAAGTAAAAAAATACCAAATCGATCTAATTAAGCCCTAAATATAAGGTGTATTTTTTGGTGGGAGAAAATGGTGAGTAATCCGTTATTTGGTCTATTACTGACTATTCCTTAATGGTATACATTGAAAAGGAAAAGGCTGATAAGGCTGAAATCACACAGTTGAAGCAGATAAGTAGGGATGGGATAGCAAAAAAAATGAAACAACTATCTATGCATAGTCTCTAGAATGTGTCTGCAAATTCTTGCCTAAACATTCTAGAAAATCTACCTTCTTAGGTAGTCGCTAGAAAACGGGATAATATTTGGGTGAGCTGATCAAATTCGATTAAAAAGGCATCATGACCATATGGCGAAGCCAGTGCCGTATACTGGCCATTGGGCAGGAGCTGTGCCAGATCCTTTTGCTCTGAAATCGGATACAAAGCGTCGGATAGTATACCAACCACATGAATGGGGATAGTTAGCTGCTGGGCCACTTCTTTAAAACTACCACGATCTCTGGATATATCATGGGTATCCATAGATCGAGTGAGTCGCTCATAACTAAGAGCATCGAATCGTTTATTGAGTTTCTGCCCTTGATAATCTAGGTAGGATTCGACTTGGTAGTAGGGGTGATTGGTAATTTCACGAATATCTCTGCCGAACTTGGCTTCATAATCCTCAGGAGAGCGGTAGGTCATCATGCCAATTTGCCGCGCCAAAGAAAGCCCCTGGCTTGGTGGCGCTTCGGCGGTATACCAACCTGACATCCAGTGTGGATCCTGGTATATAGCCTGCCTTTGTAAATGACTAAGTCCGATGGACCAGGCCGTGTGTGCTTTACCCATCGCCATCAAGAAAGCACGTTGAATTCGAGGGTCTATGAGGGCAAATTCTAGAGCAATCATCCCGCCCATCGATCCTCCAATTGCACATTGGATGGAATTAATTTGGAGGTGATTCAGTAGATGTTGTTCCATTCGAACGATATCTCGTATGCTCAGCAGAGGGAAATCGGGACCATAGGCTTTTTGGGTTTGAGGGTTTAGGCTTTGAGGTCCGGTAGAGCCATAACAACTACCTGGGGTATTGATGCATAGAACATAGTGCTTATCTAAATCAATAGGACTTTGCTTGGTAAAAAACCCGTGAAACCAATCCTCAGCGTTGCTATCTCCTGTTAGCGCATGAAAAATGAGTACCACATTATCACCATTCTTGTTCAAGCTGCCCCAGCTATGATAACTGAGTTCATACTCCTTAAATACAAAACCGGATTCGGTCGTGTATGTTTCAGATACAAGTAATGTCTTCTGGATACTCATTCTTATGCGTCTGTTTTCAAAGCCAACGGGTCAAGTGAACTAGGAAGAGTTAAATCTTTGCTAAAGCTAAATCAAAGTCCTCTTTAATGTCGTCAATGTGTTCGATACCTACGGACACTCTAATGAGATCAGAGCTAACTCCACTGGCTTCCTGTTCGGCTTCACTGAGTTGCTGGTGGGTAGTGGATGATGGGTGAATAACCAAGGTTTTAGCATCCCCAACATTAGCTAGGTGACTGGCTAATTGTACCTCATTTATGAAGGTTTTAGCCGCTTCATAACCGCCTTTTACACCAAAGGTGAATAGTGTTCCAAACTGGCCATTTTTAAAATACTTTTTTGCTCGCTCATGGTAGGGGTGGTCTACTAATCCATTATAATTTACCCAAGCAATTTTATCATGTTGGTGTAGGAAATTCGCCAGAGCCAGTGCATTTGAGGTATGTCGTTCTACTCTTAAGGATAAGGTTTCCAAGCCTTGCAACAGCAAAAAGCTATTGAAAGGTGAGAGGGCAGGACCAACGTCTCGTAGTCCTTCTACCCGTGCGCGGATGGCGAGGGCTATGTTCCCAAAAGGACCGTCCGAGCCAAATATTTCCCAGAAATCGATTCCATGGTACCCTGGAGCTGGATTGGTGAATAAAGGATACCGACCATTCCCCCAATTAAAATTACCTGCATCTACTATTACTCCACCAACAGAGGTGCCGTGACCTCCGATCCATTTGGTAGCTGATTCTGTTACAATATTGGCTCCATGGGCAATAGGTTGTACCAGGGCCCCGCCAGCACCAAAGGTATTATCAACAACCAAGGCGATATCATATTTTTGCCCAAGCTGTGCAAGTCCTTCAAAGTCGGCCACATTTCCTCTGGGGTTTCCTATAGATTCTACATAGATGGCCTTGGTATCGTCATCGATTAATTGTTCAAAGGCTTCTACGGTATCTTCTTCAGCAAAACGAACTTGAATGCCTAAGCGTGGAAGAGTAACCTTGAACTGATTGTAGGTTCCACCATAAAGGTTTTGGGTAGATAAAATGTTATCCCCAGCTTGGGCTATGGTGGTGATAGCTAAAAACTGAGCTGATTGGCCAGAGGCCGTAGCCACAGCCGCAGCCCCGCCTTCCAATGCTGCAATTCTTTGCTCAAATACATCGGTAGTGGGATTCATAATTCGGGTATAAATATTCCCGAATTCTTTTAGTCCAAACAGATTGGCTGCATGATCGGTATCCTTAAAGGTGTACGAGGTAGTTTGGTAGATGGGAACCGCCCGCGAACCGGTGGTTGGATCGGGCTGTTGCCCAGCGTGTAATTGTTTGGTTTCGAAACGTAAGTTACGTTCTGATAAAGTACTCATAGTTATTCGTATTAGATAAATGAATGTTATTTGTGAGTCATTAACATCGTGTATGAAACGAAAAAAGCCTTGCTCGGATGAATTCGAACAAGGCTTAACTATAAGCGGATCGAACTCATCTTTCTTTGGATTGAAAGAATCAATCACAAAGCAGGATGTGGCACCTTGTCTATACATGTGCTCGCCGTCGAGTGACATATATAGCCGGTTGCCAAGGCTTCACAGGGCCTGATCCCTCCGCCTTTCGTAATGAGAAGCTAAACTTTTAAAGAACATACAAGCTTAATGAGCTTGAGCTATAATACTAACACTGTTCTACTTTTGATGCAAGAGCTAACGAAAAAATTATTCTCTGTATCCTAAATTACGGACCATATGTTCTTTTTCTCGCCATTTTTCTCGTACTTTCACGTGTAATTCTAAGTGTACTTGCTTATCTAAAAAAGATTCAATACTTGCTCGGGACTGAATACCTAATTGCTTTATAGCAGCCCCTTTTTTTCCTATAATCATGCCTTTTTGAGAATTTCGATTGACCACGATATCGGCCATAATTCGATCAATTTCAGGGGATTCCTGATACTCTAATATTTCGATGGTAGCTGAGTACGGTAATTCTTCATGATAATTTAAAAACAACTGTTCGCGAATGAATTCAGATACAAAAAATCGGAGGGGATGATCGCTTAACTCATCCTTTGGATAAAAAGCAGGGCCTTTGGGTAGCTTGGTTTTGAGTTGATCGATTAAGGCCGGTATGCCGTGCTGTCCGAGCGCCGATATGGCTTGAATTCCAGCAAAAGTGAAGGCCTCTTCATATGCTTCTTGCACTTTTTTTAACCATTCCTCGGACATCGTATCCATCTTGTTCAATACCAATATAACGGGTTTTTGCTGGGATCGGACGTGTCCTAATAATTCGTGATCAACCAATTCAGTAGGGGCGTTTGGGGCATTTTTTCTGTCCCGTTCCTGCTGTATAAAACTCCGCTTAAGATCAACCAATAAGAGCATGACATCCGCTTCTTTTTCGGCCTTTTCAACAAAGCGCATCATCGCTTTTTGAAGTTCGTATTTGGGCTGGATAATCCCTGGAGTATCTAAAAAAATGATTTGGCAATTTTCCTCATTATAGATTCCCATGATTTGATGGCGGGTGGTCTGTGCTTTATGTGTGGCGATGGAAAGTTTACTTCCAAGGAGAGCATTCATAAGGGTGGACTTACCGGCATTAGGTCGTCCTAGAATAGCGGCGTATCCAGAAAAATGAGTGGAACTCATTAGCGCTGTTCCTCTTTTACCTGTTTTATAATGGTCATATAGGTCTGAACTGTGTTGGTTAAGCCTTGGAAAACAGCTTCGCTTATGAGTGCATGTCCTATGCTAATATCGGCTATATGTGGGACGGCGCGAAGAAAGGGTGCTAGATTTTTTTGGTTTAAGCCATGGCCGGCGTTTACTTTTAGCCCGGCAGCGTACGCCATTTTAGCGGCCGTTTCTAGGCGGTTTAGTTCTGCTTGTGCGGCGGATGGGGTGGAGGCGTTGGCGTAGGTTCCGGTGTGTAGCTCGATGGCGTCACTACCTAGTTTTATAGCCCCCTGAATATCGTCTGGATTGGGGTCTACGAATAAACTTATTTCAACCTTCAAACCGCTAGCACCGTTACGAATGGCTGGAAATACACGCGTTTTAAAGTCTTCAAAGACCGCTGCTAAATCCAATCCGCCTTCGGTGGTTAGTTCTTCCCGACCTTCTGGAACCAAGGTGCATATATCGGGTTGTACCTGATGCAGTAAGGCGATCATTTCTTCAGTGGCGGCCATCTCAAAATCCAAAACCCCTTGTACTGATTCTTTGAGTTCAGTTAAATCGTGGTCCATAATATGACGACGATCTCCTCTCAAGTGAAAGACGATTCCAGCAGCGCCTGCTTTTTCGCAAATTTGGGCGGCCTGTGCAGGTATTGGATAGCCTTCACCCCGGGCGTTTCGGAGTGTAGCAATATGATCAATATTCACTAAAAGTTGCATTGGCATAGTCTGTTGTAGAAGTTAGGTTATACAAATAATTTACTAAATTAGTACATCATCTACTGCTAACTCAAATTTTGTACTAAATCGTTTGAAGTTTTCGGCACTACTATTATTGATGACAGTAAGTTTACTTCTAGGTGCTTGTGGTAGTACTAACAGTGTAACCACACGTGCGCCTAGTGAGCCATCAGAACGTTTTATTCCCACCATGAGCCGGTCTGCAGGTTTAGCAGAAGTGCGAGCGTTCAACCGGTTGAAGCGAGCATACACCGAATGGAGAGGAACTCCTTATCAATGGGGTGGAACCACCCTTAAAGGGGTTGATTGTTCTGCCTTTATGCAGGTGATATTTGATGATTATTTGGGCGAAAAACTACCTCGCACAACCTTGGAACAGATGAAGGTGGGAAAGAAAATACAGCGCAAACGGGTAGATTTAGGTGATTTGGTCTTTTTTAAAACAGGACCAACCACCTATCACGTGGGCGTAATGGTTGACAGGCGACACTTTTTACACGCGGGTACGACAGGAGGGGTCATGATATCTGATCTAAATGCTCGTTATTGGAGTGTGCGTTATTTGATTGCGAGGCGAGTACTTTAACGATCATTCAGCTTGGCCTGATCAAACAGATGCTTCATCATGCTTTGGTAGCCTGGTTCAAATTCAATATCACGCCTAGCCATCATCGCTTTCATGGCTTTCACGGCTTTATCGAACCGATAGGTACTATTTCCAGCATCTGTGAGCCAACTAAAGGAGGGTATGTGCTTAGGAGTAAACTGTGATAAAAAGATATTTGAGCATACCCCACACATGGTTCCAGTATTTAACATGGCGTTAATAGCTGTTTTGGAATGATCACCTATGACTGAACCAAAGAATTGGAAACCGATGTCATAGGCTTGTCGAGTATTCCAATCTTCTATATATATGAGCCCATAATTGGTCTTTAGATTGGATGTATTACTGTCAGCACCCATATTGCACCATTGCCCAACCAACGAATTACCCATGTAACCATCATGTGCTTTATTGGAGTAGGAATGGAAGATGGTATTAGAAACCTCTCCACCTACTTTACTCACAGGTCCTATGGTAGTACCGCCATAAATTCGACACCCCATTTGTGTAACGGCACCCTCGCAAATAGCTAGTGGACCCTTTAAAATACTACCTGCTTCAATGGTTGCTCCTGCTCCAATATAAATGGGGCCATCTTCCGCCACCAAAATAACTCCAGGTTCCAAATGGGCCGATGGATGTACGAAAATCCGTTCCGGATGCATGACGTGGAGGTTGGTCCTTAGGTCATGTTCTTCAACAGTAGGTAGGGAGATTAGTCCAAGATCAGCTTCAATTTCGCTGCTATTGAATTGCAATAAATCCCACAAATAATCTAGTTTTTTAGCTTTCCCAGTATATTTTTTTGAACTTTCTGAGGCGCTCAATAGTGTCTGAACCCAGTGTGCAGGATCATTGATACCTTCACATTCCAATTGGCAATCGAGGCTTTGTTGTCCCGACAACACAACCGCAACAAGTTCTGTATTTTCAGCCTCTGTACCGTCATGATTGGCACTCGAGTATGTAAGGGCCTGTCCTGTAAGAAGGCTTTTTAACTGCTCTGTAAGCGAATGATCGGGTAAAAAACGGGCGTTAATCCACAGACAATCGTGGTCTGGTTGGATAGTGCTGTCGTTGTATAATGGTGTTAGATAAAGTCTGCAAATTCGAGCTTTGGTGGTTAGATGTAACCACCGCTCCCATTTGTCCAGAACGGTAAAGATACCAACCCGCAAGTCTTCTACTGGACGCGTAAGTGTTAAAGGATCAAACCGCTGGCCTTCCACATCGGAAAAAAAACACAGCTGCATAGTCTTTTTTTATCTTTAATGATTCATAAATACTATTTAAACATAATAGTCATATTTTAGGCTAAATTGCTAAATTACTGGTATTAATAAATAAATTTAAAGCTTTATGTGTGGAATAGTTGGGTACATTGGTGCGAGAAGCGCCCAAGATGTGGTTGTCAAAGGATTAAAACGCCTTGAATACAGGGGCTACGATTCAGCCGGGGTTGCCGTTATCCTGGATGCATTGAAGGTTACTAAATGTAAGGGCAAGGTCGCCAAGTTAGAGGCTATCCTTTCAAAATCCGATAAGGCTGAAATAGGTATAGGGCATACTAGATGGGCTACACACGGAGAGCCCAATGATGTTAACTCACATCCTCATACATCAACCAATGGTAAAATAGCCATTGTGCATAACGGGATTATTGAAAATTACACGGCATTGAAGGTGCAACTTCAATCTCAAGGCCATGTTTTTTACTCCGATACAGACACGGAAATCATGGCTAAGTTGATTGAACAATTTTATAAAGACCCAGAAGTGCTAAGTCTGGAAAAAGCTGTTCAATTGGCTACACGGCAAGTAAATGGAACCTATGGGATAGCGGTATTGCATGAAGATTTCCCAGATTTGATGGTGGTAGCCAGACGAGGTTCGCCTTTGTTATTAGGGGTTGGAGACAACGAAATGATTGTTGCCAGTGATGCTTCTGCGGTCGCAGAATATACCGATAAGGTGGTCTATTTAGATGATAATGAGACGGCGGTAATTAGGAGAGATAGCTACGAAGTACAAGATAATTCTTTCGTGTCAATGGATAAAAAAGTGCATGAGCTTCAAATGAGTCTAGGAGAGATAGAAAAGGGTGGATATCGTTTCTTTATGCTTAAAGAAATTTTTGAGCAGCCAAAAACTATTGGCGATTCGCTTCGAGGGCGGATTCAACCAGAGGAGGGTAAAATAGTGCTAGGTGGCTTAACAGAGGTTATGGGTAAATTACATGGGGCACGACGCATTATTATTGCTGCATGTGGTACATCTTGGCATTCGAGTCTTGTGGCAGAGTATTTGTTTGAGGATTTAGCTCAAATACCCGTAGAAGTGGAATACGCTTCAGAGTTTCGGTATAAAAACCCACTCATTTATCCCGATGATATTGTAATTGTAGTCTCGCAAAGTGGGGAAACAGCCGATACCTTAGCTGCGTTACGGGAAGCAAAATCAAAAGGAGCTACCGTACTTGGTGTGGTAAATGTAGTGGGTTCTACCATTGCTAGAGAAACCGATGCAGGAGTATACCTGCATACAGGGCCTGAAATCGGTGTCGCTTCTACTAAAGCTTTTACTGGGCAAGTTACCGTGTTAACTATGATGGCCATACAGCTAGCTCTGTACCGGGAAACTATTACGGCAAAGAAAGCCGATGAGCTCATCAAAGCACTAAGTCAAATACCTACTAGAGTCCAAGAAATATTGGATCAACACGAGGAAATAGAACGCATTTCACAGCTATTTACCTATGCTCCTAACTTTTTGTACTTGGGCCGATCGTATAACTTTCCAGTTGCATTGGAAGGGGCGTTGAAGCTCAAGGAGATTTCCTACATACACGCCGAAGGCTACCCTGCAGCAGAAATGAAACACGGACCTATTGCTTTAATTGATGAAATGATGCCTGTAGTGGTTATCTCTGCGACTAATCATACGAACGATAAAATGGTAAGTAACATAGAGGAAGTGAGAGCGCGAAAAGGTCGAATTATAGCAGTGGCCAATCCCTCGCATGAAGAGGTGAAAAATCTTGCTGAATTTGTGATTGAAATCCCTGCAACAATGGATGAATTAAGTCCTTTATTAAGCGTTATTCCACTTCAATTGTTATCCTACTATATAGCGTTAAATAAAGGGTGTGATGTGGATCAGCCTCGTAATTTGGCCAAATCGGTGACCGTGGAGTAAGAATCAATAAGAAACAAGCAAATATTTATTGCAGAAGGACAGACAAATCAGTAAAAATCTTATTACTGACAGGGTTTTGTAGGATTGATATTATCAATACCAATCATTACTAGTAACACTTTTGCCGTATCAGAATCTATGCTATAGTTCATATGGCATTCGTTTGTTGCTGAAATTGCCCCATCACCTACATTGAATATTCTTTTTTCACCGTCTATAGTCTCTTCCACTAAACTACCTTCAAATACAAAATAAAACATGTTTGTATTGTGATCGTGAAATGCTTGGGTGTCACCTGGAGCTATAAAAATTGTCCACCCGTTAATTACTGTATTCTCATCAAATGGTGCACTAAGTTTATTTCCATCAATGGCTGTACTAACCGAATCTAAGAAAGAAGTAGAGTTCAAAAGTGAAGCGGGGTATTCACGTACATTCTCGTCACTCGGTTGTTCACAAGCATAAAGGGTAAGAATTAAAATAAATAAGCTGATTGACTTGAGATTCATGCATGAAAGATAAATTGAGATGATTTTAAAAATAATCATTTGTGACAGGTAAACCAATTATAATAATCTTAATGCTCTTCTATAGTTTAACATCTAGGCTATAGAGAAGTCATTAGTTTAAGAATGCCTTAAGTTTCATATGAATGTGGGGAATGTTATCTACCTGGTACACTGAATCTAATGCAACGAAGCCAAATTGCTCATAATAAGTCTGTAATGGGAACTGAGCTTCGATGGATATAGCCTCATTTGGATAGGTTTTACGGCATAGTTGTATACCCTTTCGAATGAGTTCAAGGCCAGGATACCCACCTCGATATTCTGGAGTTACTATAATTCTTCCGAGTGCTGGTTCCTTAAAATGATGTCCAGGGGGAACTATCCTCAAGTACGAAATAAGTTGTTCTTCCTGCATACCTAACAGGTGAAAACAGAAAGGGTCTAGGCCGTCAATATCGGGGTATAAACATTCTTGCTCTAGCATGAATACCTGTTGGCGAAGCCGGTATATACGCATACTTTCTAGAGCAGTAAGTTCCTCGAATGCTTTAAGTATATAGTTCAACGATGGTACTAGTTTATTAAGATCTATTTCTACATGACACTCAAAACGTCTCCTAGCATACATAATTTAGCGAAAAAATATTAATTCTTAGCTATTTCAAATTTTTGCAATTCAGTCCGATAACACTCCAACCTAAGCTGCACTCTTTCGTATACTCTAGAAACACAAAGAGGAAATATCATGGTAAACTTTCTAGTTCTTAGCCTAGCCGTATTTATATCCGCTCGTCTCTTAGATGGAGTTGAAATCCGCAGTTATTGGACTGCCTTGGGCGTTGCCTTAGGTCTATCACTCGTTAATGTACTGCTAAAACCCATTTTAGTCGTACTAAGCATCCCTTTCATCGTATTGACTCTAGGCTTATTTATGCTCGTCATTAACGCAGCCTTGATCATGCTTATTGATAAACTGGTTGATGGACTTCGAATTCGAAGTTTTACTTGGGCTGCGATATTTAGCCTGCTAATATCACTAATAAATACAGGGCTTAACGCGCTACTCTAAAGGTTATCAATGACCGCTTGGGTGAAGGTTTGTGTAGTCCCCTTACCACCAATATCTGGGGTACAGTAAACTTTCTTTTCTACCAGTGTCTTATAGATAGCTTTGCTAATGTTGTTGGAGACCTTGTTTTGTCCTATATGCTCTAAAAGCATTAAAGAAGAGAATAATAAAGCCATTGGATTGGCTTTTCCTTGACCCGCTATATCAGGAGCAGATCCATGTACGGCTTCGAACATTGCCTGTTCATCCCCCATATTTGCAGCACCAGTCACACCCAATCCGCCCACCAAACCCGAAGCCAAATCAGAAAGAATATCACCGAACAAGTTAGTGGTTACCACTACATCGAAGCGTTCCGGTCTCATCACCATTTGCATGGCCATATTATCTACAATTAAGTCTTCAAATTCAATGCTGCCATATTCTTTGGCTACTCTTTTACCAACCTCTAAAAATAGCCCGGTAGTTAACTTTAGAATATTTGCTTTATGTACTAAGCTTACTTTTTGGCGATCATGGGTGACAGCGTATTCAAAAGCAGCCCGAATGATACGCTCACTAGCCTGCTCCGTAATAACTGCAATACTTTCGGAATGGTTTTTTTTGTTCTCATCTATCCAGCGCTCTTTACCAATATATAGGCCTTGAGTATTTTCCCGGAAGATAACCATATTAACCTGCTTAAAGGGACTATCAATGCTAGGAAGGGTCCTTGCGGGACGAATGTTTGCATATAAATCGAAATGCTGCCGAAGAGCTACATTTACAGAGCGAAAACCGGTGCCTATTGGTGTCGTTAGCGGACCTTTTAACAGTACTTTGTACTCTTGTATAGTAGCAACTGTTTCATCGGGAAGTGGACTTCCTAATTCTTCATAAGCTCCGAGTCCTGCACGGGCATCTATCCATTCTATTTGAGCACCTGCTTGTTCTAGAATAGCGCTGACCGCTTCTGTTATTTCAATTCCGATACCGTCACCGGCTATACGTACGACTTTTTGCATAATTTATTTTTATTGAAAGATAAGAACTATGGGAACAACCTGTGCGTGCTTCTCGTTTTGTTATGTAAAGAAATTATAATGAAGAACGTTCTTAAAGATTTTTAATCTAGTCAGCAATTTACTTATGAACGATAACACATCACAAAACCCGATCTTTGTTTGGTTTAGAAACGATCTCCGAATCCATGATAATCCATGTTTACATGCTGCAATCCAACAGGGTTTGGTTCAGCCTATCTATCTCTTAGATCCAAGAACATTTCAGGCTACCTCTTTTGGCTTAGCTAGAATGGGGACCCATCGAAGACGATTTTTACGTGAATCTCTAGAGAGTTTACGCACACAGTTACAGAGTATCGGCTTAGATTTACTCATCTTAAATGCCAAGCCCGAAGAACTTTTTCCAAAATTGCTTAAGTCAATACCACATGCCAAGCTCTTTTTTTCGTACGAATATGCGTATGAGGAAACACAAATCGAAGCAGTATTAACCTATGAACTTTCTTCAGTTCAATGGGAAGGATTTTGGACGGGCACGCTAATGGAACCGGATAATCTTCCATTTACCTCCGAAAATTTACCGAATGGGTTTAGTTCATTTCGTAAAAAAGTAGAAAAATATGCGGACATACCCGAGCCGGTACCTACCCCTAACAAAGCAAATGGCTTACAAAAAAACGATTGGGGGGAGGATCCCTTTGCTCTTTCGGTTTTTGCTGAACGTGAAAATACAGACCAACATCTAAATGGAATAAAAACGATGGGGCTTACTCCTATGTATCCAGAAGTGGATTTTACGGACGAGCTCGATTTGCAAAAATCCGAATGGGAGCAATTGTTCGAAGGTGGGGAAGAGGCAGGTTTAGCAAGGTTGGACTACTATTTGTGGCAAACAGATTTCGTTGCGGCGTATAAAAAAACAAGAAATGGTTTGGTAGGGACGGATTACTCGACCAAGTTTTCGCCCTGGTTGGCTAATGGGAGTTTGTCTGCGCGTATGATTGTCAGCGAAATACAAAGCTATGAACGCCAACGTACCAAGAATGACTCAACCTATTGGGTTATTTTTGAGTTGTTATGGAGAGATTTTTTCCGATTTGCGGCATTAAAATATGGCCAAAAGTGGTTTGAGAAAGGTGGAATACAATCTAATATTCAAGAGTATCAAAACAACCAGGATTATTTTGAGGCCTGGGTTTCGGGACGAACAGGCTTTTCATTTATAGATGCCAACATGCTTGAATTAGCTACAACGGGTTTCATGAGTAATCGAGGAAGACAAAATGTGGCTAGTTTTTTTACGCAAAATTTGAATATGGATTGGCGTTGGGGAGCTGAATATTTTGAGTCCATGTTACTGGATTATGATCCGGCATCTAATTATGGGAATTGGATGTATAATGCCACATTAGGCCATGATCCAAGGAACAGATTTTTTAACATTGAATTACAGGCAAATCGTTACGATTCCTCGGGAGAATATGTTATGTTGTGGTGTAGGGAATTAAAAAAGGTGCCTTTATCCTTACGTCATAAGCCTTACATATACAATCAATCAATGTTTGTACCACCTATTATTGATTTAGAAAAGAGTTATGAAGAAATCAGAAAGAGAGCATAAGTTGTATCTGATCCCTGGGAAAAAACCAAAAAGAGATCATCCATTGGATTATAAAAGCGTGAAATCAAACATTTCACAAATTACTAGAAGTTTGTTTTCCGATACTTGGCGTAGCTATCTAGACGAGGTGTATATGGTAGCTAGACATGTGAATGAAAACCGTATTAAAACGTTAAATAAGCGTGAACTTGCGAAAATGAAAATTAGCGCACGTAAAAAGCAGCAAGACCAAGAAGACTAATTTTTATCGGGTTGAGGAAATCAGAACTACCAACCAAAATTTGTCCGATTTGTGAACGGACGTTCACCTGGCGAAAGAAGTGGAGAAAAGACTGGGAGCAAGTTAGATATTGTAGTGAACGTTGTCGACGTTCTAAAAAGACAGGCGATTCCAAATAAAATAGGGAATCAAATTGGCAAGCTCCGCCAAAAGACGCCATCGTTTAGTGATGTAAATTCGCTTTTTCTTCTTTTCTATGCCTTTAATCATCATCTCAACCGCCCTCTGAGTATTAGCCATCCAAAAAGTGTGAGGATTGTCTCGGGTCATTTCCGAGACCACATAACCAGGTCGTATATCGGTTATATCGAGCTTTATTTGTAATGCATTCGCTTTCATCCGAAAACCAGTCATATAATTTGATACGAAGTGTTTACTAGCTGTATACACGGGAGCATGTCCAGAGGCTAGATGGGATGCGATGGATGACATACCCACGACATGGCCGTGACCTTGCTCTTGGAAGTATGCAAAGGCCCAGTGAAGACCATGTGCAAAAGCACGTATATTTATATCAATAGTTTGAGCGTCGGATTCCCAAGGAGCTTTAAGGTCATCTCTGCCTACACCAGCATTCAAAATAATACCATCGAGTCCGCCCATGTCGGAGAGTAGTTTAGTATATGCTTGTGTACTTTCTGCTTCATTGGAAAGGTCTACAGCATAGATGAATACCTTTCCTGGCTTATATTTGAGTTCCTGCTTTAAAGCAACTAAACGTTCTTTTCTACGAGCTATCAAGCCAACTGTATACCCTTTTTTTGCTAATTGGCGAGCAAGTTCTTCCCCTATACCAGAGCTTGCGCCAGTGATAAGGTATCGGGGTTGTTGTAGGGAGGACATGATTTCAGAATATTATAGAAATTAGTATGATTCAGCATCCAACCAATCTATGATAGGTTCTTTAGATAGAAGTCCTGTGCTACTTAAATAACCAATATAGCTTTTGACTAATTCGATATACCATTGTTGGTCGATTTCTTTCCAATCCAGTTGCATCTCCTGCCATTCAAGACCTTTTAGGGGTTCATAATCATCTAATGTTTGAAGGGTTTGCTGCATTTCTTGAAGGTTCATTTGGGAATAGAGATGTTGCAATTCTATGTACTTTTCTAGAAGAAGCTGAACATGTGATTTCCAGTAGTACTGTTCAAGAGTGTATTTTTTCTGCTCATTTAAAAGCTCTTGACTACGTTCTTTTTCTTCTATTGATAAATCCATTAACTCAGCTCGATCTCGTTGAAATAAGGGTAAAGAAATGCCAACTGAAATTCCTACTAAACTCTTGTTGGTTCTATTTGGAAAATATTCGGTTTGAATAAAACCAACATCAAAATTAACCCGTTCGATGTCCTGCTCTATCTGTGTTTCTTGCACGGCAAGTTGGGCTAAATAGACCTGAAGAGGTTGCGAGAGAGATTCATTTACTGGATTGAGTATTTTAGCTTGAATATCCTCGGCGTGCACATTGTTGCCTTGTTCCCACGGTATAATGAATTCACCGATAGCGTCATCACCCATCTTCGAGCGAATTGTACCATAGAGGTACTCGAGTTTGAGTTCTAAATCGGTCTTTTCACTCCACAGCTTTAACACGTCTGCATGGGCCTCTGTAAAGTTTTCTGCATCGAAAAAATCGGCTCCTGGATATTGCTTTAGCCAGGTAATGCGCTGTTGATTAAGGCTAATTCGTTCATCTACAAGGCTCAGAGCCTGTTGGGTTTCTATCCAATTAATAATGAGCTCATAGCGTTCAAACACTTCTTCTTCTAACGCTTTTGAGGCATCGACTTGAAGCTGCAATTTTCTGTTTTGATAGAGCTCTTCTGTTCTTTTTCTAATGAGGGGATTAGTTGGTCGAAATCGAAGATCATAACGTTGATCTTGAGGTTGTAACTCATCATTTGAGATGCGAAATTCAATTTCCTCCAATAATGCTGGTCGTGCTTTTGATGGGTTAAGAAGGGTAGCTTGTTCTTGGAAGGTTTGTATGGATTGGTGTTCCAAGGAAAAACGAATAAATCGGAGACGATCCAGTGTGTCTGACGGGCTAATCTGAGTATTTGGTTTATGGATGGAAGTACCAAATCCAGATGTCGAGACTATTAGGGAGGTATATGCCAGAGTGCTTGAACTATGGCCAAAGAGGACGGTTCCAATAAGTAATATGATACATTTCATACTACTCAATAATTACTTTCTCTCCGACGGGAAGTGGATTATCATCTGGAATTTCAACGAATATCTCAAGTCCAAAGGTAGTTATTGAGCTTGAGTTTTGAAGAATGGTAGGGAGGGCTACTACCGAACCAAAACCTGTGATAACCCCGGTGCTTGTTAGGCTTGATTGCTCGGAAGACCGAACCAGAACGACATCACCAAGTTGTTTATTTCTATCTTTTTGACCGACAAGATAACCTACTATAGAGGTTGGATTACGAGGATTTAATGACAATAGGGGGGTGAAAGAATCTACCTGTTCTTGAGGCTTTACATACACTCGTTCTATAACACCGTTTGCTTGAGCTACACGGGTTAAATTATCCACCATACGCTCTTTCCATACTAACTCTTGCCGAGCTAATTCTTGCCGAGCACGGATTTGGGATACATCAAATAGATGTTCTTGGGTCACATCATTCACTCTAATATCAATAGCCTGTAATTCTAAGGAGAGTTGTTGTTTCAGTGATTCAATTTGTAGCTGTAGTTCGTTGCTTTGATTGGATACATCAGAGGAACTTGTTTCATTGCCGCTGAGTTTCTTCTGAAGGGCTAAACGTTGGGTTAAGACGTTTATATCTGCACTGAACTCATGCTCTTTTTGTTGCTTTTCGGAATCAAATAAAGCGAGTTCGGATTCAAGTAATTCGCTCTTTTCATCAATCTCTGATTCCATGAGCAGAAGTTCCTTGCGTAATTTTTCTATGTCCAATTCTAGTTCGGGACTGTACAAAGTAATTAAAGTGTCGCCGGCGGAGATTGTTTTGCCAGGAGATACATATGTTTTGATTACTGTAGCCGCACGGTCAGAATTAATGGTGTAGGCATCGGAATAACTAACCCCTAAAAAAGAAGTATTACCCTTGAAGAATTGAGTATTAACAAGAAGTAGTGAGACTATTAGTATGCCAGCAAACCAATAAAAAGAGTATTTATGATTCATATGTCGCTCCTATATCTCTTCCATGGATTCATTGTAAGAGATGGATACACGGTCAACTCCATCTAAGGCACGAAGCGCTTCCAATAGTGGGAAATGATCGTTTGGGTAGGGTAAAACGATTGAAAAGCTTGCATTGATACGCTCATCACGTAGAGTAGTACCCTTTTCATGATATTGCTGGGTGTAAGACTGCAGGATTGAACGTACGTTTGTACGGGCATTCGCATCTAGCACGCGTATGGTTAGTTCCGCCTTGATTTGTCCTCGAGTAGTAAAGTTGGTAAAGTACAGTACTAGAGCCATCCCACAAAATAAAATGGTCCCTGCAAAAGCAATCGTGAATCCATACACTCCTACTGCAAGACCACTACTAAGAGAAGCGAATATGAACAATATATTTCTAGGGTCTTGAATTCGAGTCCGAAAACGAATCATGGCAAGGGCACCAAAGGCGCCAAGGCCACGAGCTAAACTGTCACCTATCGCCATCATAACCATTGCTGCAACGATTGAACCCAGTGCTAGTGATTGGAACAAGTGTTTTGGGTATTCCGGGCCTGTATAGGTGACACGATGGGTGATCGCAATAAGCGAGGACAGGGCAAATGCCCAAATAAGCGAATAGCCTACATTTATGAATGTAGGGTAGTCGTATACCGGCTGATCGGGGAATAACTCAAACATGTAGTAAATTTAGAAAAATGAGAGATTAGGCGGTTTTTTCGCCCCAAGACCAAGAATAAGTTGAACGCCTTGCCCACTCCATAACACCAAAGAAAGCCCCTGAATACAATATATCACTGACTATGGTGCTGCGGAAGAAAGGGATGGCCATTTCGTAGCAAATAACTAAACCGCTCCAAGTGAGTGGATAATCTGGGTCAGATAACCAAACACCAAAATTAGAGATGATAAAAAATAGTAAGGAAGCACCCACGGCGCCACCAAGTACTCTAGGCACAGAAACTTTATTTAGTATAGTAGATCCTAGGATTATTATTGCGGCGAAACTTAGATACAACCATCCAAAACCTGGGGTAAACAAGACAAAATTATTGTAGAACTCAGCATATAAGATATTGTTGACCAATAAATCACTTAGCCAATAAATTCCTAATGGAGCTAAAAAGCCCAATACATTGCGTCCAAAGTACGCCCCCGAAGCGAGAGCCATGGCACCGATAGGCGCGAAATTTACGGGATGTGGGACGAGTCGAGTAACAGCGGCTACTACAAGCAAGAATAATAAAATGAGATACTTTTTGTTCATAACTAAAAGTACAATTTTCCGATTAATAAAAAAAAGGCACTGCGTAAACAATGCCTTAAAGTAATGGGTTATCAGCACTAAGTTGAAAATAATTTCAAAAAACTTAGTTTTTCTGTGCTTTTACCTCTACATCTATTTTTACTTTAATTTCATCGGCAACAACCGCGTCAGAAATCCAATCGCCAGCACCTACATTATAATCGTTGCGTAGGAGTGAAAATTCAGACTCAAATCCAGCTATCAATATGTTTTCTTGCCTTGGGCTATTCATTATGCCTAATAATGTGAAAGGCATTACAAAATCAGTGCTTACACCCTTGATGGTCAGGGTTCCATGGGCTTCGAAGTTGTTGTCACCTTTAGAAACTATTTTTTCACTGGAAAAGGTGATGTATGGATATATATCAGACTGGAAAAAATCAGCTGATTGTAAATGGCCATCCCGTCGTTCGTTCTTGGTATTGATGGATTTTACATCGATCTGCACGTTTATACTGGACTCTTCTAGATTTTCAGGATCAAAATTGACTTCGGCATCAAACTGCTCAAATGCGCCAGGAACACTTGTAAAAAAGTGTTTGGCCTCAAAGGTAATGGAGGTATGTGATTTATTTACGGTCCAAGATATTGTTGCGTAACGGATAGCGGCAAAACTTGCAGCGCCAAGAATAAGTAGTGTAAAAATAAAAAGATGGTTCTTTTTCATTGTGAATCGTTTTTTAATGAATAGGTTTGTGAATCAGTTGTAAGGTTTACATGAGGAAAATAGGAAACATGCCAATAATTAATGGTGGGTACAATCGCATAATTTCAAGTGAACCTATTACTATAACACGTATTGTATTAAAAAATTAAATAAATATAGAAAATAGTTTAATATTAAACTATTTAGTAGCGATCAATTTTTGCGCGTAATAATATTGCGCTAAGTACAAATAAAATAGATAGGTAGAAAACCCACAGTGCCAGAACAATGATGACAGTATAGCCTTGATAAACGAATTCATAGCGCGACATGGCATAACTTAGATAGAGGCTTAAAAGTAGTTTCGCACTTTCAAAGAGCACGGTGAACAAGGCGGCCCCTTGCAATGCGTCGGATATGGATATTTCCCGTTCACTCATGAAACGGAAGATTACAAAGGCGAGCACATAGGTAAATAATAAGGGCAGTGACATGTCGAGTACTTCATAGACCCATGGTAGTTCGATGACAATCTCGGTTAGTGGAACAGCAATGGTGCGCAGTTCGAATTATGAAACAAAAGAGACTAAGAGACTGAAAAACAAAAACACTGTACCTAGTAGTCCAAGCCCTAAAAAATTTGCCAATATACTTTTAAGTGGATGACTTCTCTTTTGTATATCAAAAACATTGAACAGGACATTTTTGAGGCTGTGAAATAAACTTTGGGTGAAAAAAAGCATAATTATTATACCTGTGATACATAGTACATTCCTACTTTGTATCATTGGTGCTAACAATGCCTGTACTATACGTTCACTTTCAACAGTAACGGAATTTGTTTGTTCGTAGGTAATATCCGGAATTAGTTCGGTGCCGTATCGCACTAGCTCCGCATAGGCCGCATCAATAGAGAGTACATATCCAATGATTGATATGAGAATAAGGGTGAAGGGGATTGCGCAAATAAACAAATTAAACGTAACGGCAGAAGCATTAAAGATGACATCAACCTGTTTAACTAGTTCTATAACTCTACTCTAATATGCACGTAAGCCATTTTTTGACATGGTACAAGCCAGAATTCAATGTATGTTGATACTAAAGTAGCATTAAAGCCTTAAAAAGTCATCACACTTCCTAGTCAGACATAAAAATAGAGTATGCTTGCTGTGTTTTTAAGTCATGGGTTTGGTATGTTTCACCGATAGCATGGAACCAATTTGTTGAATAGATTTTGTTAGCACCCCTCCCATGAGCGCTAAAAAGCAAACGCCTTTGATGAGGCAATACAATCAGATTAAAGAGGAACATCCCCAAACCATTTTGTTGTTTCGGGTAGGGGATTTTTATGAGACGTTTGGATCAGATGCAGAGCTGGTCAGTAGAGAACTTGGTATTACCTTGACCAAGCGAAATAACGGTGGAGATCAGACTCCATTAGCTGGGTTTCCTTTTCATGCACTCGATTCTTATTTACCCAAATTGGTTAACAAAAGATACAAAGTGGCTATTTGTGAGCAAACTGAAGACCCCGAAAGTGCTAAGAAAGCAGGACGTAAAATTGTAGAACGAGAGGTGACTGAAATTACTACACCAGGGCTGAGTTTATCAGAAAAGGTGTTGAATCATAATCGTAACAACTACATTTTTTCCATTTATAAAGAAGGAACAAAATTAGGCTGTGCTTTTGCCGATATATCTACCGGAGAATTTGGGGCTTTAGAGTGTGAGGATCAAGAAATAGACGCTATCTTATCGATGTTTGAACCTTCTGAGCTCGTGATTGCAGCTTCTCAAAAGAAATGGGCGAACGAACGATTTTCCTTTCTGAACCTCAGTTTAGCTGATTCCTGGATGTATGAGGGGGAATATGCAAGAGATCAACTTCTGTCCCATTTCAACACTCATTCCCTTAAAGGTTTTGGGGTTGAGTCCATGGACCTAGCCCAACTTGCAGCAGGCGTACTATTGCAATACATAAAAGATAACCAGAAACGGGTTATGGGGCATATACGAAGGATGTATCGTTATGAGCAAAGTGATTACATGAGTTTGGATTCCTCTACCAAGAGAAATCTCGAGCTTAGTTCATCTATGCATGAAGGAAAATTGGAAGGCTCGCTTATTTCTGTTTTAGATCAAACGATAACCCCCATGGGTGGCCGATTGCTTAGGCGTTGGTTAACTCACCCACTTAAACAGTTAGATTCGATTCAATTGCGACTTGAACGTGTAGAAATACTTTTTGAGCAGCGCACTGTGCGTAATGATATTCGGGAATCGCTAAAAAAAATAGGTGATCTGGAAAGGCTAATTTCCAGAATTTGTGTCGGACGGTGTAGTGCTAGAGATATTCGTCAATTGGGTTATTCTCTTCAGGTGATCCCAGATTTACTGGCGCACACTGCAGAATTAGAATCCAATACCTATAGTCAAGAGCTCCAAAGTTTACCTGATAGTTCGGAGTGGGTAGATTATATAGATAAACATGTTGCCGATGAACCACCTGCAACAATTCGAGACGGCGGAATAATTAGAACGGGTTGGAATCCCGAGCTAGATGAGCTTAGAGATATTGCGCAAAATGGCAAGAAGTACATAGCTAAGATAAAAGATGCCCTCACTCAAGAGGTAGGTATTCCCACCTTAAAAATTGGATACAATAAGGTATTTGGGTATTACATCGAAGTAACCAATGTCCATAAAGATAAGGTACCGGATTATTTTATACGCAAACAAACCTTAGTGAATGCCGAACGATATATAACACCTGAACTAAAAGAAATAGAGGAAAAGATTCTATCTGCTGAGGATAAAAGTAAGGCTTTAGAAGCCGATTTATTTGAACAAGTACGAGAGTACATAGCGCAATTTGCAGATGATATTCAGCGTATTGCTACCGTCATATCAACCCTAGATGTGTACCAGTCATTGGCACAGATTGCTTTCACCAATGGATATGTAAAACCAGAATTAGATCAAGGTAGTACGCTCGAAATTATAAAAGGGCGGCATCCTGTAGTGGAGCGAAGTCTGCCGGTGGGCGAACCATTTATTCCCAACGATATCCGTTTGGATCAGCAAGTTGAACAAATTATGATCATCACGGGCCCTAATATGGCAGGCAAAAGTATCATTCTCCGTCAAACGGGGCTTATTGTTTTGTTAGCTCAAATTGGGAGTTATGTGCCAGCTGAACGTGCTCGAATTGGTTTGGTTGATAAGATTTTTACTAGGGTTGGTGCCTCGGACAATTTAGCAGCAGGGGAAAGTACGTTCCTAGTTGAGATGAACGAAGCGGCCAACATACTAAATAATGCTACCGAGCACTCCCTCATTCTGCTTGATGAAGTGGGAAGAGGAACCAGTACATTTGATGGATTAAGTATTGCATGGGCTTTGGCCGAGTACCTTCATAATCACGTACCGGTGTCAGCAAAGACCTTATTTGCCACTCACTATCATGAATTAAATGCCCTTGAGTCAATGTATGAGCGTATTGTGAATTATAATGTTCAGGTGCGCGAGCATGAGGGAAAAGTAGTGTTTTTGCGAAAACTCGTTCGTGGAGGGGCTGATCATAGTTACGGAATTCAAGTAGCCAACATGGCTGGGCTTCCCAAGGAATTAATACAAAGAGCTCAGGTCATTTTGGAGGAATTGGAAGGACAACGCTTGGAGATTCAAGACAGCTCAGAAAATATTGACCAAACTAAGGTAAGGAAAGACGCTGGAAAACATCTATCTAACAATGTTCAGCCTTTGACGGAAACCGATCAAATGAGCTTATTTGCTGTTGCAACGGACCCTGTTCTCGAAGAACTACGGAACAAAATAGAGGCCATTGATCCAAATAAACTCAGCCCAATGCAAGCTTTATTGTTCATTGATGAATGGAAAAAGTTATTAGACCAATAAACCATTAGACCAATAAACTCTGCCACCAAAATGTAGGGTGCCGTTCGGTGTTAAATCCATGAAAAATTCAGCTAAATACATTGCTGATCGCATTAGGTTAATGATTGCCACCAAGCAATTTCAAGTTGGGGAGTCTTTACCATCTACCCGAGAACTAGGTCGACAACTAGAGGCTAGTTTTCATACAGTTCGTAAAGCTTATCACTCCTTGGCTGAGGAAGGACTACTGAAAAGTGAAAAAGGAAAAGGCTTTTTGGTGATGCGCCAGAGAACACTGCTGGATAAAGAGCAGCGGTTGGAAGTAGGGGGTGCCAAAGTGCAATCACTGGTTGAGGAGTTGGTGGGTTATGGCTTGGATGATGCTGAGATTGAGTTGTTGTTTCAAGAGCAATTGGACTATATGGATTGGCCCGATCGAATACAAAGCTGTGCTTGTGTGGGGGAAAACGCAGAAATGGCATCGATGCTATCAACGGCAATTCGTACTCAAGTTGGGGTGAAAAGTGAACAGCTTCTAGTTAGTGAGTATGAAAAAGCAGCTACCTATGATGCGATTTTTATTCCTATACGGTTTATGAGCCAGTTTCGTCCTTTGCAGGAACATACGTTGGTCATACCGATTATTTACCATTACGATCCAGACCTAATTTTATCCGTAACAGAACGTGCAAGTCTTCAAACTATCGGACTTGTGACCGCGCAGGAGGATAGTATCCCAAAAATCATCAATGAACTTAAACCTACCTTAGCATTTGATGGCTCATTTGTTGCTGGCAGCATATATGGAAAATCACTGCCTCTATTTGTGAGGGATACCGATTTAATTTTATATACCCCTGAGAGTGCTCGTTTGGTAGAACAAAAAATTCCTGAAAAAAACCGCCTTAAACTGGCCTACAGATTAAGCGACCGGAGTGCTGAGATGATTCGAAATGAACTTTGGGAGCAGTAAAAAATATGACCAAAGGGAACAAAGAGCTCAAAAAGGTAATTCAGCAAGCTTTGGAAGCTATTGATAGTGAGTTAGAAGCCGTTCGTTTGCTGCCTTCGAGAGAGTGGTTATACAATGGTAAAAAAAAAACAGATCGTGGGCAGTTTGTATACGGTTTTCAGACCAACCAAATTGGCTTGCGTTTTGCTGATCAGGTAAAAGCACGTTTTCAACATAAAAGTAAAGGTACATCTAAAGAGCAAGACAAAGAAGGGTGGAAAGCTGTTGAAATTTTAGAGTTCAAAGATGGAATCATTTGGATAGAATTTGACAAGGATTTTGGCGTAGAAATTGATCGGGTTGAAGTTGAATGGGAAAATGATTTTGTCTGGATTAAACTTCGAGAGCAATTGGAGTTATTACAGGAACAACATGCCAGTAGTAAGAAGAACGAGCAAAATTTTACATTGTTGGAGCAAATGCTCGATTTGGATAAGGGGCCGCTTCATCAGGAAGAATCTATTCAGACAGCTGACTTAGAGCGGTTTAATCCTTCACAGAGGCAGGCTATACAATTGGCTATGATTGAGCCAATACTCTATATTTGGGGCCCTCCTGGAACTGGAAAAACGGCTAGTATTGGTAGAATGGTGGCAGAATATCTTAGGCAAGGTAAAAAAGTACTCATGGTATCTAATACCAATAGGGCTGTGGATGTAAGCTTGTTGAGTGTACTACAATCTATAAGTGAAATCGGCTTACATCAGCATTCCACGTCCGTTTCTCGGTTTGGAGACCCCTGGTTGGATGATGAGCGTTTGGTCCATCATTCTTTTGAAGCTCAAATGGAAAAAGAGTTAGAAGAGCGTAAACTTCGAGCCGTACAGTGGGATTCATTATTACGCCGTTATGAGCAAGCGCAAGATGCGGTGGACCATTTGATGGATAATGATGAACCTATACCCAATGCATTAGAGCTAGAGTGTCAGGAGTTAGGCAAGCGGGTAGATGATGTTGGGGGGGTAGCATTTTTAGAACAAGAAGTAGAACGACTCTCAACGGTGAATGAACGTTATGAATTAAAAAAAAGAAACTTGGTGGCGACTACCTTGGCTAAAGTGTGCACGTCGGAGTTATTTTTTGGTCTAAAATTTGATGCCGTCGTAGTAGATGAGGCATCCATGGCTAATCTTGCATTTTTGCTTGTTATAGCGTCTAAAGCAAAATCCCATGTGGTCATTACTGGAGACCCAATGCAATTACCACCTATAGCGATCACTGAAGATATAGAAGCTCGTACCTTTCTAGAGCAAGATATATTCACATGGGTTGCTGACGCCCAAGACAGCTCTCAGCTTTTTGATTGGCACGATCAGTATCCGAACAATACCGCTTTTTTTGATACTCAGTATCGTTTACAGTCAGATTTGGCAGGGGTCATCTCAAAGGTATTTTACGAGGGTAGGCTTAAAAGTGAAGAGCTTGGCCTACAACCTGAGAATTCAAGTGAATCGGATGCGTGGTTTCAAGCATCTGTAGCGCTAGTAAACACAGGTAAATATAGTCCCGAGCTCATACAAGACAAAAGTGAGCGTGGTTTTAGGCCAGCTAATGAGGTTCATCAACGCGTTATGATGGAGTCAGTGGAACGGCTCCTGAAAAAATATGATGCCTCACAAATTGGCTTAATAGTACCGTTCCGGTATTCCGTATATCAGTATCGTATGGCACTCAGGGAAAGTATTTTACCCGGGGCACTTGGTATAGAGGTGGGGACTATTCATACCTTTCAGGGTAGGGAGAAAGAGGCCATTATTTTAGATACCATTATGACCGCAGAAATTCAATATGGCAAAAAGCGTGATTATAGCGTCCGTCCATTTGACGAAACTAAGAATGGCATGGCAGTACCCCGACTATTAAACGTTGCTTGTACACGGAGTAAGAAGCTTTTAGTCGTCATTGCTGATATGAACCATATAAAAAAAGTTTACAGAGGTAAATTTATGGCCCGATTTTTAGATGCTCTTTCTGAAATTTCTTTGTAAAAAATGATTTGCTCAAGAGGTGCAGATGGCCTTATATTTATAATCCTTCTATAGAAGGTTTGGCGGGAATAGCTCAGTGGTAGAGCACAACCTTGCCAAGGTTGGGGTCGCGAGTTCGAATCTCGTTTCCCGCTCTAATAAAGGTAATCAGAATGACTCTGATTGCCTTTTTTTGTTTAAAATCCAATCTGATATAGATGATATTTTTACGGTATTATTATTGCTATTGATATTTTGCAGTTCTCTTATTTGTAATGATAATGCTCAAAGCAGGTCAGACAACTTAGTTAGGTTGCAAAAAGATGTGTTAAGATATACCTGAGATTATGGATATTCAATTTCTAATCCACCACATGAAAGGGTTGTAATCAAATAATTTAGCCTATGATAAAAAATCATAAAATCCAGCTTTTCTGGAAATTATTCATGAATGCTCAAGATATCCAAGATGGAATGAAGAAATTAGGATTTTCATCATCAGAGTATGGATTTTAAAATAGTATCAGACTAGACGAGGACTCATTCTTTATCAATACTATCATGATCATTAAGTACAAAATATTTGTTTTGTATTTATAATATAAATTTATCAAAATAGTTTTATGACCAAAGTTTTAACTCACTAAAGTTAGGTTCTTGTGTTAGCCCCCTATTCTTTACAAGTATTCGTAATTAGAGTCATTCTGATTATTTTAATTATAGAGACTTTCTATCGTGAATGAATCAGTTAATAATTTTTCACAGAGATTTAATGATTCAGATATTGAAAATGAATATCTGAATCAAAGGTGGCCAAAAATATGGCCATACCTTAAAATATTTTTATTTTCGACTCTACTGATAAAGGCATTCGTAATGTATGATGATATAAATACGTTTGGTCCAAATATCATATATATACTATATCATTCTATAGATTTGCTCGGTTTTTTTGTATTTGTTTTTTATTTATCTGACGAGCAAAGAAAAAAGTTTCATCAATTATATATGGGTCTAACTTGGGTTGGGTTTATTAACATAGGTGCATGGATTTATTATTTTTCACCATTTGACTTTGCGCCTGGTGAGGGTATAATCATATCGTGCATCATTATACCTTTGACTATATATCCATTTTATTTTTTAAATGGGATATTAGCTGCTTTTTTAACATCAATTCCTATGATGATTATGTTAATTGATAAAGGCATTATGACTCTAGACCAAATTCCATTTCTATTCATTTTCCCTTTGATTTTTACAGTATTTGCAAAGGCAAATATTGAAAATAGGCTAAGAAAAGACTTTATAAAAAGTATAAAGCTGGAATCAAACAAAAAATTGATGCATCAAACCCTAAAAAGATATTTTGGAGAAAATCTTACCGAAAAAATACTTGATAATCAGGGTAGTTTGAAAGGTGATAATGATTGGGTAACTGTATCATTTACAGATATATCGTCTTATTCAACTATAATTGAACATATGTCTCCAGAATTAGCCGTTAAATTTTTAAATGAATACTTCACTGCGATGCATGAAGTTATAGAACGTTATAACGGACAAATTATTAATTATATAGGAGACTGTTTAATGGTGGTATATGGGGCGCCAAAAAAAGTCGATGACCATGAAAATTTAGCGATTCAATGTTCTATAGGGATGAGAACCAAGTTGAATGAGTTAAATGAAATTTGGAGCCAAAAAGCGTATTCAAAGTATTGGAAAAATCATGGTATAGACAAAATTACAGCTCGCACGGGCGTGCATACGGGTAATGTAATTGTAGGAAATATTGGAAGCGATCGGATGCTTCAGTATAGTATAATTGGAGATACAGTGAATGTAGCTTCTAGACTTGAGCAAGTTAATAAAGAGTTTTCCACAAATATAGCCTTTAGCGAACAGGTTTACTTTGCACTTTCTGACGACTTACATAGTAAGTCTGTCTATTTAGGAGAGATCAAACTTAAAGGTAGAGATACTGCTACAAAAATTTATTCTATTTAATTTTCTATAGTCTTATAGTATTCCATAAGAGTGAAAAAAGCTTTCTTACGAACTCCCTGTTCAGAAATTAGTCCTTTTCTATTGAAATCAGCTTGAATCTTACGCAAATGCCTTCTAGGGGATCTAAAATCCATAAGAATCCAGGGTGAAGTACCTGCCAAAAATTCAATATTTTTTAGCATTTCAATATTATTAATGTAAACAGCATCTTGGTATTCTTCTGTCCACCTATCAATGTCGTTTCCATGATTGCCCTGTAAAGCACCCGCACCAAATTCACTCATTATCACTGGTTTATTGTATTCAGATTCCCATTTTATTTTGCTACAAGATGTGGGTGTTCCTCCATACCATCCACAATAGCTATTGATACCTATCACATCTACAAATTCCCCAAACGGATCTTCTATGTGATTGACTCCTTCTCTTCTAGTTTGGGTGTCCAATGCAGCAGTAATTAAACGGGTATTATCCATCTCTCTAGCCTTTGAGGCTAATTTTTTTAAAAAATTTAATCTAGCTTCGCCTTCAGGTGTCTCATTAGCAATTGACCAAAGAACAACAGCAGCTCGATTTTTATCTCTGGCTATCATTTCATTTAGTTGGCGTTCTGCATTTATGTAGGTGTCTGCATTCTCAAATAATACAGTCCAATAAACAGGTATTTCTGACCAAACAAGTAGTCCCATTTTTTCGGCTTCTCTAACCATGTATTCATTATGAGGATAGTGTGCTAAACGAACAAAGTTACTACCAAGATCTAATGCCCATTGAAGTAAAATTTGAGCTTCTTCTTTAGAAGTAACCCGACCTGTTTTAAATGGCGACTCTTCATGTATACTAATACCTTTGAGAAATATTTCTTCACCATTTAATAGAATTTTTGCTCCCTTTGTCTCTATAGTTCTAAAACCAATTTGATCATTTATTGGATTATTGTTTGAAGAAAGAATTACATCATAGAGTTTTGGATTCTTTGTAGACCAATATTCCGGGTTAGCTTTAATTTCAAATTCAACGATTCCCCTATGATCAGCTTGGTATGTTTCGTCAATATTTAGTTCGGGAATTTTTATGGAGACTTCATCTTTAAGATTTGAATTTTTTAATTTAATCCAACCAGTAATTTTTTGAAGGTCATTATTATCTAATTGTATTTTATAGTCATATATGTGCGTTTTAGGCACGTTAATTATTGATACAGATCTAGTAATCCCGCCGTAGTTCCACCAATCAGTATTAACAGTTGGAACAGCTTCTCTTAATCTTTTATTGTCTACTTTTACTACAATTAAATTGTCTTTTTCTTTGAGTTTTCCAGTTACATCAAAATAAAAAGGAGTATACCCACCTATATGTTCTCCAATCTTTTCTCCATTTAAATAAACGATAGAGTGGTAATTTACAGCTCCAAAATAGAGGTATGTGTTTTCCCCATTGACTAAATGATGGTTGAAGTTTCTTTTATACCATATAGTACCTTCATAGTAATAGAGTTTTTCCATTTGAGTATTCCAATCGCCAGGAACCATAATTTGATAATCTGAATCAAAATTATATTCAATCAAATCAGAAGGATGCTTCATCTGACGATCAATGAAATATCCATCTTCTTTTGGTTGATATCTATGGTTATAGTATCCATTTTCCAGTGGATCAATTATAATACTCCAAAGTCCATCTAATGTTTGAGAATCTCTATTCTGAATATTTTGTAAGAATAAATCATTTGTAATCTGACTGCCTTGTAAAGAAGAAGAAATGACTGCTACCAAAAAAAATGTAAATAAGTATTTTTTTATCATTTGTTATTTTTTTATCTATGAAACTGATGTCTAAAACTTTAATTCTCAATTATAATAATAGCGAAGGAGAATATTGATTTTCACAGAAATTTTAAACATCAAACAAAACAGAACTATTTGACCAGAAGCAATTTTTTGGTCAATATATGCCTATCATAAATTAATCTGTATATATAAACTCCACTAGAATAATCGGCTGCATTAAAGCTTAGGCTATGGGATCCGGCTCTTAATTGTTCATTTACTAATGTTTCTACCTCTTGACCTAATATGTTAAATACAGATAGTTTTACATTACCATTAGAGGGCAAACTAAAATTGATTTGAGTGGTTGGATTGAATGGATTGGGATAATTTTGTGCTAGATATAAATCATTTGGGACGAAATTTTCAATATCATTACTTATGCTTAATATTTCTGAGTCTGGAATTAGGGAATTTGTTGGTATAACATTTTTTGGTGTTGAACTGCTCCAGCGTAAAAACATACCTGCTTCACCATTATCATGGCTATACTCAACTTGAATTTTATAAGTTGAATTTGCAGATAAAGTAATAATCCCAGTCTCCGAAGTGCCACCGCTTAGGACTTGCTCATTGTTCAACCAAATTTTAGCATTTCCGTTAATAGGTTCTGAATATAGTTTATAAGAACCACTACGCTCCACTTTAACTTCTCCCTGCCATCGTATACTAAATCCACTTTTCCCAATTGTTTCATTTACTCCTCTATTCCCCCAATTAAAAGCGATCATTGGATCTTTACGGATTAATTTTTCTCCAGTAAAATCGGAATTTGAATAATAGGTAGCTGCTAATCCTCTTAAGGAGTCTTGATTACTTGAAGCAACACCTTTACCATGAAAATCAATAAAATTTATATTCCCAAGTCCATCACTACCATCACTACTTTTGAATACAAAGTAAAGATCTAGTAATTCCTCAGTCTTTTTAAGACTGGTAGTAAAGAAATCAAAATTTTGCCAACCACCTGTTAACTGAGTTCCTATGGTACCTAAGAGCTCCCCATTAATATCATTTGCTCTAATTTCAATGTTGGCTGCATATGGTTGAGAAGCATATCGTATGGTTGCAAAGTCAATATTGCTCAAGTTCATATTCTCGTATTTAAGGGCAGAGTTAGGTTTAGACCATCCAATGTTTAGTCCTCCCCCTAAAAAATCACTTGTATTTTCGGCTTGAAGATCGATTAGTTCATTTGCATGTTGTGCTTGTTTACGTTTCATGTTTAGCACTACGACATCACTCCCCTTTAACCCTTTACCTAATCCTGCACCATCATCTTCAAAGGTCGCGCCAAAGACATAAAAGACGTTGTCTGGACCGTCACCATGAGTTTCAGCTTCAAAGTTTCCTTCACATCCACTCCTTGGTCCTGTGCCATGAGCATGGTCATCATGCCCTATAGATGGTTCTACTACTATATCTTCACAAGAAATACCATCCCCAATAGTACCTTGTTCAGCATCCGTTACTTCGACTTCATAGTCAATTATGTCAAAATCTTCATAAAACCCGCCATGTATTGGTTTAACTATAGTTACTTCTGGAGCGCTATTACCAACAATAATTTGAATTTGAGCTACAGATGAAGCACCTTCGGGATCACTTACGGTTAGGGTGGCTAGATACTCTCCATTCTCAATGTATGTATGGGTAGTAATAGCAGTCGTTGCATCTTCTATTTGATCTCCATTGAAATCCCAAGAATAACTGAGCACATCATCGGCATCAGGATCAGTAGAATCGTCACCTCGGAATTCAATTGTTAATGGGGCTAATCCACTTTGTATGTTTGCACTGGCTCTAGCTGTTGGGCTACGATTAGCAAGATTTTGAGCGAATTCTATCTTTATTATACGATCATCTTGGTTATCCTCGAAAAATCCAGTACCCCACTCTATAATGTATACTGCACCGTCAGGACCGATCTGCATGTCAATGGGACGAATGAGTGGCTCACTTTGGAAAAATGGATTAATTTGAAATAGTTCGCCTTCCTGATTAAAACGGACTTCTTTCACCCAGTTTCGGGTCCATTCTAAAATAAAGAGGGAACCATCATAGTATTCAGGTAAGCTCCCAGTTTCAGTTAAAGTGGAGTCATAGTAAAAGTAGTCCCCTGCAATAGCAGTTCGTTGACCTTCGCCTAATTGAGGCCACTTTTCTGTAAATCCATAGTTGTAGGCAATCCAAGCAGGTTGTGAGGGTGGAAGGGTATCAACTCCGGTATTATTCGGTGAATTATTGATAGGTTCGGCACAATTATAGGCTGGTCCTGAGTTACCTGTGGCAAAATCGTATTCGCGGTACGGTAGATTTTCAGCAATACAAAAGGGCCATCCAAAATTACCAGCAGAACTGGTACGGTTAAACTCATCGTATCCCTTTGGACCTCTTGCCCCATTATCTCCACCGGCATCAGGACCTACATCACCCCATATGAGTTCACCAGTACGCTTATTCACGGCCATTCGGAATGGATTTCGAGTACCCATCACGTACACCTCAGGTAAGCCCTCTTCTTCGGTGGCAAATAGATTCCCTTCAGGAATGGTGTAGCTACCATCTTCTTGTGGGCGTATACGTAAGATTTTGCCTCTAAGATCGTGAGTATTTCCAGAAGTTCCCTGGGCATCGAAATAAGCGCGGCCAGGACGTTCATCAATAGGAGCAAACCCATCAGCTTCAAATGGATTGACATTATCGCCTGTGGTAATATATAAATCTCCGTTGGGTCCAAATTCCAAATCACCACCTGAGTGACAGCATTGGTCGCGTTGAGTTGGGATTCGTAGTATGATATTCTCGGAATTCATATCAAGTGTTTCCCCATCAAATGTAAACCGAGAAACTCGTTGTTCACTCACGCTGCTAGGGGAGTAAAAAACATAAACATAGTTATTGGTCTGGAAATCTGGATCTAATACAATCCCTAAGAGCCCGTCTTCACGGCCACTATCTACATCAAAATCGGCGGCAATACTATTTAGACCGGTAGACTTTTTCCATAATTTCATTTTTCCACCTCGTTCAATATAGAGCACATCAAAATTAGGGAGTACGGCGAGTGCCATAGGAAAGGAGGGTTTTCCATCGATGACCGTTACCTGATACTGCCGGTCATTAGTCGCATCAAATTCACCTTTGATATCCCCGGATGCATACATAATTCCACCCAAGATATGCTTCAAAAAATCAGGCTCAGAATAGGACTCGTCGGTATGTCCCCCGCCAGTGTACCAAGAGCGGCCCCCGTCAAACTCATGCATCCAAGCTATGGGGTGATCATAACCCATATTTCCGCCAGAATAACTACTCTCATCCAGTGTGGCTAAAACATGTACCTTACCTCTAGGATTTTTGTTGTAGTTATACCATTCGTCGGTCCGTTCCCAGTATTCTGGTAGGTGCATGGTGGATGGATGAATCCTATCCGCAACTTCAATAGTTGCAGTTTGTATAGCTGGATGGCTATCGAAATAAGCCCCCACTAATTCCCCATACCAAGACCAATTGTATTCGGTATCCGATGCGGCATGTATTCCAACAAAACCACCACCATTGCGGATATACCGTTCAAATGCATCTTGTTGGTTAGTATTAAGTACATCTCCAGTAGTACTGAGGAAAATTACCGCATTAAATTGTTGTAGATTTTCAAGGTTGAACAAACTCGCATCTTCAGTAGCTTCAACAATGAAGCTATTTTCGTTGCCTAATTGCTCAATAGCCGCAATACCGGCAGGTATGGAGCTATGCCGGAATCCTTCAGTTTTCGAAAAAACGAGTACTTTAAATGTTTGCGAATATAAAGATGTTCCTAGAATGGTAATTAGTAAAAAGAAACTAGCTAAACGCTTAAGTAATTTTATAATAATCATTTGTGAGTATAAGTTGTTTTGAGGGTAAATAAGAGGCTACCGCCTGTTTAATTAATCGATGGAAATCATTGCGAAACTGAAGTCACCTTCAAGAATTTCAACTCGTACAAGTGCTTCACCAGCATTAAAACTTTGCTGGCCAAAATTGATTTGTCCCCAATTTTGATACCCACCTGTGTCGGGTACATCTAAATCTGAACCAATTTGTTTTCCATTTACTTTGATACGCATTTTGCCAGCGCCCGTAGAAGCAATAATTGCTTTGGTTGTGTATGATCCAGATTTAGTAATATTTACGGTATATTCTAGCCATTCACCCGTTTCAATCCAACCAATATTGTAATCAATGGTAGGATCAGAGCATGACTCAATATCTACTCCATCATTACGGTAAGACCATCCATTATTACCTGTATTTTGGTTCTCATCGCTACTTACTTGTTTGTACTCGGTATCAGAATAGGAGACTCCTTGATTCCCAATATCGTAGTCAACTGCAAATATTTGACCAGGTATTTCAATATTAGTATATGGTTGATTGGTTGTTCCAAATTGATCGGAAAACAGTGAAGCTATCAAGTCCGGTCGTAAAGTATTTTTTTCAATGGCAAGGTCTTCTGCCATTTGGAATAGACCTCTCCTCGCCTCTTCTGTTGTAGGTTGAGGCCCATTTCCTTTCCAATAATTGACAACTTTTTCATAATCTTCATTACTAGATGAGGATAAGGGAGCTCTAGTAGTTTCTAGCTTTTTGTGTGTCCACCAATTCCATCCTATTTCATGTTGCTCTGCTAGTTGACGCGTCTCATAATACCAAGGGTTTGAATTTTCGCCGGTTTCACCAAGCCACAGAGGTGTATTATGGTCATTTCTCATATTGAGTAAATATTGAATGGTTCCTTGGTCGGTTTCATTCCAATATTTATGGAAAGCGTACACCATATTATTATCAAATGGAGGATACAACTCATCAAAGGTCGTTGCCCAATAATTGCCTTCAATAAATAGAATATGGTTAGTATCAATGGCACGTATGGCCGGAACTATTTGATCATAAAAATTTCTTAAGTCGCTAGCACCATACCCTGTTGGAGTCACCGGTTCATTCAGAATATCATACCCAATAATGATGGTTTCGTCTTTATATCTTCTAGCTAATTCTTCCCAAATAAGAATGGTCATTGGCCAGTATGTTTCTTTTTCTGTCCAAAAACGGGCAACTCCATCACTATCAGCAATAGGACCGGCACTTTGAGCTCCTGGAGCCGCATGCATATCTAATATTACATCCATACGATGTCTTTTGCACCAAATAAGAACTTGATCAATACGTTCAAATCCTTTTTCTATAAATGTTTCTGAATTTTTATCATAAAAAATATCATAATGGAAAGGAATTCTAATATGATCTACGCCCCATTCTTTCATTGCGATTATGTCATCTTCTCTAACATAGTTATCTCGAAATAATTCAAACCATTGATCTGCTAGAGAAGCGCCCAAGAGTTCAGTTATCTTTTCTCTAATGGCAGTAGGTCCATAACCCCCTGGCATTCTGAACATGTACCCCTCTGGCATAAACCAACCCCCAAGTCCAAGACCCTTAATTACCACAGGGATCCCTTGTCTGTTCAAAATCTCTTTACCATCAACCTTAAAAAAAGTTTCGTCGGCATATCCATTAATATCTTTATCGTCTGTATTTTCTTTAACACTTGTTGGAGGATTACATGCTAATATGAAACAAGTGAGTAAAAAGAGAATTGGAATTTTTTTAGAGTATTTCATTTAAGTAACAACATTTTTTTAGTGTCCATCAATTGTCCATTTACGCTAAGTGTATAAAAATACAAACCACTTGATAAATTAGAAGCGTCAAATTGAAAATTGTGCCTTCCAGTACCCAAATTTCCGAATTTTTGGTCTGAAACCAGCCTCCCAAGTACGTCTCTAACAATAATTTGTACATTGGATGTTTTTTGAAGCTCAAATTCAATTGAAGTTACTGGGTTAAACGGATTAGGATAGTTTTGAAATAATTTAAAAAACTTGGGATAATCATATTCTTCAAAATTCTGTTCATTTGACGTTAACGTTTCACCGTCGATCAATACGCTACCTTCGCCATTGTATTGATATAATTTAACGTAGTCTATATACATCTTAGCAGGTAGTGATGCAGTAACTTGGTTGGCACTTAAGGCATCGGTAAAATTACCTCCTATAGCTAAGTTAAGAATCATAAAAAAGTCTTGATTGAATGCATTTCGTAGTTCGTTAGAGGTTGTACCAAATGGTGCTGTATAGAGGTTGTGCTCATTTCCTCCATCCTGAACGGTTAGTCGTATATGATTTTTACTCCAATAGAGTCGATACACTTGGAAACGTTCATTTAAATTATCGCTAGAGACATAGGGATTATTATAATTCACATCACCAGCTATTGCGGCTGCACAAGTTTCATTACCAGTCACGCAAGCCGCCGAAGAGTACCAAATTATATTTGAGCCAACGTATTGATTAGCTGTACTATTTGGGAATCCTTGATGAGTTCGAAATGATTTTTTTTGCCCCATTTCCATTAGATCAATCTCGCCAGACTTGGGCCATCCAACCTCAGGATGATTGCCACCGAGGAACCATGCTGCTGGCCAAAGGCCTCTTTCTACTTCAGGCACTTTCATCCGAATTTCTATTACTCCATACTGAAAGTGTACATTATTTTGAGAGGTAATTCTTCCAGAGGTAAAACTATTGCTCCCTTGCTCCATAGCGGTTATAACTAAGGCATTATTACCTTCCTCTCCCGGAATTTGCTCAATTGATATATTTTCTTGTGCATAGGACTGAAGTTCTTGATTCCCCCAGCCGCATAAATTTTCGCCTTGACTACATCCATTTCCTAATTCATAGGACCAATGATTTAGATTGAGACTGGATGATGAAAAATCATCCCACCAAACTAAATTTTGTGGCCTAAAAAAAACAGAATATATGGCGCTATCTTGTTGGTCTGAAGAAATGCTTTTTATGTACGTGTAATCATTGGATTCAAAATACGTAATGCTCGCATCAGCATTACTTGCTGTAGCGGAGACATCTGGTCTCGAAGATGAATCACCTAAATTAAATACATAATTCTTTCTGAGAGAGTTAAAATGATTTATTGGTTTTCCATTGACAGTAATAGAACTAAGAGTGGGGTCAGAAATTTCACTATATAACACAAAATTAATTGTGTAGGTTTTTGTTGTTTTGGCATTCTCTGCTAACACAATAATTTTTGCTGAACCAGGTAAAGTTGAATTAGGCTCTATAGTATAGGTAGCATTTGTATCAGATAGGATGACTGATATCTGAGGAACCTGTGTAGAATTTGATGGAAGCGTTACTTTATACTCAAATTGGGTTGGCTTGAAAGATGGAATATGAACATAATTGATATTAATTCCATTAAGAGTAGCATCATCATTAGCATTGGGAGCACCCTTATAGAAATATAAATTATCAAAATAGAAAGTAGGTTTGTCACCTTTATCTGAATCATCAAATTTGAATTGAAACACTTGTGTTAAATCAACCACTGAAGAATACGAGGAAAGTGGTATGTCATAACTTTTCCATTCGCCTTTTGAAATAGATAAGGATACAGGTGTTTCCGATGGCCCTGGACTTATAGCGAATAAATTTATGGAACTAGCATTTGCTGTCCATATGTCCACATGTAAATAATCCATTTCAGAAACATTAATTCTTTTGTTAAGGTCTATTCCTTGATAGTTGAAATTAGTGTATTTGAACACTTCTTCGCCGCCAATATTAACCTGTGAAACTTTTGTAGATTGTCCCCAATTCGGATTAAAGTTGACGTCGGAGAGGTTTTCAAAGTGTGAACTAAATATAGATATTACATCTTCAGCTGCTCTGTCAGGTGGTGTTGGGCTTGGATTTTCTGGCTCTAAAATAGGATTAAAATATACGATATACGTATTAGTAGTAGAGCTATCGCTTGAAATCACCTTAGCACTTGCAATCCCGGGGAGACTAGTAGCTTGAGTAATTTCTAGATGAGCATCAGTATTGCTTTTCTGAGCTGTTAAAATGGGTAAGTTGGTAGCGCCTGCAGATACATTCAGTGTGTAGTCAAATTTATTTGGATTAAAGCTTTCTATGGTTGTTCCATTGACACTGAGATCATTTAGGTAAGCATTTTTTTCTAGAGGTGTTTCTGAGCGATAAAAGTAAATATTATCAATAAAAATAGTAGGACTGTTTCCACTCCCGGCATCATTGAAAGCGGCTTGAAAAATTTCTTTTATATCAACTTGACCATTAAAAGAGGTTAAAGGAATATCAAAACTTAGCCAATTTTCATTGCTAATGGATAATGCATAGGTACTAATCGATGGGCCTGGAGATATAAGTTCAAAATTCAGTGCTGTGGCATCTTCCGTCCAAATATCGATATGTATATATTCCATCTGACTGGCATCTATACTAGAACCTAGTTCTATTCCTTGATAATTAAAATTACTGTATTTAAGGGTCTTATTACCATTTAAATCAACTTCAGAAACACTTGTACTTTGATTCCAATTTGCATAAAAGTTAGTATATGGAATGTCTGAATATGAGTCACTGTAAATGGATATTACATCAATTTCATTGCTGGAGGGAGCGGGAGCAGGGTTACTTGGACTCTCTAGTATACTATATTCAGAATTATTTGTTTGTACAAGACCATTGAATATAGGTAGTACGGTTAATAATGAGCTGAGTAGAAATAGTGTCATAAGAGCAATTATGGTAATAATTAATAATGAGCCCTTAATATAGTTTCTATAAGCTATTAAGTCATTTTAAAAGTATCATTTTATTAGTGATAATTTGGGAACCAAATTCTATTCTGTAGAAGTAGATGCCACTGGCAAATTGATTTGCATTGAAATTGTAATTGTGTCTACCCGCTTGTAAGTTTTGATCAACCAACGTTTGCACAAGTTGGCCAACACTATTGTATATTTTTAATACCGTATAACCACTGGTTGGAAGATCAAATTGAATGTTAGTATTGGGGTTAAATGGGTTTGGATAGTTCTGAAATAAATTTAAGTCTTTCGGATGTGTTAGAGAGTAATCTTCCGCAGAGTTGATAGCTTGATCACTATAAAAATATAAATTATCTATATAGTATTTCATAGGCCCACCTCTTAGAGTAAATAACACCATTTGAGATAGATTTTTTCTTGCTGTCATTCCGGTAAGATCATCAAGTGCTAGATCTACGGTAATCCATTTGTGGCTTTCTATCTTAGGGGTGGAGTTTTGGTTCATGAACCAACTGTGTGATGTATCATTGCCGCCTCCATATGCATCACCACCAAAATCAACCAGTTTAAATTCTGCAGACACAGGCGGTTCTGTCTTTGCTTGCGTGTAAAAATCAAATCGTACATTGGTTATGTTAGTACCGTCAATGCCATTATCTTGGATTCCATCAGCACTTATTCCTTTGAAAAACTCTACGATAGTATACCTATTGTTATCATAGAATAAGGTTTGATTACCATTGATCTCTATAACCTCTACAGATGACTCATCATGGGGAGCGCTAAATAACGTTTCACTCATCTGATTATATTCAGGATATGCCTCCCTGTACTCAGTGTATGTATCACTAAATAAGGAAAGAACATTTTCGGGATTATGTGGCGGTATCGGGGCTTCTGTTACTTCCGGGTATTTATAGAATAGTATATTGTCAATAAATACTGTTTCATCACCGGTAAATATTATTTGCGATATTTTTTGGGTTGATGTAGTTACGAAAAAATCAGCCAATAGTACATCGATTGACTGCCATGAATTCTTTCTGACATTTATGGTATAGCTTTCTTCTTTGCCATCCGTGTAGGCTAGACTTACACTTAGTTCATTACTTTCTTGGGTCCAATAATTGAAAAAAAAGCCATCCATGTGTGAGGCTTCTAGCCCTTCATCAATTTCAATTATATGGTAGTCGAGGTTACTTAGTTTTATTATTGAATCTTCCTCTAACACATAAAAACTTAGCTCAGTTGACTGCCCATTTTCAGTATGGAGATTGACTTCTTCTACATCCTCATATTGATCACTAAATATTGATATAACATTTTCAGGCAGCCTCACTTGAATACTAGCTGATTCATCAGGACCTAACTTTACTGGGGTATCACCATAAAATAAAAGGTCATCAAGGATAACCGTATTATTTCCTTGAATAGCTATTCCATCTATTTTTGTAAGATCAATTGAATTCCCAAAATCAGCTATAGCTATGTCCATAGAAACCCATTCATTCTTCTTTAATGTTACGTTTACCGATTCTGAAGTTTGGCCTCCTTGCGTTAATTGAAGTATCAGATCTTCGTTATGACTAGACCAAACATTACCAAATACATGGGTTCTTGTTGATATATCTATATTCGTTTCTAATTGAATTGTTTGAGAATCTAAGGTTTCAAGAGCCAAAACATTGTTGTTAGCAATTGATCTGAAATTTGCCTGTGTAGACCCAGAGGTATTTTTTGGGATGGTAATTTTTGTGCTTGATTCATAAAAGTCACTAAAGAGTGAAATCACGTTTAATGTGGCAAATTCTGGTTTAATAGTTGGCAGACCCACTGTATCTGGAGACATTGATCTGCTAAAAGCTAGAGTCTGTCTAGGTGGAACTTCAAATGAAAACCCGTTGGTGAACGTTACTTTTTTTGTAAAAGGTTCTGAATTGTAGGCAACATATGTAGTATCATCTTCGGTATTCACAAATACATTGTACGTTGGGATATTTGCTTGAACCTCATCATTAATGTGTCCCAAAACATCTAGATTATAAATCCAATGCATCGTGCGAGCTTTTGAATCCCCGGGAAAAAAAACGTCATAATTCTCATCACTATTAAAATATGTAAGGGCTCGTTCAGCGTCTGATAAAGCCAAAAATGACCAAAGTATGTCTTTCCAATACAAAGGTTCTGAGCCTCTTTGTTCAACAATTTGATTGTAATTCTCTAAAACATATTCTGGGTGTTTGCCAAGGTATACAGAGCCAGAGGTTATAGGAAGAAAGTTAATCCCATGAATCATTTCGATATTTGAGCTAAACCAAGTCCCATGCATGCCACCAGCACCAGTTACCATGCCAACCGCTTTATGGTTAAAATTCTCTGGAAATACTTCGTTATCAACATCAAACCAATACTGTTCAATGGCCTCAGATTCAATAGTGTATAAGTATGCTCCTAAATCTCTAATCTCCTCTTGACCTGTGATTTGTCCCCACAAAAAAGTACCAACTGCATAATTCATTGATTCAGAACTTGATTCTTGATTATTACCAAGTCGCCAGGCAGCTCGGCCATCAGCCCAACTATGGCCTGCATAGATGTCAAAATTACGTAAATATGGAAAATCTTTATCCTTTTTATCCCAATTGCTCGCATTTTTAATCAATAAATTAATCATACCTCCCCAATTTTCTTGTGACGCCCACGCGCTGTCATATTGGGCGACCGTTGCCGCGGCTAAAATGGCATAACCATGGTGGAAGTGTTGATCATTTAATCCAAAATTTGATCCATGAGAAGCAGGAAATCCAATAAGTACTTTCCAATTTTCGTCGTAGTAATATTGTTGGTTACCTCCGGCTACTAACCAACTTTCTAATGCGATTTTTACTTCATCCAAAAGTTTATTTTTAGCATTTAAATCTCCTAATTGATCAGCTATATGAATGAGTTGAGCATACATACCTAATTCCTTACCGCTATTGTACGTGTCTACTTTTGTACCAAGTGGTGTACCAACCATACTGTTAAGATGATTTTGTAACTCAACTCTATCATATTTACCAAGGTCAGGTAAAAAGGGTAAGATACCTATGAACGTATTATTGGTAGAGAAGCTGTTTCCTTCGATGACTTTCATAGTGCCTCTAGGCGATTCATAGGAGTATTCCGTGAATACATCAGTTGAATTAAGCCATTGGTGCCTATACAAAGCTTGTAGAGTTGAATTGACATGTGATTCAGAATCATCCATCAAGGTAGTGGTGACATTGTATGCTACCGAGACCTGATTGGTCTGCGGATTGTAGTTCCAGTCCGCATACGTTTCATCGACAAAAGCATAAGCATGTTTTTTGAAATAATTAAATGTATTTAAGCTGGAATCAGGTAGAATAGCAACAGAAAAAAATCCCTGACCATTGAGAGTGGACACTAAGGGAAAATCGGAAGGCCAACTCGAACCACTAGGCGCAAATATTCCAAAATGCTTTCCATCTATTGTTACTCCCAATACGTTATCGTTTTGATACCAAATATTAGCATTCTTGTCACTGGAGATGGATATATCTGCACCGCTAGATTTGAAATACACAAATGGTAACCCATGGCCAAATGTAGCTTCTAAGCTTGTAGACTCTGTTGTCCATGTAGTTGTGGCAGTCCAATCTGAGTAATCGGTTGCCTTAAAAGTAGACTTATCGATGCCTGAGAGTCCAATTTTTAGTTGACCTTCAGCTATGTAAGCATAGTTATCATTATTTGTCACGCCTGATCTAATTGAATTATCAGCATAACTAAGTACTACACCTGAGGGATCAATTTTTAGTTCGAACGGGTGAGCAAACACATAAGCTGGTTCATTAGGGGCATATCTAAACAATACATTACTCCAAAAATCATTAGTCGTTACCGGGACAAAACTTGGAAACCACTCTAACTTTGTGAAATTACCGGCTACATTAGGTAATATTGGATTGCCATTTTGATCTGTAGCACTTGTTTGCCCACTAGGTAATGTTTTGGTATAGCTACCTTTACCCATATTTATTACTTGTGAATACACTGAAGAGTAGGGTATTCCTAAGCTTAAAATGATTAGAAAGAATAAATATTTTCCTTGGATAGTGTTATGAATATTCATGATTTACTGTGGAAACGGTTACAATTATGCTCGCAGAATTACTTAAAATAAGTATGTAAATCATTATTGAGACACATTACAAATATAAATAATAATTTTTTTTTTCAAAAAACCCTTCATTCACATAAAAAACTGTGGTTTATGCAAATTCATGCAACTTCTCATCATTTATTGCACTTTGTTAGGCGATGATTTATTTTGAAAGCGGTTCTAAAAAAAATTCGGTCGAAATAGAATTTTAAGCTATTTTAAACGAAAGTTACACGTATAACATATAACTAAAGTATTTAAGCATGAAAATTTCTACAATAAAAAACACAATGCTCTCCGTTGCATTGGTAGCGTTTTCACTTGGTTTTATTATTGATGCGCAAGCTCAGTACAAAGCATATGGTGACAACATTATATTTAATGGAGATTTCTCATTAGGTGACTCATTATGGGTTATTGAAGGTGGGAATGGAACTGTAAGTCATAGTGACACACTCAAATTCGAAGGTGTGACCGCTGGAGACCCTTGGGCTCTTCAATCTTATCAATCACTTACCGCTGAGCAAATTGCTGCTTTGGCTGAAGGTGGAGATTGGGAACTGACTTTTGATGCAATGAGTCCAAGTGGCGCTAAAAACTTTCACGTTTTTCTTGGTGAAGTTGGTGGTGGATGGGCTCGATATTGGAATAGTGACAACGGTAATGGGACAGGAGATGTGGCTGTAGACGGCGAATGGAAAACGTATTCGCTCAATACCTTTATTACACAGACCTGGGATGCTATGAAGATAGGCTTTGAGGTAGCCGGAGATAACGCAGATTTAATGATTGATAATATTAAATTACGGACTGTCAAAAATAACGTAGTTATGAATGGTGATTTCTCCCAGGTTGATTCTTCCGGGGCACTTGTTGGTTGGTCCGGTGGTACAGCAGTAAATGGTGAGATGCATTTTGCTGATATACCAGGTGGTGGGAACCAATGGGATGTACAATCAATGCAAACATTTGAGCAAGAGCAGCTAGATTCAATTTATACTCCTGGGCCTTATGAAGTATCTTTTGAAGCTCGTACAACCGAGGGCACGCAAGATCTTCACATTTATTTCGGTGAAACCGGCGGTAGTTGGAGTCGTTATTTTAGTGCACAAGGTGAAGGCAAAATCACAGTTGACACTGAAATGAAAAAATATATACTCGAAACACCTATTAATGAGACATGGGATGCTATGCAAGTAGGTTTTGAAGTTAATTTTGCTGCAGGGGATCTTTACATTGATAATGTAAGTATTTCTCGTATTACTGAAGTTGCACCTTCAGCCCCAGCGATAGCTCTTTCAACTGATGCAGGTATTGTCACAATAGATGTAACTGATGTGGGAGCCGCTACCTATGAAGTTTATTTTGCAGACTCCGCCTTCACTGACGTAAGTGGGGGGGCACTAGTTGCTACAGTAAGTGGATCTGAGTTATCTGCTACGCATACTATACCTGCCCCACATGCGAGCATGGTAAAAACATATGACGCATATTACGGTGTTATCGGTAGGACTTCTAAAGGTACTCCCGGTGAAATGACAAGTGCGACAATTAACACTGCAACATCAGTAGCTGTTAATTACATTTATGAACTGAGTGCCGATGCTGTTGAGGCAGCAGCAGGTGCTCTTGAATCGGGAGTTGTCCCGGCTGCTACAGCGCTGGCTTCTTTCTTTCCAGATGATTACACACCATTTGAGATAAACTCCAATAGCTTAGTTGTAGAGGGTAGTGCAGCAGAAGGTGGTGATGCCGATGCGTCAGCAAAATTCTGGGTGGGCTTTGAGAACATCACTGGAGCAAACATGATGGTGTTTTACGCTGAAATGATGGATGATATTGTTGTGCCTGCAGCTGCTGCCGAGAATGGTGGTGGTGGATGGGATTTTGATAGTTGGGAAGCTGGTATTGGTGCATATGGACCTGATTTCATTGCAGGGTCAGATCACCAAAGCTTTGAATCAGGCGAGGAGCCAGACTATCAATTACGTGCAGGGTTAATGGATGTAAATGGCCCGTATATCCATGCATGGGATGGCGATGCCGGTGATCCTGGCTATAACCAATTAGTTGGTAACTCAGCTACCGTAGCCGATACCTCAGCTGATGGTATGGTAAGATTATTAACTATTCTTAGTACAGTAGAATTTAGTGGGGTTAATACTGCTGCTGCTGACTTCGTTTATCCTACTGGCGAAGGCGTATCAACCATGATGTTCAATGTAGCCATTAATGATAATGATGGTACGGGCCGAGACTACCAAGGTTGTTGGTCGTCTAAGTGTACAGGTGCATGGTGGAATACTCCTGCAAATTGGGAAGTTGTTGCTTTGGTTGGTAGCGCAGCAGTAGTATCAAATGAAGATGTAGTTTCTACAGTTCCTCTTGAGTACTCACTAGATCAAAACTATCCTAACCCATTCAACCCATCTACTAACATACAATTTTCTTTAGCAGCAACTTCCGATGTTACTCTTGAAGTTTATAATATGTTAGGTCAGAAGGTAGCTACTCTGCTTCAGAATCAAAAAATGAATGCAGGTAGTCATACGCAGACATTTGATGCCTCGAGATTAGCTTCGGGTATGTATGTTTACAGGATTAGTACTCCTAATTTTGTACAATCAAGATCTATGATGCTTATAAAATAAAGCATACATTATCTTATAAATTTAAATCGAACCTAGGCTTGGCTTAGGTTCGATTTTTTTTAATTCTTTAATTTTTTAGAAAAATGAGACTATTAACTAGCCTATGTTTATTTATTCTTCTTAGTCTTACTGCAGAATCAGTGTACGCTGGTACTAAAGGTAAAATTGCTGGGAAAGTAACCGATAGTAGCGGAGAAGTGTTGGTAGGTGTTCAAGTATTCATAGAGGGAACTACTAGAGGTACTACAACTGATATTGATGGAAAATATTCATTAGTCAATCTTGATCCAGGGGAATATACGGTGGTTTTCACTTACATTGGTTTTGCAACAGTGAAAGTACAGAAAGTTGAAGTTTTGGTCGATAAAACAACGTCTATTGACGCTGAAATGTCAGAAGAAGTTATTGAAGGTGAGGAAATAGTTGTCACAGCGGAACGCCCAATTGTAGAAAAAGATCGCACAACTACGACTTCTTATGTGAGTGCAGCTCAATTAGAAGATTTACCTTTAGTAAGTATAAATGAAGCAATTAATCAGCAAGCAGGTGTTGTTGATGGTCACTTTAGAGGGGGTAGAACAGGCGAGGTATCTTATTTGGTAAATGGTGTGCCAATTAATAACGCATTCAATAATGGCGCGTCATTTGATGTTGAACAAAATATGGTTTCCAGCTTGGAAGTAATTAGTGGTGTATTTAATGCCGAATATGGTCAAGCAATGAGTGGGGTAGTGAATATTGTAACAAAAGGTGTATCTAGAGAATGGTCAGGAAACTTTTTAGGATATGCTGGTAGAATAGTTAGTAACCGAAAATTAGATTATATAACGAGAAATACTGATAATAATATTTTTTTATCACGAGATGATTTTAGCAACGATATTTATACATATTCGGAAATAGCACCTGCAATTGGTGATCAAGATTATCAGGTCTCCTTAGGTGGGCCTATCATTAAAGATAAACTTGGTATTCAGACAACATTACGTTATGTAACATTTGACGGGCACTTGATAGGCAGAGACTTATTTAGACCCTCCGATATTCAAAGCGCTAGCATTAGTTCAGGTGCTGATCCAAGTACTTGGCTTTTGATGTCTTCTGGTGATGGTGAATTTGAATCTCTTAATCGACAAAAGAGAATATCTTTAAATAGTTCTATTGTATACGAAATTAACAGTAAGCTAAAAATAGATTACAATCTATTCTTTCAAACCGGCGATGGTAGAAACTATAGTCATTTTTATAAATACAATCCAAGTGCAATTAATCCGTACTACTTTTTTAATCAGACACACATTCTTGGACTAAGATATTCTATAAGTAATAATGCGTTTGCTAACCTATCATATAGTTATTTGGATGACAGAAGCGAAAGCTATCTATATGACGATGTTTCAGCAACAGGTGATCTTGATGAGAGGTACGTAGCTTCTCGTATGAGTTCTCAACAAGGTCAATATGCTTTTGCTATGGGTGGTAACGATCTAGGCTCTGGACAAGATATTACCAAGTCACATACAATAGTGGCAGATTTTACTTCGCAAGTTAACAATACAATACTCTGGAAGTCAGGTATTACAGCACGTTTTCATGAACTTGACAATGAAGGGTTTGGTATTAGTGTTAATGAAGCTACCCAAAGAGCGTTTCGCGCCGATGACCCATTTACAAATAATAGCTTAGAAGTTAAACCATACGAGTTAGCTGCCTATTCACAAGTTAAGCTTGAATTAGAAGATTTAATTGTTAATGCGGGTTTAAGAGTAGATTATTTTGAACCTGATTTTGTTGTCCCAATTGATCTCACGCAATACCATTTAGATACTATACTAGATCCTGCCACGGGTTCTATGATTTCCAATCGTAAAACAGCAGATCCTACTTACCAAGTCAGTCCACGTCTAGGTGTTGCCTTCCCAATATCAGAGCAAGGTGTTATGCGTTTTTCAGCAGGTTTATTTTTCCAAACCCCGCAACTAAATTTACTCTATACAAATAACGAATTTGAACGAGCTGAAGGGGCAGACAGATATACCATTGGGAATGCAAACCTTGAACCTGAAAGAACGTTGCAGTTTGAAGTAGGTTTGCAACAGGGCTTATCAGAAACTATGGGAATGGATCTTACTGTCTTTTCAAAGGATATTCGAGAATTATCTGGTCAAACAGCGGTTAGAGGAAGTATTGGAGCACCAGTAGGTCGACTTCAAAACATTGACTATGGTACAGTAAAAGGCTTTACATTATCCCTATTTGAAAGAGGGAAAGGGCAAGTTTCTTGGACAGTAGACTATACTTTACAATTTGCAAGTGGATCAGCTTCCAATCCAGCAGAACGATTTAATCGATTCGTAAACAATGCAGACGAAATCATTGCTATTAATAGATTAGATTGGGATAAACGAAACGTCCTGAACAATTCTATAACTTGGAATAGTAAATTTGGATTAACTTTGTCGGCAATAAATAGTCTTCAGGCAGGAAGTCCTTACACTACAGAGCGTGAGAACATTACATCTTTAATACCAAACAATGAAGATAGACCGACTCAGTTTAATTCCGATATTAGAGCCTATTACAAGCCACCTATGTTGACTCAAAATATAGAATTCTTTTTACAGGTTGATAATCTTTTTGATACAAAAAGACATTATGGGATCTATGTTGACACAGGTTTAGCAGATGAATCAA
>CABZWK010000006.1 GCA_902529365.1 uncultured Balneola sp.
TGTGATCTCAACCCTACTGGGTCGCCGCCACTCTCGGTATGGTCAATATCGATTTCTGCCGACCGTCCAAATACCACACCCCACGCTCATCGAAATAGGCATCTTCTTCTAACATAATCCGTATTTCTTTTCCCCATTCTTCGATATAACTGGCCGCATTCAACTCGATGGAATAGGCGGTATTCAAATGTAAAGGATAGTCTCCGGTACCTGGCACTCCACCCTGCGAATCCCACATCCCCAAGGTTGTTCCCGCTGCATGCCCGTGATAGCCAATGGGGTGCGTATAGATCGACGGTTTGATACCTTCTCCAATGGCCTGAGCCCTCGACATCGCCAACACCTCATTCCCTGTACGCCCAACCTCAAAGTTATTGGTAAAAATATCCTGCAGTCTATTTCCGCGATCAAATGCATCAATCAGATACTCAGGAACCTCGGTTTCACCTGGTTTAAGCACATAAAAATGCTGCTGTGTATCGGTGTTTAGTCGCAAGTAGGTAATACCAAAATCGACATGAAGCAAATCTCCTGGCATAATAATATCCTCGGAAGGTCGCGAATCAAAGGTTCTCAAGTGATCAAAAGATTCCGGATCAGCCCGTTGAATGGATACACTGGGATGAAACCAAGTAACGAGATTTAGATCCCGAACACGCTCGCGCAACCACCATATCACATCCTCGGTAGAAGTAATCCCCGGGTGAATAACCCGCTCGGAAAAGGCTTCCTCCATAATTCCATGGGCAATTCTCACGGTATGAGGGTAAAAACCGCGCTCCATAGCCGACCGAGTTTCCAGCCATCCCACTGCTACTTTTTCTGCCGAAACCACCCTTGAGGCATATTTATCGCCCAAGTTTTTCGTCAAATGCTCATAATCCGTAGCCACAATACCGTCGGCTAAGCCCCAATGCTTCGAACGGTTAACCCCGATTCGCTGAGGATCCCGCTCTTCAACGATTTCGCGCACGCGCTTCCATTGATCGGGCTCCACTTCCTTATCCCAGGCCTTCTTAAACACCTCCCCCACATCATAGCGCGCCACAGCCAAGGTCTCCAAACCTTCTTCAGGACCGCGGTCATAAATCACTAGTATTGTTCTACGTCGAGCGGCCAACCAGGTTGCTGGAAGCATGGTCTCTATCACCGGGTCCTCGTTATATTCTCGCGAAATAATCACCCACATGTCCATACCTTCCCTCCGCATAATCTCCGGAAGTACCGTTTCCATCCGATCTGCCAACACATCATCAATCACCCTAGCTCGTTCTTTCATGGACAAAATAGCTGATTCCGAAACCTGATCCCCGGTTTGCGCAAAACCCTCAGCCGACTGCTTCATTCCAATAAGCCCGAAAACCAAAGCAGATATCGCTATGACGTACTTTTTATAGCTGAAATACTTATTGGTTGATGTTAGTATTGAAGCTTTTTTTGAAGCTGTTATTGCCACTTGTGATGGTGTTGCCTGTTGTAATGGTGAAGAAGTAGTTGAATTTAATGCCTTCATGGTTGATTTATTTCGTTATTCATTTGCTTTATTGCCAAACTGGGATCTATTCTCTAAATGCGACCGCCTCTGCTCTAGATAACCTCCGAACTCGCTCGGTCTTCATTCTTGGGTTTGCATTAACTAGTGTGCCAACAATTTTTCAAGGCCGATTTCAAGTGTTTCATCTCTTCCTTCAAACCCACCGTGATACGAATTCCATTGGGAATGCCGAAGGGCGAAAGTTGCCGCACGATTACACCCGAACGAAGCAAAGACTCGGTTATGCGAAGAGCCTGAGATTCATCAGGTGCCAATAACATAACAAAATTAGCCGACGATGGAACATAAGGAATCTCATGTTGGGCTAAAAATACCTCGAAGTCTTGTCGTGCTTGTTGGGTTTGGTGGACTGAATTAAATAAAAAATGATCGTCTTCCAGTGCGGAAATAGCGGCAGCTTCACTGATTCCCGAGGGCTCAAATGTATTTTTGGTCTTCCATAGCGCTTGAATTAATTCCGCTGGGCCAAGGGCATAGCCCACTCGAAAGGAAGCTAGCCCGTACGCCTTCGAAAAGGTGCGCAAAATGAGTGTATTCGGGTGTATCGCGGTATTCGCCTTGGTAATAATGGGCAGGGAATCGGGGTATAGCAAATTTTCGCGCGCAAATTCAACGTAGGCTTCGTCGAGAATCAACATCACTTGTTCAGGCAAAGAGCTCATAAGCATAGCCAACTCCTGCTTGGTAATAATAGTACCGGTGGGATTATTTGGATTGGCAATGTACACCGCCCGAGTTCGTTCATTCACGCTGGCTGCAATAGCGCCAACGTCGAAGCGATAATCAGGGGTAAGTGGGACTTGTATAACCGGTATTTGATGGATATGAGCTTGTATATTAAGCCCCACAAAAGTGGCCGATGCCGTTACAATTTCGTCTTCAGGTCCAAAAAATGTACGGCAAAGTAGCCCTAATAAACTCTCTGAACCAGCTCCAATGACCAATTGTTCCTGCTTACACCTTAGTTTTTTCGCTAAGTTTGCTCGTAAATTATTTGCCAATGCCGATGGGTAATTATTAGCCACTTGTATGGCCCTCCCTACAGCTTCAGAAACACCCGGCGCAAAGCCCCATCTATTTTCATTGGAAGCAAGCTTCGAAATTCTATCCAGTTGATAGGTCGCTACCACTTCTTCTATGGTTTTGCCTGGAACATAGCCTTTCAGCCCTCGAATGTGGGGTGGGATTCGTTCCACAATATCGCGATCTAATGACATAAGGTTGGATTTTTAGTTAACTACCACGTCTTAAGATAATAGCCTAGCTTTTCTTTTACTAGCACCGTAAGAAGTTGTATTTTATTTTTATGAATAAATATGACCAAAAAAAAAATATCGTCGTTACTGGGGCCAGTCGAGGAATTGGCCTGGCAACAGTAAAGTATTTACTCTCCGCTGGACACCGAGTCTTTGGACTAAGCAGGCAGAAATTACGCTCTGAATTAGCTAGTTTTTCCGCTGATCAGCCTGGTGAACTGCACTGGTATACCACGGATACTGATCTTGCGCTCGTATCCCAAGCCATTAAAGGGGGTTTATTGGAGAATGAAAAACTCGACGGGCTTATCCACAATGCCGGACTCCTCATTAACAAACCGTTTTCTGAAACCACCGAAGATGACTGGGTCATGCAGTTTGAGGTAAATGTATTTATGGTTTTTCGTTGGACGCGTGCGCTTGAATCGTTGATGGGGCCTGGGAGTCATGTGGTGCACATAACCAGCATGGGTGGAGTGCAGGGTAGTTCTAAATTCCCAGGGCTCAGTTTATACAGTGCTGCTAAGGGGGCCGTTAGTATTTTTACCGAAAGTTTAAGCACCGAATGGGTTGATCGAAAGATAGCAGTGAACGCGTTGGCCTTGGGGGCTGTGCAGACCAAAATGTTGAATGAAGCTTTCCCTGGCTTTGAAGCCCCTGTACAACCAGAAGAGATGGGGGTGTATGTGGCTGACTTTTGCTTGAGGGGGCATCGGTTGTTCAATGGTAAAATCCTTCAGGTTGCCATGCAAAATCCTGCCTGAAATTTTGTATTATTCTCACATAGTAACGTTGCACACATTTAATGTCCATCTTGTTTATGTGCATTTACGCTCATTTTAATAGTTACAAATACATTATGGTTTTGAAAAAAATGCTTTTATGGATAATTGCTGCTGTGATTATTCTTGTTTTATCCTGGGCCTTTCAGCCTAACAGAGCAACTGCCCAAACCATCAATACCTTAGGTGAAAACACAATCAACGGGGCACTCACTGGTACACTTTTAGGCGGAGCTAGTATGGCTTTAACCAATGATACTGATTTTTATCCGCTACGGGTGGGTCTGGGATTGGGAACATTATACGGCCTTGGCGTTGGCGCGTATGATTTACTCAAAACAGGGGGTAATCCTACCGTTGTTTCAGGGATATTTAACGATGGAAACAACTCTACCATCATTGTTCTATTGGATACCTTCTATGGAGCTGCAGCGGGTGCGGTTGTTGCAACCTCCGTCATGCTTGTGGCTAATGAACCGCTGGTACAAGGACTGCAATATGGTGCAGGGGCTGGAGCTATCGCTGGTTTTGGCTTTGGTCTGTTCGATACATTTGTACTCGCCGATCGATCTACTGCCCTGGCTTTTATGCAACCTGCAACTTATGAAATCCCTACTCAAGATGATGGGCTTTGGCAGCTAAAACAACAGCCTGGAATTGATTTCGTCCGGTTTTCGGTGAACTTTTAAGCTTCTTCGTCCATTACATTCGCAAACCCTTTTTGATCAATTTCTACCAAGGCTTTAATCACCTCTCTTACCGTTTGCATATGACCTGTCAATGAGTGGTGTAATCCATCGGGAATATAGTGCCACGCTTGGGGACCATTTTTACCCATTCTTTCTGATTTTGGATCAACAATACCCCCTATTTTTCCCGTAACGATATCCTGAACGGCCTTTAAATCTTCTGGATGAATACTGAAATCGTAAAGCGCATGTTCTGTAAGTAAATCGGAAATGACTGCCGCAGGACTAACCCATAAAGGTGGATGTTCTAGCGTTTGATCCATAATATCTTGGATAGCTTGAATATTTTCCCATGTTTCCGAAAGTGGAATTAAGGTTCTATCCGGATAGATGGCCAAACGCTGCGTATCAAATGTACCAAGTGCAATGATTACCCAATCTGGATTATGTACTAAAACATCACGATCTAAACGGCGTAAAGCATCCGTAGTTGTGTCATATGCCTGGCTAGCATTGATCCATCTGATATGTATTTGTTCTTTTCCAATGTCCAGTAAATGACCAAAAATATACACCCAACCTTGAGCATCCAAACTAATTGAATCACCTAAAATAGCGATACATTCTTCTCCGTCAAATGGTAAGGTATCGAGTTGATCTGCTATATCATCTTCTTTGAGCAGTTCTAGAGCCGCTTGCCTAGTATTTTCTTGGAGATTAGCTCTAGCCTGTCCTAATTCTTGCTCTGTCCAACCAAATAGTGCAGCCTCTGTTTTAATGGAATTCTTTCCTGGATATAACGGAAATTTCGAAGATACATTAAGATAGGGTAGCATGTACTGCTCTAAGACACCTCTCTCTTCACTATTTTGACTAGAATTAGTGTTCGGTTTCATGAAGTAAAAACTAAGGTTACCAACTTAGTGAGCAAGTTGTTTTTGCAAAGTAAACCATGAGCTATTGTCATGGTAGGCATCAACCACATCGGAGAGTTTGGTATTTGCAAATTGACTCATAATAGCTTTAACCTCTTCTTGTAAATTAGTTATAGCATGATCAATTAACTCTTTATTGAAACCTTTATGACCTAAATTAATGGTGAATTCCATAGAAATTATCCTTCCTAATGCTCTACCTAGATCAACTAGTTTGCGTTGAGACATCTTCATATCAATCTCGAAATTAAGTACATCTTTGAAATAGTCCGAGGACTGCGCTGTTAAATCATACCCTTTTAAAAAATCATACAAGTTAGTACTTTTTACCTTTCTCATCGCTTTCATTACGGATTCCGTAATTTGTTGGTACAAGATATCGTTAGATCCCTCGAAGATCTGAAAAGGTCGACTATCTACTGTGCTTCTACCAGCTATGTGATCTAATCTATACCCTTTAGCACCGGTTAATTGTAAAAGAGATTGTGACGCCTTTTGCATATAGTCAGTTAAAACCGACTTGATAGCATTAGCCTCTACATCCATTTTAGCAGTATTTTTTGTGAGAGGCACATTGGTCGCTGTAAAATTACACATTGCCGAGCATACCGTAAAATAGGATTGGATTTGGGATACTCTTGAACGAACCTGATCGTAATTCAATAAACTTACCCCACCAACTAGGCGTTCTCTACAATGCTGAACAGCCTCGTCCATCATTCTTTTAAGGAAACCCATACCCATACCAGGGAATTGCAACCTGCTTCGATGGAGAAGATCTAACATCAAAGTAATACCAGTCCCTTTTGGGGTTAGTTTATGAGATGCAGGTACGTTGATATCAACCTTATTTTTACCATAAGGTAGCATATACAGCCCTAAGTTGTTATAGTACTCTTTTACTTCTATGCCACCATTTCTTGAATCATGTACAAAAAATGATACATCCCGTCCAAGTTCACCTTGGGAATTCTTTTCACGAGCCGTCATGATCCAATAATCTGCCATTCCAGTTAGACCCGCCCAATGCTTAGTCCCTTTAACCATATAATGATTGTTTGATGCATTGTATTCTACACTGGTTTGCATTTTTAATGCCTCTGAGCCATAATCAGGTTCGGTAATCATTAAACCGCCCATTTTACCTTTTTGCACAACTCTACCAAAGACATCATTCTTGGCTTCTTCGCTTCCATAATTAGCTAATGGTTGCAGAAATAAGGCTCCGTTAATACCCATCATCAATGAAAGTGGTAAGGATTCATACGAACTGGCTTCTAACATGCTTAAAGCTTCTGCCGTATGCCCTCCAAAACCACCATGTTCGGTAGGAATAAATGACGCTAAGGGTGTAGACATTAGTATTGTAGATAACTTTTCTTGAGATATCCCTCGTTCTAATGCATCCCCATTGGTCTCATGTTCCTTTTTGAACATCTTAGCTAATTTATTTTTGTACTCTGATAAGAATGAATCGAAATCGATCATATACTATTCCTGTTTGGTTGTTTTCCGCAAGTAATATTGCTGCTCTTAACTTGATTTTAGAGCCGATTAATTTCTAAATATACGATTTATTTTCCATGAAGTATGGTATAAAAAAGCCTCTCAGAGCGGGGCTCGGAGAGGCTTATAAAAAGAGGAGGCGGCGACCTACTCTACCGCAATGCAGTACCATCGGCGCTACAGGGCTTAACGGCCGTGTTCGGGATGGGAACGGGTGGAACCCCTGTGCCATAGCCACCTCACAAAATTAAAGTGCTGGACAATTCTTTGGCATAATGCCCCTGGGAAGGGGACGCGCAGAGCGCGCAAGTAGTAGCGGTGTAAAACGCTCAATGGTGTCTAATTAATGGCTTGGCCACACCCGAGGCAAAGCCACAGGTGCAAGCCCTATAAATAAAGCCAGTGGCCTGATTAGTACGGCTCAGCTAAACATGTTACCATGCGTACACTTACCGCCTATCAACCTGGTCGTCTTCCAGGAGGCTCATAGGGAATACTTATCTTGGAGCGTGCTTCGCGCTTAGATGCCTTCAGCGGCTTATCACTTCCGCACATAGCTACCCTGCGATGCATGCGACCACACAACAGGTGCACTAGCGGTGCGTCCACTCCGGTCCTCTCGTACTAGGAGCAGCCCTCCTCAATATTCCTACGCCCACAGCAGATAGAGACCGAACTGTCTCACGACGTTCTGAACCCAGCTCGCGTACCGCTTTAATTGGCGAACAGCCAAACCCTTGGGACCTTCTCCAGCCCCAGGATGCGATGAGCCGACATCGAGGTGCCAAACCTCCCCGTCGATATGAACTCTTGGGGGAGATAAGCCTGTTATCCCCGGAGTACCTTTTATCCTTTGAGCGATGGCCCTTCCATGCGGTGCCACCGGATCACTAAACCCCACTTTCGTGCCTGCTCGACCTGTATGTCTCGCAGTCAAGCACCCTTATGCTTTTACACTCTACGCACGATTGCCAACCGTGCTGAGGGTACCTTTGGGAGCCTCCGTTACTCTTTAGGAGGCGACCGCCCCAGTCAAACTACCCACCATACACTGTTCCCGCCTGCGGGTTAGACTTCACCTGTAGCAAGGGCGGTATTTCAAGGGTGGCTCCAAAACGCCTGGCGACGTCCCTTCTCAGCCTCCCGCCTATCCTACACATGCTACAGCTAAAGCCAATGTAAAGTTGTAGTAAAGGTTCACGGGGTCTTTTCGTCCCGCTGCGGGTAATCGGCGTCATCACCGATACCACAATTTCACCGAGCTCATGGCCGAGACAGTGCCCAAGTCGTTACACCATTCGTGCAGGTCGGAACTTACCCGACAAGGAATTTCGCTACCTTAGGACCGTTATAGTTACGGCCGCCGTTTACCGGGGCTTCAGTCAAGAGCTTCTCCGAAGATAACCCCCTTCTTTAACCTTCCGGCACCGGGCAGGTGTCAGTCCCTATACATCGCCTTACGGCTTAGCAGAGACATGTGTTTTTGGTAAACAGTCGCTTGGGCCTTTTCACTGCGCCCCTGTTACCAGGGGGATCCTTCTCCCGAAGTTACGGATCTAATTTGCCTAGTTCCTTAGCCATGATTCACTCGAGCACCTGAGGATACTCTCCTCACCCACCTGTGTCGGTTTGGGGTACGAGCCTAACAAACAAACTACGACGCTTTTCTTGGCAGCAGGATTACCTCCACTATCCCTTCATCCGAAGACTCCGGGTACTGTCGGGGTTCAGCCTTCACAGAGAGCGGATTTACCTACTCTCTAGCCTACACCCTTCAACGTGCATTCGTCGGCACGCGGGAGTGTCACTTCTGCGTCACGCCTTAGCCTAGCGTTTGCTAGGGTAGCGGAATATTTAACCGCTTTGCCATCAGCTTCCCCGGCATCACCGGGTACACCTTAGGTCTCGACTAACCCTGATCCGATTAGCGTTGATCAGGAACCCTTGGGTTTACGGTGGACAGGTTTTTCACCTGTCTTATCGTTACTCATGCCTACAGTTTCGCTTCCAACCGCTCCAAAGACCCTCACAGATCTCCTTCTACGCCGACTGGAATGCTCCCCTACCGATATTGCTATCCCACAGCTTCGGCAGATGACTTATGCCCGATTATTATCGACGCCGAGTCGCTTGACTAGTGAGCTATTACGCACTCTTTAAAGGAATGGCTGCTTCTAAGCCAACCTCCTAGTTGTCTGAGCAACTCAACTTTCTTTGATCAACTTAGCCATCATTTAGGGACCTTAGCTGGTGGTCTGGGTTGTTCCCCTCTCGCCCTAGGACGTTATCACCCTAGGACTGACTGCCTGGCGGCTCTGGCCCGGTATTCGGAGTTTGTCTAGGGTTGGTAGGCGGTGAAGCCCCCTAGCCTAATCAGTGCTCTACCTCCGGGCAGACAAAACCAGACGCTATACCTAAATATATTTCGGGGAGTACGAGCTATCTCCAAGTTTGATTGGCCTTTCACCCCTATCCACAGCTCATCCGAAGACTTTTCAACGTCAACCGGTTCGGGCCTCCACGAAGTCTTACCTTCGCTTCACCCTGGCCATGGATAGATCACTTGGTTTCGCGTCTACCCCGTCGTACTCCGCGCCCTATTCAGACTCGCTTTCGCTGCGGCTCCACCCCGAAAGGGCTTAACCTCGCACAACAGGAGTAACTCGTAGGCTCATTATACAAAAGGCACGCCGTCAGCCCAAAAGGGCCTCCGACCGCTTGTAAGCACACGGTTTCAGGTACTATTTCACTCGCCGTCTCGGCGTTCTTTTCACCTTTCCCTCACGGTACTGGTTCACTATCGGTCATGCAGATGTATTTAGCCTTACCGGATGGTGCCGGCAAATTCACGCAAGGTTTCACCGGCCTCGCGCTACTCAGGATACCCGCCATCATGTCATCGTTACGCCTACCGGACTATCACCGTCTGTGGCTGGGCTTTCCAGACCCATTCGACTTCCAATAACACAACTCCCGCAGGTCCTACAACCCCGAACCCCATAGGGTCCGGTTTGGGCTGCTCCCCTTTCGCTCGCCACTACTCAGGGAATCACTATTGTTTTCTCTTCCTGCTCCTACTTAGATGTTTCAGTTCAGAGCGTATGCCTCCTCGAAAGGATATCCCCTAAGGGATGGGTTGCCCCATTCGGACACCCACGGATCAACACTTTTGTGCAGCTCCCCGTGGCTTTTCGCAGCTTTACACGTCCTTCATCGCCTCTGCATGCCAAGGCATCCACCGTGTGCCCTTAATCACTTCAATTATAAGACTTGCACTCGCAGCTCCAGCCCCCTAAAGGACCAAAACCCCGAACGCACCCTCACAGTAATTAGGTTCAATTGTGGCGTCAAGAATCCCTCTCAGGACCCTCAACTACCTCTGGCGCATATACCACGCACCCTCGCAGGCGCGCAACATACACTTCGTATTTACATTGTTACTACTTCATTATGTCAAAGAACTCTCCAGTGGAGCTACGGGGATTCGAACCCCGGACCCCCTGCTTGCAAAGCAGGTGCTCTAGCCAGCTGAGCTATAGCCCCCACTCAGCTCATCACACCCCTGTGGGCTTGGGAGGACTTGAACCTCCGACCTCACGCTTATCAGGCGTGCGCTCTAACCACCTGAGCTACAAGCCCCGGTCAGCTATCCGCGCACCCCGCGAACATGCCCCCAGTTTAAACATAAAACAGATTGCTTGTAACGAGCCATACGTAAAGCGGCACTAGCCTCACAGCTAGCAGACTCTCCGTGAAAGGAGGTGATCCAGCCGCACCTTCCGGTACGGCTACCTTGTTACGACTTAGCGCCAGTTACCAGGCTTACCCTAGGCAGCTGCCCCCCGAAGGTTGGCACGCCGACATCAGGTACTCCTGACTTCCATCGCTTGACGGGCGGTGTGTACAAGGCCCGGGAACGTATTCACCGCGCCATTGCTGATGCGCGATTACTAGCGATTCCAACTTCATGGAGTCGAGTTGCAGACTCCAATCCGAACTGAGATCGGTTTTATGGATTTGCGCCCCATCGCTGGGTGGCGACCCATTGTACCGACCATTGTAGCACGTGTGCAGCCCTGGACGTAAGGGCCATGATGACTTGACGTCGTCCCCACCTTCCTCACTACTTGCGTAGGCAGTCTGGCTAGAGTCCCCACCATTATGTGCTGGTAACTAACCACAGGGGTTGCGCTCGTTGCGGGACTTAACCCAACACCTCACGGCACGAGCTGACGACAGCCATGCAGCACCTTCCATAGTGCCCCTAAGGGACCTCCTGTTTCCAGAAGACATCACTGTGGATTTAGCCCAGGTAAGGTTCCTCGCGTTGCATCGAATTAAGCCACATGCTCCACCGCTTGTGCGGGCCCCCGTCAATTCCTTTGAGTTTCATCGTTGCCGACGTACTCCCCAGGTGGCATACTTAATGCGTTAACTGCAGCACTGGCCCTAAGGCCAACACCTAGTATGCATCGTTTACGGCGTGGACTACCAGGGTATCTAATCCTGTTCGCTCCCCACGCTTTCGTACCTCAGCGTCAGTTGCAGACCAGCAGGCCGCCTTCGCCACTGATGTTCTTCGTGATATCTAAGCATTTCACCGCTACACCACGAATTCCACCTGCCTCTTCTGCACTCAAGAAACCCAGTATCCAAGGCCATTTTACCGTTAAGCGGCAAGATTTCACCCCAGACTTAGGCTCCCGCCTACGTACCCTTTACACCCAATGATTCCGGACAACGCTTGCACCCTCCGTATTACCGCGGCTGCTGGCACGGAGTTAGCCGGTGCTTATTCACTAGGTACCGTCACAGAAGATCAAAACCCTCTCGTTCTTCCCTAGTAAAAGCCGTTTACAACCCATAGGGCCTTCATCCGGCACGCGGCGTGGCTGCGTCAGGCTTTCGCCCATTGCGCAAGATTCCTCACTGCTGCCTCCCGTAGGAGTCTGGGCCGTGTCTCAGTCCCAGTGTGGGGGATCATCCTCTCAGACCCCCTAGCTATCATCGCCTTGGTAGGCCGTTACCCTACCAACTAACTAATAGCACGCAGACCCATCTATAGCCGGCCGAAACCTTTAACAACTATGGCCATGCGACCCCGCTGCATTATGCGGTATTAGCACCACTTTCGCAGTGTTATCCCCCAGCTATAGGCAGGTTATCTACGCGTTACTCACCCGTCCGCCAGTCTCCAGTAAAAGCAAGCTTCTACCTTCTCCTTCGACTTGCATGTGTTAAGCCCGCCGCCAGCGTTCGTCCTGAGCCAGGATCAAACTCTCCATGGTAAAATTATATATAAAACCTTCGAGTCCAACCCTACGCCCTGATCATCCAAAAGAATATCAAGTTCTAGCTCGCACAAACAATCTGTTTTATGCTCAATATGTTAAAGAACATGTCAGAGGTAATGATATGTTTTCAAAACTATGACAGACTTAAAATATACGGTATAAGTATAGATGAAGTCAACCTTTTATTTACTTTTTTATAGAAAAAAGGGACCCAGATTTATGCCAAAAAAAAAGTGCCTTATCATTACAATAAGAACACTTTTAAACATAATTCGGAGCTATTATTTTTGCTCTTCGTCAGAATTTTCTTCAGTTTTTTCTTCGCCAGATTCGTCCACTTCAGACGTTGATTCGGTAGCTACAGCAGACACATCAGTCTGTTCTTCTGATGCTTTTGAATCATCACTAGCGGACTCCTCAGCGACAGCTGTAGCTTCTTCTACAGTACTAGACACTACAGCTTTTTTAGTGGCTGCTTTACCTGCACGTCGTGTCTTTTTCTTTTTCGTTTCTTTGCCTTCTGGCTGAATGTCATTGAAGTCAACTAACTCTATAACGGCCATTTCAGCACCATCACCTTGTCGGTGCCCAATCTTTATAACACGCGTATATCCACCTGGTCGCTCATCTGCAGCAGGGCCAATTTCAGCAAAAAGGGACTTAACCGTTTCTTTATCCTGTAAAGCAGCAAATACTACTTTACGGTTCAAGTTGTTGTCTTCTTTGGAACGCGTGATTAATGGCTCTACAAAGCGTCTCAATTCTTTGGCTTTCGTTACCGTAGTTACGATACGGTGTTCCTTAACCAAAGCCTTCGTTAGGGCTCTAAATGTTGCTTTTCTGTGGGCAGCTGTTCTGCTTAAACCCTTTCCTTTTACTCTATGGCGCATGATTATGTCCTATGCTTAGTCTAAATATTTAGCTACGTCCATACCGAACTGAAGATTCTTTTCTTCAATTACGTCGATAAGTTCCGTAAGAGATTTTTTTCCGAAGTTTCTAAATTTTAAGAGATCGTGTTCGTCTCTTGCCACTAATTCACCAATGGAATTGATGTTGGCAGACTTAAGACAGTTGTATGCACGCACACTTAAATTCAAGTCTTCAATGCTCGTTCTTAGGAGGTTGGCTATTCGCTGTTTTTCAGCGTCCACTTCTTCCTCTTCCTGTGCGAAAGGCTCTTCAATCTTTTCAGTGATGAATTTTTCGATGTGATCTTTTAGAATTTTTCCTGCAAGAGTTAATGCTTCCTTAGCATTTACTGACCCATCTGTTTCAACATCCATTACTAACTTTTCATAATCAGTACGCTGACCAACACGAACGTTTTCAACATTAAATCGTACCGAAGTAATTGGGGTAAAAATGGCATCGATCGGGATCAAATTGATATCCTCTTCTTCAAGAGTCATCTCTTCAGCAGGCACATATCCTCTACCACGTCCAACACGAAGCTCAATTTCTAAGTCAGCATCCGAAGCTAGATTTGCGATGACTAAATCAGGGTTTAAGACATCATATTCAGCTGTTGCTGCATCAATGTCCCCAGCCGTTAAAACACCCGCGCCTTTTTTTGTTAAATGAATAACACCTGAGCTCTGTTCTACTTGCTTAAAACGAACTTGCTTAAAGTTCAGAATGATTTCATAAACATCTTCTTTTACCCCTTCAATGCTGGAATACTCATGATCAACCCCGCCTATTTTAATGGCGGTAATCGCAGTGCCAGGTAGAGATGACAATAGAACGCGACGAAAAGAATTACCAATAGTGACTCCGAATCCACGCTCCATTGGTTGTAGAACAAATGTTCCAAAGCTTTGTTCGTCTTTAACTACGTCCAGACTCTCTGGCATTTGAATGCTATAATTACTCATAATACTTTGGTGTGCGATTAAAAATTACTTGGAATAAAGCTCGATAATGAGCTGTACGTTAATATTCTCTGGAATCTCTTCCATTGTAGGCTCGTACAAATACTTACCTGTACGCTCTTTTGGTTCTACTTCTAACCACTTGTACTTAGTACGCGGTGCATTAGCAATAGATTCGGTCACAACTTCAATGTTTCTTGATTTTGGTCGGACAGATATTACATCACCCACTTTTACGCGGTAAGATGGAATGTTTACCGTAATTCCGTTAACAACAATGTGTTTATGGGATACTAGCTGTCTGGCTTGACGGCGGGTTCTCGCAAAACCTAAACGAAAAATAGTATTATCTAATCGAGATTCAAGATATTGTAATAGGTTTTCACCTGTTACCCCATCTTTAGCAGAAGCTTCTTCGTATAGGTTACGGAATTGTTTTTCCAACAACCCGTAAGTGTATTTAGCTTTCTGTTTTTCTTCTAGCTGAATTGCGTATTCTGACTTTCGCTGAAATCTAGATCTACCATGCTGACCGGGGCCGTATGGTTTTCTTTCTAGTGCTTTGCTTGCGCCAAAGATTGGTTCTTTGAATCGTCGCGCTTTTTTTTGTTTCGGGCCTCTATATCTTGCCATTAGTCAATAATATTTACGTGTTTAAACTCTTCTGCGTTTAGGAGGACGGCAGCCGTTGTGTGGAATTGGTGTTTTATCGATAATAGAATTGACTTCCAATCCCATATTTGACATTGCACGCACAGCAGATTCACGTCCAGAACCAGGTCCTTTCACAAATACATCTACTTTACGCAGTCCCATTTCATGAGCCGCTTTCGCAGCTGTTTCTGCACTAAGTTGAGCAGCATATGGAGTATTTTTTCTTGAACCTTTAAATCCTTCCTTTCCAGCACTAGACCAAGACAGTACATTTCCGTTACTGTCAGTGATGGTAACTATTACGTTATTGAAGGTGGCTTTAACAAAAGCCATTCCATTAGGATCACTTACCTGCTTTTTCTTTTTCCGCTTGCTTGCAGCTGAAGTTACTTGTTTTTTTGCCATTTGAGTGCTTCCGTTAGCTTAATGATTTATTTCTTTTTACCCGCAACAGTGCGTTTTCTACCTTTTCTAGTACGAGCATTAGTTTGCGTACGTTGTCCACGAACAGGCAAACCTTTTCTGTGGCGCACCCCTCGGTATGAGCCTATCTCAATCAATCGGCGGATACTTCCATTAACTTCGCTGCGTAATGCACCTTCAACCTTAATCTCGGTATCTAGTAGATTACGAATCGCGCTAACCTGATCGTCCGTCCAATCTTGAACTTTTGTATTTGGATCTATGTCCAACTGCTCAAGGATTTTAGCCGATGTTGTTCGACCAATTCCGAAGATGTAGGTTAAGCCAATGAGGCCTCTTTTCTGTTTGGGTAAGTCAACTCCTGCAATACGTGCCATATATACTTAGTATAGAATTATCCTTGTCGTTGTTTATGACGAGGGTTTTTCTTGTTAATTACATACAGACGACCTTTTCGTCGAACAATTTTGTCGTCTGAACTTCTTTTTTTTACGGATGATCTGGTTTTCATGGTGAAACTCGATTATTTATGACGATACGTTATTCTACCTTTACTTAAATCATAAGGAGACATTTCAACTGAAACACGGTCACCAGGTAAGATTTTGATATAATACATTCTCATTTTACCGGAAACATGCGCCAATATTTCATGCCCATTTTCGAGTTTTACTCGGAATTGAGCATTGGGTAGTGCTTCTAAAATTTCGCCTTCTTGTTTAATTGGCTCTTGTTTAGCCATGATAAAATACGTTTTCTGAATTTTTCGATAGCTCAGCAATATAGTCAAAAGTACTTAGAATTTCAGCCTCTCCTTCTCGAACTACAATATCGTGTTCGAAATGAGCCGACAAACTTCCATCAGCACTAATTATTGTCCAGCCATCAGATAATGTTTTTACTTTCCATGTTCCCATGTTAATCATGGGTTCAATCGCAAGCGTCATACCCGATCGTAATCGTGTACCCTTGCCTTGCCTTCCATAATTTGGAACGGATGGGTCTTCATGTAATGACTTACCTAAACCGTGTCCTACCAAATCACGAACCACCCCATAACCTTCCTGCTCACAGGTTGATTGTATGGCGTGTCCAATGTCACCTAATTTGTTTCCATGGATTGCTTGCTCTATTCCGCAATGAAGAGAATCTAGTGTTGTTTGTAATAACTTCTTCACCTCATCATCTACTTCGCCTACTATGAAAGTGTATGCATGATCACCAAAGTAACCATTCTTTTCCACTCCACAATCCACAGAAACAATATCACCTTCCAAAAGCTTCCTGTTACTTGGAATACCGTGGACAACCTCTTCATTTACCGAAATACATAACGTAGCCGGAAATGGGTTTGTTGAAGGACCGTAGCCTTTGAAAGCAGGTCTTCCACCTTGATCCGCGATAAAATCCTCAGCAATCCGATCTAATGTAGCAGTAGTAACACCTGGTTCAATTTTCTGAGCAATCTTACCTAAAGTTTGAGATACAATTAGCGTACTTTCACGCATCTTCTCAATTTCAAATTCAGATTTCAGATAAATCATGCCTAGGCATTCCTTTCGAAATCACATGCACGAGCTTACGCTCTTACATACGACGACTACGACCTTTTATCTTACCCGTCTTCATGAAGCCATCATAATGACGCATCATTAAGTGGCTTTCTATCTGCTGGAGAGTATCTAGCGCAACACCTACAATAATAAGCAAGCTAGTACCTCCGTAAAATAGAGCAAAACCTGGAGTCACACCAAAGTTGATAACAATGGCGGGCAGGATTGCCACAAAGGATAGGAAAAGAGATCCTGGAAGTGTGATTTTAGTTAAAATATTGTCAATGAACTCTACAGTGGACTTCCCTGGACGTACCCCAGGTATAAATCCACCTTGTCTTTTCATGGTATCTGCCATTTCTTTAGGATTGATGGCAATAGCCGTATAGAAAAATGTGAAAAACACACAGATTAAAAAGAATACTATGGAGTATAATAATCCTGAGTAATCTACAGACCAAGAAGTCAGTAATTGGATTGTTTCATTTTCCGGGAAAAATGAACCAATTGTACTCGGTATAAACATGATTGACTGTGCAAATATAATGGGCATTACACCTGCTGCATTTACTCGAAGTGGTAAATACTGGGTGGTGCCCCCATAAACTTTTCTGCCTACAACACGCTTAGCATATTGTACAGGGATTTTACGAGTTCCCTGAGTAAGTAATACCACAGCGGCGATAATTAATACTAACACTGCAATCTCAATGACTACAAGAATCGCGTTTGCTTTCGTGGTTACTTCGTTAATTAAGTTTGCTGGCAACACCGCAATAATACCAATCATAATTATGAGAGAAATTCCATTACCAATTCCTCGATCGGTTATTCGCTCTCCTAGCCACATTACAAATACCGTACCCGCCGTTAAAACGATCACTGAGCTTATAGTAAAACCTAGTTGCCCTATAACGATTGCTTGTGGAGAGGTCGCGATGAGGTTGATAGAAAAAGCTATGGCCTGTAGTGCAGTAATTGCCACTGTTCCATAACGAGTAAGCCTAGTAATTTTTCGACGTCCTTCTTCACCTTCTCGTTGCAGTTTCTGGAAATAAGGAACAACTGCGCCCATTAACTGAATGATAATCGAAGCAGTGATGTATGGCATAATTCCAAGAGCAAAGACACCAGCTCGTGAGAACGCTCCTCCAACAAACATATCAAATAAGCCTAGTAAGCTGTTATTTGCTCCAGCTGTGGAAGCCAGCAAAGCAGATGCATCTACCCCAGGTAGGGTAATGTAGCTACCCATTCGATATACCATTAATATCCCGATTGTATATAAGATTCGATTTCTCAAATCTTCAATCTTAAATATATTTCGGAAGTTTTCGATCAGACTCATGCGTCGTTAACTCAAATGTTTTTATGCTATAGTTACAGTTCCACCAGCTTTCTCGACTTTCTCTTTAGCCGAACCACTCGCTGCATGTACTTCTATTTCAAATTTTTGTTCTAAGTCACCGCGAGCAAGTAGCTTGACCTTTTCATTCTTATGTGATAATCCGGCTGCAACTAAATCGGCAACTGTTATAGTAGTTTCAAGCTTGCCAGCCTCTATATACTCGGCAATTGTACTAACATTAATTGGGCGGTAAGTGACTCTGTTTGGGTTCTTAAAACCAAATTTTGGCACTCTTCTTTGTAAAGGCATCTGACCACCCTCAAACCAAGCTCTCTGAGAATATCCCGAACGTGATTTTTGACCATTCATTCCACGACCAGATTCTTGGCCTTTTCCAGAACCTTCACCACGACCAACACGTTTGCCTGGTTTTTTGTTTGCAGCAGGTGCTTTTAAGTTACTTAAATCCATAGTAGTTCCCTTTGGGTATTAACCTTCAAATACTTTGTTCATTGTAATCCCTCTTCTCTGAGCAACTTCGACGGGATCCGTTAAATCTTTTAATGCTTGAAAAGCAGCTTTCACCATGTTGTGCGGGTTTGAAGACCCTTGAGACTTAGATAGAATATTATGTACTCCAGCTACATCCAATAAATTTTTAACTGCTCCACCGGCAATTACACCAGTACCTTCAGAGGCAGGACGTAATAATACCTTCCCAGCACCAGCTTTTCCTACGACTTGATGATAGATAGTACCACTCTTGGTTAAGGGAACTCGTATTAAATTTTTCTTAGCATTTTCGAACCCTTTTTGGATAGCATCCGAAACCTCATTTGCTTTTCCTAAACCATGGCCAACTACACCTTTTCCGTCTCCTACCACAACGATGGCATTGAAACTAAAACGACGCCCACCTTTAACAACCTTAGAAACTCGATTCACATGAACCAATTTTTCTTCCAAGTTTAGGTTAGCAGCAGGTACTGATTGTTTTCTTCTTACTTTAGGCATTTCTATTTCCTTTCAATTAAAAGTCTAATCCAGCTTCGCGTGCAGCATCGGCAACAGCCTTGATGATACCATGAAACTCATATCCACTGCGGTCATAAACTGCAGTTTTAATTCCTTTATCAAGAGCGATTTGAGCAATTGAAGCTCCCGCTTCTTTGCCACCTTCAACGGTCGATTTTGCACTTGAAGAACCAAGGGTTACTCCAGTTACATCATCTATCAGCTGTACATAAAGTAGTTTATTACTCTTATACACACTTATTCTTGGGCATTCAGCAGTACCAGATATTGTTGACCTGATACGCTTTCTTATTTTTGTACGTCGCTCTGTTTTAGCGATATTCTTATTCATATCAATATTCCTTATTTAGCAGCTGATTTACCGGCTTTACGTCTTATTTGTTCGCCTTGGTAGCGAATACCCTTCCCTTTGTAAGGCTCAGGCTTTCTGAAAGAGCGTATTTTAGCAGCCACTTGGCCAACTAATTCTTTGTCAATTCCAGAAATAATCACAATTGGGTTTTTGGTAGATTTAGTATCTACTTCAAGTTCTATACCTTCTGGTGGCATGAAGAAGATCGGGTGAGAATACCCTAAATTAAGTTCTAAAACACCATTGGTGATAGCTGCACGGAAACCTACTCCGATGATCTCTAACTTTTTGCTGTAACCATTGGTTACTCCAACCACCATATTGTGGATTAGAGAACGATATAGACCGTGTAATGCTCTATCTGTTTTAATATCAGATGCGCGCTTTACAACTATTTCGGCATCATTTTGTTCTAATTGAATGTTGGGATGTAGTTGTAATGAACTAGTCCCTTTTTGTCCCTTAACGGTAACCATATTGTCTGCACCTATGGTGAGTTCAATCTGATTGCTTAGTGGGATGGGTAATTTTCCTATACGAGACATGATATAATATCTTTATTAGTAAACGGTGCAAAGTACTTCACCACCCACATTCAACTTGCGGGCTTCTTTGTCGGTCATTACTCCCTGAGAAGTAGAGAGTATCACAATACCCAAACCATTTTTTGATCTGGGTACCTCGATAGATGAACTGTATTTTCTAAGACCAGGCTTTGATATACGATCGATATCTCTAATGACTGGATGTCCGTATGAATCATACTTCAAAAACATACGAATTAATCCTTGTTTGCCATCTTCAATATCGATGAACTTAGAAATGTATCCTTTATCAACAAGGATTTTGGCCATTGCCCGCTTCAATTTTGATGCGGGTACATCCACTCTTCTGTGGCCAGCTTGTTGAGCGTTACGGATGCGTGTTAAAAAATCTGCTATTGGATCATTCATAGTTATTACCAGCTTGCTTTTCGTATTCCTGGGATTTTTCCTTGCGATGCAAGTTCACGAAATTTAATCCGAGAAACTCCATACTGTCCTACATAACCTCGTCCTCTACCAGTTAAACTGCATCGATTTCGAACACGTGTAGGACTAGCATTACGCGGTAATTTTTGTAAACCTTCGTAGTCACCCGCTTCCTTTAAAGCTTGACGCTTCTCAGCATATTTGTCTACGGTTAGTTTTCTTTTTTCGTTTCGTGCTATCCAGGATTTCTTAGCCATATTAATACTTGTTATATATTCTTGAAGGGCATTCCGAAGTGCTTAAGTAATGCATAAGCTTCTTCATCGGTTTTTGCACTCGTTACAAAAGTAACATCCATTCCGTGCATTTTGGTCACTTTATCGGTGTCAATCTCAGGGAATATTGTGTGCTCTTTAATACCCATGGTATAGTTTCCACGACCATCAAAGCTCTTATCAGGTACTCCTTGAAAGTCACGTGTTCTAGGTAGTGCTAGGTTTACAAGTCTATCTAAAAATTCGTACATAATACGTCCTCTTAGAGTAACCTTGCATCCTATTGGCATACCCTCACGTAATTTGAAATTAGAAATCGACTTTTTAGCTTTAGTTGTAACTGGTTGTTGTCCAGTTATCAAAGCCATGTTTGAGACTATAGTATCCAAGACTTTTTTGTCCTGAATAGCTTCACCTACACCTACATTCAACACAATTTTTTCCAATTTAGGCACTGCCATAATATTGGTGTATTGAAACTCTTCTGTGAGTTTAGAGATGATTTCGTCTTTGTAAATTGTATATAATCTTGAATCTGCCATTTTATAAACTCAACTATTTGTCGATTAATTCTCCACTCTTTTTAGAGTAGCGAACCCAACGTCTTTTACCGTTCTCTTCCACCTGCTTGCGTCCAATTCTAGTAGGTTCATCCGTAGTTGGATCTACTACCATGACATTGGAGACATGTATGGAGGCTTCTTTGTTCACACGTCCACCTTGTTGATTTTCTTGTGAAGGTTTTTCGTGGTGCGTTCGAACGTTCACCCCTTCAACCAGTACTCTTTGCTTTTCTGGGAAAACCATGAGTATACGAGATTGATAACCTTTTTCACGTGAAGCTTGTCCTTTGGCACTTGTAATAGCCTTGGTAAGAGCAACTGTGTCACCCTTCTTTACGTGTAATTTATTTTGTTTGTTCTTTTTTCGAGACATTATTCTGTTCTTTTAAAGTACTTCAGGTGCAAGAGACACGATTTTCATGTAGCTTTTTTCACGTAATTCACGTGCTACAGGACCAAATATCCTCGTACCTACAGGTTCCTGATCTTTGTTGATCACTACTGCTGCATTTTCATCAAATCGTATATATGAACCATCTCTTCTTCGATATTCTTTTTTGGTACGTACGATTACAGCTTTTATCACATCACCTTTTTTTACATTTCCACCAGGCGCTGCTGTTTTAACTGACGCAGAGATGATATCACCAACACGAGCGTATCGTCTTTTGGAGTCTCCAAGAACTTTTATACACATTATTTTCTTGGCACCGCTGTTGTCAGCTGTTTGTAGGATTGTTTGAGTTTGGACCATCTTTCTATATAAAGTTGTTCGTTACTTAGCTTTTTCAACGATTTCAACCAATCTCCAAGACTTGTTCTTAGACAATGGTCTTGTCGACATAATTCGTACCATGTCACCAATGTTAGCATCATTATTCTCGTCGTGAGCCATTAGCTTACTGGTTTTTGTAATAAACTTACCATAAATCGGATGCTTAACCTGTCGATCTACAGCTACGGTTATACTTTTTTGCATTTTGTTACTGACCACTCTTCCGATTCTTTCACGGCGTTGTGCTCTTTCTACTGTCGTTTGCGCTTGTTCTGCCATTTTTCTTCCTAGTAATTATTAAGCACTTTTTTGAGTGATTAGAGTATGTAATCGTGCAATTTCTTTGCGTATTTCTTTTAGACGAGCAGGATTTTCTACCTGTCCAGTAACAGACTTAGAGAAGGCTAATTTTTGTAGTGCAGTCTTCTCATCGTTGAGGCGTGCCTTCAACTCTGCTATGCTTAAATCTCTTAATTCGTGTGCTTTCATGATTTTTATTCGTTAAATGCTAAGAATGCATTACCCGTTAAGATCTCTACGAGCTACAAATTTGGTTTTTATTGGCAACTTATGAGATGCTTTTCTAAGTGCCTCTCTGGCTCGTTCTTCACTAACCCCGGCAATTTCAAATAGTATACGTCCAGGTTTTACTACCGCGATCCAATGATCTAGAGCACCTTTACCTTTACCCATACGAGTCTCTGCAGGTTTACTTGTCATAGGACGATCCGGAAATATTCGGATGAATGTCTGACCATCTCTTTGTAGAGAACGCGAGATAGCTATACGGCAAGCTTCAATCTGGCGAGATGTAATAAACTTAGGCTCAAGTGCTTTTAAACCGAAATCACCAAAGTTGATTTGATGTCCTCGTTGTGCATTTCCTTTAAGTTTATCGCGATGAACGCGACGGCGTTTTACTCGTTTTGGTTCTAACATAATTTCTTATCCTAGTTATTATTCGCGCGATTTTTGTTTCTGCTTCTTCGGCGATTACTTCTTCTATCGTTGTTATCGTTGCGTCGTCCACGAGAAGATTCAGCTTCTTGTTTTGCCTGCGCACCTGGTGATAAATCCACGTCTCCTATTATTTCACCTTTGAAAATCCAAATACTTACGCCAATGGCACCGTAAATGGTGTTTGCCGTGGAAGTGGCATAATCAACATCAGCACGTATCGTATGAAGAGGTATTTGTCCTTCTTTGTAATGTTCGGTACGAGCCATTTCAGCTCCGCCAAGTCTACCGGCACATTTTACCTTAATTCCTTTAGCTCCCATTCTCATAGCAGATGCAATAGCTGTCTTCATTGCACGTCGAAAAGAAACACGCGACTGCAGCTGTTGAGCAATGTTTTGTGCTACTAAACTTGCATCCACTTCTGGACGTTTAATCTCACTAACATTAATTTGTACTTCTTTGTTAGTGATTTTCTTTAGTTCTTCTCTTAATAATTCGATCTGCTCACCACCCTTGCCGATGATTACACCAGGTCTAGATGTTCTAAGCGTTAAAAGAATGCGTTTTGGTGTTCGTTCAATGACAACATTTGAAAGCCCACCATTGCGAAGTCGTGCATGCAAATACTCACGAAGCTTATTGTCCTCTAGGAGTAATGCTGGCTGACCATTCTCGGAATACCAATTGGATTCCCAACCTCTAATAATGCCTAATCTAAAACCTACTGGATTTGTCTTTTGTCCCAAAGTATTCCTCTTTTATTCCGTTACAAGTTCTGATTCTTTCTTAGCTACCACTACAGTAATGTGACAAGAACGTTTGTTTATTCTATGTGCACGCCCTTGTGGTGCTGGCTGAATTCTTTTGAGTGTGACGCCTTCATCAACAAAAATTGTTTTCACGAATAGATCTTCGTTTTCGAAACGTTCTTCTTGAAATTTATCGCGCAAGTTAGCGGCAGCTGACTTAATAACCTTTGCGACATCTATTGAAGCTCCTTTTTTTAGAAACTCTAGTTGTTTTATAGCTACATCAACACCTCTACCACGAACGGAATCTGCAACCAATCGAACTTTTCTGGGTGCTTTTCGCAGGTGGCGCTGTACTGCTTTCGCTTCTAATACTGATTGTTCCATGACTCAGTCCTTATTTAGCTTTCTTAATAGGATGTCCACGGAAGGTTCTAGTAGGCGCAAATTCACCTAACTTGTGACCAACCATGTTTTCAGTGATAAACACTGGTATGAATTGTTTTCCATTGTGAACAGCAAATGTTAAACCAAGGAAGTCTGGGGTAATTAGAGACCCTCTAGACCATGTTTTGATTACTTTCTTACTTCCACTTTCGTTGGCCGCATCGATTTTACGTTGCAATTTGTAATTAACAAAGGGCCCTTTTTTTAATGAGCGTGGCATACCTTACTGATTATTTCTTAGTTTTTCTACGACGAATGATGTACTTAGTCGAAATCTTCTTGGGATTCCTTGTCTTTTTACCTTTGGCCATTTGACCCCAAGGTGATCTAGGATGTCCACCAGAGGACTTACCTTCTCCACCACCCATGGGGTGATCTACCGGGTTCATCGCAACCCCACGTGTTTGTGGGCGACGACCTAACCAACGACTACGTCCAGCTTTACCAATCGTTGTGTTCATATGATCTGGATTGCTAGTCGTTCCGACAGTAGCCATACAAGTTCCCAATATCATACGCACTTCACCAGAAGGAAGCTTTAAACTAACATATTTATCCTGCTTCCCTAAAATCTGCGCGACGGTACCTGCACTTCTACAAATGGTTGCACCAGCACCTGGTCGTAATTCAACTGCATGTACAAAGGTACCCGGTGGCATATGACGAAGTTGTAATGCATTTCCCATATCAGGAGCAACGCGCTCACCAGAAGTAATGGTATCACCAACCTTTAGTCCATTTGGAGCAATGATATATCTCTTTTCACCATCAGCGTAAGCCAAAAGCGCAATACGGGCCGTTCTGTTTGGATCGTATTCGATTGTTTGGACTTTTGCTGGGATATCAAATTTGTTTCTTTTGAAATCAATGATTCTGTAACGACGTTTATGTCCACCACCACGGTGTCGAGAAGTTTTTCGTCCATGATGATTACGACCACCTGACTTACCTATCCCTAATGTCAAAGAAGGTTCGGGAGTGCGAGTGGTTACGTCATCAAATACTGGCGCAATTCTATGTCGCGTCCCAGGAGTCATTGGTTTTAATTTCTTAGTAGCCATTAGTTGCTTCTATTAAATTTCTTCAAAGAAATCAATACTGCCTTCTTTCACAGAGACAATTGCTTTCTTGTAGGTTTTAGTTCTGCCAGCTTGAAAACCACTACGAGTATATCTCCCTTTGGGTTTTGATGGCATAATCAGGGTATTTACCTTCGCTACTTTAACACCAGGATAGAGAGCTTCGATAGCTTTTTTGATTTCTGGTTTTGAAGCGTTGGTTTGTACTTCAAAGGTATATTTACCTTCTTGTTCTTGAATACGACTTAATTTCTCTGTGATCAGAGGGCGAATGAGTACGCTCATGCTACTACCTCCTCATTATTTTGAGTGTGCACACTATTTTCTAAAGTACTGATAGCACTTTCTTGAATTAGAATAACATCACTATTAAGAATTTGATACGTGTTTAGCGAAGAGGCTACCATAACTTGTACTCTAGAGATGTTGCGAGCAGATTTGAACACATTCACATCATTCATTGAGACAAGAATAGTTACTTTTTTGCCGCTAATCTCGAAAGCAGATAACATAGCTAAAACCGCTTTAGTGCTCGGAGTTTCGTAAGTGAAATCGGTAGTCACAAATACACTTTCGTTAGCCATTTTCATACTAAGAGCAGACTTACGCGCTAATTGAACAACTTTCTTATTCAATTTAATCGTGTATTTTCTTGGTTTTGGCCCAAAAACAGTACCTCCTTTACGGAGTAGTGGAGACTTTATGTTACCACGCCGAGCATTACCAGTACCCTTCTGCCGATATAATTTTTTGGTACTACCCGTTACTTCTGAACGTCCTTTAGTACTAGCAGTACCTTGACGTTTACCTGCCATTATTCGACGTACATCTTCGTATACCGCAACTTCATTGGGTTCAATAGCGAAGATTTCATCATTCAATTCGACTGAATTTTTACTTTTTGTACCGTCTGTGTTATATATGCTTACTTTCATGATTCAAATAGCTCCACAGTTTTGTTGAGGATTTCAACATAGCTTCCTTTAGGACCTGGCACACTACCTGTGACTAATATCACATCAGAATCTGGTAGAATTTTTGCAATACTAAGGTTTTTAATTTTAACACGAGTGTTACCAAATTGACCTGCCATACGCATACCTTTGAAAACACGAGAAGGATCCGATGCGTTACCAATGGCTCCGGGAGCTCTTAAGCGGTTATGCTGACCGTGTGTTTCATCACCAACACCACCGAAATTGTGGCGCTTAATTACACCCGCGAAACCACGACCTTTGGTAAGTCCAGCTATATCAACAATATCACCTACTGAAAATACATCTTCAATTTTAAGCTCATCACCTTCCACAAAACTTTCTGGAATAAAGTCTCTGAACTCTTTAACTACCGCCTTTCCCTGTTCGGTATCAGCTTTTGCAAGGTGGCCACGTACAGATTTAGACACATTTTTGTTTTTTCTATCAAAATTTGCTAGCTGGACAGCATTATAACCATCCGTCTCTACAGTTTTGATTTGGGTAATAACAGAGGCTGGAACTTCAATGACAGTAACCGGAATACTTCTCCCGATTTCATCGAAGACGCTTGTCATCCCAACTTTTTTTCCTATCAAACCACGCATTGGTTCTGAATCTTAGTTTATACTTTAATTTCTACGTCTACACCAGACGGAAGCTCTAATTTCATTAGAGCATCAACGGTTTGAGATCCTGTTGAAAGAATATCAATTAGACGTTTATGTGAACGGTACTCAAACTGCTCGCGAGATTTTTTATCAACGAAAACTGATTTGTTTACGGTAATAATATTCTTACGAGTAGGAAGTGGGATAGGACCTGATACAACAGCTCCAGTCGACTTCACTGTTTGAATAATTTTTTCAGCTGACTTATCAATCAAATTATGATCGTAAGACTTTAACTTGATTCTGATTTTTTGTTGTGTTGCCACGGATCAGAACTCCTTAATCTAGAATTTTAGTTACAACGCCGGCACCAACTGTACGACCACCTTCGCGAATCGCAAAACGCAATCCATCTTCCATGGCCACTGGTTGAATTAGCTCTACGCTCAACTTCACGTTGTCGCCTGGCATTACCATCTCCACTCCTGATGGAAGCTCACAGGCTCCCGTTACATCCGTTGTACGGAAATAAAACTGTGGACGGTATCCCTTAAAGAATGGCGTATGACGACCACCCTCATCTTTACTCAAAACGTACACCTCACACTCAAACTTCTTGTGTGGGTTAATCGAGCCTGGCTTACAAAGGACCATTCCACGCTGAATCTGCTCTTTGTCTATACCACGAAGCAGAATCCCCGCATTGTCTCCCGCCTGACCTTGGTCTAACAAACGACGGAACATCTCAATACCGGTTACCACACTCTTCATCGGATCTTCTACAATCCCTACAATTTCAATCTCGTCGTTGAGCTTAAGGATACCACGCTCAATCCGGCCTGTAGCTACCGTACCACGACCCGTAATCGAGAACACATCCTCTACTGGCATCAAAAACGGCTTGTCTACATCACGCTCAGGCGTAGGTATGGTCGTATCTACCGCCTGCATGAGCTCCACTACTTTCTCTTCCCACTGAGCTTCACCATTCAACGCGCCTAGTGCCGAGCCTTGAACCACCGGTATGTTGTCTCCATCAAACTCATAGCTGGATAACAACTCTCGTACTTCTAGTTCAACTAGCTCTAATAATTCTTCATCGTCTACTAAGTCAACCTTGTTCATGAATACCACTACTTGAGGCACACCAACCTGACGAGCTAGTAGAATGTGCTCACGAGTCTGAGGCATAGGACCGTCGGTGGCTGCAACCACTAGAATAGCACCATCCATCTGGGCTGCTCCGGTTACCATATTCTTGACGTAATCCGCGTGACCTGGACAGTCTACATGCGCGTAGTGACGCTCGGCCGATTCGTATTCCACGTGAGCCGTCGCAATGGTAATACCACGCTCACGCTCTTCGGGTGCATTATCGATCTGATCAAAAGCTTGAGCAACGCCACCGTAGGTCTTCGCCATTACCGTGGTAATTGCCGCCGTTAACGTAGTCTTTCCATGATCTACGTGTCCGATCGTTCCCACGTTTACGTGGGGTTTGGTTCGCTGAAAGGTCTCTTTTGCCATTTTATTCGTTCTTTTTAGTAAGTATTAAAAATATTCTGTTATAATTGACTCTCGATGATTTCCTGAGCCAACTTGTCTGGTACCTGTGTATACTCTTCAAATTCCATTGAGTACACGGCACGACCCTGCGTCAATGAACGCAAGTCGGTTGAATACCCAAACATTTCAGACAAAGGCACATTTGCCTTAACCACAGAACCATTAGGATCCGAATTCATACTTTGAATAATTCCACGTCTAGAATTCAAATCACCAATAACATCACCCATGTAATCTTCAGGAGTGGTTACTTCCACTTTCATCACTGGCTCTAGCAAAGCTGGCTTAGCTTTTTTCGCAGATTCACGGAATCCACTTTTCGCAGCTAATTCGAAACTCAATTGATCCGAATCAACATCGTGATACGAACCGTCAAATAATCGAACTCCAACATTTTGTACAGAGTAGTTTGCTTGAATACCACTCTCCAAAGCCATCTTAAACCCTTTTTCGACCGATGGAATGAATTCACGAGGTATATTACCTCCAACAATCTCATTCATAAAGATGAAACCTTCGTCCCGACTAATGCGGTCTTCACGGCCTTCATAATTATCGAAGTATTCAATAGGTGCAATCTCGAATTGAATGTCGGCAAATTTTCCACGACCACCTGTTTGCTTTTTGTATACTTCGCGGTGAGTAACATTTCGCGAGATGGTTTCTCGGTAAGACACCTGTGGGGCACCAACGTTTGCCTCTACCTTAAATTCTCGTTTTAATCGATCCACAATAATCTCTAAGTGAAGCTCACCCATACCGGCAATAGTAGTTTGGCCAGTTTCATCATCGGTACTTACCTTGAATGTAGGATCTTCTTCAGCTAGTTTCTGTAGTCCAGTTGATAGTTTATCACTATCTGCTTTTGTTTTCGGCTCAACTGCCAGCTTGATTACTGGCTCAGGGAAAGTAATTTGCTCAAGTATTACAGGCTTGTCTAAATCACAGAAGGTATCACCTGTATATACTTCTTTAACCCCTACAACAGCCACAATATCACCGGCCTGTGCAAAGTCTAGGTCTTTTTTGTCGTTAGCATGCATTTCTAACAAACGTCCAACTCTTTCTTTCTTACCAGTAGTGGAGTTGAGTATGTACGAGCCTTTGTCTAAACGACCCGAATAAACTCGAGCAAAAGTTAACTTACCAACATAAGGATCTGTCATAATCTTGAATGCAAGCGCACTAAAAGGTGCACTTGGGTCTGCCACTCTTTTTACTTCTTCATCTGTGTTGGGATCAATTCCATTTACTGCTTCAACATCTAGTGGACTTGGCATAAAGTCAATCACGCGGTCCAACATGGCTTGAACGCCTTTGTTCTTGAGTGCAGTACCACACATTACGGGTGTAATGTCTTTTGCGATAGTTGCTTTACGAATTGCGTTAATAATCTCCTCAGCCGATATCTCTTCTTCCATTAGATACTTTTCCATCAACGATTCATCATGATCTGCAATAGCCTCTAGCATTTGCATACGATAGTCGTTTACCATTTCAACCATGTCGTCAGGGATATCAATTACATCGTACTTGGCACCTAAAGATTCTTCATCCCATACAATGCCACGCATGTTGATTAAATCGACCACTCCTTTGAAATTTTCCTCTCTACCAATTGGAATTTGAATAGGGATAGGGTTGGCATTTAATTTATCATTCAACTGATCTACTACATTGTAGAAGTCGGCACCAGTACGATCCATTTTATTAACAAAGGCCATACAGGGGACTTTGTACTTGGTGGCTTGACGCCATACGGTTTCTGACTGAGGCTGAACCGCTCCAACCGAGCAAAGTACAAATACCGCACCATCCAAGACACGAAGTGAACGCTCCACTTCCACGGTAAAATCCACGTGGCCAGGGGTATCAATGATGTTGATACGGTGATCACTCCAAATACAATGGGTGGCTGCGGAAGTAATGGTAATACCACGCTCCTGTTCTTGCTCCATCCAATCCATAGTAGCCGCACCATCGTGAACTTCACCTATTCGGTGGCTTCTACCTGTATAAAACAGAATTCGTTCTGTTACCGTAGTTTTTCCAGCATCGATGTGTGCCATAATCCCGATGTTTCGAGTTCGGCGCATCTGGTCGAAGATTTTGGGATCCATTGTTGTAGTTTCAGACATGATGTGATGAATAATTTTTAGTAGAAATTAAAATCTAAAGTGGGCAAATGCTTTATTGGCTTCTGCCATACGATGAGTTTCATCTTTCTTTCGCACTGCACCGCCTTCATTTTTTGAAGCGTCGATAAGTTCACGAGAAAGACGTAAAGACATGGATTTATCATTTCTAGAACGCGCTGCCTTTATCAACCATCGCATTCCTAGTGCAGTACCTCGCTCTTGCCGTACTTCTACAGGCACTTGGTAGGTTGCTCCACCCACTCGTCTTGACTTAACTTCTACTACAGGGGTTGAATTTTGAAGAGCGGAACGAAAAACTTCTACTCCTGTTTCACCCGTGCGCTCTTCGATTATTTCAAAAGCCTGATAGACAATTTTTCTTGCTACACTTTTCTTACCGTCTCGCATTAAGTTGTTCACAAAACGAGTGATTAGCTTGTCGTCAAATATCGGATCGGGTTGTACATCCCGCTTTTCTGCTTTTCTTCTACGCATAATAATTTAAACTAAACTTAGGATTTCGCTTTTGGCCTTTTGGTACCGTACAAACTTCGACTTTGTGTACGGCCTTCTACTCCAGCGGTATCTAATGTTCCGCGAATAATATGGTAACGCACACCCGGGAGATCTTTTACACGGCCTCCACGTATCAACACAATACTGTGCTCTTGTAAGTTATGCCCTTCTCCTGGTATGTAAGCAGTAACTTCAATACCATTGGTTAGGCGAATCCTTGCTACTTTACGCAGTGCAGAGTTCGGTTTTTTGGGAGTAGTCGTATACACACGAGTACATACCCCACGCTTTTGTGGACAGCTTTGCATGGCAGGGGCTGTGGACTTGCGTTTGTTGGTTTTTCTACCTTTTCTAATAAGTTGTTGTATCGTTGGCACTGTTCAAATTATTTCGGTTAAGGCCAGTAATGAGTTTTCCTCATCAATTCGAGAGCTTCAAAATATACAATAACTAAACCTATAAGTCCAAAGACAATTCAACTAAAAAGTTAAAAAGATGGGAACAACGTAGTAAATACCTTTATATTTAAAGAAAAAACCGCATAAATCCGTTAAAATAATATTATATCGATATATAACAATGTATCACTTAAATTTATCTAAACTTACCGGACTTAGTTCAATAAAACTAGATGCTCTTGCCAAAGAGGGGATTCATCATGCTCAAGATTTACTTTTCTTTTTCCCAAGAAGATATTTGGATAGAAGCAATGTGAAAAAGATTGAGCAACTTCGGGGATTGGGAGAAGAGGTAACTATTGCAGGGACCATAACTCACATTGGCGAACAAGGGTTTAAGGCTAAAAAGCGCCTGGAAATAGTCGTTAAAGATGAAACTGGTGGTATAAAAGCCGTTTGGTTTAAAGGGGCATATTACATGAAAAAGCGGTTTAACGTGGGCCAAAAGATTGCTTTATTTGGTACAGTCAAGCAATTTGGACGCCATCTATCAATGGCACATCCCGAAACTGATGACATAAATAAAGAAAGTAATTTAGCTGACTTTTCGACCATTGTAGCCATTTATCCAAGCGGGCAACACTTCCACAAAGCACGGGTGTATAATAGCAATATTCAACAATGGATAGCTCAATTATTGAATCACCCCTCGCTCAGACACTTATTTCCTGAATTTTTACCGGAATATATACTCACTTCATATGGCTACCCTAATCGAACAGAAGCGATCAGAGCTATACATAATCCAAGTTCTCATGACTCCCATAAGCAAGCACTTAAGCGATTTAAATTTGAAGAATTTTTCCTGTTCCAGCTGAGTATGGAACGTATTCACAGCGAACGATTAGCAGCCAAAGCTGGGCCTAGCTTAACCAAAAATACCCCCAATACAAGACATTACTTCGAACATTTACTCCCTTTTAAGCTTACACCCGGGCAAAAAAAGGCACTCATAGACATACAGGATGATGTTAGATCGGGGCGTCAGATGAATCGACTTATTCAGGGTGATGTTGGCGCCGGCAAAACCGCTGTCGCCATGGGTGCACTCTTAATGGCAGTGGATAATGGATTTCAAGGGGCCTTAGTCGCACCAACCGAAATTCTTGCAGAACAGCATTATGCCACCTTGAAGGAAGCTTTTTCACAGCTTGACATATCCATCAGACTCTTAGTAGGGGGGCAAAAAGCAGGGTTGCGACGCGATGTACTCACTGACATTGAGGGCGGTGGTTGTAATATTGTAATTGGAACTCACGCTGTTATTCAGAAGGAGGTTCGGTTTCATAACTTGGGAATGGTGGTGATTGATGAGCAGCATCGATTTGGGGTTCAACAACGAGCCGCATTATTGCACAAAGCTAATAATCCACACATGTTGGTCATGAGTGCGACACCTATTCCTCGTTCCCTAGCTATGTCCTTGTATGCCGACTTGGACATTTCTCTAATAAAGGGACTACCAGAAGGGCGAAAAACTATTCGAACGGCCATTCGCTCCGAAAAAAAACGAACAGATGTCTATCATTTTGTAGAACAAGAAATTAAGGATGGTGGACAGATTTACATTATATATCCATTAATTGAAGAATCAGAAGCCCTCGATTTGAAGGACGCAACCGCCGGTTATGAAAAGATTTGCGAGCGCTTTCCCTCTGCTCGGGTAGCCTTATTGCATGGACGAATTCCAAGCGAGGAGAAGGATGCCATAATGCAGTCATTTGCCAAAGGTGAGATTGATATTTTGGTTTCAACAACCGTCATTGAAGTGGGAGTAAATGTACCAAATGCCTCCGTCATGATAATAGAACATGCCGAGCGTTTTGGACTTTCTCAGTTACATCAGCTTAGAGGTCGGATTGGTCGCGGCACCCGGCAGAGCTACTGTATATTAATGCCTAATCATGCAGTAAGTAAATCAGGTGCCGTTCGACTTAAAACAATGGAACGAACTACAGATGGGTTTGAAATTGCCGAAGTGGATCTAAAACTCCGGGGACCAGGTGACTTTCTAGGTACCAAACAAAGTGGATTGCCTGACTTTAGATTTGGTGATATTATCCAGGATCAAGACCTTTTAGAATTGGCGAAAAAACAGGCGAGAGAACTAATAGAGCAGGATTTTTTGCTTTCAAAACAAGAGCATCTAGAATTAAAACACTTTTTTGAATCCTACCACCGTGAAAAAAAACTGTTTTATGGATTAGCATAAAAACGTGAACGCATATTATTAAAGTAGGTAAGTCTCAATATTTTAACCCATCTTATACCATTACTTGCAGTACAGCCCTAATTTTTTTTGTAAATAATATATTCATAGGATATCTAAAGATATTAATACGATTTATAGATTAAGGCTTATTCACGATATAGTACAACAGCATAACATATGCATGCGTACCATTGCCGAAAACGTAGGCCATAACACTACCTATTATCTAGAATAGAAGTATGTTGAATTCTTGAAACAACTAGACCACGACTACATTCACTAGCTTTGCTTCTTCTTTTCTTCGCGTTTACGCTCGTTATGATCTAAGAAACGTTTTCGAATTCGCAAACTTTCTGGTGTTACCTCTAGCCATTCATCTGCAGCTAAGAATTCAATACACTCTTCTAAGCTCATTTTTTTGGCCTGTGAAATTTTAACGGCATCAGCTGTCTGAGTAGCACGATGGTTGGTCAGATTTTTCTTCTTTACGACATTCACTACCATGTCATCCGCCCGGTTGTTTACTCCAACTACCATCCCCATATATACTGGGTTACCAGCTTCTACAAAGAAGGTGCCTCGATCTTGAATACCTTCTAAAGAATAATTGGTCGTCTCACCTTTTTCTAAAGCAATAAGTGCGCCGCGGCTTCGGCCTGGAATTTCCCCTGCAAATGGCTCGTAAGTATCAAACTGTTGGTGCATGATTCCCGTTCCTCTGGTTTCGGTGAGTAATTCACCCCGAAATCCAATAAGTCCTCTTGATGGCACCCTAAATTCTATTCGATTATTTTCTCCTTCTTGGCTCATTCCTTGCATGATTCCCTTTCGCTTCTGCAAATTATCAATGACCCGATTGGAATAGTCCGTGTGTACATCAACAACAACTTCTTCTACTGGTTCGTGGAGAATACCATCTACATCCTGAAAGAGTACTTCTGGACGGGATACCGCGAATTCATACCCTTCGCGTCGCATAGTCTCTATCAATATAGCCATCTGTAACTCACCCCTTCCAGACACCTTAAACACGTCAGGACTATCAGTAAATTCTACTTTCATTGCCACGTTAGTGCGGACTTCCTTCTCCAAGCGGTCTTTTATCTGATTCGAGGTAACAAAACTCCCTTCCAACCCGGCAAATGGGGAATTGTTTACCCTAAAATACATGGCAATGGTCGGCTTGTCTAAATCTACATAAGCCAAGGGTTTTTTATCGGATGAGTCTGCTAAGGTATCACCAATATGCACACCTTCGTATCCAGCTATTGCCACAATATCACCTGCTATAGCCTGTTCTACTGGCTCTCTCTTTAAGCCACTAAATGAAAATAATTTAGTCACTCTACCTTTACTTTTGACCTCACCGGTGCCTTTTACTAATGACAGGTCTTGATTTACTTTCACAATGCCTTGCTCTATTCGACCAACTGCTATCCGACCCACATAATCATTCCAATCTATGCTACTAATAAGCATTTTGAATGGGACATCCATGGGTTGATCTGGTGGGGTAACATGATCAATAATGGTATCCATTAAACTGGATAAATCCTCATCCATATTATTGAGTTCTCTTCCTGCAACTCCCTCTTTTGCCACCGCGTAAAGTACGGGGAACTCTAACTGCTCATCCGTAGCATCGAGCATTACGAAAAGGTCAAAAATCTCATTTAGCACATCATCTGGGCGTGCATCCTTTCGGTCAATCTTGTTAATCAACACAATTGGCTTGTAACCAAGGCTTAAGGATTTTCGAAGCACAAATTTAGTTTGTGGCAATGGGCCTTCTGCAGCGTCTACCAATAGGATAACCCCATTAACCATTTTCAATATACGCTCAACCTCTCCACCAAAATCAGCGTGACCAGGGGTGTCTACTATATTTATCTTAGTCTCTTTCCAGGAGACGGCTGTATTTTTCGACGAAATAGTAATCCCTCGTTCTTTTTCAAGGTCACCAGAATCCATTACTCGGTCATCGACTTCCTGGTGGGCTTGGAAGGTACCACATTGCTTTAATATTTGATCAACTAGTGTGGTCTTGCCATGATCTACGTGAGCAATAATGGCGATGTTTCGAAGGTCTTGTTGCATTTATTTGAGAATACATTAACCCGATACCAGTTCTAGTATAAACTAGCCGTAGGTAGCAGAAATTTAACAGCCTACAAAATACGAAGATTCCGGTTACTAAAGGGGAAGATTGTCATGTTTTTTTCTAGGCACAGTATCTACCTTGTTCTCACTCATTTTGAAGGTGTGAATTAACCTATCTCTAGTTTCCGAAGGCAGCATTACATCATCAATAAATCCCCTTCCAGCAGCTTTATATGGGTGGGCAAACTCCTGAGTATATTGCTGCTCTAATTGGGCTTGTTTGGCTATTGGATCATCAGAGGCAGCAATTTCTTGCCGGAATATAATTTCTACTGCCCCTTTGGTACCCATAACCGCTATTTCAGCAGTAGGCCAGGCTACGTTGTAATCGGCTCGTATATGCTTTGAATTCATTACATCATATGCCCCACCATAGGCTTTACGGGTTATAACCGTACATTTTGGCACCGTTGCCTCACATAATGCATATAGTAGCTTAGCCCCATGCTTGATAATACCTCCCCATTCCTGATCGGTTCCAGGTAAAAATCCAGGGACATCTACCAAGACCAATAGCGGAATATTAAACGCATCACAGAATCGGACAAATCGTGCGGCTTTCAATGATGAATCAATACATAATACTCCGGCCATGGCCAGTGGCTGATTTGCTACTATCCCTATGCTAGCCCCATCCAATCGCGCAAAACCCGTCACCATATTCTCAGCATAATTCGGCTGGACTTCATAAAAACTCTCCGCATCTACCAGGCCTTCAATGATTTCCTTAATGTCATATGGTTTGTTGGGATTTTCTGGAACCACGGTATCCAAGGCAGCTGCTTTTTGAGCGTCCGGAGCAGTAGAATTAATACGTGGTGGTTTTTCCTCACAATTGGAAGGTAAGTAGTTCATTAACCTGCGAATTTCACTAAGACAGACCGCATCATTAGGTGTGGCAAAATGGGCTACCCCCGATTTCTGGGTATGAGTAGATGCCCCCCCTAATTCTTCGGAACTCACCTCTTCATGGGTAACTGTTTTTACCACATTGGGGCCCGTAACAAACATATAACTACTGTCTTGTACCATGTAAATAAAATCGGTGAGCGCAGGTGAATAGACCGCTCCACCAGCGCAAGGGCCCATAATGGCAGATATTTGTGGAATAACACCCGATGCCATGCTATTCCGCCAAAAAACTTCAGCATAGCCACCTAACGAAGATACCCCCTCTTGAATACGCGCTCCGCCCGAATCGTTCAAGCCAATCACAGGATAACCGTTTTTAAGGGCTAAATCCAATATTTTGCATATTTTTTCGGCATGCGTTTCAGATAATGAACCCCCAAATACCGTGAAATCTTGACTATAAACGTAAACTGGGCGGCCGTTAATGGTTCCCGAGCCCGTTACTACTCCATCGCCCAACACTATTTGATCTTCCAACCCAAAAGCGGATGAACGATGGGTCACGAAAGCGTCAATTTCATGAAACGAATTCGGGTCCAACAACACATCCAGTCGTTCTCTTGCGGTTAATTTTCCTTTATCATGCTGCCGCTGAATCCGTTTTTCACCTCCCCCCCGTTTACTCGCCACACGCATATCCTGCAAGCGCTGTACATTATTGGGCGTTAATTTCGGCTGTTCAGGTTTGTTTTTATCCATAATTCAGCGTTTAATCGTTAAAATATTTCTCTAGCTCATCTGTAAACTGCACCATGATTTTAGTAGTCATATCAATTTCGTAGTCAGGTATGACCTCTTTTTGCAAACAGTTAACCACCTTGGGCCAAATAAACTTAGACTCTAGTTTTTCCAAGACTTCCATATAATCCTCTTCTGAACCTTTAAAAAGTTTTTTTATGTATTTTTTTCGGTTTTTTTTCAACGCCTGTGCTAAGCTATTCTCCTGTTTGTGATTCTTTTCTTCCCAAGTTGATGCATTCAGAGAATCCTCTTCGCTTTCTTCCTGCAAAGATAAATGACTATCCAGCTCATCATACGCACTAGTTGTATTAGACGTAGAAGGCGTGGAACTGCTATCCCAAAAAAGTGAGCTTGCTAGCGTATCATTCTCGGATTCTTCTTCAGACTCATCAGACTGAACCTTTTTTATTGGGCGATTAAAGAGACTGTCTTCGTCGTCAACCATACCACTTATCTCTTGACTAATAGAGTGGTTAGCGGATGACTTGGAACTGAATGAATCACCCGATAACCAATCTTCATCCTCAAATATGTTGTCCTCTTTCTGCGCTTTAACTTCATTTTTGATCTGATTTTTTTTATCCGTTTCAACATCCTCCAGGCCTTTCGTTTTAACATCATCAAAAGGAATCTCAATGTTAATTGAATCCCCTTCTTGGTCTTCGGATTGAGGCTTTGCTTTCATAAATAGGGATGCGAGAGAATCCGGATGAAGATGGTCTTCCTCTTCTTCCTGTTCATTGGCTACCCATATCAGAGGCGGCGTTCTAGGCTCTTCGGATTCATCATCCGATTCAGGGTTAAGCACATAATCTCGTTCAGCAGCAGGCTCATGTCGCATACTGGATTCCGAACCTAAATCCGGCTGATTACTTACAGCCTCAATTTCTTGACTACTTTCCTCTTCAATTTCCGAACCCTTTTCTTGACTCTCTATTTGGTTGACCGGAGACTTCAAAATGTCAAGGAGTTGGTTTACTGTTAGGTTGCCTGGTGGAAGTTTATGAGACCATTCACTAAGCCCTCTATCTTCAAAATACAATCTCAACCAGTCAAAAGGAATATCACTTCTGCAACTTACTTGATAAAGAGTTTCTAGTTCTCTTTCCCACCGATCCCAATCGAATTTTTCGACCAATTTAGTATATAACTGCTGAATAATTTGAGAGGCTCTAACCTTTGACAATACATGTAATTCCTTTCGATGAAGATAAAGCGGGATAAGATTCTTGAGCTCAGGAAAAAAAAGCAGTTCCTGGCATTTATCTTCAATGTCTTTGGCCTCCATTTCTACTTTTTCACCAAACAACCAATGAACTAGATACTCGCCAGGCTCGACTAAAATGGGAACCCAAGTCTGTACAAACTCTTGACTCAGTTTGATCACATCTTCTCGTGGAACTTGGATTGTTTGAGCGGCAACGTGTAAAAAATCTTCCCACTTTTGCCTAAGTTGCGCGTCATCCCATTGAATCCAGTGCCCGTTTGATGGTCTAATTGACGCTTTAAATCGCTCTTGCAATCGATCCCAAATTTGTTCGCGCATGTAGACCGGTAATAGTTCAAAATGCTTAAATTGTGCCTCATCTACGGAAATAGGCAGAGATTTCCATTCCTCTGATATTTGCTGTGCAACACTTTCGGATATTTTTGTCATCACGTTTGCGTGGGATTTTTGGTATACTTCAAAAATAACGTCTCTTTAGTGGTGAAACAACTCATGCTTCATGATTGAACTCAAAGCGGTACAACTCCGAAAACAATATACCCATCGTCGGCTCTTTTCCGAACTAAGCTTCGAACATCGTTCTGGTGTACTTGGCATTGCTGGAGCCAACGGCAGCGGGAAATCTACCTTACTCCGATGTATTGCTTTTTTACAAGGTATTGACGCTGGGGAAATACACTGGAACCAAGAAGGCAATACCCTCGAGCGCGAAGATTTTAGGCAGGCTATTGGATTTGTTGCTCCAAATATCCAGTTTTACGATGAATTAACCGTACGAGAAAATATGGACTTTGTCCAAAAAATGAGCGGCTTTGATCCTCATAATATCCCTCACAATCAAGCGTATCCTAATGATTGGTTAGCCAAGACGCAGATTAAAGATTTAGCTGAATACCGGTATCAACGTTTATCTACCGGACAGCAGCAAAGAGTCAAATTAGCCATTGCGTTATCCCGTAATCCTAGCGTACTTTTCCTAGACGAACCTGGTGCCAATTTAGACGCACTTGGCAAAGATTTGATCAAAGAACTATTAACTGATCTACGAAAAAAAGGAACACTCCTTTTTTTGGCCTCAAACGACCCAAAAGAACTGGACTTATGTGACCGGATACTGGATTTGGATCACTAAACTCCAACTTTTAAAAACACTTTTAACCCTAATCCCTTTTCCCGTGATATCAACCTACGATAATCAACTCGCTGATTTAATATTAGACCATAGCACCGAAGTACAAGCAAACGATCATGTGATGGTACAACTAATAGGCTTAAATGGGATTAACCTTCTCCGAGCACTTGTTCAAGGGGTACGGAAACGAGGAGCTCATCCCTTTGTCCAAATTGAAGACACCGAAGTACAAAAAGAGCTGGTTGAGCAGGGGAATGAAGATTTTTGGAAAATTCAGGCTAAAGTTGACCAGCTTCCACTCATGAAACAGATGGACGTATTTATAGGCATAAGAGCATCTGAAAATATTTACGAACAATCTAAAGCCAGTAAAGAAGCTAATAAGGCCTATTCAGAACATTTTTTAAAACCTGTGCATTTTGACGAACGCGTAAATAACACACGTTGGTGTATCATGCGGTATCCATCCCCAGCCTTTGCTATGAATGCGAAGTTACCGACACGCGAATTCACTCAATTCTATTATGATGCGTGCCTGGTGGATTACGGACAGCTCAAAAGAGCCATGGAACCATTGGAGAAACGCCTACGAGAAGCAGATCAGGTTCACCTTAAAGGGGAGGGTACTGATATAGTGCTTTCGGTAAAAGGGCAAAATTGGATTCCTTGTTATGGCAGGCATAATATCCCGGATGGAGAACTATTCAGCTCACCGATCATTGATTCGGTTCAAGGTGTCATTACCTATGCACCTAGCGTCTACCAAGGCAAGCCATTTGAATTTGTAACACTTGAAGTAAAGGATGGCGTGGTAATCGACTTTGACTCTACTGATAATGATGCGCTTCGTGACATTTTGGACACGGACAAGGGATCTAGGCGTTTTGGTGAATTTAGTTTTGGTACGAATCCAATTATCTCTTCACCGATGTATGACATCTTATTTGATGAAAAAATCTATGGCTCTAACCACCTTACATTAGGCAAAGACTATGAAGTAGCCCCCAACGGCAATAGCAGTACTATTCACTGGGATTTGGTCTGTATAGGAGCGGATGTTTACCTAGACGGTGAACTCATCCGCAAAGGTCGAGAATATTTGGTAGAAGATCTAAAAGGGTTGAATCCATAATTCACTGAGTGAACTAGTTTATATCAAACTAGTCTACATCAAAGGAAATACCTTGTGCTAAAGGTAAGGTATCGCCCCAATTTATGGTATTGGTTTGGCGTCGCATGTAAGCTTTCCAAGCATCGCTTCCAGATTCACGACCTCCTCCCGTTTCTTTCTCCCCACCAAAAGCGCCCCCAATCTCGGCACCACTTGTACCTATATTAATGTTCGCAATTCCACAATCCGAGCCAGTTGAACTTAAAAAACGCTCGGCTTCACGTAGGTTCAAAGTAAACATTGCTGAACTCAAACCCTGTTTTACTCCATTATGCATGGCAATAGCCTCTTCCTGGTTGCTATACTTCAAGAGATATAAAATAGGCGCAAAGGTTTCTTCTTGGACGATCTCGTAATGATTTTCGGCTTCTACAATAGCTGGGGTTACATAATTACCTTCTCCTTCTATCACTTGCCCGCCATACACAAGCGTACCTCCTTCTTCTTGAGCCTGTTTAAGAGCATTCTGCATAGCGATAACCGCATCATGGTCAATCATTGGCCCAACTAAAGTGCCTGGTTCTAACGGATCTCCAATTGTGATTTTCTCATAAATACTAACTAAGCGTTCTTTCACTTGGTCATAGACATCTTCATGAACAATAATACGACGTGTACTTGTGCATCGCTGCCCACAGGTACCTACCGCTCCAAAAACGGTAGCCCGAATTGCCATTTCCAGATCGGCATCTTTGCTGATAATGATCGCATTGTTTCCTCCTAACTCAAGAATACTTTTGCCCAATCGACCACCAACAACTTTTGCAACTTCCTTACCCATACGTATGGAGCCTGTAGCTGATATTAATGGAATTCGAGAATCGGTAGTCATCCACTCACCTAACTCACGATCACCTGTCACCAAATTAAATATACCTTCGGGTAGGTTATTTTCTTTGAGCACTTTAGCCAAGATTTTTTGAATGGCTACTCCACAAAGCGGCGTTTTTTCCGATCCTTTCCACACCATTACATTGCCACAAACAGCGGCAATCATTGCATTCCAACTCCAAACAGCCACTGGGAAATTAAAAGCGGATATGATGCCCACAATTCCCAACGGATGCCACTGTTCATACATTCTATGCTCCGGGCGTTCGCTATGCATGGTTAACCCGTAGAGCTGACGGCTTAGCCCCGTTGCAAAGTCACATATATCTATCATCTCTTGCACTTCACCGAGACCTTCCTGATGAATTTTACCCATCTCATAGGTTACTAATTTTCCAAGTGGCTCCTTGAATTCACGTAATTTGTCACCTATTTGCCGCACAATTTCTCCTCGTTGGGGAGCAGGCATTTCCCGCCAAACCAAATGCGCGTTCTGTGCGGTAGCAATGACTTGTTCGTATTGCTCTTTCGATGTTAAAGTTACATTGGCAATTTTTTTTCCGTCAACAGGCGTAAAACTGCTGTTGAGGGATTTACTTTCCATATGTTTAGTCCCGGTACTTGTTCCCGCATTGACCCCTTCAATACCTAATATGCGTAAAAAATCCATATGTGTTATTTGTGCATGGTTGAAAGTTTAAGATAAGCACTTACACATTAAATCACAGACGAATAGCCACAAATCTTCTTCTAAACCATTGACTTATTCTACCTATTTTACAGCTGAATTTTCTATTTAATTCTTTCTTGCATTGACCTAAACCTATGAATACAGCCAGCCAAAAGCAGTTATTTCTTCTACGTAAGCTAAAACTAAAAAAGCACCGAGAACAGTTAGGTGTTTTTTTGGCTGAAGGCTATCATACAATAGAGCAAATTGTCACTAATAAAAAACTTGTACTGGATGAACTATTCGTCGATTTCGAACATGAACAAAGTGAGCAGTTAGTTTCTTTACTTGAATCCGGCTTAGGTGCAGACCGCGTGTACGGAATGAATAAAAGTACCATTAAAAATCTTTCGGATACCGAGCACACTTCGGGCTGGTTGGCTGTTATTCAAATTCCAGCATCCCATACTTTAGATGATTTACTCGCGCTGAATTCTTCTGCTTTCGAACAGCAAACCGTGGATCCAATAACATCGGCAGCTAATCCTATTTTACTCGCTTTGGATGAAATTCAAGACCCTGGAAATATGGGGACTATTATTAGGACGGCTGTTTGGTTTGGAGTCCAAGGTATACTGCTTGGCGAAGGGTGTGTTGATATGTGGAATCCAAAAGTAGTTCGGAGTACCGTTGGAGCATCCGGATTCGTTGCTCATACCCCCGCTAAACTTGAAGAAACCTTGATGGAATGCCACTATCAAGGTTGGAATATCATGTTACTGGATGGTTCGGAAGGAGCTACCCCACTCTCTTCTCAGCTGCCTAGTGGACCGAAGGTTTGGGTACTTGGAAACGAATCTCGAGGACTATCTACCCGTTTAAAAGAAATCCCTGAGTTCACAAGATATCGTATAGAACAGCATGGAAAAGGGGTTGAAAGTTTGAATGCTGCCATGGCTATAGGAATAGCACTTTACCGGAGTGTTAACTTTAGCTAAGCCATTGCATATGGCTGGGTCATTCCATTTATTGCCTCTGATCCTCAATAGTTTCATCTACATTCATATACGCTTATGCCCAAAAAGAAAATGAAGAAGATTTTCGTAATGGATACATCTGTATTGTTGTACGATTACGAGGCGGTAAAAAACTTTGAAGACAATGACGTCGCTATTCCTATTACCGTTTTAGAAGAATTAGATTCCTTTAAAAAAGGTAATACTGTTACCAATTTACATGCTCGTGAATTTATTCGATACCTAGACAATATATCCGATGCCAATATGCTTCAAGAATGGATACCGATAGTAGGGCCGAAAAATGGCAAACTCAAAGTCATTAGTAACGGGGGCGATCATCTTGATGCCAATAAAGTATTTGGTTCAAAGAAGAATGATCATGAGATTTTGAATGCTGCATTACGGCTTCGAGCTGAAAATCCGAACGTTCGTGTGATTTTGGTCTCAAAGGATATCAATTTACGACTCAAAGCCAGAGCCCTAAATTTAGAAGGACAAGATTACGAAACCGTACAGGTAAAAAATATTGATCAACTTTATAAGGGTAAAACCGAGCTTATTCTTGAGGACCCTGCCATTATTGCCAAATTATATGAGAAAAGTAAGCTCCGACCTGAGGAGCTGATGGAAGAGACCCCTCCATCGAATCATTTCTACATCTTAAAAAGTCATGGTTCTTCTGCTTTAGGATGGTATAATTCGAATAGTGGATTCATAGAAAATGTCGAGATAACGAATATTTACGGCATACACCCCAGAAACGCCGAACAGCATTTTGCCATGCATGCCTTAATGAATCCAAATGTATTATTGACCACCATCACTGGTTCGGCAGGTACAGGAAAGACACTTCTTGCCTTAGCTGGAGCTTTGGAGCAGCGAAGTAACTTCAAACAAATCTACCTCGCACGTCCAATTGTACCCTTAAGCAATCGCGATATAGGATATCTTCCGGGTGATGCAAACGCTAAGATTGATCCGTACATGCAACCACTTTGGGACAATCTGAGTTATATCAAAAATCAATTCAAAGAAAGCAGTAAGCAATACAAAAAAATTGACGAAATGGTGCAAACCGACAAGCTTCGTATCGTCCCTCTTGCTTATATAAGAGGACGAAGTTTATCGAATGTTATTTTCATTGTGGACGAAGCCCAAAACCTCACTCCACACGAAATTAAAACCATTATCACGAGAGCGGGTGAAAAAACAAAAATTGTCTTTACTGGGGATATATTTCAGATTGATACACCCTATCTAGATGCCCAAAGTAACGGACTCTCCTATTTAGTCGATCGAATGCACAGCTCTCCTCTTTATGCCCATATTAATTTGGAAAAAGGAGAACGATCAGCCTTAGCAAATACCGCCAGCCAACTACTTTAAATGCCTTGCTATATCCCATATAAACCCCTTTTGGGTTAAATAAAACGGAAGTAATCTTAAGGAGGACTAATTTGACCAGTTATAACTGTCTAAGAATATTTCTGCATGCTCTGGTTGGAGTCGTTCCGTCAAATAGCGCATGCGAATTTTATTATAGTGTGCACCATGTGCCCCACGAATACCATGCCGGTTATCTGGGTAAAACATCACATCAAATATTTTATCCGCTCGAACCAAGGCATCGATAAGCATGATGCTGTTTTGGGGATGCACATTGTTATCGGTTGTCCCATGAATTATGAGTAAATCTCCTTTCAATTGATCGGCGTAGGTCATAGCCGATCCAATATCATAGCCCTCTTTATTGGCTTGTGGAGTATTCATATATCGTTCTGTATAGATGGTATCGTAACTTCTCCAATCCGTAACCGGAGCTCCTGAAACCCCTACATGAAATAAATTAGGATAACGCAACAGTAGCATTGCAGTGGCATAGCCACCATAGGAATGACCGTATACCCCTACTCGAGACCCATCGGCATACGGGCGCTCGGAAACATGGACAACAAATGCTGCATAATCATCTATTTCTAGGGTTCCTAGTTTTCCATAGTGTAAAGTAGCGAATGCTTTGCCTCGATTGCCAGAACCTCGATAATTTGCACGAATTACAATATATCCAAGTTGAGCTAATCGCTGGTAACCATCCGCGTTTTTATACCCATTAGTTACATCCTGATACGCAGGTCCACCATATAATGGTAATAAAATAGGATAGGTTTTTGTTGAGTCAAAATCCGCTGGTTTATAAACCAACCCTACCAAATCGGTTTGACCATCTGCCGCCTTAAATATCACTTGCTCTGGAGCTTGTAGCCCTTGCTCGATTACTTTGTCCACATTCATATTTTGCAAACTTCGAATTATTGTACCATCTGATTTGTGCATGCTTGCAGCATATGGGCGGGAAAAAGACGAAGACCGTGATACATAATGGGATGCTTTCTCATTCATAGAAATCGTGTAGCGACCATCGGATTCTGAAAGATGTTTTGATTCCCCATCAAAATTTACCACATGAAAATACTCATCTAAACCCATCTTGGAATACGAAGTATAATAGACCAGACTGTTTTCTTGATCTACTCGTACAATAGACCCTAAAGGATGTTCACCATCGGTGAGTTGGCGGACCAAACTACCATCAAAATGATATATATATAACTGGTTAAATCCGGTTTGCTCGGAGGTCCACAAAAAATGCTCTCCATCATTTAGCTGATAAAAATTATCATGCAGGTTGATGTAAGCATCCTCGCTTTCGGTGAATATAGTGCGGACTTCTTTAGCGTCAAGTGAGTAGGATAAAACCTCTAAATAATCTTGCTTTCTATTGAATCTACGGAAGGTTAATTCTTCGGAATTATCCCTCCAAATGGGGCGCACAATGTAGGTTTCAGGGCCACTTTTGGTTGGAACTTGCTGCACTTCTCCGGTTTCTATGTCTACAATGAACAGATTTACAGACGGATTGGCCTCTCCTGCCTTAGGATAGCGTTCGAGTTCTAGTCCTGTTTCAAATTCTAGTTCGTGAATAATTGGATATTGATATACATCTTTTTCGTTGTACTGCAAATAGGCAATTTTTTCGTTATCTGGAGAAAACCAATAGGCATCACGCTGCCCAAACTCTTCTGGATATACCCAACTTGGTCGGCCATTCATCTGTTCTTCGCTTCCGTAGGTTAGACGTTTTTCTTCCTGCGTTTCTGTGTTAACCAAATAAATATCATAGCCTTTAACATGAGCAAACCAACGATAGTCATGAGAATAGGTCCCATTCCAAAGCTGACTTGTTTCCATGCGCCGCATAAGTTCCTCGGTATAGGGTGCTCGTTCTACTTCCGGCTTGTAGAGGGCGCGCAGGGTCAGGTCCTCCAGATGAAAGACATGGTCTTGATTTTTATATACAAAAAGGATGGCTTTATTTTCCATCACATAGTCAAAACTTGAAAAGGGCAGAACCTCTAAATCTTCTCCATACTCCTGCACTAATCCCCTCAACAGCGCACGTAGTTGTCGTTTAGAGAAGAGTGGCGTCCTATCTGCTGATTCTGGCGCCACAGCGAAAAATTGCGTGCCCCCATTGACCTGTTCGGTTTCCAAATATCCTAGATCGCCAGGTAGCCACTGAATATTTGCACTCCCTTCATATTGCACGAAACCAGGCGTTCCCATCTCTTGGTATAGCGCAAAACCCCTTAGTTGATCTTGTGCATATACCCCATCCTGTTTGGCATACATATGTAGTTGAAGAGCAATAAAAAGCGCCGATAAGGCGAATAAAGAGTTTTTCATGGTCTTTTTATACATGGTTGTTCTGAATTGAGTACGGTGAATCATAATAAAATCTGTTTCGAGTTTTGTTGGTATACTTTTTGGTTCGCTATAAACAGGCCTCAGGTTGTTTGTATAACCGATATAGCCATTTTGATTATTTAATGGGACCTAAAACCGGTTTTCAAGGTCTCTGACTATGTCAATTTTTGTTAAGGGTTGTCCTAAAAATCGTTCTGCAAGTTCCTGAAATCGTTTTGGCCGGTCACTCACAAAGCAATTAAATAATCCTCCTTGGGTATTAAACCCCCCATGCTCTTCTAAATACTGCTTGGCCGATGCCGCAATGGATTCCGCCGAATCTATGATGCTCGTTTTTTTGGAGGGTAGCACATCGGTTATCAAACCAGTAAATAAAGGGTAATGAGTACAACCCAAGATTAAAGCATCAAGGTGACAATGATCAAATGCTTGGATATACTCTTTTACGGTCAATCTGGCCACCTCATGTTCAATCCAACCTTCCTCAGCTAGAGGAACCAATAATGGACAGGCTTGCTGAATTACCTTAACTGAACCCAGTTGTTGAATTAAAGCTTCCTCATACGCTTTGGACTGGACCGTTGCAATGGTTCCTATGACACCGACTGTGGGTGTAGATCCTAAACCGGATTCGGAAATAGCTTGGGCGCCAGCACTAATTACATCCAAAACAGGAATAGATCCAGCCTTACGGATAATATCATTCTTTGCAGACGCAGAGACCGTATTGCAGGCAATCAAAATCATTTTGACGCCTTTATCCATTAAAAACTGTGTAATTTCGAGGGCATACGCGCGTACTGTTTCCTCGGATTTGACTCCATATGGTACTCGAGCGGTATCCCCAAAATATAGTATATCCTCCTTTGGGAGTGCTGCTTTAACCGCTTTTGCAACCGTGAGTCCTCCAATTCCTGAATCGAAGATTCCAATGGGTCGGTGTTGATTATTTTGTATATCGCTGGTCAAAAGGCAGAATGATTTTAAGCTATTAGTTGTATAGAATGTATAACTTTATTTACGCTATATTCAATTGTATGATGCCAATATTTAATTTTATTAGGGCTAAGTGGGCACTAACAATGTTACTCGCCATTGGTTTATCCACTTTTACTCCGGCGCAATCTACCACACAAACAACAACTCGTACTGCCTCTTCGGACTCGGTTATTCAGACCATTGATTTCAAAGAAATCTTTGTTATTGGATTCCTACACAATCAACGACTTTTAGATACCCCAGGTGCTATTCAAACACTAGATCCCGCTGATTTTAGCACTCAAGACCAACACTCTCTACGTGCCACGTTGGAGAAAATATCTGGGCTTCGATTCGAAGAACGAGCTCCTGCCAGTTACCGAATCGCCCTACGAGGAAGCTCGCTTAGAGCACCATTTGGTATTCGGAATGTTAAAATCTATTGGAATGATTTCCCGCTAACTGAACCCACCGGTTCCACTTTCCTAAACCTGTTAGATCCCATTCAGTTTCGTGAGGCAGAGGTTCTGAAGGGACCATCGGGGAGTTTATATGGTGCAGGAAACGGAGGAGTCCTACTCTTTCGAAGTTTTCCATTATTACCTGTAACTACACCATCTGACCCCAATACTACCACTAAGGAAAACTCTACACAACCCAATAGTTTGAAAAGAAAAAGAAACCAAATCACCCTTTGGCAACAAGCCGAAATCGGGGCCTATGGCAGGCAAATTTTCGGTACTCGTATTCTACAAGAAGATATTAACTCTCAAGTCGGACTTCAGTGGGCTCAATCACAATTAGACGGCTACCGAAAACAATCTACTATGGACCGATCTGTTGTAGAATTCAACGGCCGTTTCAGGGTCCCAGAAACCGCTCAAACACTCACTGCTCATCTAATGTATAGCGATCTAGTGTATGAGATTCCAGGAGGTTTGAATGCCACCCAATTTGAGGACAACCCGAGACAAGCTCGACCTGGGAATCGATTTGTGCTAGGAAGTGAAGATGCCCAAGCCGGAATTAGCCATGAAGCGATATTAGCTGGTGTTCATTGGGATTGGGCACTCTCAAAAAAATGGGATCAAAAAATTTCTTTATTTGGTAGCTCTTCCAGTTTTGAAAATCCTTTCAACTTAGATTATAAAGTAGATAACCGAATAAGTGGTGGAGTTCGTGGACTTTGGTCTTGGGAGTCCAAACAATCAAACCATTCTGAACGCTCTGAACCGCGCTATAGATGGGATACAGGAATTGAATATCATCGAGCAGCTTACGATGCCAGAAATTATGGGAACATTATGGGCAAGGTGGATACTCTGAATTTTGATGATCGTATTTCAGTACAACAACTCCTTATTTTTAGTTCTTTTCAATGGCAAATTACCCCCTCACTCCGCCTGCAATTCGCACAAAGCATAAATGATCTGTATTACTCCATTGATCGCTTGTTTGCTGCATATGGGTACGGTAACACGGGGACCATTGACCGTACCTTCGACCTGCAATGGGTTCCCAGAATTGGTTTAAATTATCGCATCAAGCCTGAGCTCACCACTCATCTCAGTTTTGCACGTGGTTTCTCACCCCCTACACTCGAAGAAATTAGAACTAATGAAGGGGCCGTTAACACCGGCCTGGAAGCCGAAATCGGAACCAACATAGAATGGGGTGTTCGTGCCTATCTCTTTAATAAGCGCTGGTTTGTAGATGGTAGTGTGTTTTATTTCTGGCTAAACGAAGCCATAGTGCAACAACAAACCGAACGAGGAACCTTGGTTTTCCAAAATGCAGGCGAAACTATCCAACCCGGAGCCGAACTTCGATTAGAAGGTAGTATGTGGAAACTTGATTACAACTTTGCTGGTAGTTATTACCCTTTTGAGTTCAAGCGCTATCAAACTAATCAAGGTATATTTGACGGTAAAGCACTAACTGGAGTACCAAAAATTCAATTTTTACAACAAATAACAGCTGAATTTCTAACAGATATTGAACTTCAGGTATCGCACCAATATCAGTCTGAGCTTCCGTTAGATGACGCCAACACCGTGTTTGCGGATGCCCATCATGTAGTGCGAACCCAGTTGAGTTGGGAACACCAATGGAACACTACCTTATTATTTCGGATATACTTAGCTATGGACAACCTTACCAATAGCTCCTACAGTTTAGGATATGATACTAACGCATTTGGTGGAAGATACTATCAACCAGCCGCAATGCGACATGGGTATGCCGGGATTCAGCTACGTTGGTCCTTGGGGGTTATGGGACCTGGTTAAGGGTCCAACATCGAAGCCCATCCCTAGTCAAGGCCACCAATTCCTGCTGTCCATCTCCATTTAAATCAGCGAACATAGGATAGCGCATAGACGCTGTTGGAAGTTCAAACAGCCGCTCTTGAGTAATAATTGTCCAAGCAAATAATCGCCCAAAGTTCCCAGCTAAACCAATATCTAAGTTATTGTCACCATCCATATCTACAAAATGTAGATCACTCTCTGCAGTAGCAGATTGTCCCATAGTGAAACTGGCTGCTAACTCAGCTTCATCGGTATATAAAAAAATTGCCCCACTCTCACTGACCATGGCAAATAGGTCTTTTCTGTAAAAACCTGTACTGTCTCTTAGCAATAAGGAAGGATGCAGAGTTAGCGAAATTAATGGCGCCGTACTTACAGAAACTCCTTGGATTTGTAGAGAATCCTGTTGGATTTGCAAGTTCTGAAGGCTGCTATCAGGCCAATTTGGTTGACTACCAAGCACATAAAAAAATCCATCGGCTCCAGTCCCTCTCCATTGCTCCTCGTATATAAGGGGGTCCGATAATAGTGGAGCAGGGAAAAATACCGGATACCCATCTTTCATCTCGCCCCTACTATTCCAACTATGAACGGAGTTTTCTGCATGGGCTATCAAGACCCACTCACCCTCCCACTGGGTATGTAAAATAGTACTTCGAACGGCTGCATTGACCTTCTGCGGCCATCCTCGAACATTTTGCCCACGCCCATCGAGCACATGTACCGATCGGGTGGCTGTGCCAACAACCAATTCAGGTATTCCATTTCGCAGCACATCGGTCACCAACAGAGGGGTAGTTATCTGCTCACCCACTTCAATAGGAAATTGGGGTAATAGCGATCCATTCGTATTCCAAGCATAGATTTTAGTACCAGCTGCCTGCATGACAATTTTTTGGCCATTTCCATACCAATCGTATACCAACGGGCTACCAACAGGCGTATCCTGCCCCGTTTGCACTCGAAATACCTCCGTGCCATCAAGAGCTACCGCAATGACTGAACCATTTATCGTAGTTGCTAACACTTCCTGAGTCGAACTTCCCATCACATCCACTGCAACTGGAGTTGAAACTAAAGAGTCGGCATTTAGAGGCCAGACCCACAGTTCTTCATAAGGTTGTACTTGCCCTTCCCGGGTAAAAGTATTCAACACAAATCGCGCTCGATTAGATTGAGGTATGCGCTGAACCTGCAGCATAGCACCATCAAAGCCCTGAAAGAGGGCTTGCAATGGCACATCAGGCATAAGCATCGGGGCTAAGAATTGGCTAAAATCATTCGAAGAAAACCAAGCGATGGCACTTCGATTCTCCCATCCGTTATCCAGTAATTCTCGGTAACGGTCTTCGTAATACATCACCCTTCTTCGTCTGCGATCGGCGTCTACACTCTCCACTAAGCCTTTTCGCGTAGCTAAAATGATCGCATTCCCAGAAAAATTCACATAAAAATCTTCAAAAGGCGCCAATCCTCCCCCAAATAATGCCGTTAACAAACCACTTTGCACATAATAACTTTGATCTACTTTTCGCACGAACCCTAGTTGGGACCATTGTTCAAATTGTTCCTGAACAATACTAGGTGTTTGCAACAACCGCATGAATAGGAATTCACCTGTAGCTGCTACCCCTGATTCTGCATAGCTCACTACCCCATATTCTTCTGCCGTACTTAATGCCAAGCCCTTAAAGAGTTCGGGTTCTGAAAGTAATAGTGAATCCAATGAAGAGGCGCCTGCGTCCTGCGCATTGGCCGACAATCTGACGGGATAATGTAGAATCGCAAAACCAGCAGCATTAGAGGCAATGTACCGATCTAATTCAATCGGATAATTACTATGAGTTAGGGAACGCACCAACATAGATGCCGATGAATCACTCAGACTAAGCTGTGCTCTAAGCTCGAAGCCATCACCACTTTCATTCGGAACTCCTTGAATGTTTACCGCCGAGAGTCCATTGGTCTTTGACTGGATACTAGGCCGATAACGAATCTGAAAAAACTGCTCTGCCCATTCATCCAAATTTTGGAGCATAACCCATTGTTCTGCAGGTTTTATGCGATCCGGGTTAATAAGTGGAGCACCTACCCCATATCCACCACCAGTAACTGCCTGCTCCTCTAAACCTGAATCTTTGGAATTCGAGCGAAGAAAATCATTACCCATATAAGCGGCCAAGGAACGCTCAACTACCCCAGAATAGGACGAAATTATCCAGATATCATGGACATTGGCCGCGTACAAACTTCCGTGCGGGGTTAAAAATCTGTGAATATCCACCGTACCAAAGCGATAATTGTTTTGGGTGAATGGCTCATAAAATATTGGCGCCCATTCCCCTAGAACCTCATCGGTTTCAAAGATCCAAAGACTGGTATTTCGGGTTGATGTAGACCGTACCACCGCCACGGCTTTGAGGTCTAGATTGGAGGGTAATTGTTGCTGAACAAAATCCAAAGCAGCTAAAGGTACATTGGATAATGGTTCCAATAAACGCATATAAGCTTTCTGACTCAATTGCAGAAGGCTAATGCCCTGCTGAGGTGTAATAACCCATCGAGCATCTTCGGGTAGCAAAGAGAGCCAGGATTGCTGCTTTATCCCAGAGCAACTCAAAACAAGAAGTACTATGAAACCAACCCAACTACGCATAAGACTAATCAACCTATTTTTGTTATTCTGTAATATCAAACATTCCTTTTCAGTATTTTCGTACAAATGTACGGCCTTTACATTAATCACTTATAGAAACATAAGGTATTTTAACGTAAATGAGTTTTCTGAACCCATTTTTTTTATTGGCACTCCTAGCAGTTGGCTTACCACTATTGCTGCATCTGCTCAAACTAAGAAAGGCTAAAAAACTTTCCTTTTCCACGCTGCAGTTTTTCAAAGCATTGGAACAGAACACCTTACGTCGAGTAGAAATAAAACGTTGGTTACTGCTTTTACTTAGAATGCTCGCATTAGCCTGTTTAGTCATGGTTTTGGCTCGACCTTTTTTACCCCCAAACAGTTTTGGATTAGCTAATCAAAACGCATCAGTTATTCATGCCATACTTATTGATAACTCCTCTTCGATGAGTCGAATAGGTCCGCAAGGACCACTACTAGAGCAAGCTCAGGCAGTGGCCCTAGAAATGATTGACAACGGACGAGAAAGGGATCGATTTGTGCTTCAGAACACTTCAGGACCCGCTTTATTCAATCAGATATCGGAGTCGGCCACTGCTCGAGCGCGTGCACAAGAAATATCCATTCAACAGGGCGGTGATTATCTTGTTAAACGATACACCGAACTAGTCGAACTCATTCAAAATGCTCCTTATGCACAGAAAAACATCTATTTTATAACAGATGGTCAAGTAAACAGCCTAGCTCGATTAATGGATTACCTGACTCAGTCGAATGATAGTGCTGCGGTCAATCAAACTATCCGCCCGCCCTTGCCCACCACCATCATTGCGCTCGGGGATACTGATGTCCAAAACACCTATGTTTCGAATGTCGAACTCTCGTCAAATCTTGTGGGTATAAACACCCCGTCAGAAGTCTTTGTAGAGGTCCATAATGCCGGCCCCATTCCCATTGCCAATCAATTTTTATCCCTTGAATTCAACGATCAACAAGTGGGGCAATATACTCTAAGCTTAGAGGCAGACGAGAAAAGAATACTGAGTTTTGAAGTAGTTCCCAGTTCCACAGGATCTAATACAGGGTTACTCCGTTTAGAAGGGGATGAATTTGGCATTGATAACAAACGAGCGGTATCCCTATTTGTTCCCAATCAAAGGAATATTCTTTGGCTAGAAGAGGCCGCTACTTCTTTAGAGCCAAGATCTCCTGTTGAATTAGTCATTCAGACCTTATCGAATCCCCAAGATCCTAGTTCAAGCGCATTAAATATCACCAAGAGAACACTGAATAGCTGGGATGAGCAAGAAATTGACGAATACGATGCGGTACTCATTCATGGGCTCAACCAAATTCCTGATGGGTTAATTAACAGTCTCATACCCTGGGTCCAAAATGGTCATGGTCTTTGGGTTGTTCCTAGTTCAACGAGTCAATTAACAAGTTATAACCGACTGCTATCATCATTTAATGCCGGACAGTTTGTGGGGCAAATTGGAAACTATGGCAGTTTCGAAGCGCAAACCAATGCTGATGAAATAATAGAAAATCATCCACTATTTGACGGTCTTTTTGAACGAGAAGAGCGCGAAGAACTAGAAATAGATCCCATTTCAATCTATTATCAATTCCGGCATAATGCTTCTGATGCAGATGGTGGGTATAATTTAATCCGAAACAGTTTTGATGACCCGCTATTATTTGGCAAAGCCTTCGGCAATGGGCAGTTATTAATCTCCAGTATAGGCTATGATGCTGGATTCTCCAACATTCATTTAAAACCTATATTCCCTCCATTACTCTATCGAGCATTTGTTTTCATAAGTTCAAGTCAACAGGGTGGCTTAGAAGAACATGAGCTAGGTAACACCCTAAAAATCGAAGATGAGCGAAGTATGACGGGTGCCCGTTTTGTACAGGGTGAAAAAATTTGGGCCGCAAGAGAGCAACAAAGTAGCTCTGGGCTTCGTTTTAGTGCTGACGATGAAGAGTGGGAACCCGGCTGGATCCAATTAAAAAATAATGCTCAGCAACGAAGTATTGCTTTACTATCACCTATGAGTGAATCCATTTTTACAACCTATGATGAGCAAACTTGGGAAACAAGAATCTCGGATAGTCCTTATCTTAGCTTAGAAGAGCTTAGCAGTGAACAACTGAGTGCTGAGATACTAGCCATTAGCTTTGGACGAGAAATATGGACTTGGTTTTTATTAGCTGGCCTCTTCTTTCTACTCTTGGAAACCTTGGTAAGTGTTTTTTATACTCCGCAACAATATGAATGAGTTTTTAGTCCATTTTTTTTCTGGTTTATTGGTAGTGTTTACACTCGCATCTACGCTGATGGCTGGGTATTCACTCAGTAATAAATTTCGACTTCGGGGAGTACGTTTACACTGGCGTTCGGGTAAACTTATGGGATACCCTCTTTTTGCCACCGTATTTTTAATACTGGTAGGGTTACTCTCGATGGTATCGATATTTATACTCCAAGACACTCTACACTATCCTATATTTTTGGGCTATTTTTGGATGGGTTCTATGTGGTTTGTCTCAAGTTATCTTAGTTCCAAACATTACATAACCGATCATGGAATTGTAAAAAACATTAACGATCCAGCCCAAACCATCCCATGGTATCACATTTTAGATTATGTAGAATATCCAACATCTAAAGGCATACAGTACATGTTTTCCTATGCCCAAACAAATACGCAAGAACACTTCAACCAACTGCGTATTGAAGTCCCTCATTCACATACTCAGGCATTTAACAAAATTATTTCCCTTAAGTTGCATATGAAGCTGGATGAAACAGAATTACCAACAATTAATTGGAAGAATCTTCAATCTTAGATTCATCTAATGCCCACAATATTCATTTTACCTTAAAAGGAACCGATTGCTAGACGACGTAAATAACTCTGAAATTGATAAAGAAAAAGTACTTTTAGTCGGCATTTATGGGCTCAGTTCGGAAAAATTTCAGGCAGAGGAACATCTCGAGGAATTAGCCTTACTCACCGACACTGCTGGTGGCATTCCTGTAGCTAAGGTGCTCCAGCAGCGCAACAGGCCGGATGTTAGCAGCTACGTAGGCAAAGGCAAACTGACGGAATTAAAGGGGCAAATGAGTGCTTTAGGAGCAAAAACAATTATATTTAATGATGATTTAAGTCTAACACAGATTAGGAATGTTGAAAAAGTTACCGGCGCTAAAATATTAGATCGCAGTGCTCTCATTTTAGATATTTTTGCTTCAAGAGCGCAAACAGCAGCTGCCAAAACACAAGTAGAGCTAGCCCAATTACAATATCTATTACCTCGACTAACCCGTTATTGGACTCACCTTTCTCGTCAAAGTGGGGGTATTGGAACCAAAGGCCCTGGGGAAACTCAAATAGAAACTGATCGCCGAATTATTGGCCAACGAATTGGAGTTCTAAAATCTAAATTAGAAAAACTCGACAAGCAGCGCACCACTCAGCGTAAAAGTAGAGATAAAATGACGCGTGCATCCTTAATAGGCTACACTAACGCTGGTAAATCAACACTTATGAATGCCTTGACAGACAGTGGCGTTTTTGCCGAGAACAGACTCTTTGCAACACTTGATTCCACTGTACGAAGACACCAGCTTAGGACTCACGAGATCCTTCTTTCCGACACGGTAGGTTTTATTCGAAAGCTCCCTCACCATCTCGTTCAGAGCTTCAAATCAACCTTAGACGAAGTACGAGAAGCTGACCTACTTATCCATCTAGTTGATGGAAGCTCGACCATGGTTCATGAATACATAGAGGTAGTACAACAAACGCTTAAGGAGCTAAAATCGAATAATAAACAGACGCTACTAGTATTCAATAAAGTAGACCGCATGGATGATAAACAACACGAAATGCTCCGGGGTGAGTATCCAAATGCATTGTATATTTCAGCCATTCGAGGAATCGGGCTCAGTGAGCTTGAAGAGGCCATTGAACAAGAAATTGAATCCAATTACATACAGGTAGATCTTGATATCCCCATTCAAGCCTACAAGGCAGTTGCTTTCATTCATGAACATGCTCATGTTGAAAATGAAAAATACACCGGCGAATTTGTTCATATAAACTGTAGAATTGACGAAAAAGATTTCAAGCAATTATCCAAGATGTTGAATACTATAGAGTATAGCATCTGAACCCGATAATAATCTAGTCACATTCATTCCCTCTATTATAGAAATTATTGTAGAAAATGACCGTTTTAGTAGAACAACATATTTCAGGATTAGAGTTAAACGCCAGCTTTGTCGAAGCCAAGGCCTGGGTGGAACACACTCAAATGGACTCCCTTATTATAACCAGTGAGGGCCGGTTAATTGGACTGTTGGATGCACATTTCTTATTTGATACAAGTTTTGGTCTAGAGTTTAAAGTTTTGGAAGACTACATCAATGCCTATCCCGAAGAAATTGAACAAGGCGCTTATATTCGTTTACATGATCATATATTCCGTGCAGCTGAAGTCTTTAGCCACGAACTAAATGATCACCTGCCTGTAGTTGACCATGACCATAATTATATGGGTATTCGCACGCGCAACGATGTATTAGAAGAGTTATGCGACTTTTTAAACATGAGCCAAAAAGGAACAGTAGTCGATGTACTCCTTCCATCCGATGAACCCCTAATTAGTGAAATTATCCGTTTGGTAGAAACCGAAGGTATACATGTTCATACCATAACGGTACAACAGCCCAACCCAGGAAAAGAGCATCGTAAGTTGACGATAAAATTTGACAGTGAAGAGGTTTCTAATGCCATCTCCACTTTAGAGCGATTTGGATACTCAGTGTACACTCCCCACAGAGATTTGCAGCGAGACATAGATTTTCATGAACGAGCCAATGAACTCATTCGCCTATTGGACCTTTAATTTTTCAAAGCAGCAGCTCTTGGCACCCTCAACTAAGTATAAGGTAGCCGTTACCAAAAAATCCGTTTTAGATGCGTCTAACAGGCCCCTGTATACCTTCCTCGTTTTGGCGCTATGGTTACTTATCGCCGCTTTGAACAACCGTATAGCTCAAGCGCAAAGCCTTCCCATTCTAGAGATCCAAAAAATCTTTCAGGCCGTTGAGGCTTACGAAGAAGGGCGGTTTGAAAAGGCTTCCGAACAACTTCAACGCCTTAAGGACGTTTCGCCTATAGGAACCAGTGTGGTGGCAAAAATAGACTATTATTGGACGCGGAGTCAAGTGGCCCTAGATTCAGCCAACATAGAGCCTTATTTTGAAGACTATATAATAAAGTATCCCGGGAGTATTGAATCCGGCACCTTACTCATTGAACTCGGGCACCAGAAAGTGCGTTTGGGTGAGCATTCCGAAGCGGCTCAATACTACCAAGACGCACTGGACTCTGGTTTAGATTCCAACACAGCAGCCCAAGTGCACTATTGGAAAGCAGAAGCCTTGGCAGAAGCAGCTGATTTCAACTGCTCCCGAGATGAATTTTTATTATTAGCCAACACTTTTCAATCATCGGATTGGGCAGCAAAAGCCTTGTATGCTCGAGGACGTTTATTTTTGTCCGAAAATCGATACGACTCAACCTCATCTGCATTTGAATTACTCAAAGAACGCTACCCAAATAACCCCGTAACTCGTGGGGTGGGAACCGCTCTGGGTGAGTCATACTATCAACAAGGACGTTACCAAGAAGCTATTGAAGCGCTCGATGCCCAAATGATTTTTCTGGATGATGCATCCATCATCAAGGCCTTATTTTTGATGGCCGAAGCTCATAACTATTTAGGCAATTATGATGAAGCCATTAAGGATTATTTACGCTATCTAAATCTTACCAAAGGGACCGATAGGGAAGCCCCAGCCCATTACGGTTTAGGCTGGTTATATCATCGCCAAGGTATTTATCATTGGGCCGCACAATCCTTTGAAAAGGCTATTGTTGGAGATGATCTTCAATCCCGAAAGGCGTTATACTACGAAGCAATAAACCATAAGCTCTCTGGGAATTTTCAACGAGCAATGGACACCTTCAAAGAATTTGGTGATCGATACAAAGAAGGGATTTGGGTAGAGGAAGCCTATTATGAGTGGGGTATTTCGGCATTTGAGGCAGGTGATTATGATGGGGCTATTACCATTTTACTCAATCTCATACGCCAACAAGATAGTCTGAGTAATGGTGCTCAGGTTTATACGCTACTTGGTGAGATATTTTATGCCAATAACGAATATACCTCAGCTATCACTGCCTTTGAGCAAGCTGAAACGATGGGAAATGTAGATCCCAACTTACGACGACAAGCTCAATTTCAGAAAGCCTGGATACTTCATCGAAATCAAGCCTTTGAACAAGCCCAACCCCTCTTTGAAAGCATTTACGCAGAAGCCCCAAACTCTAAATTGGGCGCTGAGGCACTATTTTGGAGCGCCGATAGCTACTATAAATTGAATCAATTTGCTGAGGCATCTAGTCGGTTTAAAACGTTTACTGAGTTTTTTCCCACCCACGAAATGATGGGTGCTGCCCTCTATTCTTTAGGTTGGTGCTACTTCAAATTAGGGGATTTTGAAGCGGCTGTTGGGCCATTAGAATCCTTTTTGAAAGAGTATGAAGCACCTCCTATCGCCCTTTTTCCTTACGATACCGACACACAACTTCGCATTGGTGACGCCTACTATGCCCTTGGGCAATATCGAAAATCTATCGAATTCTATAACAAAGCAATCGGTGCCGAACCCGGTGGTGACTATGCTATGTTTCAGGTAGCGAACTCTTACTACAGAGCCAACAGAACTTTTGAGGCAGTAAGCACCTTTCGCCGCTTACTCCGTATCTATCCATTCAGTAAACTACGTGAACAAGCCCAGTATAATGTAGGCTATATTTACATGACAACAGGTAATAACGAACAAGCTATAGAAGAGTTTGAAGCGGTCATTAACCGCTATCCAGGAACAGAGTGGGCAGCAAGGGCTCAGTACAATATTGGGGATGCCCACTACAATGCTGGTGAGTATGAACAAGCAGAGGGTGCGTACCAACAGGTGCTCGATCGATATCCACGTAGTATATACATTATTCAAGCCATCAACGGTATACAATATGCCCAACTATCGTCGGGTAAAATGGATAGTTCTTCGGTCATTTTAGAAGAATTTCTGGGTGATAATCCCCAGAGCAGTACAGCTGATCGCCTACGATTTCGTCAAGCTGAAAATACGTTCCAGAGTGGTGATTATCCCTCGGCTATTAGAGAATTCAGGCAGTACCTTCGGGTGACAAATTCCGACCAGTTGGCACCCCAAGCCTATGCCAATTTGGGAGAATCATACAAACAAATAGGTGAACAAGGCAAAGCGATAGAAGCATACGAACAGATTTTAAATGACTTCTCTAGGTCTAACCAGGCCCCTAATGCCCTAACCTCTCTGGGTTTATTATATTTTGAACAAGGTGACTACGAAGCTTCTAATGAATATTTCAAACACCTTCTATCGATAAGCAATCGCTTTGAACAGGAAGCCTATATAGGCATGGGAAACGCTCAGTTAGGGCTGTCAAATTTTAACATCGCCAGAGAGCAATTTGAATTTGCCCTTCGAGTTAACTCAAATAATGCCAATGCCCAATTGGGTTTGGCAAAAGTTGCTCTAGGACAATCCAACCTTAGCGAAGCTCGTGATCTACTCTTACCTATTGCTGATCGTAATACCACTGAATTAGGTGCTGAATCGCAGTATTTACTTGGGATACTAAGTAAAATGGAAGAAAATAGTACGGTAGCCTTAGAAGAGTTTGCAAGAGTAAAGGTGCTATTCGAGGCCTTTGATGAATGGGTATCAGCTTCTTTGTTGGAGGCTGCCCAGATCCACCTAAGCTTGGGTAATACAGGAGAAGCCTCCGGAATGCTCAACGAAATTGTCGAACGGTATCCTGATACTCCTGCGGGTCCAGCTGCACGCACACTTATTGAACAACAAAATCTTTAGCCTTTTTTTAGTATTTATGTCTTCACAATCGGTTGACACCGCCAAGTCCTTGAGAGGGACCATTACTCTTTCTCCTGACAAATCTATTGCCCAACGTGCCGCCATTTTTTCACTGCTGCATGAAGGGCCTTCCAACATCCATAACTATTCACAGGCGCAAGACCCTCAAACTACACTAAAGTGTGTGGAAAGTCTAGGCGCTAGAGTAGAAATAGATGGTGACAAAACAACCATATATGGAGTTGGGCGTGAAGGGATATCTGCTCTGTCTGATGAACTAGACTGCGGGAATTCAGGTACCGCCATGCGTCTACTTTCAGGCGTGTTAACCGGAGCAGGCTTATCCATCAAACTCATTGGAGACCCCAGTCTAAGTAGGCGAACAATGACTCGAATTATTATCCCGCTGGAAGAAATGGGGGCTCATATATTAGCAAGAAATGGTGCTTTTGCCCCACTATTCATTAGCCGTGAAGACCCATTACGTGCCCTAGAATTCACCCTACCTATTCCAAGTGCGCAACTAAAATCATGCATTTTGTTGGCTGGTCTTTTTGGAGAGGACGAAAGTTGCGTCATCGAACCTACACCGAGTCGAGACCACACCGAGCGATTACTGCAACTCCACGTGAAAACGGACAACCAGGGAGTTCGTCGTATTTACGCCTCTAAAGCACATGAAATACCCGCACAAAATTATCGAATTCCAGGTGACTACTCAGCCGCAGCATTTTGGTTGGTAGCGGGTTCTATTGTTCCCAATTCAGTTATAACCTTACCCAATGTTGGATTAAATCCAACCCGTATCGCATCTCTGCATATACTAAAAGAAATGGGCGCCGAGGTGAAAATAGTCAAAGACGACTCTGATTTTACCGAACCCGTCGCCCAACTCATGGTACAAAGCACAGAACTTACAGGAGTAGATATTCCTCCTGAGTGGATACCCAACGCTATTGATGAGCTTCCCATACTAGCAGTAGCTATGGCTTTTGCCAATGGAGATTCTCATATTCGTGGCGCCGCTGAACTTCGCCACAAGGAAACCGATCGTATTATGGCTATAACTAAATTATTGGACGGCGTTGGCGCATCCTATCACGAATACTACGATGGGCTCAGTATACACGGGAACCCCAATCTAGCCTTTGATTCTGCTCATTTTGAAAGTTTTCATGACCATCGCATCGCTATGGCATCGGCCGTAGCCGCACTTCGAGGAAATAAAGCCTCAACCATTAAAGATGCCAAGGCCGCAGCTGTTTCCTACCCTGAGTTTTGGAATCATCTAGAGCTGCTAAGGGGCTAATGATTTAGCCTGTGCAACTAAGTATTTTTGTGGCTTTGGCCCTGACTCACTTTGTGTTTTTATGTTTATTTATCTCTTTTTTATTGCCCATTTGAGGCATTAGCATAGATTTTCTTGCAATATCTGACATTTCGTCGGTCAATTAGGCAGATTCTCATTACTGTTGTGTATTTGGTACGGTCATTGCTTTACAACAACCAAACCTATAAAACCAACCATTATGAAAGCAACATCCGATTTTAAGGAACTAGGAGAAGAAATTGAAAAGCAAGTGCACAAGTTTGGGCAAGAGGTTCACGATTTCGTTGAGCGAGTAGTTCCCACATCTACAAAAGCAAAAGATTTTCGACCGGAAGCTGACCTTATTGTTTCGGACAAGACCTTTAGCATTGTAATGGATTTACCGGGCCTCACAAAAAAAGAAATTGCGATTACCCGTAAACAAGATATACTTAACGTACGCGGGGAAAGAGAGGTAGAATTGACGGAAAATGAACATTACAAGAGAAAAGAACGAAAATCAGGTGCATTCATGCGTTCATTTGCAATTCCGGAAAAAGCCGATGCTAGTAATATCACTGCCAGCTTTCGAAACGGGGTGTTAACCATTCAGCTTCCAATGGATAGTACCGATGAGGATACCACTCATATACCTGTGCAATAACGCCAGATTTATCGTGCTGGAGTAGCACTAACAACAAATTTAATGACAACGAACGAGTAAAAAGATACAGCAATGGGAAAAATAATTGGAATAGATTTAGGAACTACCAACTCATGTGTTTCCGTAATGGAAGGCAATGAACCGATCGTTATTCAAAACGCAGAAGGTGGGCGTACTACTCCGTCTGTAGTAGCTTTTGCAAAAGATGGTGAACGTATGGTAGGAGCTCCTGCTAAGCGGCAAGCCATTACCAACCCAGACAAAACAATTGCCTCCGTTAAACGATTTATGGGGCGTATGTTCGATGAGGTTTCCGGAGAGACTAAGCAAGTAGCCTACAAAGTAGTTAAAGGAGATGACAATACGGCACGCGTAGAGATTGATGATCGTAAATACGCACCCCAAGAGATTTCGGCTATGGTACTTCAAAAAATGAAACAAACCGCCGAAGAATATCTGGGTGAGAAAGTAATCGAAGCCGTTATTACCGTCCCCGCATATTTTAATGACGCGCAACGTAAAGCTACTCAAGAGGCTGGTAAAATTGCCGGTTTGGAAGTAAAGCGTATCATCAATGAGCCCACTGCTGCAGCACTAGCTTACGGTCTTGATAAGAAAGAGACCGATCAGACTATTGCTGTATATGACTTAGGTGGTGGTACTTTTGATGTTTCTATTCTTGATTTAGGAGACGGAGTCTTTGAGGTAAAGTCAACCAACGGTGACACTCACTTGGGTGGAGACGACTTTGACCAACGAATCATAGACTTTTTAGCCGATGAATTTAAAAACACGGATGGTATTGACCTCAGAAATGATGCCATGGCTATGCAACGATTAAAAGATGCTGCCGAAAAAGCCAAAATCGAGTTATCCAGCTCACAGAAAACAACCATTAACCTTCCGTTTATCACGGCTACCCAAGATGGTCCGAAGCACATAAACATCGACCTAAGTCGTTCAAAATTCGAACAACTTGTAGACGACCTTGTGAAGCGTTCCATTAAGCCATGTGAGCAAGCTCTAAAAGATGCTGACCTAAGTAAAAGTGATATTGATCAAGTTATCTTAGTTGGTGGTTCGACCCGAATCCCTCGCATACAAGAAGCCGTTAAAGAATTCTTTGGAAAAGATCCAAGTAAAGGAGTAAATCCAGACGAAGTGGTGGCTGTTGGTGCCGCTATTCAGGGTGGAGTTCTAACCGGCGAAGTGGACGATGTTGTACTCTTAGATGTAACTCCTCTTACTCTAGGTATTGAAACCTTAGGAGGGGTCATGACCCCACTTATTGAGTCCAATAGCACAATTCCAACCTCTAAATCACAGGTATTCTCAACCGCGGCAGATAACCAAAGCAGCGTTGAAATTCACGTACTTCAGGGAGAACGTGCGCAGGCGGCAGCGAACCGTACCCTAGGCCGTTTCCACTTAGATGGCATACCACCCGCGCCTCGTGGCATGCCTCAAATTGAGGTAACCTTCGATTTGGATGCGAACGGTGTATTAAACATTATTGCCAAAGACAAAGGTACTGGCAAGGAACAAACCATCCGCATTGAATCTTCCTCCGGTTTATCGGATGAGGAAATCGAAAAAATGAAACAAGCGGCGAAGGATCACGAAGACGAGGATAAAAAGCTTCGTGAAAAAGTGGAGAAAATGAACCAGGCCGATGGATTAATCTTCTCAACTAAAAAGCAACTTGAAGAGTATGCCGATAAAATTTCAGAAGACAACAAAAAAGCCATAGAGGACGCTGTTGCCAAACTTGAAGAAGTGCACAATGCGGAGAACTTGGAAGATCTCGAAGCCGCCATGGAAGAGGTGAATACCGCTTGGGCAGGGGCTTCCCAAGAGATTTATGCAGCTTCGCAGGCTGAGGCGGAAGCCGCTGCCGGAGCCGCAGGTGATGCGGCGGGTGGAGATGAGAGTTCCCCATCAGATGATAATGATGCCGTTGATGCCGACTTTGAAGTTGTCGACGAAGACAACAAAGATACGTAAGCTTATCTTGAACATCCTTGGCATTGAATCTTCTTGCGACGATACTGCCGCTTCAATATTAACCGAGGCGGGAGTGCTGTCCAATGTAATTGCTTCTCAATCCATTCACATCCAATTTGGTGGGGTTGTTCCTGAACTCGCTTCAAGAGCTCATCATCAAACCATTAGCCAAACAGTCAAGCAGGCGTTGACAGAAGCGCAGCTAGATATTAGGGACATTGATGTAATTGCCGTTACCCAGGGCCCAGGCCTCATAGGCTCACTATTGGTTGGTTTAAGCTTTGCCAAAGGTCTATCCTTAGCCCATCAGATTCCTTTGTTGGGAGTGAATCATATGGATGCGCACATTTTTGCTAATACCATTGAGCATACTCTGAACTATCCACTAATTGCCTTGACCGTATCTGGTGGCCACACTCAGCTGACCAAGCTTAATAGCTCGAATGAACTCGAAATAATTGGCAAAACCAGAGACGATGCCGCTGGCGAAGCCTTTGACAAAATTGGGAAGCTTCTGGGACTAAACTATCCATCTGGACCTTTAATGGATGCTCATTCTCGAGAAGGTAACCCCACTTTTCATGCCTTCCCAAGGGGTCTAATTCATCAAGGATTAGATTTTAGTTTCTCAGGACTTAAGACCAGTGTTTTGTATTACCTTCAAGATCAAGATGATGCATTTATATCGAATCATTTTAACGATATTTGCGCAAGTGTAAGTCATGCCATTACAGAAGTATTGGTAGCGAAACTAGAGCGCGCTATGCAAGTGTATTCTATCCCTCGCGCAGTGCTTGCCGGAGGAGTTTCCGCCAATTCAATGCTGCGCGAGAAAGTAGCCATAATGGCAAAAAAAAACGGCTTCATCATACATCAACCCGCTTTAGCTTATTGCGCTGATAATGCGGCAATGATAGCGGCTACGGCTAGAATCATGCTTCAGAACGAACTTAGTATTGGTCTTGAGCAACGATTAAGGGTGGGATGGGAAATTCATCCATATGCCTCACTACCTGGTTGATTTTTTTAGCGGTTTACTTTTTGGGGTTTTGAGTATGTTATGCTTGACTCATAAGCAGCTATGCGGCTTAACTAGTAATTCAGTACTTTTCTCCGATGAACGAAACAATAGATGCTCTTCAACTGAATCTTGGCGGCGGCGGACTCATGGTCATGAATCTGTCCTTGGCCGTTATTATGTTTGGGGTAGCCTTGGAGTTGAAAATCTCCCATTTTAAGGCCATCACAAAACAACCGCAAGGGGTCCTAGCGGGGTGTATATCTCAGTTTCTATTTCTACCAGCCATTACTTTCGCACTTATTTGGTTACTTGAACCTTATCCTAGTTTTGCCTTGGGTATGATGATGGTAGCTGCTTGTCCCGGTGGAAATATTTCAAATTTTTTTTCTCAGTTGGCTGGGGGAAATACCGCCCTTTCGGTAAGCCTTACTGCTATCGCAACCTTACTGGCGGTCATCGCCACTCCGTTGAATTTCACCTTTTGGGCAAGTTTATATCCACCGACCGCTGAAATTCTGCGACAAGTACAGGTTGGGCTTTTTCAAGTGTTTCAGATTATTGGTTTAATTTTAGGTATCCCTTTGATACTGGGAATGGTGGTGAGGCGTTATGCAGAAAACTATGCTATGCGTTGGACCGGATGGATTAAACGATTTGGGATAGTTTTTTTTGGCGGTTTTGTCGTAGTGGCCTTTAGCATGAATATTGAGCATTTCTTGGGTTACGTTCACCTGGTTATTGGATTGGTTTTTTTGCATAATTTTTTAGCCTTAGTGGGAGGCTATATCTGGGGGAAACTGTTTAAACTACCACCTGCCGATTGCAGATCTTTAGCCATAGAAACAGGTATACAGAATTCAGGACTCGGCCTTTTACTTATATTTAGCTTCTTTGATTCATTAGGAGGAATGGCCTTAATTGCAGCTTGGTGGGGTATTTGGCATATAATTGCTGGATTTGCAGTCACCGCCTACTGGACTAAAATCAAAAAAACGGTTCCAACCCATTAAATATCATGCGTAAAAATTATCTTTTTTATCAATTTGTCAGAGTCATCATAACTAAATGGGGCCTCATCTTTTATTATCGTAAGATCCGTTCTATTGGGCGGGAAAAAATTCCTAAAAAAACGCCTGTGATGTTTATCCCAAATCATCAAAATTCTTTCATGGATGCGTTATTGGTAGTGGGTACTAATTGGAAATATACTTTCTTTTTAACGCGGGCTCAGGCCTTTAGTAGTGCGTTTATGAGATGGTTTTTGGAAAACTTAAACATGCTTCCAGTGTACCGCGTTCGGGATGGTATCAGCTCCGTAACCAAAAATAACGCTATTTTTGAACGTTGTATTCGTATGCTTGAAAAAAATTATGCAGTGCTCGTGTTCGCTGAAGCAAATCATAATTTAAATCGACGTATTAGGCCCCTTAGTAAAGGTTTTACTAGGATTGCTTTCGATGCCGAACAACAAAATAATTGGGATTTGAACCTACATGTTGTTCCTATTGGAGTAAATTACACACGACATAAAGAATCCCGGAACGATGTAACGGTGGTCTATGGAGATCCCATTCCTATGAAAAAGTACCAAGAGTTGTTTCAGCAGGACGAACGTAAAGCGGCTAATGTTCTAAAAAATGATGTGGCAAAAGTTATGAAAGCGTGTACGATGCATGTCCAAAATGCTCAACACTATTTCTTACACCAATTGATATTGGATGATTTAGCCGACGATCGATCGCACTTAATAGATCCCAAAAAAGTGCGCCCTCTCAACGAAAAGTTAGACGATTTAGCTTCCGAAGAGGACTATTTGGCGGCTCAAGAACTGATTGAAATGGCTGAAAAAAAGCATCTTGACCTAAGTCGGCTTCAAGAGTATACCTCAGGTAAACAAAGCCCATTATGGAAAAAACTACTGCTGAGTCCATTCATCCTTCTTGGGTTTTTGAATTTTCGTATCGCTTACATTCCAATAGATAATCTAATCCGAAATACCATAAAAGATCATACCTTTGATTCTTCGATTAAATTTTTGCTCGCTATATTTCTGTTTCCATTGAGCCTAGTCCTTATAACCCTAGTGTTATGGATAACTGGGATATCTTTTGAAGGTGTAATGATTTACTGGGTTGCCAGCTTTTTTAGCTTATTTGGCTTCAAAGAATGGGTGAATAGCCATAAGCAAAGAGCTCATAATCGCCATTTGAGAGAATTTGCCAGAGATAATGCCAATCTATATGCTGAAATGATTGAGAAATTAAATCGGTTATCATTAATCAAGCAAAAACTGTATAACTAATTTCAGTTAACCAGCCAATACAATATCTTATTAGATTATAATTCTAACATTACATCAACTTAACCTTCTTAAACATGACTTTTCTCAACACATCAACCAGATTATTCTGCCTTAGTAGCTTTACCCTTGCTCTTGTTATCATAGCAAGTGGTTGCACACAAAAAGAAAATGTTCAAAATATGGTAAATACTCCTTCATTAACAAAAGCAGTTGCTATCATAAATCCTATAAATAATAGCAATATTTCAGGGGTTGCTTACTTTGAGCAAGCAGAAAATGGCGTACATGTCAAAGCAGAAGTGTATGGACTAACTGGTCAAAAGCATGGGTTTCACATCCATACCTTTGGAGATTGTACTGCAATAGACGGAACATCAGCTGGAGGACATTTTAATCCTTATGGATTTGAGCATGGTTCTCCACAATCTGTAGACCGCCATATGGGAGCAATGGGTAATTTGGAAGTGAATGAAGATGGAGTTGGCATTAGAGATTACATAGATGAAGTAATTGTACTAAATGAAATAATTGGTCGAGGGATAATAGTTCATGGCGGTGAAGACGATTTAATATCACAGCCTTCAGGAGCTTCCGGCCCAAGAGTTGGTTGTGGGGTAATAGGTATAACGATGGAAACCGAGTAAGTTATTCTCACTCGTTATCAATTAACGAGTGATACAGCCTTGTTAGCATTACTTAAATTTCATTGCCTATAGGCTTCTCCCCCAGGCATCTTAATACTCCTCAGGAGTCTGCCAAGAATTCATGTGCTCATGAATGTATCGACCTAATTGTCCAACTGATATTCGTTCTTGATCCATGGTATCTCGGTGGCGTACAGTTACGGTGTCATCTTCCAATCCATCAAAATCAATGGTAACACAGAATGGAGTACCGGCTTCGTCTAGTCTTCTATAACGTTTGCCAATAGATCCAGCTTCGTCGTACTGCACTGAATAGTCTTCTTTCAGATTGCTACTAATTCGAGTTGCCAGTTCCTTTAATTCAGGTTTTTTAACCAGGGGAAATACACCCACTTGGATAGGCGCTAATTTGGGATGCATTTTTAGCACCACCCTAGAATCACCGTCCACTTCTTCTTTTCGGTACGCATCCGAAAGTACCATGAGGGTACAACGGTCTAGCCCAATGGAGGTTTCAATCACATAGGGAATGTAACGCTTATTTTGCGCTTGATCGAAATATTTCATTTTCTTACCAGAATACTCTTGATGTTGGGTTAAATCAAAATCCGATCGGTTATGGATTCCCTCCACTTCTTGCCACCCAATAGGAAATTGATATTGCACATCGGCCGCTGCACGTGCATAATGGGCCAATTTATCTGGTGGATGTGGGGCAAAACGAAGGTTTTTTGATCTAATTCCCATACTCTTATGCCAGTCTAGACGTTTCTCAAGCCAGAGTTCATACGCCTTCTCGTCGGTACCTGGCTCTACAAAGTATTGCATTTCCATCTGTTCAAACTCTCGCATACGAAATACAAATTGTCGAGCCACCACTTCGTTTCTAAATGCCTTACCCGTCTGCGCTATCCCAAAAGGTACTTTTACTCGGGTAGAATCAAGTACATTCTTGTAGTTTACAAAAATACCTTGGGCGGTCTCTGGTCGTAAATACACCGCATCATCTTCAGAGGCAGTCGCCCCAAAGGCCGTTTTAAACATGAGGTTGAATTGTCTGACTTGTGTCCAATCAAAGGCACCCGAATCAGGTGATTTAATTTCGTTTTCTATAATAATATCATAGAGATCTTCGGTCAAACTCTTTCGAGTTCCTACCGTATCCAATTGCTGTTGGATTTGATGCGCCTTGTCAGTTTTACCGTCTTTTTCCAGCTTAAAAATATATTGCTCAATGAGCATGTCCGCCCTATAACGGCGCTTAGACTGCTTATCATCAATCATGGGGTCGTTGAACCCTGCAACGTGACCACTGGCTTCCCACACTTTAGGGTGCATAAATATTGCGGCATCCACTCCCACAATATTTTCGTGGCGCTTCGTCATTTCCTTCCACCATGCATTACGAATATTTCGCTTGAGTTCAACACCTAAAGGTCCGTAATCATACACCGCACTTAAGCCGCCATATATTTCCGAGGATTGAAAAATAAACCCTCGTGCTTTGGCCAAGGACACAATGGTATCTAAACTATCTACATTCGACATCGTACTACATTTATTATTGATGATTGAGATTCGAGAAAGATACCAATTCTATTTGGCTATTTTCGAACCCTTTTTTGTTTAAAAATACTATTTTACCAATTCAGTCCACAGTTAGGTAATGACGAGGCTCATTAACTGTGTTCACATACTCAATACTCTCATCTTTCACTCACTCTAATGAACATATGAACGTAGGAATACTAGGCGCTACCGGCGCCGTTGGTCAAAAATTTATTCGCCTATTAGCACATCACCCATGGTTTACTATCACTGCATTAGGAGCTTCTGAACGTTCTGCAGGTAAACCCTATGCTGACGCTGTGAATTGGATTGAAGATGTTCCCCTACCCGATCAAATAGCTCATTTAACGGTTAAACATTGTACACCTGATACCCTTGGCACTGTTGATTTTGTATTTTCTGGGCTGGACTCAAGTGTAGCAACCGACATTGAAGCCAGCTTTGCTAAAGCAGGTATTCCAGTTATTTCCAACGCCAAAAATTATCGTCAAGACTCCAAAGTACCTTTATTAATTCCAGAGGTAAATCCCGATCACATCTCACTCATTTCACATCAAGACTTTAGCCAAGATGGATCCGGGTGGATTGTAACCAATCCGAACTGTGTGGCTGTACCGCTTTCACTCGCACTCAAACCCTTACATGACCAGTTTGGTCTCAAAAATCTTTCCGTGACCACTTTGCAGGCGCTATCTGGCGCTGGTTACCCTGGAGTGCCTAGTTTAGATATTCTTGCCAATGTCATTCCATTCATATCAGGTGAAGAACCAAAAATTGCTCCTGAAACCCAAAAAATATTGGGAACCTTTAACGCAACGCAAATTGATCAGCCTTCATTTACGGTGGATGCCACTTGTACACGGGTTCATACACTTAATGGACATATGGCAGCAGTGAGTTGTAGATTTTTTACTAAACCCAATTCAGTAGAAGAAGTCATTCAAACTCTGAAGGCATATCCAAACCCAATTGCAGACCTTGACTTACCCACCTCTCCTGCTCAACTATATCATCTGCACGAACAACAGAATTATCCTCAACCCCGACTCCACGCTGATCGCGATAAAGGGATGAGTTTACATATCGGGCGAATACGAGAAGGTGATTTCTTTCACATTAATTTCGTATGTATGGCCCACAATACCATTCGCGGTGCGGCTGGAGGGGCTGTTCTAAATGCAGAATTATTGCATAAAAAAGGCTATCTAAAATAAGTAACTGCCTGAATTACCTTTTCGTCGAGTTTACGATAACCGGTACCTTTCGTCGAGTTCCTTTAGCTTTTGTTCGGAAAGTTCCAAATTGAGCTGAGAAACCAAATTTGCTAGAGCAGATCTATACGCTCGTTTAAAGGAAAAAACACGGTGAGTTAGATCATTACCTGGAATTACCTCGAGAATTTTACCGCTTTGCGCATAGATCCATAGCCGGGAGCGAAACCATCCCACCTTAGTATCCAAGGCATCGATATCTTTTAAGGCCAGAAGATGTGTTTTAACAGATGATTTATATGCTTCTACCAACGCATCTTTTACCTGGAATTCTAGATATAATCCGTCTTTTTCTAGGCGCATTATACCCTCAACTCGCATAAAACCGCCGTATACACCATCTATATAAAATGGGATGTTATTCATGATTCAAATATACTCGGAAAAATTAAATATTCTTGTAAGTAGTTCCTCTTTGACTACTCATGCAGAATAGAATGTTTGAATAAATGCTTCTAAAAATGCTTTTGCTACTACTACGGTCTCAATTCACAGATTCTACTACACTAAGTCGATAAGTGCCTCCTCTAAATCTTCGTACACATAAGTAAAACCCATGGACTCCAACACTCCTGCCTTCATCCTAATACTGTCCAAAATTGGCTGAGCACCTTCCCCAAAAAGAAGTTTTAAGGCAAAACTTGGAACCGTAAGTAAATTTGGGCGATGCATTGTTTTAGCCAACACCTGAGTGAATACATCCATGGTTATAGGTTCAGGAGCACACATATTCACGGGCCCTTGAATACCATCTTCTTCTAAGAGATGAATGATAGCACGGGTTAAATCCCGGAGATGAATCCAACTCATGAATTGAGTTCCAGGTCCAATAGACCCACCTAAACCTAATCGAAAAGATGTGAGCATATTCTGAAGTGCTCCACCATCGTGACCTAAAACAATTCCAATTCGAGGATGAACTACTCTTATTCCTAACTCTTTGGCTGCCTGCGCCTCTTTTTCCCAATCAACGCAAACCTTAGCCAAAAAATCGTCCCCAGGTGAATCCTCCTCAGCGCGCCAGTTTATTCCAGAATTCCCATAATAACCAGATGCGGAGGCGGAAATAAATACCCTAGGTTTATTAGTTGAGATTCCCATTGCTTGGACAAGTTTTCGAGTGGAATGGATGCGAGAATCATAGACTTTTTTCTTCACCTCTTCATTCCACCGACCACTAATTACAGGCTCACCAGCTAAATTAATGACCGCATCAGCCTCATCCATAATTGCATTTAAGGAATCATCCCAGGATACGTAACGTAAATTCTTAGCCTTATCCATTCCATACTTGGATAGATTCCTGGTGATTAGTATAAGTTCATAATCCTTTTGTAGAAGTTGTTTGCAAATATCCGAACCAATAAATCCGGTACCACCACTCACTACTATTTTTTTTTCCATATTACCTTATCCTTTTCGAAGGTTACTGCACAAATAAAGTAGCTTATCAAACTAATCATTGATTACTTGAACTTCGTTATTTTATGTTCGTTTATATAATCACTTATTTAAAAAATGTCTTGCCTGAGTCTGTTTTAAATATTCTTTTTTTTAATTCGACTAAGTAGATTCAACATAAAACAAAACAATTTTAACATAAATCTAGCTATGCCTATATACGCCAGATAATCTCAAAGACATTATCGCAAACATAGTATATTTAGTCTGAGTAACTAAAAAATCTTCAATTCCATTCTGCTGTGCATCTTTCATTTTCATTACATACTGGCGTGCGAATCTTTGTGGGAGCCATATTTATACTATCCAGTATCGGCAAATTCATCGACAGCAGTGATGCTCAATATTTAGTTGAGTTACTGAGCATGAATATTTATTGGCTCATTGAGTATAAAGGAATCATTGTTCTTAGCATAACAATCCTTGAGTTAGCCCTTGGTATTCTATTGCTATTTAACCGTTACACTTTTTGGTCCTATCTCGCATCTACACTCTTAATTTTATCGCTGTCCTCTGTTCTATTGTTTTTTAAATTCCAAGGAACTCAGGTAGCAGCTTGTGGGTGTTTTGGTGCATTTGATATACTTTCTGGCCCTAATGCTACCCTTGCAAAAAATGGTGTTTTGATGATATTGATCATTTATGGCATATATGGAAATACCAAACAAGCAAAAACCCAATTAGTCGATTAAAATATAAATCGAATATAAACGTACGCAGCTGGAGCAGCTAGTAATAAAGCATCAAACCGATCAAAAAATCCTCCATGCCCAGGAATTAAAGCCGAGGAATCCTTTGCATTCGCTTTTCTTTTGATTTTGCTTTCTAGTAGATCTCCAATGGGACCAAAGGTAGCTGCCAATATTGCCATGGGAAGTAATTCTAAAGGCGTCAAGGGCTTATCAAAAGGCATCACAAAATAAACTAAGAGCATACCTATCACACTTCCTAGATACCCAAATACTAAGCCTTCCCAGGTTTTATTAGGACTGATAGTAGGCGCTAATGGATGCTTACCAATGGCTTTGCCTCCAAAATAAGCCAAACTATCTGCTCCCCAAACCATGAATACCAGCATAATGGTTAGTATAAATCCATCCACTTTTGTCCCAAAGTCGTCAATCAATATTAGACTGAGCATACCAAGGGGTGCATAGAGCCCAGCAAAAAAGGTTGAACTTAGCTTTGGGATACTAGCGGAAGAGGTACTAAATGTTTGCCTTGAAACAAACAGTAGAAAAAGAAGCAAACCAATCTCAAACACATAAGGGAGTTCTGTTGATAATAAAACCCACAACCCAAACGAATAAGGGAAAATTGAGTCGCTAGGAGTCAATGCCCCATCCAATAGTCTTATCAATTCAAACTGGATGAGCAGAGTAATTCCTATGATCATTGTTTTGAAGTACCACCCTCCCAACCACGCCATCCATACAAAAAGAATAGCAGCAGGTAAGGCTACTAGAATTCGCTTGACTGAATTACTCATTTTACTCGTTTTCTAGATCAGTTTGGTTGGAATGATCAGCTGCCTTCTTTGTTGGATCACTTTCATTATCGAGCTGCTCGTCCTCAAATGCACCATCTAGATTTTCTTCTGAAATACTCTCTAGTAAATCAATAGCCTTTTCAGCATACTCATTGGGCACATATAAATACATCAGTGCCATTTCGCCAACCACTAAACTATAAGCTGTATCACGTTTTGAAAGAATCTGTGAAGGAACATCTTGATCCGTTAGGAAGTTATGGGCTAGGTTCACCTCAAATTCCTGAGTACTTTCTAAAATACACGTCCAATCTTGTATCGCGTTGGGTTTGGGGTTGGTAAACATGGAATACTCCGCTAATTATTCGGGGGTATTTGGTAATGACGAAGGTGTGCTTGCCAAATATCGTTTATGAAAGATACTTAATAGCGTAATCAGTATCACAACTCCAAACAAAATCCACGCCCATGGTAAATCGGTATCGGCATTAAGTTCTTGATCAAACATTTCAGGGTAGATAGTATTCAAAATAATCTGACCTCCATTGTTCACTAAATGAGCTACCATAGCAGGAATAAGACTATTTGATACATAGGTTATGTAAGCGAATAACATGCCAAGGGCTGCGAGTGGTAAAATTCGGGTGATTTGCAGATGATAAGCACCAAAGATGAGACCTGATACTATAATAGCGGTCCATATGCCCCACGATTTTTCTAGCGAACGCTGAACATATCCACGGTACATTATCTCCTCACAAATAGAGGGGACCAGTCCAATATGAAAAAGGCCCATCCATAAGATATTTTCCGAGCCTAATAATTTATTGATCATCTCGTCCATACTTTGTTGCATTTCGGCCATCCAACTTGGTACTGGTAAAAAAGCGTTCAGCCATCCTAGCATAATAACCGTAGGATAGGCAACTATTGTTAATACAATAGCCAATAAGATATGCTTATGGGTATCCGAATTAATTTGTAGCCGCAAAAAGCGCCTTCTAGCTCCAGGCTCAGCCGCCAAACGGGTTACCAACAAAGATCCGAGTGCAAATACGGTTATTTGACTGGTGGTATTAATCCAAAAAAAGACCGTTATTTGCTCACTAATTACCTGCATTATAGCCTCAATATTGGTAGGATCGTCCACCAGAAAAACTGCAGCAATGACCCCAACTAGACCTGCCACTACGTTAAAAGCAATAAGGGCAAGAAAGACCCAAATAATCGCCATTACACCAAGATTAAACCCATGGCGTTCATACCAAGATCTATTGGTATTATTAGAGATGGTAGTGGGGTATTCTAACATGACTAGGAAAAAAGTTAAAAGTAAAGAGCCGACCCAATGAGCCAGCTCTTGTAGATAAACAAAAAAAGACCAGCGTTACTCTTCTTCTTTGGCAAATATTTTAGCGCTGATAATACCAGAAATTACGTTGACAATACTTAAACTAACGAATCCAATACCAAATTGAGCGAGTATAGCATTCATTGAGCCTGGTTCAGGACTAAAAGATAGTGCTTGATCAATTTGATCTTGGGTTAATCCCTGGGTTTCTAAGTTAGCCATGGTAGATTGCATGAGTGCATCGTTCATTCCTGTATCGATGATTTCTGTCCAAAATAAAGAGATTGCTGTTCCAACGATTAGAGTAACTAATCCAGCCAAAAATCCTAATAATGCCCCTTTTCCAATAGGATATGTAAGATTAAATCCTTTTGCATACATGCGATTGGCAATCACCCCAGCAATGGATGAAACTAAACAGGCGCTAATCCCTAGGCCTTGCCCTGCTCCAGTAGACCCCCCAATAGTTAGATAGGCACTCGCCAATCCTATTATGGAGTATACAATGGCGGTAATCAGTCCCGCAGTGATAACAGCATTCCAGTAACTTGGCATGCCATGATGTGTGGTTTCAGTAGTCATTTTAATTGATATTTTTGGTTAGTGTATTTAGTTAATTTACATTTTTAATTCAGTTTCAATGGCCAAGGCGCTCTTTCGTCCTACAATAGTACCTCTAAACACATACAAATACAGATATTTATACGTAATAATTCACCTAAAGTTATACGTTTTTCGAAAAACTATCTTTAGAGCTAATTAGTACAGAGGCCATAAGCCCAATAAAAGCACCTAATAATAATCGGGAAAAGTGAGTATTTGTCCAAACATCCACTGCGTTAAATAACACATCAATACCAGTTAGCCCAAAAAATAAAAGGAACAAACGCAATGCTAGGTCTCTTGCTGGCCAAATTTCAAACTTTACAGTTAAACCTTTCAACCAAAATCCAAGAGCAAAGGCACCATATATGCCTATACATCGGGAACATACAGCCATCTGGGCGTTCATAAAATCAAATGAACGAGTTGGATCCTGATGACATACCCAAGAAAAAAATGAATAATGCCAATGAAAAGGGGCTAAAACATCATCGGCATACCATCCAGGGCCCAAGGCAAGTATCGCTAGAAAACTACTACCAATTAACAGTACGAGATTAGCTCTACTGGAAATTTCGGACTGTGCGGAAAATTGTACCATTTCAAAGGGCATCAAGTAAATATTTAGGTGCCCGGCATGGTTTTCTAGTAACCGAATTCATGAACACCAAACTCACCTCTCCTAATGCACAAAGCTGATCTCGTTCTTGGGCTATCACTTCATAATAGGTAACCAACTTAACAGAGGGCACCGTATATACATGCACCTTAATGAGGATTTCTTCATCGTAGTAAAGCGGATGCTTATAATCAATTTCGGTGTGTATCACCGGTAACATAATCCCATCCTTTTCCATGGTGCTATAACGCACACCCATGCTTCGTATCATTTCGGTGCGGGCTTCCTCAAAATACTCTAAGTAACGCCCATAATATACATAGCCCATCTTATCAGTTTCACTATACCTACTTCGTAATCGATGTTCGAAGCTGAGAATGGGTAAGCCGTCAGGGAATTGGACCATGATCGTTTATTTATAACGTCCCATCGCCGAATACTTTGCTATCCTTTGTTCGATAAGTTTTTCCGGGTTTTGTTTGGATAGAGATGATAAACTTTTAAGCATCTGTTTTTTTATTGCATTGGAAGCAGCCTCATAATCTCGATGCGCACCCGCTAGAGGCTCCTTGATCACTCCATCAATAATACCCATTTCCAACAAATCAGGGGCCGTTAACTTTAATGCAGAAGCGGCTTGTTCCTTATAATCCCAGGTTTTCCAAAGAATAGAAGAACAAGATTCCGGTGAAATGACAGAGTACCAAGTATTTTCCATCATATAGACCTCATTACCCATACCAATTCCAATGGCACCACCACTCGCACCTTCCCCAATAATAATAGTCACCATTGGTACCTTTAGCATAGCCATCCTTTTTAGATTTCGGGCAATTGCCTCTGCTTGTCCACGCTCTTCTGCTTCAAGTCCTGGAAAAGCTCCTGGTGTATCAACCAGTGTAACGACAGGTATACCAAATTTTTCTGCCATCTCCATTAGTCTGTACGCTTTGCGGTACCCTTCTGGATTTGCCATGCCAAAATTACGATAGGTACGGCTAGCGGTATCTCTTCCCTTTTGATGCCCAATTATACATACCGTTTGGCCATCCACCTGGCCAAGTCCACCCACAATCGCTTTATCGTCAGCATGAAATCGATCGCCATGTAATTCAATAAAACGATCACAAATACGCTCAATATAATCTAGAGTGTAGGGGCGCTCTGGATGTCGTGCTAACTGAACCCGTTGCCATCGAGTTAAATTCTCAAAAATATTTTTTTGAAGGCTTTCCACTTTAGTCTTCAAGCTCTCCACTTCCTTACTTAGGACTCCTTCACTACTCGAAGAAAGCTGTTCTAACTCTTGGATTTTTTTTTCCAAATCAGCAATGGGTTGTTCAAAATCTAAATACTGCATGTACAATTAAATTAAATTTACTCAAATATAGCAAATCCCCGCATCTAAAAGTGGATTTCTCTGGTTGATGTGTTTTGCACCCTCCCGTTGCGAATGCAAACGTTGCCAGCGAAAACACCTTCTTACAAGCGACCAAATAGACTCCGGATTTTAAGGGCCCAGACCCTCCAAATAGCCTCTCGAACAATGCCTTTGGACATTTTAGACACTCCTTCTTCTCGTTCCCTAAATATGATGGACACCTCTTGCAATCTAAATCCAGCTTTCCAAGCTCTAAAATGAAGTTCTATCTGAAATGCGTACCCATTGGATTTAATTCGATCCAATGAAATAGACTCTATAACACGACGATGGATGCACTTAAAGCCTGCGGTGGTATCTTTTACAGGCAAGCCTGTTATCCATCGTGCATAAATATTGGCCCCATACGATAGAATAAGTCGACTCAGAGGCCAATTTACTATACTTATTCCGTTGGCATAACGTGACCCTATAGCAATATCTGTTTCTCCGCCTTGAACAGATTCGATGAGTCTAGGAACATCTTCTGGTGGATGTGAAAAATCCGCATCCATTTCACAAACTAGTTCATAGTCATGTTCCAAAGCATACTCAAAACCTCGGACATAGGCCGTCCCTAAACCCAATTTACCCTCTCGCTCAACTAAATGTATACGATCTGGATAGGCTTGCTGCTGCTCTTTAATTCTTCCCGCCGTACCATCTGGAGATCCATCATCCACAAAAAGTATGTCCACCTTCATATTCAAAGCCATGAGCGTATGAATCATGCGTACGGCGTTGGTCGCTTCATTGTAGGTCGGGATAATGATTAAGGGGTGTTTCTGCATGGGCTTATTTTAGCTTACTGACCTTTACCTTTAATCATTGTGATTAATGTGTTAATAATAATCTTTATATCCATACGTAACGAAATATTTTCGACATAATACAAATCATACTTGGTTTTTTCTTTAACATCGTCCAGTGAAGCATCATATTTCCATTTAACTTGAGCCCACCCTGTAATCCCTGGGCGAACTCGTAATCGTCGCATATATAATGGGATTTGATTTTTAAACTGCTCTACAAAATGTTCCCGTTCAGGTCTAGGTCCTACTAAACTCATTTGCCCTCGAATGACATTGTAGAGTTGAGGTAGCTCATCAATACGTAATTTGCGCAACCAATAACCAATTTTTGTAATCCTTGGATCGTTTTTTATTGCCCACGTAGGTCCAGTTTTTCGTTCAGCATCCTGAACCATCGTGCGAAATTTATTCATAACAAAGGGTTTACCATTTCGTCCAATCCGTTCTTGACGGAAAATAACAGGTCCAGGAGACCCTAAACGAATAAATAGAGCCACCAATAGCAATAAGGGGGCTAACATAATCAATACAACCACCGAAATAGTCACATCCATCAATCGCTTAACAGCTTTCTCCCACAACGGCATAGGCTCTGGAGAAATTTCAATAATTGGCATACCAAAAATCTGATTCGTTTTGGATAGACCACTCACAATTTGATAAAAATCAGGTAAGAGCTTTAAGCGAACATTCGGATTATCCAATTTAGAAATAATCCCAACTAAATCTTCACGGCCATTAGCTTCTACTGCCACCAAGACATCCTGAACTTTATACTCGGCGATAATTCGATCAATGTCAGAAAGTTGCCCAATCACATCCTCAGGATAAATACCTGATCCAGCATCGGGACCCTTTCCATTGACTTGAATGTATCCAATTACTTCCATGCCCAAAATTTTGTTACGCATAAGATCATCAAAGGCCATTTTGGCATTTGAACCTGTTCCAACAATTAATGTTCTATGCAGCCCCCTACCCTGTTGGGCATACAAACGTTGGATAGTTCTAATGACAAAACGATTGATAATGGTAGCCCCCAAAATAATTGCCCAATAAGAAAAAATTAGCCCGTGATGGGTACCGCCATCAATAAACAACCAATGATCCCAAACTACATACAGCACCAGCCCTCCCAATATCACGGCTTTTACTACTCGAGTAAATTCGTCGAGTCTAGAGATCAAATATAAACCCTTATACAACCCTGATAAAACAAACACCCCAAGCCAATACCCGCTAAATATTACTCCTGCAATAATCACAGCTAAGCCAAAATCAGCCAATCGAGGATCTAAATAAGCCGAAAAAAAGGAATGAAAGACGAACCAACTTGCTAATAAAAGCAAGTAATCAAGGGCACTCGTCAATATAACTTCGCGATATCTTTGCACAGAAAGCAAATGGATGGTTAGATTTGTAATTTAAATATCTGAAAAAGTACGGATTTTTTAGTCTGTATATAGAACTGAAACCACTTTATGCCTTTATTTTGTTTCAACTACATAAAACATGTTCTACAAGCAAAGCACGCATAGGTAGCTTAAATACTGACCATGGAGTCATAGAAACACCCATATTCATGCCTGTAGGGACACTTGGAACTGTGAAAGGTGTGTCACAGGATCGTTTAAAAGACCCTATTCACGCCCAAATTATTTTGGGCAACACCTACCATCTGTATTTAAGACCTGGCACCGAAGTCATACATGCCTCCGGTGGATTACATGGTTTCATGAATTGGGACCGACCCATATTAACTGACTCCGGAGGGTATCAAATTTTTTCCCTTTCAGATATACGAACCTTAGATGAGGAAGGCGCTCATTTTAAAAGTCATTTAGACGGTTCTAAACACTCATTTACCCCAGAATATATAGTAGATATTCAAAGGATCTTAGGTTCCGATATCATGATGATTCTGGATGAGTGCCCACCATATCCAAGTGATTATGCATATGCAAAAAATTCTATGGAATTGACCCATCGATGGGCAAAAAGGGGGAGGAAACAATTTGTAGAGACCCAAGCTCTTTACGGGCATAGCCAATTTCAATTTGGCATTGTACAGGGTGGAACCTACAAAGATCTGAGGATTGCCTCCGCTGAATTTATGGCTGAACAGAATTTTGAAGGTATTGCAATTGGTGGGCTCAGTGTTGGAGAACCTATTCCATTGTTGTATGAAATGACCGACGTTAACACCGATGTCATACCTAAGGAAAAGGCACGATATCTTATGGGGGTAGGCACACCAGCTAATTTACTGGAATCCATCGCTCGTGGGGTAGATATGTTTGATTGTGTTATGCCTACTAGAAATGCCCGAAACGGAACTATATTTACACGAGAAGGGAAAGTGAATCTCAGGAACTCTAAGTGGAAGAACCATCACGCACCCTTAGACCCAGATTTTCCAAGCGATTTATGTCAAAAGTACCAAATGTCCTATGTTCATCATTTGCTAAAAAGTAACGAACTTTTTGGAATGAACTTAGCCTCGGAACATAACTTACAATTTTATTTATGGCTCATGAAAGAAGTAAGAGAACACATCAAAAATGATACTTTTGCCTCTTGGTATCCACATATGGTTACCCAACTAGAGTCAAAAATCTAGAACTTCATTGTTTGACCAACCTTATTCCCAATTATCCAATGGTTGAAATATAGACTTCAATAATATGTCCATATCCATACCTAACGAATAATTTTGCATGTAGTACAGCTGATAATGCTCTGCATCTTGACCTTGTTGAAGCTTCCCTTGATTTAGCTGCACCAAGCCAGTTAAACCCGGTTTTAATCCTCCTTCTTGTTCATCACTATGCTTGGGATATTTTTTTTGAACCGAAAGGGTTGAGCCTACCCATGAATAATGTCCATATAGTATACCAAGCAAAAATAAACTCCGGTTATGCCACTTATACTTAGCTAATGGTTCTAAAAAATATTGGCCTTTCGGCCTTTTTATCCCTGCAAGAAGAGCTAATGGCCAGAGTAATGCAAAAAAAGGAAGGGCTAAGCACAAGTCAAAAACGCGCTTGATAAACCGATTAACCGGCTTATTTAATGCAAGTTCTACCTCAACCAGAGGTAAACTCTCCAGGTACTCGACTTTAGATTGGCCTAAAATAAAATCCATACTATCAGGAATGAGCTTGCACTGTACCGATACATCTTTCAAGGTAGAAATGACTCGAAGCATGTCTTTATATGACATAGTGCGCAAAGAAAATAGTACTTGATCGGCATGATACGCCTTCACTAAATCCTCTAATTGACTCAATGAACCAAGAGTACTTGCTATTGCTTTCTGGTGTTTTATTTTCTGTTCATTTTCTTGTGCCTGTTCCCCATAATTATGATCAGTTTGAACCCATCCTAATACCTCCACATTCCAATCTGGTCTAGAATGTATTTTAGGTATAAGTTCTTTGGCATCTGCTTGAGTACCAACTAGAAGAATTTTGGATTTCTTTATTTGTCCTTTGGCATATGTTTGATTCCTTCTAGCATTTATCTGAACTAGCTTCAATCCAATCATCAGCGTCACTGAAACCCCAAAACCAATTAAAAGAGATAAGCGAGAAAAGGCTAGATTTCTTGCAAAAAACGTAATAGCAGCTACTCCTAAATAAGAAAAAAATAGGGTTTTTAAAGGGGTAGAAATAGAGTCATTATTATGCCGATATAAACCTAGCAACGCCCCCATTAACAGATATATAATTGAGGCCAAAAGATTGACCCAAAGAAACTGAAAAGACTGCAGGTCACTGAAAATTTCAACACTGAATTGAAACCGAATTAAGAAACCCAAAATAATTGAGATGTTTAACAGTATCAGATCGGCTGCAATCAATGAAATCGCTTTTAAACGACTAAAAACAAACGAAAAAATAGTTTTTACCCAAATTGCTGAAAATATTACTGCTTTAAATAAGGCACTATATCGCGAGGATTGATGCTTATCAAAAAACAAATACATGGCTTCATTGAAAATCCGAATATAGCGTAGATCCCCTTTTTTTGTACTCTCCCCTTTATAATGAATGATGGAGGTGGAAGGAACATAGTCAATATGATAGCTGGTATCTTGCACGCGGTAGCACAAATCAATGTCCTCTCCGTACATAAAAAAACGTTCATCAAAACCCCCCAATTGTTGTAACAGGTCTGTTCTCCAAAACATAAATGAGCCCGATAAGACGGGAACCTGCGCCTGTTGATCTTCTGCAAGCCAACTAAGATAATACTGGCCAAATAAACGTGATTTCGGAAATATCGTGTGTAAACCCAAGAACTTTGTCAACGCTGCCCAAATAGTGGGTACAGAACGCTTAGATTCAGGTGCAAAGCTACCATCTGGGTTGAGAATTTTACAACCTGCCGCCCCACATTCAAGATTAGATCTCATATGAGAAATAAGGGTAGATAAGGTTTCCTCACTAACAAGGGTATCTGGATTTATAATCAAAGTAAACTCGCCTTTAGCCTGTTTAATCGCCTGATTATTCGCCTTACCAAATCCTAAATTGTCCTTATTTGCAATATAACTTACGTCGGGATGGCGCTGTTGTAAATAAGAAACTGAATCATCCCCAGAATCATTATCTACCACAAATATCTGAACCGCATATTCATCTGCAGCTTTTCGAATTGAACTAAGCAAATTGGAGACGTATTCCTTCACTTTGTAGTTAACAATTACGATGCTAATGTCAATCTTTCTAGCCATTAGACCCCAACCTTATTAAGAATGTACTCCAGCTTTGCCCGCCAACCTAAACCATAACCCGTCTTTCTAGCGGTTCCTCGCCATAAATGATTAATGTAATTGCTCATTGGGTATTCCACCAACTTAAATCCCTTTTCCCAGGCTTCTCTAAAATTTTGAAGAGTGGGTTGACCATGATGAATAAAAGGAGGGAATTTAAGATATAAAGCCCGACGCACGACCATGTATGGCGTTTGCAAAATGAGTTCCCCTGATGAGTTGTTGATACTAAAGCCCCGTTTATTTACTCGATTAAACATCCCAGCGGCATAATTTTTCTCATCAGACTCCAAATGCTCCACTATCCTCTCTAAAAAAAATCCTTGCTTTGTTTCGGTGTCACTATCTAGAAAAAAGACATATTTCGATTTCACTATTTGTCGCGCTGCAAAGTCCATCGCTGGCCCATGGTACACATTCTTAGACAAACGAACCCATTCCGTGTTAGATTGCGACCCAATCCACTCTTCTATTTTATCAACAACATTTGAATCCGAGCCATTATCCACTACATAAAGTGGAGTTTGAGGGTAAAACCGTTTAAATGATTCGACCGCTATTTTCAGCAAATCCGGAGTTTGATAATGAATAATCACTGCACTTAAATCCAATTGGCTTAATACATCCTCTCGGGTTGATGCATCCGCGGCTCCCTTTGAGCTTGAAGTATATGTCGAGGATTCTTGGATCATATCATCTGATAATAACAACTTTACCAACTCCCCGTTCACCTTCTTTGACATCCCAGGCTACTAAAAAATAGACCCCACTACTGAGTCTACGACCACTTGAGTCATACCCGTCCCATTGCGTACGACCACCGCTTGCTTGTATTTCATGTACAACATTTCCACCCGCATCAAGTACTCTAATTCGTGTTGCTTCGCTTAAATTTTCTATTATGATTCGCTCATGTTGATCATATAAAAACGGATTGGGATAGATTTTTAATGACCCCATTGTAGTCTTGGGGGATTGTGCTATATCAATAAAACTTACCAATCCTCTATCGGTGGCAACAAACACCTCGCCTGACTCTTCGTTTACTGTAATGGACAAAATATTATTTGAAATTAACGGACTGTTGTCTTCTGTATAACGCTTCAGAATGGCACTCCCTTCTTCATTCAACAGCCATAAACCCTGATTTACACTCCCAATCCATTTCTGATTAGCACCATTTACTGCCATGGCACTCACATTACTGTCACGCAGTAAATATCGTGAAACAGCAGAAGTATCTTCATTCAATAACCATTGAGATTGAAGTTCAGATGACCGTTGACTATCTACAATGAATCTGGGAAATAGAAACCGAGCAATCCCTCGTGCCGTGCCTATCCACACTTCCCCATTTTTGTCTTCCAAAAAAGCAGTGACTTTATTATCTGGTAAATTACCATTAACGGCTGAAGTAGTAAGTTTGACCCCACGGTTATCTTGAGTATTCATAGGATCGTTGGAATCAAGGACTAACAAACCTGCGCCATTTCCTGTTGAACTTTGAAGGGAAATCCACTTATAATCATTTGAATCGATGAACAAGTCTACATATTCATCAAGTGTACTCACTGCATTATCTTTAGAATGTGCGAGCCAAGTATCTTGATTTGGTTCATACACATATAGCGGCTCTGATCCATACCGACTGACTAGCCAAACCTGATCTTTACTGTCTGCAGATAAACCTGAAATTACCGTATAATCCGGATTATCAGCTTCCCACCCTCGAATGGTACTGTTATATGCATTATATACTTGTACAGCGTTGGTAGTTTTATTGTGCTTAACTACCCCACTTCCCCAAGAGCCAATAAAATAATGAGTGCTATTTTGGGCTGTTGTAAATGCTTGTTTAAAATTCTCTTGGTCCAATAATTCAGTATTTTGGGCATTATAACTTACCCAGGAACTATCCTGAAAAAACGAGTATCCCTTAGATCGATCAATGATTCTGTCGCCTGTAACATTTTGGGATGATGCTGAAAATAGGCGCCCATTAGACCAATCCAAACCCACAAAAAAATTAGTATATGGGCCAACTGGTACAAATTGATCCCAATCAGTGGGACTAGTAAATACTAACAACCCTAAATCCGTCGTACCCATGATCAGGTGATCAGATAACATAGTACCGGTACGAATACCTCGAACATTATCGACCCGATATATCTTAGTCGATGTATAGGTTGATCGGCGCATGATTCTGTTATTAAATACCAACAAGAGATCTTGGCCATTAGCTTGGTGAACTATGTCAAGTGATTGAAGATAATTTATTCCTTCTTCCTTGATCCAACGCACACCATCGAATGTATACAAGGACTCCTGCACAACGGCATAGGCATCACCATTAAAAAATCCAACATCTTTCACAAGATTGCTTGGCAAACCATCCACCGATGTATATACAGTCCATGAATCACTAACAATTAAGTTATCTGTCAAACTAGCTGTGACAATTCCACTAGATGTGGCTGCTATAATGTCATTTCCCAAAATATCTAACGCATATACAGGCGTGCCTCGATCGAGATTACCAAGACCTACGTAGCTTTGCTGGACGTATAAGTCGTCTACATTAAACTCAATAATTCCAAATTCTGTGGCTACAAACAGAATATCATTATAAACAACAAAATCACGAATCGATTTGGAAGTGTACTGATCAACTCTAAGTAAATCATTAAGAGTTTGTACAGTTAAATATTCTGAGTCATACACATCAATTGCACCATCCATATAGCCTAAAAACAATTGCTTCGATGCCGGATGATAGGCCAATTTTTGTATATCCAAACGATGTAACCCATCCATGGTAGTTAGTGTGGTATTAACACCTAAAGGATCTGTAATAACCAGACCACCCTGAGTTGCAACAAATCTATATCCCTGATCGGTTACCTCAACATCATTTACAGTGGAAAAGGAAGAATAGACCCTCCACTCATCAATTACCTGGGCGTGCACTTTATCCATATTCAAATTGAGTAAGCAAGTGAGTACCATCAAAAACATCACAAATATGAACTGAAAAGATTTCGTTGTGTTCTGAATAGAACGTATATCCGATAGTACTATATTTATTCTATGTAGCTGGACAACCATAGCTAAATGTAAGGATTCAGTTGGGCTTCTACCATACTATTTCCATGAAGTATGGTATAAAAAAGCCTCTCAGAGCGGGGCTCGGAGAGGCTTATAAAAAGAGGAGGCGGCGACCTACTCTACCGCAATGCAGTACCATCGGCGCTACAGGGCTTAACGGCCGTGTTCGGGATGGGAACGGGTGGAACCCCTGTGCCATAGCCACCTCACAAAATTAAAGTGCTGGACAATTCTTTGGCATAATGCCCCTGGGAAGGGGACGCGCAGAGCGCGCAAGTAGTAGCGGTGTAAAACGCTCAATGGTGTCTAATTAATGGCTTGGCCACACCCGAGGCAAAGCCACAGGTGCAAGCCCTATAAATAAAGCCAGTGGCCTGATTAGTACGGCTCAGCTAAACATGTTACCATGCGTACACTTACCGCCTATCAACCTGGTCGTCTTCCAGGAGGCTCATAGGGAATACTTATCTTGGAGCGTGCTTCGCGCTTAGATGCCTTCAGCGGCTTATCACTTCCGCACATAGCTACCCTGCGATGCATGCGACCACACAACAGGTGCACTAGCGGTGCGTCCACTCCGGTCCTCTCGTACTAGGAGCAGCCCTCCTCAATATTCCTACGCCCACAGCAGATAGAGACCGAACTGTCTCACGACGTTCTGAACCCAGCTCGCGTACCGCTTTAATTGGCGAACAGCCAAACCCTTGGGACCTTCTCCAGCCCCAGGATGCGATGAGCCGACATCGAGGTGCCAAACCTCCCCGTCGATATGAACTCTTGGGGGAGATAAGCCTGTTATCCCCGGAGTACCTTTTATCCTTTGAGCGATGGCCCTTCCATGCGGTGCCACCGGATCACTAAACCCCACTTTCGTGCCTGCTCGACCTGTATGTCTCGCAGTCAAGCACCCTTATGCTTTTACACTCTACGCACGATTGCCAACCGTGCTGAGGGTACCTTTGGGAGCCTCCGTTACTCTTTAGGAGGCGACCGCCCCAGTCAAACTACCCACCATACACTGTTCCCGCCTGCGGGTTAGACTTCACCTGTAGCAAGGGCGGTATTTCAAGGGTGGCTCCAAAACGCCTGGCGACGTCCCTTCTCAGCCTCCCGCCTATCCTACACATGCTACAGCTAAAGCCAATGTAAAGTTGTAGTAAAGGTTCACGGGGTCTTTTCGTCCCGCTGCGGGTAATCGGCGTCATCACCGATACCACAATTTCACCGAGCTCATGGCCGAGACAGTGCCCAAGTCGTTACACCATTCGTGCAGGTCGGAACTTACCCGACAAGGAATTTCGCTACCTTAGGACCGTTATAGTTACGGCCGCCGTTTACCGGGGCTTCAGTCAAGAGCTTCTCCGAAGATAACCCCCTTCTTTAACCTTCCGGCACCGGGCAGGTGTCAGTCCCTATACATCGCCTTACGGCTTAGCAGAGACATGTGTTTTTGGTAAACAGTCGCTTGGGCCTTTTCACTGCGCCCCTGTTACCAGGGGGATCCTTCTCCCGAAGTTACGGATCTAATTTGCCTAGTTCCTTAGCCATGATTCACTCGAGCACCTGAGGATACTCTCCTCACCCACCTGTGTCGGTTTGGGGTACGAGCCTAACAAACAAACTACGACGCTTTTCTTGGCAGCAGGATTACCTCCACTATCCCTTCATCCGAAGACTCCGGGTACTGTCGGGGTTCAGCCTTCACAGAGAGCGGATTTACCTACTCTCTAGCCTACACCCTTCAACGTGCATTCGTCGGCACGCGGGAGTGTCACTTCTGCGTCACGCCTTAGCCTAGCGTTTGCTAGGGTAGCGGAATATTTAACCGCTTTGCCATCAGCTTCCCCGGCATCACCGGGTACACCTTAGGTCTCGACTAACCCTGATCCGATTAGCGTTGATCAGGAACCCTTGGGTTTACGGTGGACAGGTTTTTCACCTGTCTTATCGTTACTCATGCCTACAGTTTCGCTTCCAACCGCTCCAAAGACCCTCACAGATCTCCTTCTACGCCGACTGGAATGCTCCCCTACCGATATTGCTATCCCACAGCTTCGGCAGATGACTTATGCCCGATTATTATCGACGCCGAGTCGCTTGACTAGTGAGCTATTACGCACTCTTTAAAGGAATGGCTGCTTCTAAGCCAACCTCCTAGTTGTCTGAGCAACTCAACTTTCTTTGATCAACTTAGCCATCATTTAGGGACCTTAGCTGGTGGTCTGGGTTGTTCCCCTCTCGCCCTAGGACGTTATCACCCTAGGACTGACTGCCTGGCGGCTCTGGCCCGGTATTCGGAGTTTGTCTAGGGTTGGTAGGCGGTGAAGCCCCCTAGCCTAATCAGTGCTCTACCTCCGGGCAGACAAAACCAGACGCTATACCTAAATATATTTCGGGGAGTACGAGCTATCTCCAAGTTTGATTGGCCTTTCACCCCTATCCACAGCTCATCCGAAGACTTTTCAACGTCAACCGGTTCGGGCCTCCACGAAGTCTTACCTTCGCTTCACCCTGGCCATGGATAGATCACTTGGTTTCGCGTCTACCCCGTCGTACTCCGCGCCCTATTCAGACTCGCTTTCGCTGCGGCTCCACCCCGAAAGGGCTTAACCTCGCACAACAGGAGTAACTCGTAGGCTCATTATACAAAAGGCACGCCGTCAGCCCAAAAGGGCCTCCGACCGCTTGTAAGCACACGGTTTCAGGTACTATTTCACTCGCCGTCTCGGCGTTCTTTTCACCTTTCCCTCACGGTACTGGTTCACTATCGGTCATGCAGATGTATTTAGCCTTACCGGATGGTGCCGGCAAATTCACGCAAGGTTTCACCGGCCTCGCGCTACTCAGGATACCCGCCATCATGTCATCGTTACGCCTACCGGACTATCACCGTCTGTGGCTGGGCTTTCCAGACCCATTCGACTTCCAATAACACAACTCCCGCAGGTCCTACAACCCCGAACCCCATAGGGTCCGGTTTGGGCTGCTCCCCTTTCGCTCGCCACTACTCAGGGAATCACTATTGTTTTCTCTTCCTGCTCCTACTTAGATGTTTCAGTTCAGAGCGTATGCCTCCTCGAAAGGATATCCCCTAAGGGATGGGTTGCCCCATTCGGACACCCACGGATCAACACTTTTGTGCAGCTCCCCGTGGCTTTTCGCAGCTTTACACGTCCTTCATCGCCTCTGCATGCCAAGGCATCCACCGTGTGCCCTTAATCACTTCAATTATAAGACTTGCACTCGCAGCTCCAGCCCCCTAAAGGACCAAAACCCCGAACGCACCCTCACAGTAATTAGGTTCAATTGTGGCGTCAAGAATCCCTCTCAGGACCCTCAACTACCTCTGGCGCATATACCACGCACCCTCGCAGGCGCGCAACATACACTTCGTATTTACATTGTTACTACTTCATTATGTCAAAGAACTCTCCAGTGGAGCTACGGGGATTCGAACCCCGGACCCCCTGCTTGCAAAGCAGGTGCTCTAGCCAGCTGAGCTATAGCCCCCACTCAGCTCATCACACCCCTGTGGGCTTGGGAGGACTTGAACCTCCGACCTCACGCTTATCAGGCGTGCGCTCTAACCACCTGAGCTACAAGCCCCGGTCAGCTATCCGCGCACCCCGCGAACATGCCCCCAGTTTAAACATAAAACAGATTGCTTGTAACGAGCCATACGTAAAGCGGCACTAGCCTCACAGCTAGCAGACTCTCCGTGAAAGGAGGTGATCCAGCCGCACCTTCCGGTACGGCTACCTTGTTACGACTTAGCGCCAGTTACCAGGCTTACCCTAGGCAGCTGCCCCCCGAAGGTTGGCACGCCGACATCAGGTACTCCTGACTTCCATCGCTTGACGGGCGGTGTGTACAAGGCCCGGGAACGTATTCACCGCGCCATTGCTGATGCGCGATTACTAGCGATTCCAACTTCATGGAGTCGAGTTGCAGACTCCAATCCGAACTGAGATCGGTTTTATGGATTTGCGCCCCATCGCTGGGTGGCGACCCATTGTACCGACCATTGTAGCACGTGTGCAGCCCTGGACGTAAGGGCCATGATGACTTGACGTCGTCCCCACCTTCCTCACTACTTGCGTAGGCAGTCTGGCTAGAGTCCCCACCATTATGTGCTGGTAACTAACCACAGGGGTTGCGCTCGTTGCGGGACTTAACCCAACACCTCACGGCACGAGCTGACGACAGCCATGCAGCACCTTCCATAGTGCCCCTAAGGGACCTCCTGTTTCCAGAAGACATCACTGTGGATTTAGCCCAGGTAAGGTTCCTCGCGTTGCATCGAATTAAGCCACATGCTCCACCGCTTGTGCGGGCCCCCGTCAATTCCTTTGAGTTTCATCGTTGCCGACGTACTCCCCAGGTGGCATACTTAATGCGTTAACTGCAGCACTGGCCCTAAGGCCAACACCTAGTATGCATCGTTTACGGCGTGGACTACCAGGGTATCTAATCCTGTTCGCTCCCCACGCTTTCGTACCTCAGCGTCAGTTGCAGACCAGCAGGCCGCCTTCGCCACTGATGTTCTTCGTGATATCTAAGCATTTCACCGCTACACCACGAATTCCACCTGCCTCTTCTGCACTCAAGAAACCCAGTATCCAAGGCCATTTTACCGTTAAGCGGCAAGATTTCACCCCAGACTTAGGCTCCCGCCTACGTACCCTTTACACCCAATGATTCCGGACAACGCTTGCACCCTCCGTATTACCGCGGCTGCTGGCACGGAGTTAGCCGGTGCTTATTCACTAGGTACCGTCACAGAAGATCAAAACCCTCTCGTTCTTCCCTAGTAAAAGCCGTTTACAACCCATAGGGCCTTCATCCGGCACGCGGCGTGGCTGCGTCAGGCTTTCGCCCATTGCGCAAGATTCCTCACTGCTGCCTCCCGTAGGAGTCTGGGCCGTGTCTCAGTCCCAGTGTGGGGGATCATCCTCTCAGACCCCCTAGCTATCATCGCCTTGGTAGGCCGTTACCCTACCAACTAACTAATAGCACGCAGACCCATCTATAGCCGGCCGAAACCTTTAACAACTATGGCCATGCGACCCCGCTGCATTATGCGGTATTAGCACCACTTTCGCAGTGTTATCCCCCAGCTATAGGCAGGTTATCTACGCGTTACTCACCCGTCCGCCAGTCTCCAGTAAAAGCAAGCTTCTACCTTCTCCTTCGACTTGCATGTGTTAAGCCCGCCGCCAGCGTTCGTCCTGAGCCAGGATCAAACTCTCCATGGTAAAATTATATATAAAACCTTCGAGTCCAACCCTACGCCCTGATCATCCAAAAGAATATCAAGTTCTAGCTCGCACAAACAATCTGTTTTATGCTCAATATGTTAAAGAACATGTTGCCTTAAGACAAAAAAAGCTGATTAAATCCCGAAGAGTTAAATCAGCAAATCGTACCGTTAAAAGGATTTTAAATTTACAACGAAGAAGAGTACTATACCAAATTTAATTTCACTTTTTTCTGTAAAGGTGATGGGGTGTATAGAATAGATAGTGCTAACTAGCTTATTCGATTTTATCTTCATCGTAATTTTTCAACAAACGAACGCCTAAGTACATTAGTGGGGTATCGAACAAAGCAAAAAAGAACTTAAATAAATAGGAATTGAGAATGAGTATAATGACAGCACCCACATTATCAATTGCACCACCTAGATTACCTGCAAGGTATAAAATAGTTATTATTGCTGTTGAATCGACTAATTGACTAACTGTTGTCGAAGCATTATTCCTGAGCCAAAGATGCTTGCCCTTGGTTAATCGTTTCCAAAAATGATAAAGACGAACGTCTACGCTTTGGGCAATTAGGTAAGCAATCATCGAGGCAATGGTATTACCAACCATAAATTGATACACTCCCTCAAATAAATCCAGTCCGCCACTAACTCCAGAAGAATTTGGTAACCAGTGATTAATACTCATGAGCAACAGCATAAATACATTCATTCCGAAACCAACCCATACTAGCATTTGGGCTCGTTTGCGTCCAAAAAGCTCGCTTATTAGATCAGTAGCAAGAAAGGTAAATGGATAAGCAACCACCCCAGCTGGTACACTCATGGTATAGTTACTACCGTTTCTAACGAGTTCAGGTGTTAAGGCTTGTAACCAAGAAGGTAAATCTAGGCTGAAGATTGTGACAAATTTAGTGGTTCCAATAACATTACCCAATACAAGAGAGGTTAAAAAGACTCCTGATAGTGTCAAAAATAAAGCATCTCGTCGGTGATTTTTTTCCATGAATTAATGAATTCACATTGTGGTTAGGTTTTACCAAAATATGCTCAAAGGCTCGAACGAAGCACCCATAGCAACTGTTATAAATATCTATCTGGCGTGTTTAGAGTTCAAAAACATTATTTGTTGATTTTAAAATTAAACTAAACCACTGGATTAATCATTCATGCTATTCGTGATACACCTATTCAGACATTCAGGAAGACCTACATACAAGAGCGTATATGAAGGAAAATAAGACAGATAAAATCACATCCAAAATTGAGTTGAGTTTATTGGCTGCTGAGTTGTACCAAAAAAAAGGTAGACTAAGTATGCGCGACCTGATTAACTCCAGTGAATTGAGTGCCGCACAGATATATGAACTTTTCCCAACTAAAGATGCTCTGCTCGCCTACGCCTATCCATCGATGGTTTTTCAATATTGGGCAATGATCGACGAGATTGATGACTTTCATCGGCTAGTGATTAGTGAAAAATTAGCAAACTTTATTTACACCATGCTAGAGATGTTTTCGGACCACGAGCTATTTGTTAAAAATACATTCACCCGATTAGTGGCAAGCAAGGGAGTAAATAGTGATTTTGCTGATGAAGTTTCTTCGGTTTATAAAGACTTTTTAACTCGAGACGGTAATTTATCTATCACAGCGGGCTTGGTCACTCGTCCACTGTTTTACCGTTGGATGACCACACAATTTATTGCATTGGTAGAATTCTGGATTCGTGATTCATCGACCAGTAAAGAACGTACTATTGGACTGGTTGATAGAGCCAGTAGCCTATTCGAAGATGTGATGTATAGTGAGTTAATCGACAAGGGCTTCGATTTCAGTAAGTATTTCTTTACGACCTTAAACACTACTTTTAAACATAAGTCATGAGTGATTTTCCATCATCCAAATTTGAACGTGGACGAATTATAGCTAAAACTGGGCTAAAAGTGGGCACTAATTATGCTCAGCGCTATCTCAAAAAGAGAATAACGGGCAAAGAAGAAAGTGCAAAAGAGTTCCATTCTGAAAATGCTCGTGAGGTATTTAGAGAGTTCACCAAATTAAAAGGGACAGCACTTAAAATTGCTCAAGGTATGAGCATGGATCAAGGCTTTTTGCCTGAAGAATTTGCTGAGGTGATGACCCAAGCTCAATATAGTGTGCCACCCATTAACAAGGCGTTAGTGCGAGCCATTATAAAACGAGAACTGGGTGAGTATCCAGAGCAGATTTTTGCACATTTTGAAGCTGATGCCTTTGCTGCTGCCTCTATCGGGCAAGTGCATAAAGCCGAGCTTAAAGACGGCAGAAAAGTAGCTATCAAAATTCAATATCCAAATGTTCGAGAAACTATTGATTCGGATATGGCCGTTGCAAAATCTTTAGCTCGCAGAATTATCAAAAAAGGCCAGGTTATTGATCCTTATTTTGATGAGATTCGTTCAACTCTCCTTATTGAAACCGATTACCTACACGAGGGAGCACAAATCAAGGCATTCAAAGAGCGTTTTGGAAGTGAGCGTTTCCTTATACCTAATTGGATACAGGAGTATTCAACAGAACGAATTTTGTGTATGAGTTTTCTTGAAGGGCGTCATTTGGGTGATTTTTTAAAGGAAGAACCTTCTCAAGATGAACGTGACCATTTCGGACAACTCATTTGGGAGTTCTTTCATGAAGAATTACGAATTGGAGGATACGTTCATGCCGATACCCATCCCGGAAACTTTTTATTTACCTATGATGGTAAGTTGGGAATTATTGATTTCGGGTGTGTTAAGTTGTTTCCCGACGAATTTTTTACAAATTATCTTAAACTCTTGCCCTGTCACTTGGGTGATGATGAAGAGGCCATTCGAGAGTTATACACGAAACTAGAAGTCATTAACCCAAATGCGAAAGTTCAATCGAAAGAAGACGAGTATTATAATTTCGCTCGGAACTATGGGATTATGTTTTCAAAACCCTATCGGTATGATTTTTTTGATTTCAGCAACCCTGACTTTGATAATGAAATAAGGCATTTCACAAAAGAAGCGCCGCTGTCAAATGAAGTTAGGGGTTCTAAACACTTTCTATATACTAGCCGAGTTCACACTGGTCTCTATAGCATTCTTATTAAACTAGGCGCTGTCATCTCTACAGAAAACGCTAAATTGATTCTAAGTGAATTATTGGATATGTCATTTGACTCATACAGAGAACCATTGAGTGTCGGTTAACCTACACTAATCCATCCTCGGTAGGATAAATATTGAAATTAAAAAAGGCACACATCAATTAAGATGATGCCTTTTTTTGAATGTCTGAAGTTCAATGAGATTAACCCTCACTCAACAAACCATAGTAAACTGTTACTGATCTATGGTATTAAGATACTTGTAAAACTCACTATCTGTCGAAATAATAAGTGAAGTTTCCTTATCAATGGTACTTACATACGCTTCCATACTTTTGGTAAAGTCATACAGTATTCTGGCAGATTGGGAACGGTTGTAGGCTTGATTGTAAATTGCTGCAGCTTCAGCATCGGCTTTACCACGAATGGTTTCCGCCTCTCGGAATGCTTCCGATTGTATACGCAGTAGTTCCCTTTCTTTTTCCCCATTAATACGAGAAGATTCCCCCTGACCTTCTGATCTGAATTTATCAGCAATTCGATTTCGTTCAGATATCATACGGTCATACACAGTTTGTCGTACTTCTTCTACATAATTAATTCGTTTGAATCGAAAATCTAGTATGGCAATACCTAAGTCTGATGCCCGTTGATTAGCAAGTTCCTGGATTTGTTCTTGAATCACATCCCGACCCGTTTGAATAATTTCTAACGAATCATTCACAATGTCAGCAATGATACCTTCTGAAATAGGCTCGCGGTTGGTAGAACGTATTAATTCCACTAGGTCGTTTGCTGCGATGGCATTTCTTGTTTCTCCATCTAGAATGTCGTCTAGGCGAGATTGTGCTCCCCTTTCATCACCTAGTCGCTGAAAATACAGTAACGGATCGATAATTTGCCATCGAGCGTAGGTATCGACAAATATGAACTTTTTATCCTTTGTTGGAACTTGATTTCTATCGCCATCCCACTCTAGGTATCTTTTTTCAAAGTAGTTGGACTTCTGAATAAAAGGTATTTTAAAGTTGAGTCCAGGCTCGGTTATAGCTTCTCCTACTGGATTACCAAACTGTGTAATCACAACTTGGGCGGTTTCATCTACTACATAAGTACCATCCATCACAATAATAACAGTAAAAAATGTGAGGATGGCTGTACCTATTTTTGATAAATTTTTCATGTCAATCCTCCTAGTTATTATTGTTTGTGTTAGTTTGACGGGCACCATCCATTTGCAACTGAAGTAATGGTATAACAGAATTCCCCTTGTCATCGGTGATAATTTTCTGCCCCATATTAGGAATCACATCCTGCATAGTTTCTAAAAATATTCGCCGTTTTGTTACTTCAGGTGCTTTAATGTATTCTTCATATAGATCATTGAATCGAGACACCTCCCCTTGCGCTCTGTTAACCCTATCTAAGGCATATCCTTCTGCTTTTTGAATAGTTTCTTGTGCTTCACCAGCTGCACGTGGAATTATTCGGTTATAATCGGCACGAGCTTGATTAATCAACGTTTCGCGTTGCTGTTGAGCTTCATTGACTCCATTAAAAGAAGGCTTTACTGGGTTTGGCGGATTGATATCCTGAAGCACTACTTGTTCGATTTTTAGTCCTATTTCATACTCATCACATAGCTCTTGAATAATCACCTCTGCTTGTGAAGCTACATCCGCACGTCCTACCGTTAATACTTCATTTACAGTACGGTCACCTACAATTTGCCGCATGGCGGCTTCGGAAATGTCACGCAGTGTTTCGTCGGCATTTCGTACTTTGAATAAATAGCTAAAAGGGTCGTCAACTCGGTACTGTACAACCCACTCTACATCGGCCAAATTCAAATCCCCTGTGAGCATCAACGATTCTCCCTCATACCCTGCATTTCTATAGGTGGAATTAACCCCAGCAGATGTAGTGCGATAGCCAAATTCTTGTTTCAACTGTCGCTGTACCGGAACACTTGTACGCTGCTCAATAATTGGAAATTTGAATTTCAAACCAGGTTCTGCCACTCTTTGATACTCACCAAAACGGGTAACCACTCCAACTTCTTCCGGTCCAACTATGAAATATGAAGAACTTACTAGTACTATACCAATAATGATTATTAGTATCCATTTTATGTTTTTTGTTATGGAATCAAACTGCGGAGGCAGATTGAATTCCATGTTGTTTTCTTCTGCCATAATAATTTTATAATATTTTTAAACAGATTAAGGTTGTATCGTCCACTAATTGGTAGTTACTGTACTTTTGTACAAATCTCTTGAGATGCAGTGCTATTTCTTTAGCATTTAGCTGCTGGGTGTCGAGTTCCTCCAACATTTTTGGAATAGTATCAAAACCTAGCCGCTCTCCCTTGTCATTCACTGCTTCTGGTAGACCATCTGAATATAACAAAAAGACATCTCCCTTTTTTACTTTTACCACAAAAGATTGGTAGGCCACTTGTTCCATTACTCCAAGTGGATATCGTGGGGCAGGAGTATCTATGAACTTAGCTTTACCATCCTGTAGTAGAATGGGTTTACAATGTCCTGCATTTGCTAACATAAGCTCATTTTTCGTCAGATTATAACGCGTAATGGCACAGGTGATAAATGTTCTTTTATCAGTGCGTTCAAAAATTGGGCGCGCCACATCACTCAATATCTTGTGTGGATCATCTTCACGTATGCGCGATAACAATAAACCACTCGTAAATATAGCAGGCATAGCAGCTCGCATAGCTTTTCCAGAAACGTCCACAATGGCCATCATCAACCACTCATCCGAGGATGCAGGATTGGGATCAGAAGTCAATAAATAGTCATAAAAATCACCGCCCACTTCAAAAGAAGGTAGGAAAAAGCCAAAGACATCTAAGCCTTCACGTTGTGGCGGCTGTAATGGCATGAGCTGATATTGACTCTCTCGTGCTATCTCAATTTCTTTTTCAACCCTAAGTTGTTGAGCTATTCGTTCTTGATATTCAGGTACATATTCTTCCACTTCTTGTAAAGACTCTCCATTTCTATACATAACAAACCCAGCAAGCGGTATACTACCTATTAATAGAACTTGAGCCCAAAAAGTTAGATGGTAAGAAAAATTTTCAGAACCTATGTACGGCATTAGCATAAGTACGGCTGAAAAGATCCACCAAGAGGTGTTAGTAGTAACCAAGCCATATCGAGTATACATCAACACAACAAGCACCCCAACCTCGCTATATAGCAGCAAATCTGAAACCAATCCATTAGGACTACCAATTAAACGTCCTAATACCGTAATCAATACGGTAACAAGTATAATTGAGATAATAGTGCCAGCCCATTTATTCTTTATAAAGGAATGAACCATAGATACAATGAATCCAATTTGAGCGAAGCCAACTAACCAAGTTGTAGTCCACAGTGAAATATTCATGGTTAACCATTGGGGCCTATTTGCTACCTCAGTAAAACCGAAAGCACTATCAAATTGATACAGATATTGCCCTGTTAGATAAGCGGTGGTCACAAATACTCCTAGAAGTAAAAATCCTAGCGAAAAACCATGCAACATAGCTTGACCTGACTCTTTTAGCCAAATATTCATTCGCCAAATATTATCTACTAACTGGATTTCCCCATTTTTTTGAGCCCTCGCAAATACTTCCCAGTTAATATACGCCAATGCGCCGAACAAGCTTAAGACAAGAGAAAGAAGCAATGTGTTTATGGACACTACAAAGTAACCAGTTGTACTTAATACCTCAGAAAAATTGGAGATGTAATAGAGCATTCTCCAACCATAAATACCCAGGTTAAAAGCTACAAATACAACAAATGCACGTCTCCATTCTATATTCCCTTTAATTACATTTCGAACACCAAAAATAAATACTATGAGGGCTAAAATTACCGCACTAGCATAGAGCGCATAATCAAAATCGGTTAAGGTTTGTTGTTCGGGGTTCGCAAGCTCCTGAGGTTCAAATGGACGTGTAGCCTCAAATGATGAGAGTTTATACCCAAAGGTGGTGGTAGTACCCGATTCATCAACAAATTCTTTCACCTCAGGAACTAACTTCATTCGCAATCGGTAGGGTCCACCTTCGACATATGTTGTTTTCTGCCAACGTAAAACAATGTCATTTGCCCCAACAGAAGTCGGATTATTGTTGCCAGTATGCAAGGATTGATACCTATCTGCAACATCTTCCGGAACATCCGGCCAATCTCCCGTTATTGGCTCAAAATCTTGGAGGTTATATCCCATCATATCAATTAGAATCCGCTCAGCAATATCGTCAATGTCACTTCCAGGTATAAATGTTGGATTAGGTCTACTTGGATGCTCAGCTACTCGGATTATGTTACCCTTACCATCTATCCGAAACCGTATAGACCCCAATGGCATAAAGAACTCATTAGCATTATTTGGTATGGAATTATACGCCTGCTTAGGAGCATAGACTACATCCCAGCTACCTAACACCAGATCTTTTTGATTAAGTGTTTTGGGGTTTGGATAACGTGAACTGTCCATCTGATCTTCTGCGTATTTTGTGTGTTGTTGCAGAGAGATAATGGCGCTGAGGGTATCTAGCTGAATACCTAAATTAGAAGAAAGGGCATTTATTTTATTTTCAATATCTTTTCTATTTAGGTCTAATCGGGCCTCAGAAAAATAGTCAACGGATGGCCTAAAGCTAAAAAATAGAACTGCTCCTATTAGACCCAGAAAATAAACTATATGTGAGGTGTTGAATTTCAAGTATGTAAATGAATTACCTAGCTATACGATTGTACTGCTGGAATGTTGCTAACAAAAGACGATAAATTTCGAGGCGGTTAGTGCTTTTTTAAGGATGACATATCCTTTTTTAGTCATTATTTACAGGATTATGCAGATATCTAAGATACACAAACCATGTATTTAAGCTAATAGATTTATTGCCTTTGCGGTGATAATCTGTTTAACTGAGCATAAGTTGTTTCAGGTTCAGTTACACATTCATTGGTAGAACTGAACGCTTATCTCTATATTAAAAGTCTCCAATAGTGACTCTAAAGTATTCAACTATGTTATCTTTTTTCTTACTGGCTAATTCAGAGAAGTATTCAAATAGAATCCGCCAAAAAGCTTCATCAACCAGAAATAAAAAAGGAAGCTATAGGGCTGTTTATCTAGTGTTGTTGAGCATGTTCACACTGATTTTAACTGGCAAATCCAGCATAGCCCAATCAGGCCTGACGGATTCAACAACCCAATTCAATACCTTCGTTTCGAGCCCACAAAAAAGCGTACATAGCTTTATTCATTGGCAACAAAAAGGACATGTTATACCAGATCGGTACATTCAACCTTTTGCACTTTTTAATGGTGAACAGTCAGATAAAGAGCAACTAGCTCAACAATTACTTAAAGTACTAGATGCCCGAGGACTGTTGGTTGTGTATTCTGAAATACCCGATACCCCTAATTTTATTGACTCCCTATCTGGATTACCACAGTACATTCTATTCAACGATCTTCCTGAAGTGTACCTCCGTAAAGTTGGTTCAGAATGGTTGTTCTCCGAATCGACTATTGAACAAATACCCTTCCTCTACAGAGCTACATTTTCTAGCACTTTAGAAGCATTTATTGATCGCTTACCCCCCGTAGCTAAAACGGAATGGATGGGATTATATGTATGGCAGGTTATTGGTCTTTTTGTGTGGATTTTATTGGCACTCGTTATACGAAATCTTTTCGAACGTATTCTCACTCAGTATTTGACTGGTTGGGCTAAAAAAACGAGAATAGAATGGGATGACTTGCTATTAGAATCGGTTCAAAAACCACTTGCTTTAGTCGTATTGATTAGTTTCCTACTCCTTAGCTACACTAATCTACAATTCGGTGTTAGCATTAATCTTTACCTTTCTAAGGTTCTAAGTATATCACTTTCAGTTGCTGTTTTTTGGGTTATATACAATTTAATTGACGTTTTTGCAGAATACCTGACGTACGTGACAGGTAGAACTGAGAATTCTCTGGATGATCAATTAGTGCCACTCGTACGCAAAACACTGCGTGTTTTTATCGTGGTTTTAGGTGTTATTATCATTCTTCAAAACAATGGGTACAACGTAGCCTCGCTCATTGCAGGACTTGGTATTGGTGGTTTGGCTGTTGCTTTAGCGGCTAAGGATACGCTAGCTAATTTTTTTGGATCCATAACTATTTTTGTAGATCGTCCTTTTCGAATGGGAGATTGGATCAAAACAAGTGCTGCAGAGGGTACTGTTGAGGAAGTAGGGTTTCGTTCGACACGAATTAGAACTTTTTATAATTCGGTCGTTTCTGTACCTAATTCAAGCCTAGCTAACTCCGAAATAGATAACCTGGGTATGCGTGAATTTAGGCGGTTAAAAACTATACTTAATCTGACCTACGATACCTCTCCTGAACAAATGGAAGCATTTGTTGAAGGTATAAAGGCCATCGTTAAAGCAAACTCAAATTTTCGACAAGATTATTATGAAATTCACTTTCATGCTTTTGGGGCGCACTCTTTAGACGTTTTAGTATATGTGTTTTTCTCTGTCCCAGACTGGAGTACTGAGCTACAACAACGCCATAATTTTCTGTTAGAAATTCTTCGTTTAGCTAAAGCTCTTAGAGTAGAATTTGCCTTTCCCACCCAAACCCTTCATATCGACTCTCAGATTCAAGGTGAATTGGCAGAAAAACCTTCCCCTTCGATTGACTCACTTATACATCAGATTAAATCTTTTGGTCCAAATGGTAAGGATGCAAAACCGGAAGGCTTAAAGCTCTATGACAAAGGATCGGAAGTCAATTACGGCCCTAAAAAACCTTGATACGAGACTAGAAATTTTGGCTTGAGTGAGAAATCTTATCACAAAAAAAACTCACCTTAAACTATTCTATATCCGTTTTATTTTTGTTCAGCAGGCTTTGCAAAAGCTTTAAAAACCATTTTCAAATCTTCCGCCACATCTTGACTCGTACGTCCTTCAATGCGATGTCGAGGAATCATTGCCTTTATTTCCCCGTCAACAAAGTAAGCAAAAGAGGGGGATGAAGGCGGAAATTCACTAAAATAGGCCCTTGCATGGGCAGTCGCTTCTTTATCTTGACCTGCAAATACGGTAACCAAATGATCGGGTTTAGCTTCCGACTGCTCCAAAGCGATACCTAAGCCTGGGCGCGCGTTTCCGGCAGCACACCCACAAACCGAATTAATAGCTAAGAGCATTGTTCCTTTATATTCTTTCATCGCTCGGTCTACATCATCCTTGGTGACCAATTCTTCAACACCTAGCTGTGTTAATTCTTCTCTCATCCATGAGCTATTAGGCCCCATTCCAAATCCAAATTGCATAATCGTAGTACTTAAGGTTAAGAAAAACACCCTACCCTAATATGGTAAGGTGTCTCAATGATGATCTTTAGTTATTTGCAACGTCGTAATTCGCTTGAACTTGATCCCAATTAACTACGCTCCAAAAAGCAGAAATATAATCAGGTCTGCGATTTTGATAATGTAAATAATAGGCATGTTCCCAAACATCTAATCCTAAAATAGGTGTGTGCCCATCCATGATTGGACAATCCTGATTAGCAGTTGAATGTACCACTAACTTACCAGAACCGTCTACGGACAACCATGCCCAGCCAGATCCAAATCGAGTAGCCGCAGCATTGGCAAATGCCTCTTTGAATGCGGTAAAACCACCTAATTCTGCGTCTATAGCCGTAGCTAAACTACCTGATGGATTACCACCGCCATTTGGCGAAAGTATAGACCAAAATAAACTGTGATTAGCAAAACCACCGCCATTGTTAATGACAGCTTGTTGCTTATCTGCTGGGAGACTTGAAATGTTTGCTAACACATCTTCAATGGAGGATTCTGCAAGTGCAGTGCCTTCTAGTGCCACATTCACTTTTGATGTATATCCTTGATGATGCTTTGTGTGATGTATTTCCATAGTACGTGCATCGAAATGAGGTTCAAGTGCGTCGTACGAGTAAGGAAGTTCGGGTAATGTATACGCCATTTTCCTGTTTTTTTGAGTTGTTTGGTTGTAATAAGTGGGTCAAGGTCATTAAAAATACTTTAGAACCACCCTATAAATTCTGTTTAAAAATAAGCAATGAATTGGAAAAAAACGTTCCACTCAGCTGGACTAGCTCATTCATACATAATGAATGGCCATAGGTAGCCCTTGACCATCTACTGGTGGTTCTTCTGGAATAGTTTTGATTCCATCTTTTACCGATTTATTGGCATAAAAGGCTAATACCATCGCATCAACAATATCATCTTCACCCACTTCGGAACGCCTATACTCTTCTTTGATAATGCGAAAAAATTCCTCAGCCCATTCACTTTTCTCGCTTAATAATTCTAAACGATGCCGAATCCCTTTTTTGAGGTTTTTCTTCTGAAAAATCATACCCCCATTCAACCTATTGAACAACCATTCTGGATGGCTCTCTAAAACACGCTCTCCCCAGTCCTCATGACGAATAAGCAACTCGTCCAACACCCGAATCTTAGGGGTTATATTCCATGATTGAAGCGTGAGTTTTTTCTCGGTGTATTCGTAACTAGTCATATTTGCCTCGGCATAGGTTGGGGCATATAAGGCAGGGCGAATGGGTGGACTAAACACACTTGAAGAGTATTCTGAACCTAGAGCTTTGCGTAACTCTAGATCGCATTGCCTTGTATAGGATATTTCCTCCAAGCCTACAGGCATATCTATAAATACCCGATCATAATCACCTAATACACTCTCTAACTCGGCCGCATCTTTAAGTATTTCATAATGTTCCTGTCCCTCATCAAAACTGATGAGAATCCAACCATACTTACAACCATCAATACCTGCTGTTTTCATGGGGTTCTTTTAGCTAATCTTGAATACGCTTCAATTTAATATGTAACTCATCTAACTGCTTCAATTCTACTGCAGCCGGCGCATCATCCATCATACTATGGGCTCGCTGATTTTTTGGAAAAGCAATGACATCCCTCAAACTTTTTGCCTTGGTCAGTATCATAATGAGTCGATCCAAACCTAAAGCGATGCCACCATGTGGAGGTGCCCCATATCGAAAAGCTTGTAACAGAAATCCGAATTTCTCCTCGGCCTCTTCTTCACCAATACCAAGAAGGTCAAACATACGTTGCTGCATTTTAGGATGATGTATCCGAATAGATCCACCCCCAATTTCGCTTCCATTCAACACCAAATCATACGCTCGAGCCCGTACAGCTCTTGGCTCGGTATCCATAAGCTCATTATCCTCCTCTCTAGGTGATGTAAACGGATGATGCATAGCATGGTACCGCTGCGACTCCGTATCCCACTCAAGCAAAGGAAAATCTGTAACCCATAGGGGTTTGAAGGTGCTTTTATCAATGAACCCAAATTCTTCGCCGATCATTAACCGAATTTGCCCCAATTGCTGCAGGACCTGAGGTTTTGGCCCAGCCAATAAGAAGACTAAATCGCCCTTTTCAGCCTTAGAAGCGGCTACCATTTCGCCAACAATGGTGTCAGTCAAAAACTTAGCTACACTACACAAAGGACCATCTTCCTGCATTTTAATGTAAATGAGTCCACCAGCGCCCGTCTCTTTTTTAGCTCGTGCGGTCCAACGGTCAATCGCACCACGGCCCATCTCACCCTGCCCTGGAATGGTGAATCCAAAAACGCCACCACCCTGCGATATGGTATCAGAAAACACTTTAAACTCTGCTTTAGCAACAATCTCTGAAAAATCGACAAACTCACAACCAAACCGTAGATCAGGCTTATCGGATCCATAAGTACTCATCGCTTGATCATAACTCATACGTGGGAATGGAGTTGCCAAGTCTACCACGATGGTTTCCTTAAATATTCTCGAAATAAGGGCCTCATGTATACCATATATATGTTCTTCATCAACAAATGACATTTCCACGTCAATCTGTGTGAACTCAGGTTGACGATCTGCCCGTAGATCCTCATCTCTAAAACATTTGGTTATTTGAAAATATCGATCAAAGCCGGAGGTCATAAGCAACTGCTTATATGTTTGCGGACTTTGTGGCAAGGCAAAAAACTTACCAGGATTCACCCTACTTGGTACCAAATAATCTCTAGCACCTTCTGGAGTACTCTTCATAAGAACTGGCGTTTCTACCTCTACAAACTGCTGCTCATGGTAAAAACTGCGAATAATTTGATAGGCTTTCGAACGCATAAATAATTTATGCTGAACTTCTGGTCTTCGTAGATCTAAGTACCTATACTTTAAGCGTACTTCTTCATTCGTTGAGATACCATCTTTAATTTCAAATGGTGGTGTTAGTGCTTCGGAATAAATCACCAAGTCACTTACCTCAATTTCCACCTCACCTGTAACTAGTTTAGGATTGATGTTCTCTTCGCCCCTCGCAATGACCGTACCTTTAATCCCAATTACATATTCTGCTCGTAACTGTTCTGCTCGCTCATGTATCGTGGCATCGGTTTCAGTAAACACTATCTGGGTAACTCCATAACGATCCCTTAAATCTATAAATATAAGTCCTCCAAGGTCCCTACGAGGTCCAACCCAACCGTTAAGCACTACCTGCCGTCCAATGTGCTGCGCAGTAAGATCTCCACAGGTGTGACTGCGTTGTAATGTTTTCATAAAATAACCTAACTAACAATAAATTGAGTGAAGCTCTGGATTGCTACATTTTAGTCACTTACAATATCCAAAGCTCAAGTGAGTATGTTAAATTACACATTATGTAGACGAATATCCCAGAAGAAGTTAAAATAGAGGAGTTGCTCAATTCTAATGAGTAGCACCGCCCTTTGTCAAGCCAATACATAAACCGCAATAGTTTTTTGAGATTGTTCTTTTTTAGTTATTTTTAGTTTCAATATATCCTGAACATCCACGAGCTACATTAACCAGTGTTTACCGAGTTAATTAAGCTCATATCCATTTAGCCTGGGGAGGTCTACATGGAAAAAATATCCACCATCATTGCCGATGGTAACGAAATATTTCGTCTTGGACTTCGGTCTATCCTGTCGCAACATCACTGCGATGTAATTTCGGAAACTGATAATGGTGCCTTAGTTTTAAGCGCATTCGAAAACGTGAGACCCCAACTATGCGTGCTCTCATTTAATCTTCCAGAAATATCGGGAATACATTTGGCAAACAAACTGGTCGAGAAATTTCCCGACGCCCGTGTTCTTATTCTGGCCGATGACAGCAAAGAAGAGACACTAAATGATTTTCTAGCCTCAGGTGCGCAAGGTCTACTCATGAAAAGTGCACACCGGATTGAGTTGATAGATGCAGCCTCCAAAGTTGCTGAAGGTGATACCTATCTTGGGAAAATATATTCGAAAATGATGACTCGGGAATACCGGAAGCTCACCGCCTACAGAAAATCTAAAAAAACCATTACTCGGCGAGAACGCGAGGTACTTTACCTGCTCATTCAGGGGAACACCAGTACAGAAATTGCTTCCAAGTTGTTTATATCACCACGAACTGTTGACAAACATAGAACCAACCTGCTCAAAAAGCTAAATCTCAAAAACACCGCTAGCTTAGTCCGATTTGCCCTAGAAAACAAAAATAATCTAGAGCATATGTAATTTCGCCCTCTGGTTGATGTATTTGCGTTTCGGGTCAGGAGTTGTGGCTCGTACGTATTTATGCGTATATAAATTACGTATTTAATACTATTGAGCAATCTGTGTGCAAGTACTATGTTTCTAATACAAATGGGGTAAAAGCCGTCTGTAGATGATATTAGCCGTCTACCATTGAGTTGGGGACGGCTTTTTTGTGGTAGTTTGCAGCTTATTTCTTCATTTCTCGCAAACTATATCTTATGCTTAATGCAATAAGAGTTCCAATTAACAATCCCATCCCTAACTTCACAACTAAAAACCAATTAGTTGTTAACATATCATTTAAATAATCCATGGTTTGTCTCTACAAATGGATTTGTAGATCAATAAATTTTGTAGTGTATCTTGATATTTATTTTTTCCTGCTATTCCCAAATCTGCTAAAATCACCCATACCGTCATAATCATTTGTATCTAGATAAGAGTTATAATGGGAATTTTTGGCATCTAGTTTTTCATCCTTTCCGAGCATAAAAATACCAGAAATAAATATAATGAACACAATTACTCCGATTATAAAGACAAGATTAGTAATCACCTTTTCGGCCCATTGTCTTCTTCATTAAGATTGCGAAATTCTCTTATCGTGATGCCGAACCCTATTATGAACAGAAAAGTGACAAAGATTCCAATGACTAATACATTACTCATTTTCTTTCCTTTCTATTTTGTACTGTATAACAAGATTTTTAAGATAGTTGCCGAATCCAAGTAAGGATGGTACCCATAATCCAATGAATACCCCTTCTTCTTTATACCCGTTAAACCAAAAGTAGATTGAGACAGCCATCGACAAAGCAGCTGAGAGTAAAATAAAGATGTCAGAAGTTTTTATAAGCTTGTTCATTGTTGTATTTAATTAAAGTAATTACATAATAGAACAAGTAAATACCTTGGATTTTAGTTCCTAAATAGATTAAAATCTTATAGAATCTGTTTGATGGAAAGTTAAGGCCAAAGTTAGCAACAAGGAATAATAACAAAAAAAGGCGACCAAACTTTATGTTCAACCACCTTTCTTTAGTAGCGTGGGACGGAATTGAACCGTCGACCTCACGATTATGAGTCGTGCGCTCTAACCATCTGAGCTACCACGCCAAAAACAGTGAACAAATATAAGGCTTTCCTAGCATTTACATAAAGTTTTTTCTAAAGCCTTTTCACTTTCAAGGCCTTAGTTTGTTACCTTTCAGAAATACAGTAAACAATTACGATTATGGCCAAAAGAATTACAAAAAGAAGCGACGATTATTCTCAATGGTACTTAGATGTTGTGAAGGAAGCCCAACTAGCTGAACACTCCCCCGTGCGAGGCAGTATGATTATATGCCCAACTGGCATGGCCTTGTGGGAAAACATGAGGAATGCCTTAGATCAGATGTTCAAAGATACTGGTCATGAAAACGCTTATTTCCCACTGTTCATACCAAAATCATTTCTTTCCAAGGAAGCTCAACACATAGAGGGTTTTGCAAAGGAATGTGCAGTAGTCACTCACAGCCGTTTAAAAAGTGTAGATGGGGGCGTTGAGGTCGATCCTGATTCCCGATTAGAAGAAGAATTAATTGTCAGGCCTACCTCTGAAACTATTATTTGGGACACCTACAGAAATTGGATTCAATCGTACCGAGACCTGCCAATATTGGTAAATCAATGGGCCAATGTGGTGCGCTGGGAAATGCGAACCCGTTTGTTTTTACGTACGATGGAATTTTTGTGGCAAGAAGGGCATACTGCTCATGCCACAAAGGAAGAAGCCATTGAAGAAACATTACAGATGCTCGATGTTTATCGCACATTTGCTGAAGATTATATGGCAATGCCTGTGGTAACTGGGTTTAAAACAGCTTCAGAGCGTTTCGCGGGCGCTGAGGATACCTACTGCATAGAAGCACTTATGCAAGATGGAAAGGCATTACAAGCGGGCACCTCGCATTTTTTAGGCCAAAATTTTGCAAAAGCATTTGAGGTAACCTTTCAAGACAAAGATGGTGATCATAAATTGGTTTGGGCCACGAGCTGGGGTGTATCAACCCGATTGATCGGTGGGCTGATTATGACCCATTCGGATGATAATGGCTTAGTCCTACCTCCAAAATTAGCTCCAAGGCAAATCGTCATCGTTCCAATTTACCGTTCTGATAAGGAACGAGAAATGGTGCTAGCGTACGGCGAAAGTATGTTAAACGAACTCAAAGAGCATGGTATCCGAGCTCATATGGATACTCGAGACACGTACAAACCTGGGTTCAAATTTGCGGAACATGAAGCTCGTGGAATTCCATTACGTATTGTCATAGGGCCGAGAGATATTGAAAACAATAAAGTGGAATGGGCACGTAGAGATACATTGAGTAAAGAGATTACCGAACGCAAAGGTTTGGGGGCTCGTGCCGCTGAGCTATTGAATACCATTCAACAAGATCTTTATGAAAGAGCCCTAGCTAGGCGAGGTGAGATGACTAGTGAAGTAAAAACTTACGATGAGTTCAAAGAGGTACTGGAGCAAAAGGGTGGATTTATTTATGCGCATTGGGATGGTACAGCGGAAACCGAAGAGCGTATAAAAAATGAGACTAAAGCAACCATACGCTGTATTCCATTGACCGAGGCTACACCTGGTACTTGTATGGTTACCGGAAAAGCTTCTAAACAAAAAGTTCTTTTTGCTCGAGCCTACTAATAGATTAAACCAATTGACCTAAGTCTCATCTAATTTAAAACGATGAACCCATCATCAAGGCATCATGACTATTAAAGCGCATCTAAGCCCGGACGACCTAGTGTAAGTGAGATATTGCTTACCGTAATTATGTACTTTTAAGAAAAATGATCCAAAAACGTATTAACTGTATTCCGGGTTGATGAAAGATCAACAATTATGTATGATATGAAAATCGATTTTATTGACTTCATTCAACGATTTAGGCTTCTCATTGGGGGACTTTACATTACGACTACGTTACTCATTCTCTTTGGCACACTCATGCCCGGTTCTAATATCCCTGAGTACAAGGTTTTTAATTATGACAAACTAGTTCATGCCGCCGCATTTATGACCTGGACTTTAGCAACAGGAATTACCTGGCGAGCCTTTCAACCAAAGCGAGCCTCACTAAATGTACTCATAATAGCTCCCTTACTTTTTGGCGTTGGCATTGAAATTCTTCAAGGAATTCTTCCAACCAACAGAAGTCCTGAATGGATGGATATTGTTTTTGATGCATTAGGTACTTTTTTGGGCCTATTAATTTATCTTTTACTCTTGCGGATTAAAGACCAAAGTGAACGTGTAAAAAATGTATATTAGTATTGTAACGCTCCAAATTTTTTAGTTAATTTGTAAACTCAATCAATTACAATTGGGTGTTCACTATGATAACTGACAGAAAACAAGCTAAAGCCGACTTAAAACGTAGTTACAATGTGTATCTGCAGTTAGGACTTATTGTCGCTTTATTGTCATTTATTGGATTAGTTCGTATTAATTTGTACAGCGAGCCTCCATCACCCCCTCCAGTAGAAGAACAGGAAGAAGTGGTAATGGAAGAGGTGATCCAAACAAAGCAAATTGAAACCCCACCGCCACCACCAAGACCACCGGTTCCTGTAGAAGTACCAAATGATGAAATTATAGAAGATGAAATCATCGATCTAGATGCAGAATTGGATTTAGATGGGCCGTTAGATTTACCCCCCCCCCCCCCCCCAAAAGAAGATGAACCTGAAGATGATTTCTTTGTCGTTGTTGAGCAAATGCCTCAACTTCGTGGGGGTTTAGGCGCATTACAGCGCAAGGTTTCTTACCCTGAAATGGCACGACGTGCAGGTATTGAAGGTCGAGTTACCGTACAGTTCATTGTAAACGAACAAGGTAGAGTTGAAAATCCGCGAGTAATTCGTGGGATTGGCGGTGGCTGTGATGAAGAGGCATTAAAAGCTGTTCAAAGCGCTCGATTCACACCTGGGATGCAACGAGGCAGACCCGTCCGTGTACAGTACAGTTTACCTATTGTTTTCCGACTACAAAACTAAGTCTCTGACTCATGTGATTTCTAATTGAATCATTAGCAAATATTGTAAAGTCCGCTCTTTGGTGGGCTTTTTTTATGTTTTAAGTTTCTTCATAAACTAAGTGACTTAATCTTAACTCAACGATTTTTAACATCTTAATGGGCTGCTAATACCTAGAACATTTAAGAGAAGCCGAACTCCAACTACAGTGCTTGGACTTGTTCGGTAAACTGAATCAACACCTTCCTCAGGTTATCGAATGCAACCCACTCGTACGCTAGGGTCAAACTAACCCAACGTATCTCGGTTATTCCTTCTTCTAACTGTGGCGTATAACGATGTTTAGTTGAATTCCTAAGTTCATTAATCCTTCCAGGAGAGAGTGCACTTGAAATCCTATGCTCTTGGGCATCAATCATCCCATACCAGTAGGTAGTTTTATAATAATTTTTATTGTTTTGCTCATATTCATGAGCGGTTGTACCAATAAAATGAGTAACGATTGGCTCCTCAATGCCTACCTCCTCTTGTACTTCTCGGCGAGCAGCACAAGCAACAGTCTCATTTTTTTCAACCTTTCCTTTAGGGATATCCCACAACCCGTTTCGATGAATTAACAACACCTCCAAATATTGCTCCGTGGATTGCTTGGTTTCTATAACTGCCGCATCTTTATGAGGTGAAGAGGGGTAATTTTGCTTAGTTCTATTCAGGGTCAAAGAATCTACTTCAGAACTACTGTACCGAAATACCACACCACCCGCGGCACTAATCTTCTTTTGTTTCACTGGATTCTGTATCTCCCTGAGCTTCTTCTTTACTCGATGCTGCATTAGTATCCCCTTTCTTAACTTCGTCGGCATAATTAAGGCGGAGATTAGTCAGGCTTTGATCCAAATACGACTTCAATTCATTGGGCAGATTTCCTTTGGTATATTCAGCTAATGCATTTAGAGTGTCAATTGCATATTTAGCAGATCCCAAATCCCTCTCTATTTTGTCGGTTGCGGAATTCTTAATTTTCCCTAAACCCATCATTCCAATTTGCTGATGCTGCTGAACTAACATCATAAATAAAAGTTGTTTTTGTTGATCTTCTTTTAAGTTCTTTAAATCGTCCATAGGTTCTTAGCAAAAATTCAATGAAAGTTATTATGGTTTAAAAATAAGTATTTAAGCAGTAAAAAAAACGATATCATACTCTTCTAATTATCCCTGTTTTTCTTTTAAATTAGATTCAATATAAGCTAGAACTTCACTTTTTTTTTATCGCTTTGAATGAAAGAGCTTCGCAAGGAATGAAAGAACAAAGTGAATAGTTTTGTTTTCTGAATGAGGCTAAATTTATAGCCATTATAGAAAACAGCTGTTGGAGGTGACCTAAATTCAATTCAGTCACTTGATACTCAAAATCTATTTGAAGCTCTTCAAACCAATTACTTAAATCCCCTTATCACTCATCCATTCACATTATGAATCGCGTACATAATTTTAGTGCAGGCCCTGCCATTTTACCCCTAGAAGTACTTCAACAAGCACAAGTAGACTTAGTAGACTACCAAGGTACTGGTGCTTCCATAATGGAGAAAAGCCATCGAGGTGCTGACTACACTCAGGTTCATAAAGAAGCAACGGCTTTGCTAACATCTGTTTTGGGTCTGGGTGATGATTTTGAAGTGCTTTTTTTACAAGGAGGGGCAAGTACTCAATTCTTGATGGCCCCAATGAATCTGCTTTCCAAAGGACAAACTGCTGACTACATTAATACAGGTGCTTGGTCTACAAAAGCCATTAAGGAAGCAAAGGCTTTTGGAGAGGTACATGAAGTGTACAGCGGAAAAGAAGGGAACTTTACGCACATTCCCACACAGGAAGAGTTAGCACTGAGAGAGCACGCACGCTATGTGCATTTCACCTCAAACAACACTATTTTTGGCACACAGTTCGCCACCGAACCGGAAACACACGGGATACCTCTAGTCTGCGATGCCTCTTCAGATTTTCTATCCAAGCCCATTGATGTTACCCGTTATGGTATCATCTATGCAGGAGCTCAAAAAAATCTAGGCCCAGCTGGGGTTACTATTGTGATTGTGCGGAAGGATGTGGTAGAACGAATTAGTAAAACAGATATTCCAACCATTATGGACTATCGCACCCACGTTCAGAATCTATTTAACACCCCACCTGTATTTCCAGTATACATGGTTAAATTAGTCTTAGAATGGATTCAAAGCAAAGGAGGTATTTCATATTTTGAACGTTTTAACTTGGAAAAAGCTAATCTAGTGTATTCTGCGATAGACAAAGATGACTTCTACTCGGGCACTGCGGACCTAGCTTCTAGGTCGTTAATGAATGTGACCTTTAGACTACCTTCAGAAGAATTGGAAAAAAAGTTCATCCAAAAGGCTACCGCCGCTCATCTAGATGCTCTAAAAGGTCATCGCAGTGTAGGTGGTGTTCGTGCTAGTATTTATAATGCCTGTCCTTTGGAAAGTGTTCAGGTATTGGTAGCTTTCATGGCAGATTTCAAAGCCAAACATGGGTAAACCACAAACACCCTTGATCACATAAACCTAGAACCAGATTGTTTTTATGTGATCAAGGGTGTTAGGCACAAAAAGTAACATGTAAAGTATTCCCCAAATAGCACCAGCTAAATGGGCTTCGTGATTAATTCTTCCCACACGCTTACCAGCCCAAATACTGTAAACCACAAATAAACCTCCAAAAATGACAGCTGGTATACCTATAGGTATGAACATGAGGTAGAATGGGGTAAACGGAAATAAAACAATGAAGGCAAATAATACGCTTTCAATAGCTCCAGATGCCCCAATAGTGGCATAATTTGGATTGTCTTTATGTTTAATTAGTGAGGGTATAGAAGAAGCAATCAGACCACTCATATACAGAATAAAAAAATGCTCAGAGCCGATGCTTCGCTCCAAAACTGGCCCAAAAAATAATAGGGTGATCATGTTAAAAAGCAAATGTGTCCATCCGCCATGTAAAAAACCTGAACTCACTAATTCATACCATGCTCCCTTTCGGACTGTTCTATAGGGCATATGCATCGCTTTCTCCATTATGCTTGGGTTGGTTTGTGACCAAAGAAAAATGCCTACATTTATGGCAATTAGAACGTAACTAAGCATTCTTATCTGTTTCGGGTTAATGTGTGTTGCGGCTTATACGAAACCATAGCAATATACAGAGCTTGGCATTGATTATATTGCAGATTTTAGTAAAACAATGGTAAATTCTACTTTGTCTTGGATGATAGCATTGCTGAAGTAGCTCAGTGGCAGAGCAAAGCTCGTGTAAAGGGTTTGTCAGGGGTTTAAAACCCATCTTCGGCTTTTCGGCTTTTCGTCCTTCAATCTCAACAATCTCTTATCTTATGGCTATGCTAGTTCCATCCAACTTTAGTCGATACACACCTCTTCTCTATACCGTACTTTTGGTCTTATTTGTCACCAATTGTGGTATTGTCAGAGAAGGAGCTCAGATTACAGAAACCCAAATAGAAACTACCCAAAATAGAGCGCAATCGACCCAATCCGAAGGCGAAGATCTTGGTTCGCGTGTTTTTGGTATAGAGGAAGTTGAAACAATTAAAAAGCCAACGTCCCCTACCGTTACAAAGGCGACCTCTACAAACAATCCATTAAGCAACAATACAAATGACTACTCAAACCCACAAGTAATCACCCAAAACCTTCCCGCTGGGGTAGCCTTCATCCAAACGGGCATAGCTAGTTGGTACGGACCTGATTTCCAAGGGCGTAATACAGCAAATGGGGAGGTCTATGACATGAATAAGATGACGGCCGCTCATAAATCGCTCCCCTTTAATACACAGGTCATTGTCGAAAACCAAACCAATGGAAAACGGATACAGCTACGCATAAACGACCGGGGTCCATACGCTAAAAATAGAGTAATTGATTTATCTAGAGCCGGAGCTGAAGCCATCGAAATGATTGGTCCAGGCACAGCACCTGTAAAAATATTTGTACTGGACGATGGAACCGGCAACGTTTATCCGACCACACCTCATTATACAGTACAGTTGGGCTCTTACGACAATAGGGCTATTGCAGAACAAAAGTCAGCTCAAATTCTAAGTAGCTATGTTGCCGAAGTTCAAGTTAACGGAATAACTTATTATCGTGTATATTTTGGTGATTTTGAAAACCCAGTGATTGCGATAGAAGCTATGAATCGCCTCAAAGGACTAGGCCATGAAGGATTTATCAAGCAGATCAATAAATAATTTTTCTGGGATTGATTTGCTAAGACTTTGAGTTACGTAGTTATCAAAAGAAATATACTATCATGAAAAAGAATATTATTGTCATCGGGAGTGGGTTTGGGGGTTTGGGCGCCGCATCTCGTTTATTATCGGCAGGTCATAATGTAACCATCTTAGAGAAGAGAGATAAATTAGGTGGCAGAGCCTATGTTTACGAGCAAAATGGCTTCAAATTTGATGGTGGACCAACCGTTATAACCGCTCCATTTCTGTTTGATGATATTTGGACAGCGGCTGGCAAAAAACGAGAAGATTATGTTGAATTCGTTCCTTGTGACCCATTTTACAGAATTTTTGATCACACTGGAAAAAGTTTTGACTATAACAATGATCATGAATTCACTCTAGAAGAAATTGATAAATGGAGTCCAGAAGACAAACAAGGATACGAGGACTTCTTAGCAACTACGAAACCTATTTTTGATAAAGGATTCACTGATTTAGCAGACAAGCCATTTTTAAAGGTAAGCGATATGTTGAAAGTAGCGCCAGACCTTATTCGCCTACAATCGCATAAAAATGTATACAAATATGTGTCCCAATTCATCAAAAACGATTTTTTAAGACAATGCTTCTCCTTTCACCCACTGTTGGTAGGGGGTAATCCCTTTGATACTACCTCTATTTACGCCATGATTCATTATCTCGAGCGAGAGTGGGGGGTCCATTATGCATTGGGTGGTACTGGAGCCATTGTAAACGCATTTGAGCAATTAATTACTGAACAGGGCGGAAAAATCCATTTAGAAACCGAAGTAGATGAAATTCTTGTTACCAATGGTAAGGCAACGGGCGTTCGCCTAGGTAATGGAGAAATCATTGAGGCCGATACGGTAGTATCCAATGCCGATGTAGCCTTTACCTACAAAAATATGATTAAGCCCACGCATCGTAGAAAGTATACGAATCGAAAAATTGCTCGTACCAAATACAGTATGTCGCTCTTTGTCATATACTTTGGTACCGATAGGCAGTATCGAGATCAAGGACTAGCGCATCATAATATTATATTAGGCCCTCGATATAAAGCACTACTTGACGATATTTTTGACAATAAGATAGTAGCGGAAGATTTTTCGCTTTATTTGCATATGCCTACCATTACCGACCCGAGCATTGCCCCTGAAGGGCATGAAGGTTTTTATGTTCTCTCACCTGTCCCTCACTTAGACAGTGGTACTGACTGGGAAAGTTTTGCATCTACCTATAAAAAAGCCATTATGGACTTCTTAGAAGAGAATTATTTGCCTGATTTGTCCAAACACTTAGTCGCGGAACATTATATCGATCCCCTACATTTCCAAGACGTACTAAACAGCTATAAAGGTTCAGCCTTTTCTGTACAGCCCATTTTAACACAATCGGCATGGTTCCGACCCCACAATAAATCCGAAGACGTAGATGAACTCTACTTCGTTGGAGCAGGTACACACCCAGGAGCCGGTCTCCCAGGCGTATTATCTTCCAGCATTATTGCTCAAGACCTCATTGGCCCGGCTTAACTAGATTTCAGTCAAAACAAATAAGCTATTATCCCTGTAAGCTTTTTTGAAGATTATCCCAATCTTGCAAGAAACGATCAAGGCCTGAATCGGTTAATGGGTGCTTAAGTAGACTATTAATTACACTCAAAGGCATAGTCGCTACGTCTGCACCTGCCTTCGCGCATTCTAACACATGCATTGGGTGACGCACACTTGCTGCTAATACTTCGGTCGGATACCCATAGTTCAAATAAATTTGAACTATATCTTCAATCAGGGTCATCCCATTGGTACTTATATCATCCAGTCTCCCAATAAATGGCGAAATAAAGGTGGCTCCCGCTTTTGCTGCGATGAGTGCCTGAGTTGCGGAAAAACAAAGAGTACAATTGGTTTTGATCCCTTCTTCACTGAACGATTTAATGGCTTTGATTCCATCTTTTATTAGAGGAATTTTAACCACCACGTTATCCGCTATTTCTGCAATAGCTCTACCTTCAGCTATCATTTCTTCATAGGTAATAGAGACTACCTCAGCTGAAACATCACCCTCTACAATGTCACAAATTTTCTTGATATGCCCTTCAAAATCCTTTACTCCAATTTTTGCACATAAACTGGGATTAGTTGTCACTCCATCTAGCACACCTAAGTCATGTGCTTCCTGTATTTCTTCTAAATTTGCAGTATCAATAAAAAATTTCATTGGATTGGGTTTGGTTTAGAGTAATGTGATTTATAATGAATAGATAAAGGCCAAACAATGATCTCATTATCTGATACATCGTTGCCTATGCAGGGTTGAAAATAGACTTGATATAAAATAGGGAAACATTCTACTCAAATCTATCCAATTCAATATTTTACGTTGCTTTTTTTTACAAGTTAACTGTATTAAATAATGAACGTAATGCCGAACTTTGTACGTTATGTAACCTCATACACCAAAGTTACCCAAAAACCGTTTGCTTTATCTACAGACAAAATTTATTTATTGTGAAAAAAACACTCTTTCTCTTACTTATTCCATCATTGCTCATTCTGAATTGCGGAGATGATGACGAGGCTTCTAATGGAAGACCTGATTTTAGTCGTTTTGGTGGCTTCTCAGCCTATCGAAGTACAAGCGTGGAAACTATGACGGTTGAACTTAGCACTATTGCCGATCAATTGCGTTCGTATGGCACCGTAAAGGCACAAGATTTAGTGAGTGTATCTCCTCAAGTTTCGAATAGGCTAACCGATATCTATGTAGACCTTGGGGACACTGTTGAAACTGGCCAATTAATGGCTAAAATCTATGATAAAACATTTCGAGACCAACTGAGTCAAGCTCAGGCGCAGTTAGCTCAAAGTCGTATTGCTTTACGAAGAGATAGTGCCCAGTTCAAAAGACAGCGCCAATTACTAGAGATGGATTTGGTAAGTGACAGTGAATACGAAATTGCCCTAGCAACCTATCGCAATGCGATGGCACAGTTAGAATCCGCCAGGGCTTCCTTAACTCAAGCACAGGAAAATTTTAACTTTACCGAGGTTCGTGCACCTGTAAATGGTGTGGTGGTCAGTCGTAGTTTAGAGGAGGGTGATTTGGCACCATCTGGACAAACTCTATTTGAATTGGCCAGTGACAGTGGCTTTGAAACTCGTATTTTCTTGCCTGTACAAGACTGGCGTTCTGCCCGTATTGGACAGAATGTGCAATTAAGAGTTTCAAATGAGGCTAGTGTATCAGCAACGGGAATCGTTTCGAGAAAAAGTCCTCAACTTGATCCAACCACAGGACTTGGTGAGGTAGTTATTACCCTAATACAGGTGGGTGGTAGTATATATTCTGGCGTATTGGCAGAAAACCTCATCAATATCCAAACCAACGATAACGCCGTAGTGATACCAAGAAGTGCGTTGGTTGAGGTGGTTGAAACAGTGGTTAATCCAGAGTCAAATACCATTGAGCTCGAGCGAAGTTATTCCGTATTCGTATCCAAAGGAGATAGTGTAGCAGAACGCCGCACCCTGGAGTTAGGTATTGAGCAAGGCGATCGCATAGAAGTTTTATCTGGATTACGGCCAGGTGAAAATATTGTAATCACAGGACAACAGGGACTTGAAGAAGGTGGACGTATTTCGGTGGCTAGCGGGGCTTTATTTCAAACTGCCAAGCAAAATACAATTCAACCCGAAGGAACATCTATGGATGATGGTTCTTCTGATGTTACTAATCAAAGAAGAATACAACGATCAGGTAATGCAAATAGTAATCCGTTTGCAAATTTAACAGAGGAACAAAGAAACAAGCTTAGTAAAATGAGTCAGGAAGAGCGCAGAGCGTTTTTTCAAAAAATGACCGCTGAAGAACGAAGAACTTATTTTCAGCAATCTAATAATGCTAGTAGTGACGACACTACTGCTAATGCCTCGAACCGCTAGTTTATATGGGAGCATTATCAAAAATAGCCGTTGAACGTCCCATCACCCTGCTGATGTCGACCCTCATTTTTGTTGGGTTTGGAATTTATGGTCTCCAAAATTTACGATTGAATTTATATCCGGATGTATCCTTTCCCACCATTACTGTGTATACAAGTTACGAAGGGGTTGCTCCAGAGGACATAGAAACTCTGGTTACCAGACCCATTGAAGAGTCTGTTGGTAGTATTAGTGGTATTCGCCGAATACGATCGCTTTCGAGTCAGGGAGCCTCCGTTGTGAAATTAAACTTCAACTGGGGTACTGATTTATATGAGGCCGAAAATGATGTCCGGAAACAGCTTGGATTTGTAGAGCGATCAATCCCAGATGATTCGCAATCCCCCCTGGTATTTTCGTACGATCCTAACCAAGAACCCATCGTGGTTCTTACGCTAACGAGTAACGCCCGAAGTCCTCGCGATCTACGAACCTATGCAAATCAAATCTTAGAACAGCGTATTGAGCGAGTTAACGGCATCGCTTCAGTAGAAACTTCTGGTGGTCTGGAAAGGCAAATTAACGTGACCATCGATAATGAAAAAATGCGCCTTTATGATATTACCATTGCAGAAATAGCAGCTAAACTTGCACAGGAAAACATTCAGGTACCAGCAGGCCAATTATCCGAGGGGAACACTATATATAGTTTACGGACCATCGGTGAATTCAAAAATATTGATCAAATTCGAAACACCATTATAACCGTTCGAGAAGGGCAAGCGCTCCTACTCAAGGATATTGCTGTGGTCGATGATGGTATTGCTCAACCCATAGGCAATGTACATATTGACGGAGAGGATGGCGTAATTTTAAACGTATATCGTCAGAGTGATGCGAATGTTGTATCTGCTGCAACTGATGTTATTGAAAGTTTGGATGACATAAAGAGAAGCCTGCCTCAAGATGTACAAATTAAAGTACTTACTAATAAAGCGGAATTTATTCAGCAAAGTATACAAAACCTTCTTTTAACGGGCATACAGGCTGTAATATTAGTAGTGTTAATCCTGTTGGCCTTTCTGCGTAGCGGCCGTTCTGCACTCATTATCGCTATTTCTATTCCTGTTTCTATTATTACCACCTTCATGGTAATGGATTTCGCAGATTTGAGTCTTAACATCATATCCTTATCAGGCCTCACTCTAGCGGTAGGAATGGTGGTAGATGATGCAGTAGTTGTACTTGAAAATATTTTTCGCTTCAGAGAAGATGGCGCAGACCGTAAAACGGCATCTATCATGGGTGCGCGAGAAGTAGCGGTTCCAGTGGTAGTTTCCACCTTAACGACCTTGGTTGTGTTTTTGCCTATTCTTTTTGTCCCAGGGATTGCAGGGTTCTTGTTTAGAGATTTAGCTCTCACCATATCTTTCTCCCTAACGGTTTCATCTTTGGTTGCTTTAACACTCATCCCCATGATGACCTCGCTCTTTTTTAGAGAAGAGAAAACTAATTTTGAAGCCACTAATAAATTAGCCGTCATTTTATCTAATCTTCTTGAAAAACTAGAAGATCAATATCGATTTTTATTAAATCGTCTTATACAACGTAGTACTATGGTCGTTTTTGCGGCTTTGTTTCTATTCGGGGCTACCCTACCAATTTTTTACCAGCTTGGTGGGGAATTCTTTCCTAGAGTCGATGAAAACGCCTTTACCTTGGAAGTACAAAGAGAACCTGGCGTAAACCTGTTCGAATTAGAGCGATCCATTCGTCAAGTCGAGTCCATCATCCAGCAACAAGTGCCAGAAGCTAGGTTAGTGGTTGCAGACTATGGAGATAAAGAAGGAGTAGAAGGTGCGGATAACCCAGGTGGTTACAGAGGTACCATACGGGTTGAATTGGTCGGCCAAAAAGAGCGCAAACGGGGACAATTTGAAATTACCCAATCGCTACTCGGTTCACTGGAACAAGTTCCTGGAGTTCAGATTAAAGAACTCATTATTGATCCTTTAAGCCCCGATGGCGAGAACGGGCTAATGGTGCAAATATTTGGCTATGATCCCGAACTCAAGAAAGAACTAACCGAAGGCGTGAAAGAACGCTTATCTAGTATTGAAGGAGTAGTGAATTTATTTTCCAGCTCTGATCAAGGAAGACCTGAACTCAGGCTCATAATGGATCGAGAACGGATTTCTCGTGTAGGAATGAACACCAATCAAGTCGCTTCTGCTGTAAGTGATGCAGTAAAAGGAAATGTTGCTACTAGCTTCGTCGATCAGGGTGTTGAATTTGAGGTGTTGGTTGAACTAGATCCAAAGGATAAATCGGAAACGCTAGATCTATCCAATATTCAAATTCAAACACCGGCAGCTGGTTGGATGCCCCTGAAGAATCTAGCCCGCCTAGAACGTTATACAGGACCGACTAATGTTATGCGAATTAATCAGGAACGGGTGACTGAAATTACAGCAGAACTAGCTGGAACTGATTTAAAAGCGGCTTCCGATCAAGCCAGACTGTTACTTGATCAGGTTGATTGGCCCGATGGTTATCGCTACGAGTTAGCTGGTACAGCTGAAGAACAAGCCGAATCATTTGGTTTCTTACTCTTAGCTTTTGCAATCGCAGGCATACTAACCTACATGGTAATGGCCTCTCAATTCGAAAGTTTGGTTGAGCCCTTTATCATCATTTTCACTATACCCTTGGCACTTACTGGTGTATTACTCATGCTATGGGCTACCAGCACTTCTATCAGTGTAACATCTATGGTTGGTCTTATCCTTCTAACTGGTATTGTGGTCAATAATGGTATTGTTATGATCGACTACATTAAAATATTACAGGCTCGTGGTATGGAGCGTAGTCAAGCCATAGTAACTGGGGCGGTTCGCCGTTTACGTCCAATTCTCATGACCGCATTCACCACTATTTTATCTATGGTCCCATTGGCATTAGAAATTGGTTCTGGTTCTGAAACTTGGAGTCCAATGGCTAGAACCGTTATTGGTGGTTTGACTATGTCAACCCTTCTTATGCTATTTATCGTACCTTGTCTGTATCTAATTATCAACAGTGGAGTGGAACACTTAGGCTTTGATGCCGTACATAAACTGGACCCATTAGCCGACGAGGAACAGCGTGGATCAGCGACTGCAACGGTTACATTAACCCGAGAGGGATAGTAATATGAAACAATTCAGTGTAGCTGGTTCCATTTTACGACGACCTATCACCGTGATTATGATTACGCTGATAATGACAGCATTTGGGATTTTTTCACTACAAAATCTGCGGGTAACATTATTTCCATCTATAAATATTCCTGTATTGGCTATTTCTACGGGGTATCAGAATGTGTCTCCAGAGGATATAAACCGGATATTGGTAAACCCAATTGAAGGGGCTGTTTCGGCTATTGAGGGGATTGAAAGCTTAGAAGCACGTGTGAGCCGGGGAAGTGCATTTATCATCATGCGATTAAAAGATGGGACAGATATTCGGAAAACCGAACTTAAAGTACGTGAAGCACTGGACAATGTCCGAAACGAATTACCTAATCAGGCTAGGGAGCCCGTTATTTTCCAGTTCGATCCAGAGAACCGTCCTATCATGAAGCTAAGTATAGACGCTAGCAATCGAGGTTTAGATGAACTTCGTAATTTAGGCGTCGAAATTGTGGAGCCCCGATTAGAACGGATTGATGGACTTGCATCTGCGGAGACCCAGGGTGGATTAGAACGACGTATTTATGTGGATGTATCTCCCATGTCACTGGCACAATATAACCTTTCACCGGCCAATGTTGAAAATGCACTTCGGTCAAATAACGCGCAAGAACCCATTGGGAATGTGATTTCTAATCGTATAAGCTACTCGGTTAGGGTTCAATCCACTTACACCAGCGTAGATGAAATAGCCAACACTATTGTACAGATTTCCGAAAACGGAGTACCTATTCGAGTAAAAGATGTTGCTGAAGTATCGGATGGATTCACCGACGTGACCTCTTTGGTCTCCGTAAATGGTCGAAACAGTGTATCCGTAGATATTCAAAAAAGTTCCGATGCTAATACCTTGGATGTAGTAAATGACGTAAAAGAAAGTTTAAATGAGCTAAATGACATCATGCCACCAGGAGTTAACATCCAGGTGCTTTCAGACGAAGGGCGTAACATTGAAGACTCTATTAACAATCTATCGCAGTCCGCAACTAGTGCCTTAATTGTGGTTATTGCCGTTATCCTTATTTTTATGGGCGGATGGAGAATTTCGTTAGTGGTTGCTACCTCCATACCGGTATCCATTGCCGCGAGCTTTGCAGCCATGTATTTTGCTGATCTCACCCTCAATATTCTAACCATCTCTGCCTTAGCTTTGGCAATTGGGCTTTTGGTGGACAACTCTATTGTGGTCACCGAAAGTATTGCTCGAAAATTGGAAGAAGGCATGAGTAAATACGATGCTGCCTTAAAAGGTACCAATGAGGTCATCGGGGCTTTACTGGGTTCTACTCTCACAACCTTGGGGGTGTTTATTCCCATTATCATGCTCAGTGGCGTTCAAGCAAGTTTTTTTCGAGAATTTGCTTTTACTATTTGTTTCGCTATCGGATTCTCCTTCCTATCATCCATAATATTGGTTCCCGTAATCTCTCTTTTGGCCTTAGATTCTAAACAGTTTAGTCGAAACAATTGGGCCTTCCGAGGAATATCTCATATAGAGCAACGATACACTGGCATACTTCGGTGGATATTACACCATAAATGGATTGCCGTGGTCTCCATGATCAGCATAATTAGTGCTACGGGTTATTTATATAGCTCTATCAATAAAGAAGGCTTTCCTGAAACCGACTCAGGAGAAATAGACATCGACATTACACTTCCAGAAGGATCTAAATTGGTTCGAACAATGGAAGTACTTGAATCATTTAACGCTAAACTGGCTGATATGCCCGAGGTAGAAACCCGCATTGCCTCTATCGGCCGTTCGCGTTGGACTGAGCAAACTAATCGTGGAGAAATAAGCGTAGTGCTCGTACCTGAAAGCCAGAGAGAAATAAGTACGAACGACTTTTCTCTACGCCTGCGGCAAGAATTAGTCGCTGCGGGGACAACCGTGAGAGTGAGAGTCGAAGGAGGAGGACTAAATTTTGGACGTGGATTTAGTTTTGGGGGTGGCGCTATACGATTGAGTCTAATTGGTCCGGAAATCGATGAGTTAGTCGCTATTTCCGGAGAAATAGAAAAGAATCTATTGGCGGACCCAGCTATTATATCCGTAGATAACGGACGTACAGATCCGACACCTGAACTACATTTTTATGTAGATCGTGAACGAGTAGGCCGATTAGGAACCAACTTGAATACGATTGCCTCTAATTTGCGCACACAAACATTAGGTAATCAAGCTGGATTTTATATAGACGAAGGACGTGAAATACCCATCGAAGTTCGATCAAGACGAGAAGCCCTTAAGAATAGAGATGACTTATTTGATGTTGAAGTATTTCAAGTGGGTGAACAACGTGTACCAATAGTGGCTCTTGGTGAATTTATCCCTACAGAGGGGGTTGATTCATTTCAGCGACGAGATCGAGAAACTGTGTTAGATGTAAATATTCGGGTAGATGGAGATGCCAATGAATATCGCGAAAAAATTATCTCTTTTATTCAATCAGAAATCGTACTTCCTGAAGGCTACCGTTACGAGTTTACGGGGGGAACCGCTGAGTCAGCTGAAGGTTTTCAACAATTCTTCTTTGCCTTAATCGCTGCTGTACTATTAATGTACATGATTATGGCGTCTTTATTTGAGAATTTCCGGGATCCCTTCGTTATTTGGCTTTGTATTTTCATGGCAGCATTTGGCGCCTTAGCCTTTTTGGTACTATTGGGAGATCCATTATCTACTACTGCTCAAATTGGAATGTTCATGTTAGTAGGTATTATCGTGAATAATGGTATAGTATTAGTTGATTATATCCACTTAAATACAAAAGGAATCGCTTTTGACCCAACAAGGGGCTCAGAATATATGACACAAGTTATTGAGGCATGTAGACGTCGCATGCGCCCTATACTGTTGACCGCTATCACTACAATCTGTTCAATGATACCTTTGTCTTTGGAATTAGGTTCCGGTGCTGAAGTTTGGTCCCCATTAGCTAAAGCAGTTATTGGCGGTCTATTATTTGGAGCCGTTCTTACCTTATTTATCACTCCAGCTCTTTCGGTTGGGTTTAATCAAAGCATCAAATGGGTTAAGCAACTTCGGAGAAAGTAAATCGTACAAGTGTGTGTGAGTGAGCATTAGACAATAGTCGTCAGATTTTATATACTAAAAGAAAAGGAGTAGTTATGAGTAAAACAGAAAGTTTTTTAACAGGATTGATAACAGGAGCCCTAGCAGGATCGATTATAGCATTATTATACGCACCAGATACGGGTACAAATACGCGAAAAAAATTAAGCTATCAAGTGAGTCACTACAGAGATGAGCTGGTCGATTTAATTGGTGAGTTGCAGAAAGAAAAAGATAAGCTCATGTCAGAAGCAAAAGAAAAGGGTGAAAAGGTGGTCTCAGAAGCTAAGAAAAAAGCTGATGATCTCATTAAAGAAGCCGAACACCTACTGGAAACAATTGACCAAACTCCAAAAACGTAGTAGTATTTACGCGCCCACTACTAGTAACCTTGCTAACAACATTTCTGTTGATATTTGTTTCAGCTAGCCTTTAACATTTTAGCATAAAAAAGCCCCTTCTGATTACTTAAAAGGGGCTTTAATTTTTTAAAGCTTATCGGTTAGAATAAGTGGCCACTATTCTTCAGGCATAGCTTCTGTATCCTCACCAGCTAGGGCTTCAAATACTTTTGCCACTTCTTCCTCTCCTTCTTCCATATCTTTACGAGATCCAACGATAAGCTCGTTGTACTCACGAAGACCGGTACCAGCAGGCACTTTATGTCCAACAACTACATTTTCTTTGAGTCCACGCAGATAATCACGTTTAGCTTCAATGGATGCTTGAGTCAGTACCTTCGTGGTTTCTTGAAAAGATGCTGCTGAAAGCCAACTTTCAGTAGACAATGCAGCACGAGTAATTCCAAGTAGAATCGGTTTAGAAATTGCTGGTTTAGCTTCTAACACTTGTAATTCGGCTTTATCTTCTTTTATGAGTTGGTTATTAATATCCCGAACCTCACGGCGATCTAATATGGTGCCTTTCTTAAGCTCACTTCCACCTAGATCGCGAACAACAAATTTACCAATTAGTTCATCGTTTCGGGTATTAACCTCGAAGCGATCTACTTTATCACCCTCAAGATACATTGTATCACCTGGATCGGTAATTTCTACTTTCTGCATCATGGTACTCACGATAACTTCGATGTGCTTATCGTTTATTTTCACCCCTTGCAGACGGTAAACTTCCTGTATTTCATTCACCAAATACGACTGAACCGCATATGGGCCTAAGATATTAAGAATATCTTGTGCAGGAATAGTACCGTCGGAAAGTGGTTGCCCAGCTTTCACAAAGTCATTTGATTGCACCAGAATATGCTTACTTAATGAAATTAG
>CABZWK010000007.1 GCA_902529365.1 uncultured Balneola sp.
TACATCGCTTCCACCTCCATTGGTACGTAAATCTAATATGAGTCCTTTGGTGTCTTTAGTCGATGACGCAATGATTTGAGCCAGCTCACTATAAGGTTTCTCAGGCCCTCTAAAACTCCCCAAGTGTACATACAAAATATCTTGAATACGACCATAGCTGTACACACCCGACTTATCCTCTTGTTTCTGGTAGTTTAAATAATTAACAAAGATCAGATTCCCATTGTAATCGGTTTGGTACCAATCATAATATTGATATCTATTAAAGGGACTCTCAAGCACTATATGCCCGTCTTTTAGGCGATAAATCATTTGTTCAAGCAAATCAAATAATTCCCCTTGTGTACTTGTGGAGTCTACTAAAGGGCGATAGATCTCGTAGAACTGATTCCAATTCACGTTTTTGTGTTGGAAATAAGGGTAGAAATCAGAAAATTCCTGCCAAAAATGGTTAAAGACTTCTTCATTTGAAACGGTATCTCGCGAATCATCAAACCTACTCCCCATAAAGTTTTCACAAGAAATAAGTCCTACAAGAAAAACGGTTAGGCACAACAATTCCATGAATCTAATTCCTGAGAATACAGTGGGTCTTAGACCCTGGTGAATCATAATCCCCTTGAACCAATTCATAAATATACTCCAAAACCTAACTGAATGGTGCTATTTTTAAAAACCTGTGGAAAGGGAATTCTATGGTATTTATAATTAACAAATACGACATAGTTGTTTTCTATTACTTGTGATTGAGGAGACCATTTAAGCTCCCATTGCCATTGTCCTAGGCTTGCTATGGGGCTCCATTGGCCTGTTTTAAGGATATTCCCAAACGTAGGCTCTTCATTAAATATTTCTTCAGGATCAAAAACACTATAGCCCGGTCTAAGGGTATATTGTAGCACCGGTAGGTTTAACGACCATGTTATGGGGAGGGCTTGGTTAAGAAAATAATTACTTGAAATAAGCAGTGGAATACGAATGGCTCCGTATCCACTTTTCCTTCCATTGTATGCGTTGGATTCCATAAAAATGAAGGACTCTATTTGTAGCAATTGGGCTTCTAATCCACTGTGGATGTTCAGCTTGGGAAAAAACGGAGTAGCTGGAAGTTCAGAATGCAAAAAAAAACTAAGACTGCGACTGTCCCAATAATTATTATGCCGGTTACTTTGACGCGAACGCCCGATTTCTAAAGCGATGTTAGACGAGCGGGTTTCCTTTGTCCAATTATACCCTAAATGCCATTTGAGACCATTTCCCTCGTAGCTTTGATACGAAACAAGAGGATCCGCGATTTGGGAGTTCATCAAGCCGAGATGAACAGACCATTGAGCGTTGGTTACCGTACTCAAAAAAGGGAATAGACCTAAGATCAATAAGGATTGAAGCGCTAGTTTTGGGGATCTTAAATAGGATAACATGAATACTACTGGTTGATGCAAACGAAACAGTGACAAGGTATTTGGAGTATCTTCAAAATAGTTCAAAAAATATATTTTCGCCCTGACTTTAAACTCCTATTTTCAAGGTATGATAAGTGATGCTAAAAAAGAAGAAATTCGGGACGCAGCCGATATAGTGGAGGTGGTCTCCGATTATGTTAAGTTAAAGCGCTCGGGAAATGGTTTTATTGGTTTATGTCCATATCATAATGAAAAAACCCCATCCTTTCATGTGACCCCTCGACTAGGGATATTTAAATGTTTTGGTTGTGGAGAGTCAGGAGATGTATTCAAATTTATCATGGATCAGGGAGGACTCAATTTCAATGAGGCACTTCGCACCTTAGCGGATCGTTTTGGGGTGTACCTACCTCAAGAACAAAGTAGTTATGAGGAGCAAGTATTTGAGCAGGAAAAAGAAGGTATTTTGCATGCACTGAAGTTTGCGGGGGTTTTCTTTTATCGTTCGCTAATGAAGTTGGATGAGGCACAAAAGGCTAGAAGTTATTTAGAACAACGGGGCTATGGCAGCGACACTATTAAGCAATTCGGACTTGGGTATGCGCCTATTTCAGGTCAGGCTTTGATCGATGCAGCTCAGGAGGCTGGAATTGATCAGATGTATTTGTTAGGTGGGGACTTGGTTAAGCAGCGCACAGAATCTGAGGGAATGTATGATACTTTCAGAGGGCGTTTGATGTTTCCCATTTTTAACCCTACAGGCAAAGTGATCGCCTTTGCGGGAAGAGTATTAGGCAATGAAAAAACGGCCAAATACATTAATTCTGCCCAAACTAAGGTTTATAACAAAAGTGAGGTGGTGTACGGTGTTAATTTTTCAAAGAATCAAATTCGTAAAAACAAAGAAATGATTCTGGTAGAAGGGTACACAGATGTAATAAGTTTGCACCAACATGGAATAGATAATGTAGTAGCTAGTTCTGGCACTGCCTTAACACCTGGGCAGCTGCGTACTTTACATCGTTTTGGAGATACCTTAACTATGATCTATGATTCGGATGCGGCTGGGCAGAATGCGATGAAAAAAGGAATTTTACTTGCGTTGGAGGAAGGTCTAGAGGTAAAGTTACTGGAACTGCCCGATGGAGAAGATCCGGATTCTTTTGTAAAACAGTTTGGGAAAGAGTCTTTTGATGACACTAAGCATAAGAAAAGCCAAGATTTTGTAGATTTTTTATTAGCTAAGGCAGCAACGGAGGGTCGTTTGGAGGCGCCTATTTCATTAGCTAGAGTGATTAATGAACTTATTGAAGCTGTTGCACATATACCAGATACCATTCAACGGCAGGTGTACATTCAGCATTTACATCAAAAGACACAGCAATACCGAAAGGGTACAGATCGTGAACTTTTCCAAGAGTTAGATAGGGCACTTCGTGAACGGGCGGTTCAAAAAGAGCGAGCACAACAGCGCCAGCAAAATCAAGAAGCAAGAAATAGACAAGGCAAAAATCAACAAGCTTCTAATCGTTTCGATGATATAGAAGGAAGTGGTGAATTAGGAAGAACGGTGCCAGATTCCTCGGAACATGGTAACCCTATTTACAGTGATGAAGATGCAGGGCGGTACGCAGAGTTGGATCCAAGGGGATTTGGTGGGGATGGATTTCGGACTGCAGCCATCAAACAAGTGCCAAAGCCTCATTATGAAAAGGAGTTAATTCGGATTATGATAAGTTTTGGACGCGATATGGTGGTCTATGTTGGCGGTTTAGCCAATGAAAAGCTGTTCGAAGACCAGGAATTACGATTATTCTATTTGGATATTATAGAGCGGTATAAAGCCAAGGAATCCTTTGGAATAGATCACTACAGCAGACAACCATCCCCATATCCAGAACTGATAGGGGATATATTTTTAGAAATCCATACTGCCTCTACACGTCATCACGAAAAAACAGGCATTGAATTTAAAAAAGACAAAGACCCTTATCGTAGTGTTAAAGGTTGCCTAAAAGCTCTGGAAATTAATTATTTCAAAAGAAAACGAGCGGAGTTGGCAGAGCGATTCAAATCTGCAGATACTCAAGAGAAAAAGGAAATAGTGGCACTTCAAAGTGAAATACAGAAGAAAATAACCGATCGTGAACAACGAGATTCTGAGGAGTTATATCCCGATCCGGTTGGTAAAAAAGGGGAAAACCTGAGTCCAAAAAGTTTTCACTATGTGATGAAAAAAGACCGGGAAAAAAAGGATTAGGTAATTACAACCAATTGTGGATACACGTACATAGCTTGTTTATTTGAATCTAGAAGGCTCAAAAAAGTGCCTAAAGATTTATGGTTAGTTACTCGATAATGGCATTAGAACCTAAGGCGCGCTGCTCAGGGCATACACTAGTATATTAGCACCCATTCGTAGCGCTTGAATTCGCTTATCTTCTGGGGTGTTGTGAATGGCTGGATCTGCCCAACCATCAGCTAAGTTTGATTCAAAGGTGTATACTAACACCAATTTCCCATCGAGAAATAATCCAAAGGTTCTGGGCGCCTGATTGTCATGCTCATGAATTTTTGGGACGCCCGTTGGAAAAGAAAAAACTTGATTGAATACCGGGTGAGCAAATGGGAGTTCAATTAATTCTTCTTCTGGAAAGGTTTCGGCAATGAGCGCCCTAAAGGAAGCATCTAGTCCGTAGTCATCATCCACGTATAAAAAACCACCCTGCTCCAAATATCGCCTAAGATTTCTTCGCTCGCTCGCATTAGTAGCGATGGTTCCATGTCCCGTTAGGAAGACAAATGGATATTGGAATAAATCGGTACTTCCTAAATCCACGTCTCTATACCGTGCGGATAAGCCCAATGGAACTCTTTCTGCGGTGAAGCTCAAAAGGTTAGTCAATGAAGAAGGATCGTTGTACCAATCTCCTCCACCGCTATATTTTATTCGAGCTATTTGCACATCATCCAGATTTGTTTGAGCATGCAGATAGCTGTAATAGGGATTCATTGAAAAGCCAAGCGCAGTTATGAATAACCAAATAGTATACGGTTGGATGTATTCAGAAATATATTTCATGAGATTAATATACACATCATGGAAAGCTAATTTCCAATGGTAGTATGACAGTGTTTGCGGTATCTCTTGCCATAGATCCAAAAATACCTACACCACCATGAATAGGGGTGATTACATTTTGAATCTCACCAGGTGATAAGGTAGATCCACCTAGTTGAACGGATTCTGAACGAATGTAATCATATAGATTTCTATCAATTACTGACGGAATGATAGCATTTTCGCCGTAGAAGGCGACAGCCAACCACGGGTAACGTATCTCAACATTACCCGCCTGGTTACGCTCAAAGTTTCCTTCGTTTAAAATACCCGAAGAGTTAATGGTTAATTCCTGCAGGTTTTGTTCTTTAGCTTCCTCGTTTGAGTCATCCAAAAATTCACTGTAAAAAGGAGTCAATAACTCTTCTAAAGGATTTTTTGCAACCGTAATAATGACGTAATAATTCTGCCCATCTTCTGCAGCTTCAGCGCTTAATTCTAATTTCAGTTGTTCAGTTGATTGATATATAAGAGTATCAGGTATACCATTGAGTATGGTAAACGAATTTGGTACCTGTGTCTGAGCCGAAATAGTCTCATAATCCGGATGCATGACCTCAAGAAGATATTTTGCACCCGGAATCACACGATGCTTCTCAGTTGGCTGATATATCCCAGGAGACTCTTCTTCGTAGGTGATTCGGGACTCTTTTTGCTCGCTTTGTTCGTCCAACTCCCAAATCATCACCTGAGCGTTTCTTAATGCAAGATGCTCAGAATTGTAGAACATAGTAGCTTCGGATGTGGTCGATAAACGCACGGGGGGCATAAGATTCCCTACAGTTAAATACGCCTCTACTACCACCTGTTCGGTGTAGCTATCTTGAGTGTATGGGTCACATGCTACTGTGAATAAAAGAACAGATGCTACTATTAGCGTGATTTTTGGGTTCATAAGACGGCTAATTCGGTTCATGCTATTTAGGAGAATTAAAGGTGATCGAAATAGCTGGAATGACGGGTAATAGTGTAACATCGGTTTGTTGAACAGGATTTTCATCAAAATCAAAGTTTTGGAACCAGACATTCCTACGATTGTACACGTTTATGATTTGAAGCTGAAGTAGGGTTTGCATCCCAAAGAGTGAGCCACTACGCTGAGCTGAGAAATCCATGCGATGGTAAGAGGGGAGGCGAGAGGCATTGACCTTGCCCACGGTGAATGCATTGTTAAACTCAGAAGATCCAAAAGGGTCATCGAGTAAGGCGTAGCGTCCGAGTACTTGGGTGTACGCCTGACCGGTGGCATATACCCAAGCTCCAGTGAGTTTCCACTTAGATGAGAGGGTGTAGTTTAATATGAGATTTAAATCATGGCGGCGATCATACTTAGGAGGATAAAATCGGCCTGGAGCTGTTTCTCCTGGTGCTAATCGAGTGCTAGGATCTGTGTTGAATCCGGGGAATTTGCGCCATGTATATCCCCAAGTATATCCTAGATACCCCGTTAAACGCCCTTGACGCTTTTCAAATAGTACCTCCAGCCCATAGGCGCTACCTTCCCCGAAGCGGAACAGGTCGGCATAGGCTAATCCTGCGGCATCGGGTAAAAAGGGATCGAGTTCAAACAAATCATTCATAGTCCGGTAATACCCCTCAATATCTAAGCCATATCCTTGGAAGGGAATCGTCTTTAAACCTAAAATAAATTGATCCCCATAAGCTGGTTTAATTCCCTTGTCAGAGGTTAGCCACAAGTCAAAACCAGAGAAGGCTTCGTTGGTGATTAGGGTGAAGAATTGATTGTATCTTCCGTAGGCTGCTTGAAGTCTAAGTCGATTCCATCGAAGATATTCAGCCGATAAGCGGGGTTCTAATCGCAGGAAGGAACCATCTGAAAAGGTATTAATGCGTAATCCACCTAAAAGTTTCCACTGATCATTGGGGCGCCATTCGTCTTGAATATACCAAGAGGCATATTGAGCATGTATTCGTTGACCAAAGGTATTTTGACCGTCAAATTGATCTTGAATACGGAACGTGAATACTCCTGCCCAAATACCCGTACTAGCGGTATGTTTTTCGTTGGGAAGGTACTCTACATCAGCTTTTACAGATAGATCATAAATGTTGTTATCTCGTTTAAAAGGCGTTCCGGCTACTTCAAAGGTAGGAAAGTTAAAGTAGCGCGATCTGGTTACTACGAAATTGGAAAAGGTAGTTTCATTAAAAATATGGGTCCAATTTCCACTTATCGTTTGGTTCCCGTAATGAAGTTTGAATTCGGCATCCTCTCCAAATGGAAAATCGACCCGGTCTTTTCCAGAGTAAAAAGCCAAGGAAAATTTATCGTTTGCCCCAATATCGACGTTTAGCTTGCCATTGGTGTCTAAGAAATAAAATAAGGATGGAATGTTGTTATTCTTAGCTCGAAGCGCTCCTAGTAGGGGCTCTAGCGTAGATCGCCTCATGGCAAACATATATGATCCGTTGGGAATAGGTCCTTCAATAGCCGCTCTTGAAGCTAGCATACCAAGGGTGGCAGTAGCCTGGGTTTCATTTCGGTTACCATCTTTATTATAGATCGAAAGAACCGACCCTAGGCGCCCCCCATATTCTGGTGGGTATCCACCTTTATAAAGCCGGACGTCTTTGATGGCATCAGGATTGAAAGTGGAAAAAAAACCGAAAAAATGGGAGGGGTTGTATACCGTAGTTCGGTCAAGTAGTATGAGGGTTTGGTCTGGGCTTCCTCCACGAATGTAAAGCCCCGACGAAAAATCTGAGGCTGCTTTGACACCTGGTAAAAATTGAATACTACGGAACACATCCGCTTCAAAGATGGCAGGTAATTCTTTGATTGTTTGGGTAGTAATTTGAGCTCTGCCGATATTTTTTAGGGCTTCTTGCTCCCTGGTCGATTCAACCACAATCTCTTCCCCAGAAAGAATCTCCGGTTCTAGTTCGATATCGAGTCGTCTGGTTTCTCCAGTCTCCAAACGTATTTCCATACTAAATGGACGGTAGCCAATGTAACTAACCGCGAGGGTATAGCTGCCTGGACGTAGATTCGTTAGGGTGTAATATCCTAAGGTATTGGTTGTGGTACCACGATTGGTTTCTATTAGAGCGATATTTGCAGCAATCAAGGTTTCCCCGGTATCGGCATCTTTAATGTATCCTGATAGAGCTGTCGAATTATTTTGAGCTTGAATAGGGTGAAACGGTAGTAAGCTTGCGATCAATAACAGGGGAAATAGATGGAAAAATCGGAATAAATAAATCATGGGGTCTTAGAAAAAGCGGGGCTCTCGTTGGATGTGTGTTCGGGGAGTATACAGGGAAATTTGAAGGTATTAATTCGGCCGTAAATTTGGTATATTTCGCATATATATACGTACAAGAATCATCCTAGTTTCGTTCTTTAATTTGATCATTCTAGACTAAGAATGAGATTCGATGATGTATGTGCAGCTGTTCTATGATTTACTGGGGGTGTACTGGATTCGACGGGAAGAGTAAATCCGTACGTGGCATGTCGAGGATGTCCAATGGTTCTCGTTAAACATCCATTATGGACTAAATGTAATTGACAACAATTACTCATACCGCTTAGCAGCCTAACAGCCTAAGCCGTTCCATGGGTGGCACGCCTGTCTGTGCCCATTCGGAGCGACGATTCCGACAGGATAGTATATACTGGCCGTCTGTCTAGTATGTATGAAATTTTTCAGACTAGCTATAGTTCACTGGGTTACTGGGTTCGTTCTATTGCGAAATTTAATCAGTAACTAAACATGTAGATATGTGCAGGACTACCTTTTCGGACCGGGGTTCGACTCCCCGCACCTCCACTTTTTTATTCCCATCTAGTTGATGGAATTATACATGCTCGTTGGTATTGGGATTACTACATAGTTAGATATAAATGCTTATTTATGAATATCAATAATGCAATAATACACTGAAAAAATTCTTGTTTTAGTAGTAAATAATATAAACAATTGATTTTGGTCGAACTAACTTTGCTCTTTACATTATATTTACTGTGTGGCAGGGATTTGACTAAGATTCAAACATAGAAATAGTTACTGTACAACATTAACGTATTAAAATGAAAAAAGAGTTTGAAGCAGAACAAAAACCGTTTAAACATCCAAGAAATCACTCATGAGTAAGTTTTTTTCTAAGATAAAGGGTGTATCAAACTTTATTATACTAAGTATACTATGTCTAATGTCGAGTACTTTTCAGGGGAACCTACTGGCTCAATCGTACACGATTAAGGTGGTAAGTGATACAGTAATAACTACGGGAGTCAACCACATATCATGGGAATCAGTGGAACCAAGGTGGTCGGGCGATATTATAATGGCTGATTGGAATCCTTCGGTACAACTAAAGACAGTTATAGCAAATAATGAGCTGAAAGGGTACCAGACTACCCAACATATGATGCGTTCTTATGAGCAAATTATCCGAGAAGGGAAAAAAGTGGTTGCTGGGATTAATGGAGATTTTTATAAGGCAGGGGGTGTACCTGTCCATAGTCAGCTTATCGAGGGCGAAATTCTGAAGCTACCAGTTCAACGTGATGCTATTGCGATGGACGAAGAACAGCGCTTTTATTTGGGTTCGTTTAGCTATTCCGGTCAATTAGAAATCCTTGCCCCATCCACCGTACTTGCCATAGACGGAGTTAACATGGCGCGAGAAGCAGATCAACTTATTGTGTACAACCAGTATTATGGGGATTCTACCCAAACCAATGCCTACGGACACGAAGTTGTACTTGAGCAACTTGATTTCAGGCCTATAAACCGACCTGAGCTTTTTAGGGTTGTAGAGTTAGAAGATTATGAAAAAGGCTTTATTCCCGATGGCCATGTAGTTCTTTCAGCCCACGGGGTAAACGTGCCTTATTTACAGGCACTAACTGAGGGAGATTCAGTACATATAACTCATGGATTGCTACAAGATCAACGACCAATCTCCGAGCAACCCGCACTAGTAGAGTTCATTGGAGGCAGCAAGGTTTTTTTACACGATGGTCAGGTAGATGGTAATTGGCCTGAACGACATCCTAGATCGGCTCTTGGTTTTAATTCAGATACCACTAAGGTATATTTGTTTACGGTAGATGGTCGACAGGAGAGTAGCGTGGGTATGTCGCTCACTGAAATGGCCGAGGTGATGAAGTATTTTGGAGCTGCCTATGCCATTAATCTGGATGGAGGCGGTTCGACTACCTTAGTGGCTAATGATAAGGTTTTGAGTTCTCCGTCGGATCCAACGGGGCAGCGAAGAGTTTCCAACGCAGTTCTATTGATTAAAGAGCAGTATCCTCACTGAATATTACTCTTTCATAGTCATGGGCGATTGGCCCTTCATAGTTAGTATCTTGCTAACTGAATAGTCAATTCGATTTTCACTAATTAGATCTTCATCGAGTAATTGTTCTACTAAAAATACTAAATCAGATAATTTGGCAGGTTCTGGTAAAAGATTATTCCCAAAACAAAACATATCTAGTCCAGCGTTTAAACCCATTTTCAAGGCCTCTTTAATCCCATAGTGATCAGAAATAGCCCTCATTTGCATGTCGTCGGTAAATACCAATCCATCGAAGCCCATTTTTTCACGGAGTAACTTGGGTATTATGTGCTCTGATAAGGTGGCGGGATGCTGTGTGTCGAAGTCTTTGTGGATAATATGGGCGGACATTATCATGGAACACAGGCCATCTTCAATAAGGGATGAGTATGGGAGTAATTCATCTATCTCCCAGGTTTCGGTGACATCTACAAAGCCGGCATGGGTGTCACCTTTGGCACTTCCATGACCGGGGAAATGTTTGCAACAGCCCCAAATTCCTTCTGATCCTAAGCCTTCTAAGTAGGCTTTTGCATGCCGGTACACCATATCGGAGCTACGGCCAAAAGATCTTTCTGGAATGGCTATTATTGAGGAATCTTCTTCTTTTGCTATATCTACCACTGGAGCAAAATTAATCGAAATATGCATTTCTCTGAGAACGGAGCCTATGTCTTTGGCCTGTTGATAGGTCATCTCAGTGTTATCTTGTTTTCCTAGGTAGGCATGACTTTTTGTTTCTGGGAATCCATATTCAGGTTTTAACCGGTTGACAAGTCCTCCTTCTTGATCAATACCAATCCAAAGTGGAAGTGAGCTTGTCTTATGTAAAGCCTCGCAGAGCTCTTGAAGTTGCTTAGGTGATGATATATTATGGATGGGCTTGTGGTGAACCATATCTTGATCAAATAAAATAACCGCTCCGGGACCTACTTCTTGGATCATCTGATATACTTCAGAGCCTTCATTCACATCAGAACCTCTAAAACCCATTAAAAAAAGTTGAGCTATTTTTTTGCGTATCGGTAAGGTGTCTAGCGAAATAATGGGACTTTTCGGGCTCATCTAAGGATCTTAAGTGGTTATATGTGATGCAAATAATTTTTCTGGCTGGTATACATCAACCCGAAAAATGGTGTTTTAAGAGATGTAAATGTGGGTGATAAATCAAGGTAGTTCATTTCAATTTTACCTACTTTACAAGTGATATGTTAATCATTTAAGACATTCTAAGCCAATCTATTAGTCTATGTTTACACCCTTTATTAAGCAAGTGAATAGCCACCAATTCTCAGCGCGTTGCATGGTGTTTTTGTGTGGGATTATTTGTTCAATTTGTATTGCCCCCCTTAGTGCGCAGCATACCGTTAAAACGGGTATTGAGGTGTTAATTGAGCAAGACTTTAAGGCTATTGAGGGTATGCGTGTCGGATTAATTACCAATGTTACCGGGGTGAATTCTGAGCTTATCTCTACCATCGATTTATTAAACAATGCAGAAAATGTGCAGTTGATGGCCTTATATGGACCAGAGCATGGGGTGCGTGGCGATTATGCTGCTGGGGATAAGGTTGAGAGTTATACCGATCAGTCAACAGGCTTACCGGTTTACTCGCTGTATGGAACTACTAGAAAACCAACTGCAGATATGTTAAAAGGAGTTGATGTATTGGTTTATGATATACAGGATATTGGAGTGAGATCGTACACGTATATAAGCACAATGGGCTATGCCATGGAGGCCGCAGCTGAGCTTGGAATACCATTTGTGGTGCTGGACAGACCAAATCCATTGGGTGGAATGAAGGTGGAGGGGGGCTTAGTAGAGCTAGAGTTTGAATCTTTTGTGAGTGCATTTCCTATCCCGTATGTCTATGGACTCACCCCTGGTGAGGTTGCACGAATGATTAATGACAAAGGGTGGATGGATACAGAGCAGAAGGTTGATTTAACGATTATCAGTATGGAAGGGTGGACGCGTGACATGACGTTTGAACAAACTGGCCTACCCTGGGTACCAACATCTCCTCATATACCTCATGCCTACTCTTCGTACTATTATGTTACCAGTGGTATAATAGGGGAATTGGGTGTGTTTTCTGAAGGAGTGGGGTATACGCTCCCTTTTCAAACATTTGCAGCTGACTGGATAGATGAGCAGGATATGAGTGAGGCTATGAATGCCTTAGCCTTGCCAGGGGTTTATTTTCGGCCAATCGTTTATAAGCCATTTTATGGACGAGACCAAGGGAAAACCCTAAGAGGGGTACAAATTCATTTTTATGATTTTGATCAAGTGGAATTGATGCCTTTGCAGTTCTATTTTATGCAGGTGCACCAGGAGTTATACCCCGAAAAAGATATTTTTGGCTTATCGAAAAACCGTTGGAATATGTTCGATAAAGTAAACGGTTCCGATCAGGTGCGATTAGAATTTTCAAAAGAATACCAAGTCAAGCCATTATTGGAACAATGGAGAAGAGAAGCCAAGGCTTTTCAGCAAGAATCCATTTCTTTTTGGTTGTATCCTGCCAACGATTAATCACAACAATCTCAAATTATGAAGAAGATATTTTTTGTTTTGCTATGTACGAGCCTAAGTTCATCTGTCTGGGCACAGTACAATCCACTCACCTTAGGAATTGTCATACCTGAACAGGATACCGTTGAATATCCATTTTCACGATATCGGGTAGCGGCTCACACCGATCTAAATGCTCAGGCGTTTATAAATGGCAAACAGGTACAGGTCTACAGTTCTGGCGCCTTTGTGGATATGGTTTTTCCCACTGAACAGATCACCCCTATTGAGTTTATGGTTGTATTGGATGGCGATACGGTCAAACAAACTCGCTATCTCGTAAAACCAAGCTCATCTCAAGAAGCTAGTTCGGAACTAGTGGAGCTCTGCTCAAAGGCACCCACCAAGAAGTGGTTCATTCAACCTAACGGAGATCCGTTGAACTCCGACCAATGGTACGGCCCTGGTGATGTGATACCTATATTAGCGCAGGCGACACAAGGCAAACAGCTTAGTTATTCAATACCCGGGCGACACATACATGTTGTTATGAATGAACGAAGCCCCGGTGTGTATGAATCCTATCATAAAGTCGACCCTTATGATCCAATTTTTGAGGGGAATATTGAGTTTAGTTTGAAAGGGAGATGGTTCAAGCGCTCTAAAGTTACTTCTTTAGAAACAGTAAAAATGGGAGGATTACCTAAAACAGGTGTAGTAAATACTTCCGATGCTTACCTGAATATTGGCTTAGGTTCGGACCGATTAGGTGGGGCCAAGTATGGCTCTATCTATGAAGGAGTAGAGCTTAACATTGTGGGTGAACAAAGTGGATTATACAAGGTAGCGTTAAGCCCTTCTTTACATTCTTGGATTCCCACAAGGTTTGTGGATGTAAAAGAGTCTTTTGAATTACCCACTCAGTCGCTTAGTGGTAATATCCATATCGCAGCTTCTAAAGAAAATTCAGATCTTCAGGGTTCCGATGTCATAACGGTTTCTTTACCCAAGCGTTTACCCTATATCGTACACACAGAATTAGATCCCAACCGCATTGTTGTAGATATTTTTGGAGCGACCTCAAACACTAATTGGAAGATATTGCTAGATGAAGCCACCGGTATTGATGAAGTGCGGTGGAGCCAAATAGAGGATGGACGGCTACGAATTTATATTGATTTGAAGCATAAACGCCACTGGGGCTATGATGTAGAATATGGCTGGCGAGGTCAAATGCGCATCATCGTTAAACATCCTCCAGTGATTGAGGATGCACTAAAGCCATTGAAAAATCGAATTATTGCGGTAGATGCAGGTCATGGTGGTCGTAATAACGGTGCAATAGGTTCTACCGGGGTCATGGAAAAAGAAGTAGCTTTAGCTATTTCAAAGAAACTCGAAGAACTACTAGTAGAAGCGGGGGCAAAGGTGATCATGACTAGAACTGATGACTCGTATTTGTATATGAGTGAGAGGGCCGAAAACATTCGGACCAATAAGGCTGAACTAATGGTCAGTATTCATGCTAATTCTATTGGGTATGCCACGGATCCAAGAGAAATGAAAGGTACTGGTTCATTTTATAAGCACATGGCGTATAAGCCATTGGCTGAAATCATGTATAACAAAATGCGAGAACTGGGTCTGGATGACTACGGGTTAACAGGTAGCTTTAATTTTTCACTCAATGCACCTACCGATTTTCCAAATGTATTGGTAGAAACAGCCTTTTTATCCAATCCTGAGGAAGAAATATTCTTACTAGATCCGTACTATCAACGCCGAATGGCCCAACAAATAGTGGAAGGCTTGGAAGAATATTATACGCAATATGCTTGGTGGCCTAATGAAGAACTAAAAGCAGATAAATAGTCCGATTTTTGTGTCAGTTACTAGCTTATTTGTGTGATGGAGGGCTAATGATAGTTGGGTTTAATGCAATATTTCGTTAGCTATTGCAGAGGTAACAGATAGATATGACCGGTTTCGGGATCGTTAAATAATATAGAATCTCCATAGGGTGACCAGCTTGGATTTAAGGTGATTAAATCGGTATTACTGGTGATTTCAACTCTACTTGGTTCATTAGCTCCAAAGACAACAAGTTCGGCAGCGGTAAATGCATACCCATTATCCTGGGTTTCCATGGCGACAATATACTGACTATCTGGAGACCAACTAGGGCGATAGGCTTTACCTAAAAAGCGTAGATTTTCCCCGTTGCTATTCATTAGGTACAATCCTTCTCCATAGCATTCAAAAGCCACTAGTTTACCGTCTGGCGAGTGAACTAAATTCAACAACTTAGCTTCTTCATCCTCAATTACTTCAACCGGATCTATTCCACTATTATTTTCGGATAGGCGAACAATTTTTTCGTCTATAATTATGAGTCGGTTGCGATCATCTGGTATGGCAGGCTTCAAGCGTTCTGGTAATTCAACTCCAGTTTCAGCCCTTACTAAACCGTTTCTGGAAGAAATTACAGCCAATGATTCATATCCCATCCATTCTGGATCACCTTGATATCCCATGCTATAGTCTGTAAGACGCTTTACTATTCCAACTTCCATGCCATAGAGCTGTAAAGCACTCATTTTTTTCCGGTCTCGGTATACGTGATGAGTGGATAAAATCCACTCTCCATCTAAGGACCAATCGTAACCAAAGCCTGCTTGTACACTGGTAAGTTTACGCATGTTTGACACATTGATACTGTCTTGCTGGCTGTAATCTGCTACCCAAAGACCGAAATAATTAGGTCCAGTAAATGCAATATGCTCTCCATCTGGTGAGAAACGAGCATTCATGAATGGAAGTTCATTCCCCCGAACGAGCTCAATAGGTGTTTGTGGATTGAATGGAGAATTAGAAAAAGATCCATCCAGGTCCTTTTCAACTGGTTGTAATTGTTTATTATTAAGTGATTTTACAGCGCTTTCCTGAGCAAAAGTTGGGGTTATCAGACCTGTGAGAAAAAATGTCACAGCAGCAAATATGCTGAAATGTAATAGCTGTAAAGAAGAAAGTTTTCGAGAGATTTTTGTGTGCATATGCAAGGTTGTTATATCTTAAAACGTACGGTGTAGGTTATTGGTAACCTTAGTCATCTTTCTTTTTGCCAAAATCGGCTTCAATACGAATGAATGGGGTTATAATTACTATCGGAAGGGCGGATACTAGTACCCATATAAAAAAATACTCATATCCAATTGCCTCTTGAACTAGCCCAGATATTGCTCCTGGTATACTCATACCAAACGCCATTAGCGCTGTGCCAAATGCATAATGAGCAGTTTTAAATGGACCACGTGCAATGTAAATCAAAAACATTAAAAAGGCTGTAAAACCGAAGCCGTACCCAAATTTTTCAATACCCACTAAACTGCTTATTATCCAAAAATTCTCTGGTTGATTGGCTGCCAAATACCAATAGGCCAGGTTGGGGAGGTTCATTATACCAATCATGGGCCACATCCATGCCTTTAAGCCATGCCTAGAAATGACAATACCCCCTATAATTCCTCCAGTTGTTAGTGATAATAGTCCTATTACTCCATTTATGTAGCCCACGTCGGTGACACTAAGGCCAAGCCCACCTGCTTCTACGCTATCCATTAAAAAAGGGGCTGCCATTTTAATTAATTGACCCTCACCGAATCGGTAAAGTAATACAAAGGTGACGGCGAGTAGAATCTGATCTTTTTTTAAAAATTCGGCAATTGTCCTCCAGACTGCTTGTAGTGGCGATTCGTTTGCTTTTTCTGCGGGGGCATCCTCATGAGGGTAGGGTAACATCCTCTGGTGATACCCAAACATTAGAATCATGATACCAGCTACCATTCCTAAGACCACTGTCCAAGCAAAGCCAGAATCCATCGTTCGGATAGCCAAAACACCAGCTAACACAACTAATAAGCCTTCGCCACTCCACATAGCAAGCCTGAAAAAAGTAGAGCGAATACCCACAAAAAAGGATTGCTGGTCATCACTTAGCGCAAGCATGTAAAATCCATCTGCAGCAATATCATGAGTGGATGATGCAAATGCTACTAGAAACAAGAAAAACAAGGATACTTCAAAATAGTAGGGAGTCTGCATGGCTATAGCAGCACCTATGAAGCCTATACCAATGACCCCTTGCATCATATAAGTCCACCACCGTTTGGTTTTGAACACGTCAATAAATGGGCTCCACAAGGGTTTTAAAGCCCATGGCAGGGCGAGTAGACTAGTAAACAAGGCTAGCCGCGCATTTGAAATACCTAAGTCTTTATACATAATTATCGAGACGGTTACCACAATGATATAGGGGATACCTTGGGTATAATAGAGCGTCGGTATCCACCACCAAGGATTTTTTGTGGTTGGATTGGAAGGATCAGCCATGTTGGGTAGTATAATTAGAGGATGCTATATCAGTAGTAAACGCTTGGAATTTTGGCTTAGGAGTTGAATCTTATAGCCGCGCTATGATCGCTTATTTTATGAGCGTAACCTTATGAGTATCATAACAATAACTTTGACTATTTTCAAATTGAATACGAGCAAAGTAGAGCCCTGTTGACCGGCTGCTAGCCAACTACTGAATCCTATGAATACCGGATTACTGCTGGGTATTCACAAGGGACTCAATTAATCGACCCTTCTGATCAAATACCTCTAATCAAACGGTGCCAGCCTGTTCTAAGGTATATTCTATTTGTGTACTAGGGTTAAATGGATTGGGGTACACTCGAAGTAACTCAAAGCTTTCTGCTGTCACAAAGTGCACAAACATCAAAAAAATGTACCGGCTTAGCGGGCATACCTGATTCGGAAAGATGGATAAAAACCAAGGTCAAATACCTGTCTTTGGGGATATATATGTATAGTCTCATCACCTTGGGTGTAGTTTGCTTGAATGCGGTCACTATACCAAATATTATCTCGATTGAATAGATTAAACAAGGATAGATGGGCTGTGAATGTTGAGGTTTTGAGTACTTTACTAAACTTGATATGGATATCCCATCTGAGATAGGCTGGCAGACGTTGGTCCATTGCCTTGGTTGTTTCTCCATATATGGCAGGGGTACCCGTTCCTGCAATACCTTGAATATGTAAACTGATTAAGTCGGTTAGTGTGTAGCTCTGATTGAAGGTCGCTTGGTGTCGCCTATCCCATGGGGCATCATATTCGGCAGCTTGGTTAATCAATGTATTTTTAAGGCGCACCTGTGCCCAAGTATAACGTAACCAAAAGGATTGCTGCGCTCTTTCGTAGTGTATATAGTGCTCCCATCCCTTAGCATCTCCATTGGTTTCATTCAACCAAGTAGATTCTGAGTTACTATACAAGCTACTCATAAGGCCAGCATTGAGTTGATATAGCCTTAAATCGGAATACGTTTTAAGGTAAATCTCACTATGATAGTGGAGGTTATTTTTGCTATGTTCCCAGCCCAAGGTAAGTTGGCTCATTTGAGTAGGCTGCTGTTTTTCTTGGGTTAAAATCCAAAAATCAAGTGATTTTTGATTGTAGAGTTCCAGTTTATGAGTGTATTGATGAGTTTGGCTTGCGGTGAATAAATAGGATCCAAAACGATCGGTCTGGTAACGGATCAATAGATTAGGATTCAGATGAAATTGCTTACCACTCGAATAGTATTGTCCTCTGTATCCAAGAGAACTTTGCCAGCGATTGGACCATTGCCGATCCCATTGTAGATAAGCTTCTAGTAACTGAGAAGAAGTATTTGAAATAAAAGAGGGGATTACCAAACTTCTTTCGGTAAAATTAATAGCATAATCTGTGTAACTAAGGCCTGCTTCTACCATGTGGCCCTGGTTAGAATAGGACCAAGAATGCAGTATGTTCAAATCTCGCACATCATTCTGCATAAATAGCGCAGAAACAGTGCCAGGATTGTACCCTAGATTGAATAATTCTGAAACCTGATACTCATAATCGTCTTTCGAAAAAGCTGTTTCATAAAGACTTAACCCAAATTTTAGATACATGATCCAATGGTTTGGTATTTCTTTGTGATATTCCACTACAACCTGAGAAGCATTCCATGAATATCCAGCATTATATGTGGAATCAGGATTGCTGTTAATGGGATAGCGATAACTCATTGTGGCATCGTCTGAGCTTCGATAAAAGCTCATGGACCAAATTGAAGTAGGATCTACTTCAAAATTCCATGAACCATGTAGGTCATAAAAAGAATGATCAAGTGAGTATATGGTGGCTTGTGTGAAGGGTAGGTTAAGTTTACTAGGGTCTATTGTTTCAGAGTCTAGCTTAAGGGTAAACCTTCTATCAATGTTAAGACCATAATGAATGAGGTTGGTAGGTGATAGTTGAGGGATTTGATCGTAAATTGAATGCCTTGCAGAAATTAACCAGCTTGATTTAGCCTTTAACATTGGGCCTTCTGTGGTTAAGGAGAATGCCGCATTACTTAGATTGGATGAAAGACGAAAGTTTTGCCGGTTCCCAGATCGGGTGTTTAGGTCTAGAAGCCCGCCAATAGGCGCCGAATAACGTGCAGGGACACTATTGTAATAGAATGCACTAGGTTGTAAAGCATCTGATACCATGGCATCTATCACCCCAAACATATGGTGGTCATGATATGCCTGTTGACGGTCAAGTAACACTTTGAATCCCGTGGGGTCACTTCCGCGAACATACATCCCATCACTAACGGCGCCACTAAGGCCTACAGAGGCAAGTTGCTGTAAACTTCGAGTAGTATGCGCTTCCCCTGTGGTTCCAAAAACATCGGTCTGCACGTAGTCATACATTTCATTACCAAGTTCAACACCTTGCGCTTTACCCCAGATTACTACCTCATTTGAGTAAAGTGCTTCGGGTGTTAGACGAATGGTTATCGGCATAACTTGCTCTTTCGACCCGTCAACAGTACTAAGAATAGGAGCAAGGGGTAGGCTGATTTCTCCCATAGCATAGCCAACATGATATACCAACAAATGAAGGCTATCCACCAAACTTGAATACCTTCCATCTTCCGCACTTACTGGAATGGCTACTAGCTTTTGAAAACTATCTAAAAGATGTAACCAAGGTTCATCTTGCGTAAAACGATATCCTACCTGACTCAATTCTAATGATTCCCCTGATAGATTATTACGAACATCAATGTTTAGGCTGAGTGTTAGATTAGGATTATTTTTACCCAGAGAAGCTAAATCAGCAGGGAAGGCTGAAGATGTTGAGACATGAGAATACAGGATGATTTGCCGGCTGCTTGAATCCCATTGAATTAGAATTCCATGTTGCGAGGCAGCTAGTTCGAAAGCCTGCCGGATAGGCCAAAGGATTTGTTCGATGCGTTCAAAGTTGCTTAGTTGGCTAAGTGTTTGGGCATAATTAGCTAAATGTTCTTCTGTAACATTGCTATAGATTCCATGAATTTCGGATTCTCGGTAAAGTATCTTGTAGTCGGTATGTATTTCCAGCCACTCAATTAGCCTGCTTATTTGTACGGTGTTGTTTTTCTGGGATGCAAATAGGAAATTATGCAGCAGGGTATGCTTATATGTTACGGTGGGCATGTTATCCTGACTTGAAAAGCTTAAGCTGTTCGTAGAAATGATCAATGGAAAAAAAGAAGTAGATATTCCGGTTACCGCGAACCAGATAGAAACAAACAAAGCGCCAAATAAGGGCATACGATTTAGCTAGGTTTAATCGATACCGACAAAATCGTATTCGCGATTCGATTTTTTTACAAATTCTCCATTAAATAATAATGAAAAGTTAGTCAAAGTTTGTTCTAAATCACCTAAAACCAGGCTTCCATTTGCAAAGTTTTCAGCAGGCGGTTGTGTAATTTTTACGGCTATGTTATAGTGGTGGGAAAGTTCATTAATCAATGATTTAAAAGGGTTCCCCGTAACATATAAACTTGATTCCATCCAATCTACATGACTTGCATTCGAGTCATTTTCCTTGATTATAATAATACCCTTTTGGATGGTTGCCGAACTTTGAGGCTCCAAGAGACCTGGTTTTTGGTATTCGTTGGGCAAATTAGAGATTGAATCGGAAGAAGATAGGACTTCAAGCGTTATTCTTCCTTCTTCAAGGAATACCTGGGTTTCATTAGCGTAGCTTCGCACATTGAACGCTGTACCTAGAACACGAATTTGGCCTTCACCTGCATCAACAATGAATTCACCATCGTTTTGTTTGGCCACCTGAAAATACGCTTCGCCCTCCAGTTTAAAATGCTGGTCGTTGGAGGTGGAATTGGTGCTGTATAATTGTGAGTAGGGCCGAAGTTGAACTTTCGAGCCATCTTTCAAATATAGTATCTTTATATGATGGGAAGATTCAGCCAGTAGGTTCACGGATTTCTCTTCACTAAATGTGCCATAAAGAGCCCACCAACCAAGTATTCCAACTAAAAAAACTGCGGCATATCGGAATAACTTAGCTATCGGTAGCTTATATCGAGTAAGAGCTTGCCGGGTTAATATAGTGTGGGTGCGTTCTTCAGTAGAATGAATATGATGCTGAATAGCCTCCCAAACTTCTTTTTTGGTTGATGGTGTAGCTTCTTCATATTCATAGCCTTCTCGGTAAGAATGAAGCATATCCTCAAAAAGGCCATTAGGTTTAGACTTTTGAGGGCTATTTTTTTTATTAGAAGGTTTATTTGTCATCTCATTTTAAAATAAGGAATCAGTCATTCTTTATTTCAAGCCTTGTTTTAATTGGCGTGGTTTTATTTATTCCCCATTTTTTGGCCTCTTCGGCCTCTTTCTTTAACATCCCCATCTCTAAGTCCTAAACGGTACAGGCGGTCGTACTTGTAGAATTTCATGAGTGCTGTGCCATCCTCCTCTAAATCAATGGTGCCTTCCACCACTGTTTCTTCGGGCACACCATTGATCACTTTATTCATGGTCATGCTATAACTAAGTGTACCTGTAACTGCATTTTCAAGATTACCATAGGCGGCTAATGTATCCTTATCAATCTCTATATCATCAAAAACCACTTTTACTTTAAATGACCTTGAGTGACTGGAACTGTCCCTTAAAACGGCGGCGCCAGAGCCAAAGCCATGATGGCTACCGTCCATTTGGACAAGACTTTGTGTAGCATGTACACCCGCAAAATATAGGCTGTCTATTTTAGTGAATTCAGACGATTTATGTGGGTTGCTATTTTGACCTGATTTTGTGGAATGAAGGTTAATCTGGTTAACGGCTTCTCTATGAAGCTTAGGTCGGGCTATAAAATTTCCTTCTAAATCGACGTACTGAATTTCTTGAAGGGTAGATATGCTACTGCTAAATAATCCTTTTTCGAAACTACGATCAAATGAAAGTGTGTGCACTCCGGTGGTACTGTCATAAGTGTGACTGAATGATCGTTCAAAACCACGCCCACCTCGTTCATCCTTATCGATCTTCATTAGAAAATTTTTGTCATTACCATAACTTATTCCGGTAGAAGAAATAGTGGATAATGCATCATACACACTATTCATAAGACCTGATTGTTGGTCTGAAATGGAACTACCCATTATTTCAGCAGCCATATCTAAATCCGCATCGCTGATAAGTTCGGTGTCATTAGATACAGAGGAACAACTCCAAAATCCTACACTCAATAATGCTAAGAGTAGAGGAATACGTTGTATCTTTAGATTCTTATAGCTAAAAATTTTGGTATGTAAAGTGGAATTCATTGATGTTTTCATGTTCATAGTGGGTGAAATATTGGTTTGGTTCTAAAGTAAATACACTAGAAATTTATAGCACCCCTAATGGTTAGCTAATATTTTTTAATTTTTCTCTAAGCTCTGCTAAAGCGAGTCCCATGTGGTGCTCAACGGTTTTTTTAGTGATGTTCATTATTTTTGCTGTTTCCTCGTGGGTAAATTGTTCTAGATAGCAGAGCCTAAACGCTTGTTGCCGTTTTGGGGCTAATGAGTGAATCGCCTCTTCAATAAGTAGTCTCTTTTCATTTCTTTGTTTTTTCTCTTCCTCTTCATCAATAGTATTGGTAGAAAGGCTTGACTCAGCATCCTGTTGGTTTGAAGAATTATTTTCAGCTCCCAAATTTGGATGTTCGAATAAATAATCCTTATCAGAAGATGGAAGCTCTTTGTTATCTCGAATTGAGTTTAAAACTCTACTGTGAGCCGCTGCATACAAATAGGCTTTTAACGACTTATCCGGGTTAATGCGCGATCGATGATCCCATAGGTAAATAAAACTCTGTTGAACAATATCTTGAGCTACCTCATGTCTAATCCTGTATTTAATCACATAACGGTAAACACTGGAATAGTGTTCGTTAAAAAATAAAGAAAAAGCATGTTCATCACCCCGTTGAATAGCTTCATACAAATGTCTAGAGTCCTCTGTTAGGCTGTGGGCAAGTTGAATGAGTAATGGGATCAAAGGTAATAGCATGCACTAATTAGGTGAAAAGACGATTCCGCAGAAACGAATCGATGTAAAATATAGTATATTCATATAATTATACGACTATCACATGAAAGAAAAGAATTCAGAGCGTGTTTCTATAAAATCGCTATTAGAGACCTTAAAAGATATATTCAGGTTAAGTTTACCTTATAAGACTAGATTTTTTTCGGCCATACTACTTGTTGTAGTAGGTTCGGCCATATGGCTCACGGTACCTCTTGGATTACGATCGTTATTAGATGCTGTTTTTGAGCAAGAAAACTATGCTTTACTCAACAAACTCTCTTTAGGATTGTTAGGACTTTTTCTAACCCAAGCCATTTTCACGTTTGGGGGTAATTATCATATTGAATGGGTGGGTGAACGGGTCATAACCGATTTGAGAAACTCCATATATGCTCATCTACAAAAATTGAGCTTTAGTTTTTTTGCCAATAGGAGATTGGGAGAGTTAACATCTCGACTAAGCAATGATGTAGGATCTATAAGAGTAGCCCTAACCGATTCCCTCCCTCAGGTCATCACCATCAGTATAACGATGATTGGATCCGTAGGCCTAATGGTGGTTTTGAATTGGCGGTTGAGTTTAGTCATCTTCCTAACTGTTCCTATTGTAACCATTGCTACAAGGTACTTTGGAAAGAAAATAAGGTCCTTATCCAAAAACGTTCAAGACAAATTAGCAGATACCACCGCTATAGCCGAGGAAACGTTAGGAGCTATACGAGTGGTCAAGTCGTTTACTAGAGAAGAGTATGAAATAAGTCGTTATCGTCAAGCCACCGAAGAACTTTTCTCTACTTCAAGGCATAAAATCATTTTGACTCAAGTTTTTTGGGCAGGAGTTGGCCTTATGTTTATGGGAACATTGGTGATGATTTTTTGGTACGGCGGCAGGGAAGTACTTTCAGGTCGTCTAACAGCTGGTGACTTAGTAGCATTCATTGTATATGCATTAAACATAAGCCGATCTGTCGGTCAGGCATCCCGTTTATACACGACCGTTAATTCTGCAGCAGGAGCATCTGAGCGTTTATTTGAGCTACAGCAAGAAAAGCCTGAAAATGAGGTACTACTTATAAATAAACAAGGATACACCAGGAAATCTATCAAAGGAACCGTACAATTCGAACATCTTTACTTTTCTTATGAAGATGGTAAAAACGTGTTGGATGATCTAAGTTTTGAAATAAATGAGGGGCAAACCGTTGCATTGGTAGGGGCGAGTGGAGCTGGGAAAACTACCTTACTTAACCTAATACCAAGATTTTTTACCCCTTCTAAAGGGGTGATTCGGGTCGATGGCGTTTCAGTAGTGGACTGGGACTTATACAATTTACGATCGTTTATTTCCATTGTCCCTCAAGAAACCCATCTTTTTGGGACCAGTATTTATGAAAATATTCGGTACGGTAAGTTGGATGCCACCAAAGCAGAAATTGAACAGGCTGCGCTTGATGCGAATGCCCATGAATTCATTACACAAATGTCTGATGGATACCACTCCTTAATTGGAGAAAGGGGTGTGAAACTAAGTGGTGGTCAACGTCAGCGTATTGCTATTGCAAGAGCTTTACTTAGAAACCCTTCCATATTGTTACTTGATGAGGCAACCTCCTCCTTAGATTCGGTTTCCGAACGACAGGTTCAGCAGGCCCTAGACCGCCTTATGGAGAATCGAACGACCTTAGTTATAGCGCATCGATTATCCACTATACAGCATGCCGATTGCATACTTGTTTTAGAGAATGGTGTACTGGTTGAATCAGGCACTCATGAGGTATTGCTTTATAAAGAAGGGGTTTATGCGCACTTGCATGAAATGCAGTTTTCTGTAAAAATGAGTAGTTGATAGTAGTATAACTCCTTTGGATGCTAAAAATATAGGAGTTACAAAGATAAGTCTTAAGGCCTTAGAAGCTTTGTTTATGCAAAAATTGCGCAAATCTTGTATTTTTTTTCACTAATTTTGCAAAAAAAGGTCTATATTTGAACATTAATGTTTCACCTTTGTATATCTTTAATATGTCTAAAAAGCGCTTTCAAACTATTTTTATCATCTTCCTGAGTCTAGGGTTCATTGTTTTGCAATCCTTGTCAACATTTGCACAAGTTCAGCTTATTCAACCTGAAATTGAGGAGAAGGTGAACGAACTTTTACAGCAAATGACCTTAGAAGAGAAAATTGGTCAGCTAAATTTACATAATGGGAGTTGGGATATTACAGGCCCTGTGCCAGAAGGAGGATATCAGCAGGCCCGCTATAATTTACTCAAAAGCGGTGGAGTTGGAGCAATGCTTAATGTGATTGGAGTAGATGCAACTATGGCTGCCCAAAAAATAGCGGTAGATAGTAGTCGATTAGGAATACCTTTAATGTTTGGGTATGATGTGGTACATGGATACCAAACTATGTTCCCAGTTCCAATTGCTGAATTAGCAAGCTTTGATATTGATATAATGGAGGAAACGGCAAAAATACAAGCTATTGAAGCAGCTGCAGGTGGGATTAATTGGACTTTTGCACCCATGATAGATGTGGGTCGAGATCCTCGATGGGGTAGAGTAATGGAAGGTACTTCTGAAGATCCGTACTTGTTATCTGAGTTTGCACGTGCAAAAATTAGAGGTTTACAAGGAGCCAATCTGTCGGAAACAGGAACAATAGCTGCAACTTTGAAACACTTTGCTGGTTATGCATTTGCTGAATCAGGCAAAGACTACAATACTGCAGAATTATCCCGAAATACCTTGTTAAATGTCGTTTTACCGCCATTTAGGGCTGCAGTAGAAGAAGGAGCTGCCTCGGTTATGAATTCATTTAACGATGTAAATGGTATCCCCGCTACAGGAGATGAATATTTGCAACGCACTCAATTAAAGGAGAATTGGGGCTTCGACGGTTTTATTGTGTCTGATTGGGGTTCAATGCGAGAAATGATAGCACATGGTTATGCACCTGATTTACAAACTGCTACTGAAATGGCCATAGAAGCTGGTAGTGATATGGATATGGAATCAGAAGGGTATCAACAATATTTACAGAAACTGGTAAAATCAGGAATAGTTGATATGAAACTGGTAGATGATGCCGCCCGACGAGTTTTACGTGTAAAATTTCATTTGGGATTATTTGACGATCCATATCTATACAATGACCTCACTCGAGAGGATGAACTTGTGTATAATGAAGCACATCATGAAGTCGCACTCAGAGCAGCGCTAGGTTCTATGGTTTTAGTCGAGAATAAAGAAGAAATACTACCTTTAAGCAAACAGAGAGAATCCATTGCAGTGATTGGATTACTAGCCAAAGATAAAGATTCACCGCTAGGAAACTGGCGTGCGCAAGCCATTGAAAATTCGGCTGTTTCTGTTCTTGAAGGTATTGAATCCAAGCTCGGTGATAATACCGAAATAGAGTTTGAGCCGGGCTATGTACTCACCGAGGGTAATCGATCATTTCCTATGGAGTTAACCTTTTCACAGGAAGATGAATCTGGATTTCAAGCAGCTATAGATCTTGCTGCAGAACATGATCAGGTAATCCTAGTGGTTGGTGAAGATGCTTACCAAACAGGGGAAGGAAGAAGTCAAATGGACATTGGCCTTGCAGATAATCAACAAAAACTGGTTGAGCAAATTCTAGAAGTCAATGATCAAGTGGTAGTCGTTCTCATGTCTGGTCGTCCAATAATTGCACCATTGTTATATGAAAAAAGTGAAGCAGTACTGTATTCATGGCATTTAGGTACAGAAGCAGGACATGCAATCGCAGATGTACTTTTTGGCGATTATAACCCTTCTGGCCGACTTCCAATGACTGTTCCTTTTTCACACGGCCAAATCCCGGTTTATTACAACCATAAAAGTACAGGAAGACCTGTTCCTGGAATCGGTGATGAGGGTAAAGTTTTCTGGAGTCATTATACGGACGGTCCTAATGCTCCTCAGTATCCTTTTGGATATGGATTAAGCTACAGTACTTTTAAATATGGTGTACCAAGCATATCAGATACCTTAATGAATTCCGAAGAAAGTGTAGTTGTGAAAATTGATGTTACAAATACCAGCAATCTCGATGGGGAAGAGGTTATTCAATGGTATATTCATGATCATTTTGCAAATGTTGCACGACCTATTAAAGAGCTTAAATACTTCGAAAAAGAGCTAATCAAAGCAGGTGAAACCAGAACATTTATGTTTGAAATATCCGAAGAAACCTTAAAGTATTATGATCACAATGAAGAGTACGTAGCAGAACCTGGTAGCTTTTCAGTCATGGTGGGTCCAAATTCAAGAAAATTACAGACTATACGCTTTCACTTGGATGCTGATTAATTTATTGCGGACTATTCCAAGGTAGATGATCTAAATCCACATTTCCGCCCGTTATAATAACCCCTATATTTTTGAATGTAGGGGTTATTTTATTCTCCAAAAGAGCGGCAATTGGGACAGCACAAGAGGCTTCAATTATCATATTGAAACGCTCCCAAATATACCGCATAGCCTTCACAATAGACTCCTCACTAACACAGATTATTTCTGTATGGGTACGCCTCATGATATGAAAAGGTATGTTGCCTATGGTAGTTCTAAGCCCGTCCGCAATGGTTGGGCTCATTATTTGCTTATCTGTCAAGGATTGGATGGAGCCTGATTGCATAGATCGATAAGCATCATTGGCCTGTTCGGGTTCTGCTGCCGTCACTTTGCATAATGGTAGATTATTAAGTGCATGAAATGCCTCAGCAGCTAAAATACTTCCACTTAGTAATCCACCACCACCTATTGGGGTGATAATAAGCTCTAACTCCGGTATTTCATGTAAGAACTCCCATGCTGCAGACGATTGTCCCAACACTACATTGGGATCGTTATATGGGTGAACAAAGTAGGCCTTTGTTTGTTGGATTACTTTTTCTAGCGTTTTTTCTCTGGCCAGTTGAGTTGGTTCACAAAAAACTATCTCAGCACCATAATTTTTTACAGCTTCAATTTTAATCCTTGGTGCATTTTCAGGCATTACAATATAAGCAGGAATCCCTTTTATTTGAGCAGCTTTTGCAATCGCTTGGCCATGATTACCGGAGGAGTGGGTGGCTACTCCATTGTTCGCTAGCTTAGATATTAAAGGTAATACGGCATTACATGCACCTCGGAATTTAAACGCACCAACTTTCTGAAAGTTTTCACATTTCAACCATACATTGGTGCCTACTTTATTATTCAGATCAGTAGATTTGAAAACAGGAGTATGATGAATGAATGGTTTAATTCTTTCGTAAGATTTGGCTACATCGGATGATTTAGGAATATGCATACACATTTAGAATTTTTGGTATTTATATAAGCTTACTAATGAAAGATATCTAGTTTTTAATTATACAAATATTAACGACTCAGGAACAATTAATATAGTATTTTTGGTTTTGCTTGAGAATGTGACTCTAACTTACTGCTATAGTACTAACTTTTCTGTCTATGTAACTGCTGCTTATTATTATAATCAAACAATCATTGTCTATTTTTATTACTTCTTTTTCCGATCAGCTTATTCGCTTTAATTTAGTAACCTGTAGTTATATAATATCCTGCATATTCTACTTTCTGCTACTATTACCCGATCATTTATTTGCTCAAGATAATGACGGCACAATAACTAAAGAAGTCATTTCCATAATACCTTTAGAGGGGAAAATTGAATTAGATGGTTGGTTAAACGAGCCAATATGGAATCAAATTACTCCATTTCCAATGACTCAATTAGAGCCAATCTATCAATCAGAAAAATCCGAAGAAACTCGAATTTATATGACTTACGATAATAAGTATGTTTATATAGCGGCTGAAAATCTGACAAAAAACGCCTCTACAATCATTTCCAATACCCTCCAAAGAGATGACTACCAAGCTAATGATGATATCGTAGGCGTGGTATTTGATTCTTTCAATGATAATGAAAACGGTCTCACCTTTTTTACTAACCCTGAGGGCGTTAGGGTTGACTTTGCTATCAGTAATGATGGGAATTTTGGTGCTGGTGTGGACGCATTTAATGGGAGTTGGAACACTTATTGGGATGTAGAAACAAAAAGAGATGACAAAGGCTGGTATGCTGAAATACGGATACCTTTTTCATCATTAGGGTATCAAGTAACCAATGATGTAACCAGAATGGGAATAATTGTGTATCGCTGGATTGCATCGCGTAACGAACGTCACGTATTTCCCGACATACCACCTAACTGGCGAATGTCTCATTTAAAGCCGTCCCAGACCCAAGAAATTACATTTGAACAATTAGAAGAATCAAAGCCATTATATATTACGCCCTATTCATTAAGCGGTTATCAAGATATATTCCAATTAAGTGAATTAAAAGACCAATACATCAGTGAACCAAGCTATAAACAAGATTTTGGTTTTGATATCAAATACAATGTTACATCCGATCTAACTTTGGATTTTACTGCGAATACAGACTTTGCACAAGTGGAAGCAGATGAGCAACAATTAAACTTAACTCGCTTTTCCATTGATTTTCCCGAAAAAAGACAATTTTTTCAACAGCGCTCAGGTTTATTTGACTTTTCTTTTGGCAGAACTAAACTTTTTTACAGTAGAAGAATTGGCTTAGCAGACGGTAGTCCAATCCCTATTGTTGGTGGTGCTCGACTTACAGGTAGGATTGGGAACTTAGATATAGGGGTCATAAATATACAAACGCAATCCTATGAGGCTTTTGAAGCGGAGAATTTTGGAGTAGTCCGGCTCAAAAAGCAAATTATAAACCCGAAGAGTTACATTGGAAGTATATATACTCACCGGCTTGGGCGTGATGGGACGCAAAATCTAGTATTTGGTGTTGACTTAGATTATAACGTCAAAAACGAGAGTTTTGTACAATTTAAAATTGCCCAGACTCTTGATAATGAAGTTGGATTTAATCAAAATGTAATGGGGACTTCAGGGATAATTAGTAGACTTACCGTGGACAGAAGATCCAACATTGGATGGTATTATAGGTTTATGATTAATTATACAGGAGAAGATTTTAACCCTAAAATTGGTTTTGTTAGAACAACCAATACGGCCGATTATTATGCTAGTCTAGGTTATGGGTGGATTGCACCAGAAAACAGTGGGATAAAACAACAACGGATTCAGTTACGAAATTACTCAATACAGAGTTATGATGGTTTTAATCTGCGATCTAGGTACGTCAATTTAGAATGGAATATGCAGTTTAAAACTGCAGGTGACCTAAGTTCTGAATTCGTATATCGTCAGGAACATTTACTTAGTGATGAAGACTTTAATTTATTATCTCGTATTTATATTCCGGTCAATGATTACGGATTTGTTGAGTGGGGTTTAAACTATGGTAGTCCTGAGCAGTATAAACTTAGAGGTAGAGTTTCATTATCAGTTGCACAAATTTATGACGGAAATATCAAAGAAATATCTATAAGTCCACAATACAGGGTTAATGTACACTTGGATTTTTCACTAGATTACCGCATAAGTGAACTGCACTTTCCAGTTATTGAAGGGCGTGAGGTCACTTCCTTTACAGTACATCAAAGCTCTTTTAAAGCAGCGTATGCCCTTAATCGAAAGTTATCGGCTAATGCTTTTATCCAAACTAGCAATGTGTCTGAAAAAATAGGGGCAAATATTCGGTTACGCTATAACTTTAAAGAAGGCCAAGATTTTTGGTTCGTTGTAAATCAAAATGGAACTCAACCTTGGGCTAATCGATATGAAAATGGTTTACGTTTGCCTTATTACGATCAGCGCTCTATTTTGATAAAATATACACATACGTTTTTGTTTGATTAACTTGTATCTGATTTAACAATCAAAAGATTATGTTTTTGACCATACGTAATTAGTAATATTAACTAATTAATTAATAATGTAATTATATGTTTATAAAATACGCGACTCCATTTCAGCAAAGGATAATGCAGCATGCAGGAATCCTTACATTTTTTGTATTTAGTTTTTCAGCCAACCTCTTGGCTCAACATTACAAGGTTTCAGACCCTGATGTTTTTAACCGCTTCACCTTTGACGATGAACTCAAATATGCTAATGATGTATTATCTCCTGCAGAGTTTCTTGGTTATGAATTAGGTCAGGAATATACCCACCATTATCAGGTTGTGGATTACTTTGAGTATTTATCAGCTAACTCAGATCGAATTCAAGTTCAAGAATATGGCTCCACCCACGAAGGTAGAAGTTTGATTTACGCTACCATAAGTTCTGCCACTAATATGAGTAATTTGGCGCAAATTAAGGAGAAGAATAAGCAGTTAGCGAGTCATGAAATTGAACCAGACCCAGAAATGCCAGTTGTAGTCTGGATGAGTTATAATGTGCATGGGAATGAGCCATCCAGTAGTGAATCAGCTATGCAAGCAGCCTATAGAATGGTGGCTGCGGAAGATAATCAAACTGTTACATGGCGAGCGGAATCGGTTGTTATTATTGATCCGATGTTAAATCCAGATGGTCGGGACCGATACGTTACCTGGTATAAATCATCACAAACACATGTGATAAATGCCGATGTTAATGATTTAGAGCATGACGAAATTTGGCCTGGTGGCAGAACCAATCATTACTGGTTCGATTTGAATAGAGACTGGGTTTGGTTAGTACATCCAGAATCACAAGGACGCATTAAGGTCTACCAAGAATGGATGCCACAAGTGCATATGGATTTTCATGAACAAGGAGCTGATAATAACTATTTTTTAATGCCAGGAACCACCCCCAGAAACTATGAGCTACCTCGTAGCTATGAGGATTATGCCGATGCATTTGGTAGAGGGGCAGTAAAACGCTTTGACAAGGCGCAGGTAAATTACTTCACCCGAGAGGCCTTTGATTTCTTTTATCCTGGGTACGGATCATCCTATCCCAGCGTGATGGGGGGTATTGGTATGTTAGCTGAACAAGGAGGGCATAGTAGAGGTGGTCGTGCTGTTGATACTGATGATGGATATGTCTTAACTCTACGTCAACGAATTTTTGACCATTATATCAATTCATTGGCTGTGGTTGAAACGGCCGTTGAGAATAGAATGGGATTACTTGAATACTTTAATGAGGCTCGAAATCCAGAAAACCAAAAAGGAGATACTAAAGCTTATATACTGTCTAGAGATGAACAATCCTACAGTATTGATGTTGTCAACTTATTGTTAGATCATGGGATTAAGGTCTACGAAACCACTCAAGATCAACGCTTATCTAATACCTTTGATTATTGGGATGCTAATGAGGCTACAAGGACCATAAAAGAAGGGAGTTTTGTAATTCCTACAGAGCAACCAGCACACATATTCATTCATACGCTCTTTCGCCGCCAATTGGAAATTAGAGACTCCGTTATGTATGATATGTCTACATGGACGGTACCAATGGCATATAATTTAGATGCTTACTGGAGTGAAAATCTTCCATCTAGCCTGAAATCGATCAATCAGAAAATTTCTTTGAAAGGAGAATTAACGCAGAAAGCATCCTATGCCTATGTGATGGACTGGTCGCAACGCTATGCACCTAACGCCCTGGGTGATATGTTAGAGGCTGGGTTTAGGGTTCGGACCGCATCTGAGTCATTTGGGTATGAGGGAAATACATATTCTCGTGGGAGTGTAATTGTATTGATAGGTAGAAATTTAGGTCATGGCGATGAGTTACATAGCGTAATGGAAGAAATTGCGGTTAAAAATAAGGTTAGCATCGTGCCGTTCAATACTGGGCGCATGGACACAGGGATTGATTTAGCCTCTTCTGATGCTAATCCACTTCACGCTCCACGTGTTGCTTTGGTGGTTGATCAGCCATTTAATTCATACACCGCAGGGCAGCTTTGGTATTTACTGGATTATTGGACGGAATACGGTATTAGCCGAGTACGATCCGATCGTTTGGCTGGCATAGATCTGGATGCCTATGATGTGTTGATATTTTCAGGTGCTTGGGGAGGAATAGATCAAGTTCTTACTGAATCTGTTCAGGATAAAATGAAAGAGTGGGTTCGTTCAGGTGGTGTTTTAGTGGGTACTGAGGGTATGGCATCATGGTTGAGTAATACTCGAAGTGGGTTTACTAATATTACGTTGCATGAACCCGAGAATAACGATGAGGAACAGACCGATGAAGGATATATCGCTTATTCTGAACGGGCTAAGAAGTCTGGTCTTCAAAGAATTCCTGGTGCAGCATTTAAATCACACATCGATAACACCCATCCATTAGGATTTGGCATGAAAGAGCAGTTATACACTCTCAAGTTTTCTACAGATGTATTTGAACTTAATCCTAATCTTTTAGCGGTTGGTAGATATGCCTCAAATCCCGATGACCTACTAGCTTCAGGTTATGCATCCCCCGAGAATAAGATGAAAGCAGCTTCTAATTCTTTTGCTGCGGTGCAAAATATGGGACAGGGTAAAGTAGTATTGCTTTTAGAAAATACCCAATACCGTATGTTTTGGATTGGACCGTCAAGGATGATACAGAATGCGGTTTTTCAGCTACCCGCGCACTAAACAAACTGCTCAGCTTTTACGAGATCTTTTGGCTAAGATGGGAACAAAAAATAAATACATTCCACTTAGCCAAAGGATTAAGATAATGATTCCTGTGGGGAGGAATATCCATAATTTAGCACTAGGGTGAAACCAAGAACCATCATGAAGCTGCTCAATAATATCAGATCGCCTGTAAGCTGTTTTTAGTACAGTACCTCTTTCCAAGTCTATCTGAATTTCCCACTTATTTTTTGCTCGAACTTTCACAATTCCTTTATCTGGTCGTACATCTAAGCGATCTATGTCTGACCAACCTTGGATTTGTGCTTCTAGTATTCCCTGACTAATACTTAAAATATCGCTAAATCTTATAGAAAGAGTATCTATGGCAACCTCCTCAGTTTTAGGTTGTATCCATTCTACTTCCTTTTTCAACTGTAATAGTATACCTGTTACAATTACAATTAAAAAAGGAATGGAAACCAAAAACGCACCCCATCGATGTATTTTTCTTGTATCCCTTCTTGAGTGCCATTTACGCATATCTAATTTGTGTAAAGTTATTTCGTCGGTGTTAAGCTTAACTCCAGAGATAAGTCAGCTAAACTACTACTTTGATATGAATAAGATAGCTAGATTAACAATGAATTTTCGTGTTTGAGTAACCATTTTTTTCTTTCAATACCATATGCATAGCCTTTCAGATCCCCATTATGCCCAATGACCCTGTGGCAGGGTACGATAACTGCTAATGGATTTCTTCCGTTAGCGCTACCAACTGCCTGCATTGCATTTGGGCTAGCAATTTGCATAGCAAGTGACTTATACGAAATAGTTGTCCCATGTGGGATTTGTTGTAATGCATTCCATACACGCGATTCAAACTCAGAACCATCTAGCAGTAATGGTATATTAAACGAGGTTCTGGTACCACTAAAATATTCTGATAATTGTGTTTTTGTCCATTCTGTGATCTGATCAGGATCCTCTGGTCCATCTGTCTCTTGGAAATTTACATTATATAAATGTTGCCCATTTGACAGTATCCTCATGAAACCAATTGGTGTTTTTAGATATGATTGGTAAATCACTAATAATAAATTTTGTACGAAATCATAAATCTTCTACCCATTTCAGGCATAAGATGTTTTATTCTGGACAGATGATTATAGTACTCGGTGTCTAAAATATTCTGAACGTTTAATGATAGTGTACTGAAGGTTGAAGCTTTTAATAAATATTTTTTATTAAAAAGATTGTATTGTAAATAAAAATCAAGTTTGTTGTAACTTTCGGTAGTTGTTTCAAATTCTCCAACTCTATCTTGCTTGTCACTAAATGTGTGGATTAACCCAGTATTACCATTTGTGAAGTTAAAAATGTATTCGGTGGATATTTTAAGGGGCGGCGTAAATGGAATTGGCTTAAAACTGGAATTCTTATCTTCTCTAAAGTCTGATTTAATAAAGCTAAATGAAGACTTAATAGATTGTTTATTTGTTATGCTAAAATATAATTCACCTTCAAATCCCATCATCTCAGCTTCCACACCTTTAACTTGGTAATAATACAAATCAGGGTAACGATTTGTGGTTTGATTGGTATTCATAAACAAGTTGTAGCTGTCAAAATAATTTCTAAATAGTGAAGCAAAAATCATAACTCTAGAAATCGTGAATTCGTAATTGATTTCTGAAGTCCATGCTCTTTCAGCCATTAAGTTTGTATTTCCAATATCGAAAGAATAAGAAGCAAGATGAGGGCCTTCAGAAAAAAGTTCATCCAAACTAGGTGGTCTAAATGTTCTGGCAGACGAAAAAATAACAGTTTGTCGTTCTGATAATATTATGGTGCTACTAATTGAGCCACTTAAAGCGTAATAATTTTTTGATTCCAGTTTACCAATTAAGTCACTTACTTTTCGAACTTTTGGATTCCTAATTGCGTAGTCAAATCTCCAACCTATCTTTAAATCTAATTTATTAAAACCAATCTCTTGTACCAAGAAGGCCCCAATATCATATGACTCCGAGTGTGGTGTACCTGCACCATTAACCAAGTAATCAGTATAGGTATAGTCTATTCCAAAAATTCCTTCGTCAAAAAAACCTAAAGCATTATTATTACCTGTAAAATTTAGAGAGTGATTTGTTTGACCAAATTCCATTCCAATCAATCTTGGCGATTGACTTTCTAATTCTAGATGAAAATAGTTAGCATAATTGTAGTCAATTTTGAATCTTGTAATTTTATCAACTTTTGGATAAATCTCTGATCTAACGTTGACATTATATTTTTCCAATTCAATATGAACACCTTCTAGATGCCCTTTGTCATTTGGTGCAACCCCATAGTTAGAAAGAAAAGAGCTAAAAGAGCCACCTATATATCCCCATTTAGTAAATTTAGTTAGCCCAATAGTATTGTCAGTATTTTGATTGTATGTATTTTTGATAGTACCAATTGGGGTAACTTGATCCAAATGATATCTTCCATTTAAATCTAAACCAACAGACAATGACTGAGATTCAATGGGGATATTAGTTTGAATGCCTAAACCTCCACCAGGAGCTGCTAAATCACCCGACAGTGAGATTACTCCATTTAATTTGTTAGGCATTGAGTTAGGTATAATATTTTTGATCACATTAACTATACCGCCCACCATATTACTGCCATATTGTAGAGCTTCTGGTCCTTTAACGAGATCAATTTCAATGGCATTATCCGAATTCATTGTTACAGCATGATCAGAGTATGTTGCAGAAACATCTTGCATTATATTCCCATCTAACCGTAACTGAACCCGATAGCCGTCGAGCCCTCTAATTACAGGTCTTGTTGTGGAGACTCCATTTGAACGCATTTCAACTCCAGGAATTCTTGAAATGGTTTCGCTGAGAGTGATTCCAAAATTTCTTCTAATTTCATCACCGTATAACTTGTAACTTTTACCTGTTAAATGAGATGTAGAATTATAATTATCAGCTGAAACGACTAAAGAATCTGTAGAAAAGGTAATTAAGGATAATTTTATTGATAGAATTAGATTAGGTTTTTCTTTCAGAATTATATTAACACTTCTTTCTTTATATCCTAATCTACTGATATCAATTTCATACTCACCGTTTGGTAGGTTATTAAAAATAAATTCACCATTAGCATCAGTAATTGTATACCGGTTAATTTTGTCAATATGTAAGGTTACAAAGGGTATAGGTTCTAATGTTTCACTATCGACTATTTTACCGCTAACTTTGTATATGTTACTTATTTCTTTAACAAAGGAATCCGTTATGTATGAAAATGAATATTGTGGATTTAGAAATGACGAAAACAAAAACACCAAAACACACTTTAAACCGAGGCACTTTTCTACTCTCCCGCATCTATCACATTTTTTTGCGTTAGATTGTATGCGTTCTTCAGTCAAAGTAAAGAGTTTATTTATTGAGGTCATCATTAAATATTGTGTCTCTTGTTTAAAGGTGTATTGATGTTTATATATACTTAATTAACTGTGATCGTGATGTTTTGAGATGTATAATCTGAATGACCACCATGCATTAACTTAAGTTTCATAGTAGTAGTACCTACCGCTTTTGGGTGCAAATGAAATCCCCAATCACCCTCAGATTCAAACTCCATCATATCTGAATTGGCAAATTCAGCTGCAAGAGAATAACCTTCATCTGTATGAGGTTGGAATTCATCACCATCTTCAGCTATGTAGTAGATAGTTACATGATCTGATTCATTGCCATTTGTTAGGGTAAATGAACCTGTAACAGTACCATTTTCTTGTTTTACATGTTCTGTACCATTCATTTTTAAAACAAATCCGACTGGTTCTTCGTGTTCATCATGATCGGAATCCACTGGATTGGAACATGCAAGTATTGCAATAGTTAAGATTAAAGTTGAAAACTTTAAATAAGTATAGTTATTATTTTTCATAATGTATTATGAGTGTTTTTGGTTTAGTTAAAAACTATCTCTACTAATACCATAAATAGATCAAAATGGATTAATAGAAAATATAATCTTGTTTCTTCACACAGATTCGGTGAAGAAACAATCAGTTTAAAATTTTAAACTAAATAGAAGGAGGGGCTCTATCACATATATGACAGTTTATGTCACTGTCTAAGTGTGGCTTTTCAACAAAAATAGATAAGAAAGCGAGAGGTTGAATTACATAATCATCAGAGAAGTAATTAGGAGTATTGATCTCTTGATTCTGAGCGAAAGGACAACAGAATTCTATTTCTGTTACCTGAATAATGGATAATGACTCAGAAGCTACAGAAGAGTGATGATAATGCAGAGTCGTTCCAACTACTGAAAAAACAGTCATGGCCAAAACGACGTAAGTACGGAAATCTTTTTTCATTACTTTAATATCTAAACACAAGATAAAAAGAATTTATAAAGAGACCTATAAAAAAAGAGGCCTACAGAAAATGTAGTGCCTCTTTATATTAATTTAATTAATGATTTTTTCTTCTTCGACTACCATATGATGTTCACCATGATAGCCAATATCCATACCCTCTAATTCAAGTTCTTCTCGAATTCTTCCTCCTCGAGTGATCAATTCTGAGATTTTCCAAACAATAGCAGTAGCTATACCAGAAAACAATATTGTTACAATAACTGCTTTAGCTTGTACTAAAATTTGACTTGGATTACCATAAAGTAGACCAGCGCCACCATTAACTTCAGGATTAGCGAAAATACCAGTCAATAAAGCCCCTGCTATTCCAACCAAACCATGAATCCCAAATGCGTCTAGTGTGTCATCATGGTTCATCATTGATTTGAGGTGTACTACACCCCAATAACCTACTAAACCTGATATAATTCCAATAGCAAGTGCCCCTGAAGCATCAACAAAACCTGAGGCTGGAGTAATACCAACTAATCCGGAAATAGCGCCCGAAGCCATCCCAATTAGAGTAGGTTTTTTTATAATAAACCATTCAATAGTCAACCAAATTAATGCCCCAGCTGTTGCTGCAATGTTGGTAACCAATAAAGCATTGGCAGCAATTCCATCTGCTGCTAGCTGACTTCCACCATTAAATCCAAACCAACCAAACCAGAGTAGTGCAGAGCCAAGAACCATAAATTTGATAGATGATGGTTTGCGTACTTCCTCTAAACTGTGGGCTTTACGCTTGCCTACTAGATATGAGAGTACTAAGCCTGCTATACCTGCATTAATATGAATCACGGTTCCTCCTGCAAAATCCATCTCTCCAGCATTACTGAGAAAACCACCTCCCCAAACCCAATGCGCAATTGGTGCATAGACAGCTAAAACCCAAAGAACTGAAAATATACCCCAGGTAGAAAAACGAACCCGTTCAATGACAGAGCCACTAACAATAGCAACGGCAATGGCGGCAAAGGTGCCTTGGAATACGACAAAAAGTAGGGTTGGAATGCTTCCACTCACATCATTCACGCCTATGTTAGCTAATAGGATATGGCTGAAATCTCCAATCCAAGCATTACCAGCACCAAAGGCAAGAGAATATCCTGCAATTATCCAGACAATGGTACCTGTACAAAAAGCCATATACGACATTCCAATCGTATTGAGCACATGTTTATTTTGAGTTAATCCACCATAAAAAAGAGCTAAACCAGCAGGGGTCATAAGCATGACTAATGCAGTGGCAATAAGCATCCAGGCAGTATCGCCTGTATCTATGGATGCGGTTTCTTGAGCAAATGCGGTTGTTGTACTTAACGCCAAGCCTATAAATGTACTTAGTAGGTATTTCATAAATATATCGATTGAGTTAGTGTTTAAAGCAAAAGACTGACTAATTAGTCTTTGTTTAACCTTTATTATTCATGAATAATACGGAATGAATCCTAAAAATATATGAATGTCGATATATTTAGATTAAAAATATAAGGCATTATCGATGGAAGAGCTTTTTTAGTTCCATAGAGTTAGTTGTTTCTTAATAAATAAAAGTGTTCATAACTTTTAGCAGAAAGTAATTAGGGTATTGAGCAACAAGTACTGTTTACTTATTGAGATTTTGGATTTCTCGTAATTTATTGAGAGCACGTGACTTTAAATTTTCGAACTCATTCTCTTTGATATTTGAACGTGTGTATTCTAAATGTAACCATATTATATAGGTCGCTACGACATCTTCGTAACAATAATTCTCAATTTCTTTGAAATCACCCCTTAAGTATTGTTCATAGACTACATTACCCTCTGAAACTTGCTTAAAAGGTATGTTAATTAGAATTCCTAGATGTTTCAATTTAGGCCAGGCGCTTGCTCCGTAATTGCTTAATTCGTCTACTAAATCCACATTATTAGCGCTAAATCTGTACTTGATTTCTCTATGGCTGAGTCTAAGAGGCATCTGCAGATTGAATTTTAAAGCTCGATACTCCATAACGGGTAAATCAAAACCTCTGCCATTATGGTGAATCAAGTTAAAATCTTTATAGGTCAGTAATTCTTGAAATAATTTAATTAGCCCCTGTTTCTCATTCTCTCCAGACCATGCTTCTTTTTGCTTTGGTTGGCCTTTAGCATCTATCCATAGTCCTACCCAAGATACTATTTTATGGAACATAGGGGGTAAAAATCCCGAAACTCCACGTCCCATTCTTTTTGTAGCTATATCGATACAATCTTGGTCACTCAGCTCCCCTAGAATGGGTATAGTTTCTTCATCACTCCACTCATCAGCTGTCAAAGGTTCCTGTTCTAGCATAGACCGAATTAGGGCTACATCAGGAACAGTTTCTAAATCAAAGATAAAGTACATAAAGACTAAGGGTTGATTTGGAAGTTAGCTTAGCTTCTTTCTCCACGAAGATTCTCTTGGAATCGTTGTGCTATCTGAAGGTTCGATTCATCGTTATCTTGATAAGCCGAAATTAACCACATCAGTTTGGTAACACAAGCCTCTAAAGTCATATCTGCTGATGATAGCACCCCTAGATCTAGTCCGATTCGTCCCGCAGCATAGTTTTTTAGATTAACCGCATCGTGATTTGCCTGTGATGTAATCACAGTTATTATATTTTTTTCCTTGCAACGGCTTAAAAAAGGTATCCAGGAATAATGATCTTTTATAGGAAAATTCCCACTCCCATAGGCTCTGATTAAAAGTGCATCAATGTTTTCTAATAAAATACTTTCGAGTTGATTGGTTTGGAAGCCAGGATGTATGGTCAGTACAAATATATTTCCGGAGAAACCTGCATAAAAGCTTGTTGCCTTGTTTGACTTCCCATGGGTGACACTCCGCCAATTATTTCTATGAAAATCAATGTTTAAATCAATATCGGCTAATGTAGGATAATTTGGAGTAGCGAAAGCATCAAAATCACCAATACTCATTTTAGTTGCACGATTACCCCGGTATACATGGTCATTAAAACAAATCGCTACTTCTGGTAAATCTGATGTGGCAATTTCCACTGAATTAATCATGTTACGTTGCGCATCACTTCTAATTCTGCTTAATGGAACCTGACTACCGGTTAAAATAATTGGCTTATCTAGGGATTCAATTCCAAAACTAAGAGCTGAGGCGGTATACGCCATCGTATCGGTCCCGTGTAAGATGACAAATCCATCGTACTTGTTATACTTGTTTTGAATTAGTCGTAATAATAAATCCCAATGATAAGGGTGTAAATCAGAACTGTCTTCAAAAAACAGTGGCTCAACATCAATGTCAGCAATTTCATTTAGGGTAGGGGTTTGCTTATAGAGTTGGTCTGACCAATGATCTGGATCTAAGACAACCCCATCTAATTGAGCCTGCATAGCAATAGTACCTCCAGTTTGAATGAGCAGTACTTTTTTCATTCTACGACCAACTTGACATTATCATTAACGTTTTTGCTTGTGCTGAATAAAAGAATCAAAATTCTTAACTCCGGCAGGTAGATTATGGTAAGCAAAGGGTTCGCCATAAGTACAACCACCCAAATGACCAAAATATCGTGCTCTAGCTTCCAATTGTTGAAAAAAAGAAGGCTCGGAGATATATGTTTTCGGCTCTTTATCATCGGATGGGGCATTGAATTGTGTAGTAAATGCAGCCATAGCCTTCACTTTTGTATCCCATACATCCGAAATATCAAGTATAATTTGATAATCAATAGGTCGATCTTGCATATAGTGAAAAACGTGATGAGGTCGCCACACCTCTTGTATTTCTTGGCTTGCTGGATCGTTGGTCTCAATTTTTATAAGACCAGAATAAAATAGGGCGTCTGCGCAAAGTTTTGTTGCTTTACCATGGTCTGGATGCCGATCCGAGGGTGCACCAATAAAGCATATATCTGGTCTGGTGCTTCGAATTACTTGAATAATTTTCTTTTGATTAGCACGATTATTTTCAATGATAGAATCAGCAATTTGCAAATTATTTCGATAATGTAATCCCAAAATTTCACTGGCCACTTTAGCCTCTTCATATCTAGATTGAATGGTTCCTCTCGAACCCATTTCACCTTCGGTTAGATCAACTATACCTACCTTGTAGCCTTGTTTAATCATACTAGCAATCATGCCGCCACAACCAAGCTCGGCATCATCTGGATGGGCAGCAAAAACGAGAATATCTAAGTCTATCATAGTTAAGTGTAAGTGTGATTTATATTGGAACTTATTTAAATGATAATCGTATACTTGTACATGCGGAAATTTGACTAAATATATCATTTATAACAGAATATAATGAAGTTCATTAGCAGCATACAGGAAGGGCTCAAAATTGCTCTTCATGCGCTCAAAACAAATAAATTGAGGGCGTTTTTAACCACATTATGTATCATTATTGGGATTACTATGGTGACAGTGGTAGATACAGTCACAACAGGAATGGATAAAACTTTTGATGATAGTATGGCTATGTTAGGGCAAAATGTGGTATACATTGAAAAATGGCCTTGGGATAGGGATGGGATTAAATGGTGGGAAATCATGAACAGGAGAGAAATGGAGCTAGAGTATGCTGAATTTATCGAGAGTCGAAGTCGTTATGCTTCAACTGTTGCTATTTCTGCAAATCGCGGTACGACTATTCGTTATCAAGAAAACTCAGCCGAAGGAGTTGGTTTACAAGGAAGTACCCATAATTTTCTTGATATACAAGGTCTTGATATTGATTCTGGAAGAATGTTTACGGAGTCTGAAGTGCGTTCCCGGTCTAATGTAGTAATAATTGGGCATTCTTTGGTTTCTGCGTTGTTTAAGCAAGAAAATCCTGAAGGAAAAACTGTACGAATAGGTGGTCAGAAGTTTACTGTTATTGGGGTGCTGACCAAACAGGGAAGTTTTTTAGGATTAGAAAATGCAGACAATCGTGTTATTATACCAATTACCTCCTATGAAAAGATTTATGGACTCAAATATGGTATACAACTAAGTGTCAAGTTTCCGGATCAGACAGCTTTAGAAGAAGGAAAATACGAGGTAGAAGGATTAATGAGACAAGTGCGTCAATTAGAGGCAATAGAGGAGAATGACTTCGCGTTGAATGAGCCTGATACCTTTAAAGAACAATTAGCTGGGATTAAAAATGGAATTTATATGGGAGGATTTTTATTAGTGGGGCTATCCTTGTTAATCGGAGGTATAGGTATTATGAATATTATGTTTGTATCGGTTAAGGAGCGTACCAAAGAAATAGGGATTCGAAAAGCAGTTGGAGCGAAATCATGGGAAATTCTGGCTCAATTTCTTATTGAAGCTGTAGTTTTATCTCTTTTGGGTGGTATCATTGGCGTGTTGATAGCGGCAGGATTTACCTTTATGATTGATCAGGTTTTTACGGCGCAAATGAACGTACAAGTGGTACTATTGGCAGTAGGATTGTGTACTCTGGTAGGGGTGATATTTGGATTCATACCAGCCTATAAAGCAGCAAAATCTGACCCTATAGAATCATTACGATTCGAATAAACACGAGGAACTCAACATTATGTTCAATCTGGAGATATTAGTTCAAGCTGTAAAAGCGCTGTTTACAAATAAATTACGCTCCTCATTAACTCTATTGGCTTTAGTCATTGGTGTTTTTTCTGTATTGGTATCGACAACGGCAGTGGCTGTACTTGATAATTATTTCAAGGAGACCTTAAGTATGATGGGTAGTGATGTTGTAGTTGTGTCTAGATATCCGGCTATTCAGATAGGTGGAGATACTTCGAAAAGAAATAGAAAAAGGTTAACATTTGAAACATTTGATCAGGCAGAAAAATCCGAGCAATTACTGAGATATGCTGAAAACATGAATCCTAATGAAGACTTTAGTTATACTAAAATTCAATTTGGGGATTTAGAAACTGAACCAAATGTTAGAATATTTGGTAGTAATCACAATTTTGTAAGCAATAATGCATATGAAATTTATTCTGGACGTAATATCACGCAAGAAGACGTTCAATACTCTAGATCCGTTGCGATTTTAGGCCATGACATATTAGATGAATTATTTCGAAGTGTAGATCCTATTGGCAAAGAAATTAGAATAGATGGAAATACCTTTTTAATTGTAGGAGTAACTGAAAAAAAAGGCTCTATTCTAGGGCAATCATTTGATAATTTTATTCTAATACCATACACAACTGGAAAATTATTGTATGGTGGAAAAAGAAACATCGAAATTCAATTACGTGCACCAGATATAGCCGGTATACCGAAACTTATAGATGAAGTTACTGGAGTTTTGAGAATTATTAGGAAAGTATCACCAGGGGAGGAAAATGATTTTGAGATATCTACCAATGAATCTCTTTCTGGGTCTTTTGATGTATTTACTTCTGCTCTTTATGTAGGTGGTGCCTTTATCGGACTTATCACCTTGCTTGGAGCGGGTATAGGCGTTATGAATATCATGTTAGTATCAGTCACCGAAAGAACCAAAGAGATTGGAATACGTAAGGCTGTGGGTGCCACCAAAAAAGCGATTATAAATCAATTTTTAGCCGAAGCTATTTTTGTCTGCCAAATAGGTGGGGTGATAGGTATGATTTTAGGTATTGGTGCGGGTAACTTCTTAGCCTATGTGATCGATGCTAGCGTTGTAATTCCAATATGGTCTGTCATCGGTAGCTTTATGGGTATGTTATTTATAGGTATAGTTTTTGGTGTGTATCCTGCTTTCAAAGCAGCTCAGTTAGACCCGATTGAGAGCTTGCGCTATGAATAGTGTTATGGCAGTTTGAGGTAAATTTTGATATATTTTTAAAAATAAACAAAAGAGAGTAGTATGGATGAACAAATATTAGATAATTTAAAAAGACGACTCGAAAAAACGATTACTGATACAGAGACGGTTCTTGAAGAACCGATGAAACTAGATGTAGAAGAATTGAAGGACCAGGTGGAGTCAATCGTGCGTGAGCATCCTATAAAGAGTGTGTTGGTATCTTTTGGGGTAGGGTATCTACTTTCAAGACTATTCAAATAGATAGTTTAGTACCTAAGCCACAAGAATTATTACCCTAACCCAATGAACGAATCGATTAAAGAGTTAGCACGTGACTTAAAGGATTACATTGAACTTCGATTCGAATGGGTTGCAATTAATGCTAGTGAAGTATTATCACATTTGGTATCACTGGTTCTTCAGAAAGTGTTTGCCATACTATTGTTGGGCATTGCTCTATTTTTTTTGATGTTTGCTTTAGCTCAATATTTAGGTGATTTAATGGGTAATCCAGTATATGGTTATCTTTGTATAGGCCTCCCACTGCTGCTTTTTGGGATTCTTTTTCTTTCCAATACGCCTAGATTTATTTTTAGTCGAATAAAAGTATCACTAACCGATGATCTATCGAATAAATTATTAGTAAAGAAAAAAGATCATGACGAATAGCCAAGAAAAAAAGAAGAATATCGAAAAAAAAATTCAGGCTATTGAGAAACGTTTCGATCAAAAACTGCAAGCAACTAAAGAAACGATTGAAATAGGTAAATCACCCCAAAAACTGGTTTCGAAACGTCCATTTTCTTCTTTGTTCATTTTCTTTAGTCTAGGCCTGCTAGCGGGGAAAATGGCAATAAACGGATCGTCTAATAGTAATATTACCTCCAATAACCAAAATTATTGTCAACAGAATGATCATGAACATTCGGATTCCTTAGAAGAAAGAAAGAGTTTGGTAAGCAGTACGATAAAACAGAGGTTAAAAAGAAGAATCAGCCAAAAACTTATAGATAGTTTACTCAATTATGGTGAAGAGTTATTAAATGACTATATGAGAAAAGATAATTTGAGAAAATGATTATGAATCATAAAGAAAAAAATCAGGTTTGTACTTACAATATACTCAAGTTCTAGCAATACACGTTTACCTGGTTCCGTGGGTTACCAATCTTAATACATAAGTAAAAGAATATTAACGGAAAATAATTAGCAAGTTTTTGTAACTATCTTCACTACAATCCGTTAACTCTCTTGTAAACTATAATACATACAGTAATGCTCAAGCAAAAAATAATTTTAGTAATAGTAATTGGCATAGTCTCAACCACTTTATATGCCCAAAGCGCTGACATCAGAATTATAACAATAGATCAAGCTATTTCCATTGCACTGGAAAATAATTATTCGTTAAAACAAGCTAAAAATGAACTGGATCTAGCCGAAGATCTAATTTTTAGTGAAAAAGCTGATTTTCTACCAAGTGTTTCTGCTAGTATGAATGGTAGTAGAACAACAGGTCAACAATTTATTTTTGAACGATTTAATGAAAATTTAGATCCGTTTGTTGATGTTAGTTCTCAATCTATGAGTGGCGGAATGAATGCTAGTATAAATCTATTTAACGGCTTTAATAATATACTAACGCTAAAAAGTAGCCAATCCAATAAGGAGTCAAGAGCACAGCAGTATGAAAGAGCTAAAGAATCGGTCATATTCAATACCGCGTCACGATACCTACAGGTATTATTAGATAAGGAATTATTAGCCATTGCTGAACAAAACCTAGAAACCTCAACGACACAATTGAATCAGGTGCAAGCGCAAGTCGAACTTGGAGCTAGACCCATGGTAGATTTATTTAATCAAGAGGCTCAGGTAGCAAATGATGAACTTGTTGTGACGCAGAGAGAGAATACACTATCGTTGAATAGTCTGCTATTAGTCAGACAACTGGAAATAGATCCTCTTGGATCATATGATTTTATAGTACCCGATTTAACCTTAAATGACTTGCCTTGGATGGATATTAACATAAGGTCTTTGGTTAGTGAAGCTTTGTCTACGAGAAGTGACATTCTAAGTGCTGAGGCAACTATCCTATCATTGAAATATCAAATGCAGATAACAAAAAATAGTTTGCTACCAAGTCTGAGAGCATCTGCAGGGGTTTCTTCCCGATATTCAGATCAATACTCTATTGGTGGGAATGAGGTTAGTTTTTCCGATCAATTTTTTGATCAACAGGTTAACCGTTCTTTAGGTTTATCATTCAGTTTGCCATTATTCAATAATTGGAACAGAATATATTCTATCCAGTCAGCAGAGGTTCAGTTAAAAAATGCAGAATTAAATTTAGACAATTCTAAGATGCAGGTGATTCAGGAAGTTTCCCAGGCTTACAACGACTACAGTTCATATGTTAAGCAGTTAGACGCATCGGAAAAATCCCTAATTGCATCCGAGAGAGCTTTTCAAACCCAACAAGAGCGTTATAATCTGGGTGCGAGTACACTTATTGAGCTTACTCAGGCCCAATCAGCATTTGTGAGTGCTCAATCTAGTTACACTCAGGCTTTATACAATCTTATTTTCCAAGAAAAGCTTTTGGATTTCTATCTGGGAAAATTAAAAGGTGATAATATTTTTTAAAGTTATAATTCAAAAATCTAATCAAATAAATGTCAACTAAGTCGAACAAATCCTCCAATAAATCGCTCATTTATACTTCTTTCTTATTAGTTAGTATAATGGTTCTAATTTTTGCCTTAAAACAATTTGGGTTAATTGGGGAGTCTAACTCCGAAATTGAGGTGGAAACAACATATACTAAGTATGCTACCATTACTCAAAAGGTCTCGGCGTCCGGTAATATTCAGCCAGAAGTAGAGGTAATTATAAGACCCGATGTATCCGGTGAAATAATAGAATTAGCTGTGCAAGAAGGTGATTTTGTTCGTGAGGGTGATTTGTTGGTGCGAATAAAACCGGACATTTATCAAGCCAGAATTGACAATTTAAATGCTGCCCTATTGACACAAAAAGCACGAATGGAGCAAACCCGAGCAGCACTTATTCAAGCAGAAGCGACGTATATAAGAGACAAAGAATTATTTGATAAAGAGTTAATCTCGGAACTACAATTTATCCAATCTACTTCAAATTGGGAATCTCAAAAGGCCAGTTTAAAAGCCTCAGAATATCAAATAGAAAGTGCTCAAGCACAATTACGACAGGCTCAAGAAGAATTAGAACAAACCGTTATTAGAGCACCACAGAATGGCACGGTGACGGGTCTCACAGTTGAAGCCGGCGAGCGAGTTTTAGGGAACGCTCAAATGGCAGGAACCGAGATGATGAGAGTTTCATTATTGGATCGAATGGAAGTAGAAGTAGATGTGAATGAAAATGATATTGTGAATGTCAGCTTAAGCGATACGGCACGTATTGAGGTAGATGCATATCCTAATCGACTTTTTAATGGAGTAGTAACTGAGATTGCTAATTCTGCAAGGGTTTCGGGTGCGGGAACTAATGAACAGATAACTAATTATAAAGTTAAAGTTCGAATTGTAACTCCTCACAACCTGGGACAGGGTGGTGGTCAGCTTCAAGCTGTCATTGCTGAAGAAGTCACTGAATTGCTTCCAGCTCCAAATTTTAAACCTGGAATGTCAGCAAGTGTAGATATTGAAACAGATACAGCCAAAGATGTAGTATCAGTACCTATTCAGGCTGTAACCGTGCGAGATTTTTCTCTGGATAAGGCCACGGAATCAAATACAATTGAATCTATTGAAGGGGAATCGAATGAATCAGATCCATCTCCAGCATCATTAAAAGTACAAGAACAAGATATCAGGAAAGTAGTTTTTGTGATAGAAGATGGTGTGGCGGTACGAAACGAGGTTGAAACTGGTATTAGTGATAATGCTAACATTCAAATATCACAAGGCTTGGATGTAGGTCAAGAAATTGTTGTTGGTAGTTACAGAATCCTTTCAAGAACCTTGAAGAATAATGATAAAATTATGATAGCTAACGAGGGTGACAGCGATGAGTGATTCTGAGAGAGATGCTGTAATACAGATTGAAAATCTAACTCGCGTTTATCAGATGGGTGAAACAGAAGTTCGTGCACTCTCTGGTGTAAGCTTAGAGGTAAAACGTAATGAATATATAGCCATTATGGGACCTTCAGGTTCTGGTAAGTCTACTTTAATGAATATGATTGGCTGTTTAGACACCCCTAGCTCAGGTGAGTATATTTTGAATGGAAATCGGGTTAGCCAGATGAACGATTCTGATTTAGCTGAGGTCAGGAACCGTGAGATTGGATTTGTATTTCAGACTTTTAATTTGCTTCCTAGAACTACTTGCTTGGCTAATGTGGAACTCCCTTTAATCTACTCAGGAATAAAAACTTCTGATCGCAAGGAAAGAGCTCTAGAAGTATTAGATAAGGTAGGTTTAGGTGATAGGGTTGACCATAAACCAAATGAACTCTCTGGGGGTCAGCGTCAACGTGTGGCTATAGCACGAGCACTAGTAAATTCACCTTCTATTCTTCTTGCCGATGAACCGACGGGAAATCTAGATACAAAGACTGGTGACGAAATCATGCTGCTCTTCGAAGAATTATATAGAGCAGGAAACACAATTATCCTAGTAACTCATGAAAATGAGATTGCTGAATATGCTCGTCGAATCGTTCGTCTGCGTGATGGATTAGTTGAGAAAGATGAGACTGTGCTTAATCCTGCTTTAGAAAAAGAAACAGTTGCTTAGCCTAGTTTCTTAGACCTATACCAATGCCCCCGTTAAAGGTGGTATACTCTGCTGTGGTCACTTCTGCAAATATACGTAAAATAGCTAGTTTAATTTGTGCACCAGCCAACAAGTGAATACCACCATCATAATTTTGAGTATATGACACCGGATCTGTTAAGGTACTTTGAGCTACACCTGAACCGATAACATAATCACCAAGCATATTTAATTCAAAAGTACCCGACTGGTAGCCAACTCCAGCATAGGCTGATATAAATGGTAACGTTTTTCCTACTAAAAAATTAGTTACAATTGCTTGGGTTGAGCTTTCGACACGTTGCCCCTGGGCACCCGTATTAAATTCGAGATTCACTGCCATATTGAGCTGTGTATAAGCGGCCATAATGGTTAGATCTATTGGTAAAAGCTTACCACCGGGGATCCATTGATTTATATCATGTTTTACACCAACTCCAAATAAATCAATCGACCCAAAATCTTGAAATCTATCAATTGGCCCACGCTCAAGCTCTTGCAAATTAATTTCTGGCACATAACGAACGGTAACGTCTGTGCCTAAAAATAACCCAAGATTAGCCTGAACCATTGGTGTAGGTACGTAGGGTAAATTTGTGCCAGAAGGTAACGTTAAAGTAGAATTGTCTGGTAAAGTGAGTATCTGACCTCTTATATTTTCTCCAGCTACAGTGCTTGATGTACCTGGGCTAACGCTAATCCCTTCTAGTCCAATAGAGCTAGCATCAAACATTTGTTCAACGGAAGGAACGGTAGCAACTGAAGCACGTAATTGAAGGCTAAAACCAAGAGATTTAGTAGGTTTCGCTTTAGTAGTCCATCCTGAGTTTAGTCCGGAAATAATTCCATTTGGTAAGGGGCTTAAATAAGCTTTAGTGAGCGCATCAATATTATCACCGCCTGCATCTAGGAATTTCTCAATTTTTTTTAACTGTCCATGAGATTCTTCAATAGGAGCTAAAAAGGACGTAACTAGTAGTATGCTAAAGAGAAGTTTTTTCATGTGTAAATATTCTTTTTGTTAAGGTAGTTGAAATCAATCGCTTTTGTCATGAGCTACATAGCCTGAAAATCCCTAGTTTATTGGGTTTGATTACTATTACAGTAGGATTCAGCAAATATTCTATAACCAAGTCTTTAGACTGCAAGTAATATAGTGAAAGAAAAAACTGAATAGAAATTATGTCTTGTCAGTACCTTCTAAATGCTAGAGGATTCAATCATATTCATATAAGATAAATAGCGCGATGGTGCAATTTGGCCCCGATCAACTGCTTCTAGCACTCCGCAGGAGGGTTCATGTATGTGAGTACAGTTATTAAATTTACATGATTTCCTGGGCAATAACATTTCAGGAAAATATAACGATATCTCCCAATCTTCTATATTATATAGTCCAAACTCTCTAATACCAGGTGTATCCGCTAAAAATCCACCAAAAGGCAAGGGTAATAACTTGGCAAAAGTGGTGGTATGTTTACCTTTGTTTGAATAGCTAGAAATTTCGGCGGTTCTTTCGTCTAAACGAACATCTATTGCATTCAATAAACTCGTTTTACCGACTCCCGATGGACCTATAAAGACACTTGTTTTATCCTTTATAGACTTTTTTAGCTCATCAATACTTTTTGGCGCAAGAATACTTCCATGCAACACATGATAGCCTAAGTCCTCATACAAAGTCGAAGTATGGGCTAGTTCATTCAAATCGGCATCATCAGCCAGATCCATTTTATTAAAAAACAATATTGGGGTTACCTGATAAGCTTCACAACTGACCAAAAAACGATCAATAAAACCAGTTCTGTAACTGGGCTGTTTTATAGAACTAACCAAAATAGCATAGTCAATGTTAGATACTAATATTTGTTGACCACGCCTGCCATGAGTTGCCTTACGGGTTACATAGTTAGTACGCTCTAGTATATCCGTTATTTGAGCCGATTTGTCCTCATTGATGGTATACTGAACATAATCACCAACAGCAATCGGATTCGTTTGGCCTGAATGAGTTTGCCGAAACTTTCCTGGTAGCCTTGCTGCGTGAATGCTACCATCATCCCCTTGAATGTCATACCAACTTCCAGTCGACTGTATCACTCGAGCTGTATGAATCCCATCATGATTAGCGGGAGGCTTTAATGGCATGCACTATTTATTTGAGTGTGAATAAGGATTATTTTTTGCAATCTCAGGTCGTTTGAAGAATTCATAGGGATCATTAATGGGGGTGTCTTCCAACAATTTTGGTAGAACTTGATCCATTTGTTCAACATATGAAATAGTAAGATCTCCAATGACTTCCTGTTCAATCTCTGCTACATCTTTTTCATTTTTACTAGGTAGCACTACTTCATGTATTCCAGCGCGTTTAGCAGCTAGTACTTTTTCTTTAATACCACCAACAGGAAGTACCAAACCTCTAAGGGTTATTTCACCCGTTAAGGCGATATCCCCTTTAACCTTTCGCTGAGTGTAGATGGATGCTAAAGCACTCATAATGGATACCCCTGCTGATGGACCATCTTTTGGCGTAGCACCCGCAGGAACATGTAAATGAATGTCCCATTGAGTGAAGGCATTTTCAGTGATACCAAGATCCTTAGAATGTGCTTTTAGGTAGGATAGTGCAAGTTGAGCAGACTCTTTCATCACATCACCCAGTTGACCGGTGATGTGTAATTTTCCGTTTCCAGGGCTCACACTTGCCTCGATAAATAAAATATCACCACCAAATGGTGTCCAGGCTAAACCCGTTGCCACACCAGGAACCTGGGTGCGTTCGGCCGTGTCTTTTTGGAACTTTGGTTTACCTAATAGCTCTTCAATATCGGATGCTTCAATGGTAGCCTCGCTAATTTCATCTAGTGCTACTTTAGCCGCAATGCCTCTGCAAACGGATGCTATCTCACGATCTAAATTTCGAACACCAGACTCCCGAGTGTATTCCTCAATTATTTTTGCTAAACCAGTATCATCTATAGTTAATTGATTTTTTTTCAGTCCATTTTCTGAAATCTGTTTTGGGAGAAGATAATTCTTGGCTATTTGTGTTTTCTCTTCTTGCGTATACCCACTAATTGGAATAATCTCCATACGGTCTCTAAGTGGAGCAGGAATGGTGTCTAGATTGTTAGCAGTTGCAATAAATAACACTTTAGATAAGTCATACTCAAGTTCCAAATAATTATCGCTGAAGGTGTCGTTTTGTTCTGGATCTAATACCTCCAATAGAGCTGAAGTAGGATCGCCTCGATAGTCAGCCCCAACTTTATCAATTTCGTCTAGCATAATGACGGGATTTCCTTTACCTGCTTTTTTCATAGCGCGCAAAATTCTACCAGGTAGTGCCCCGATGTATGTTCGGCGATGCCCCCGTATTTCAGCTTCGTCTCTAATACCCCCTAAGCTAAAGCGCTCAAATTCTCTGTCTAAAGCACGAGCGATGGATTTACCAAGTGACGTTTTACCAACACCAGGAGGGCCATAAAAGCAAAGAATCGGGGCTTTCATATCATCCTTGAGTTTGAGTACTGCCAAATATTCAATAATGCGCTTTTTTACCTTTTCAAGCCCATAATGGTCTTCATTTAGTATGGATTTAGCATAGGCTAAATCTAGTTTATCTTTTGAATACTCGTTCCATGGTAAATCCAAAATCCATTCTACATAGGAATGAATAATGCCATAATTAGGAGAAGCATTAGGTGTCATTTCGAGGCGTTGTAGCTCTTTTTCTGCTACTTCACGAGCGTAGTCTGGTAAGGTTTTACCCTCAAGTTTGTTTTTTAATTTTTGGATATCCTGCTGTTCAGCATCTTCACCTAGTTCTTCTTGAATGGCTTTCATCTGTTGCCGTAAAAAGAACTCTCTTTGCTGATCATCAATGTCAGATTTAACTTTACTTCTTATTCGTTCACTTACATCTAAAACTTGAAGTTCCTGCTCTAAAAAGTTCATTATATCCCGAAGATTTGCCGAAAATTCTTGCTGTTCAAGCAAACGCTGTTTCTCCGTCAAGTCCACGTTTAAGTTAGATGCAATGAAATTAAGTAGAAAAACAGGGCTATTTATATTGTTAACCGCCACGGCAGCCTCGGATGGAATATTAGGAGACTTGTTGATGATATTCACAGCCGTTTCTTTGATGTTACGAACGGAGGCATCTAATTCAACCCCTTCAATATCCATTTGCTTTGGAAAGGAGACGGTTGTTGCTTTAAAGTAGGGTTGTTCCTCAGTGAATTCTTTTATTTGAAAGAGCGATTTACCCTGTATTACGATACTACGTGAACCATCAGGCATTTTTATGAGTTTTAAAATCTGAGCTACCGTACCTACTCGGTGAAGATCTTCATACTCAGGTTCTTCAATATTCATATCTTTCTGGGTCACGACTCCAATAATTTTATCAGCTGCATAAGCATCTTTTACCAGACGTAGAGAACGATCTCGACCTACCGTAATCGGGACTACCACACCAGGAAATAAAACAGTGTTTTTAAGTGGTAAAATGGGCAAACTTTCAGGGACTTCAGATTCGGTGAGTGCACGCTCTTCTTCTTCAGACATTAGGGGAATAGCCTGCTCAAAATCTTCCATATTCTCGTCTGTATCGTCAAAAAAATTAATCAAAATAAATTCTTTTTGGTTTATAAAAACATAACTATTTTAAATTAAAGCAATAAATAAGCCATAATAATAGGAGGTAACAAAAGGGCAGATATTTTTTTACCTGGCAGTATTCGATATTATTATCGAGCGCTATTTGTCAATTTGTCACTTAGTGTTTTAGTTCGGATTTAATCACGGTTTGGTTAACCAGAATAATGAACCAGAGGGAAATAAAGTCGCCGCACTCTAGAAACGAAAGTTTATACCACTAAAACCTACAGAGCTAGGTAACATTTTCCCATTAGTATTGAAAAAGGGCCACCGACCACTCAGTTCTAACTCCACCATTGAGCCGGCTAAACGAAGGCCTAGAGAAAGGTCATCTCCCCAAATGGTAGAGTGGGTATAACCTCCTGAAAAGACGACACCTTTTAAGGGTTGTAAACTAGCTCCAGCGCTATAGGTCCAACTTGGTACACTCGAAAATGTACTAAAAAAAGCGTGTTGAACATCTGCCTGAACCGACCACCTATTCCATAGTAAATGTATACCTAGTTGGGCTTGTGTAGGTAATAAAACGGTGGTTTTTGTGCGAGTTAATTGTTCGGTTAAGAGATTTTCTAGTTGTCCATTGGTCTCCAAAAAATAAAAATATTGTTCTGGACTTCCCTCATAGATAGCTAAGTTTTGTTCAACAGCAGCGTCCATATTAAGGGGTTCCGATAGAAACTCAGACCGGATAAAGTATTCTAAATTTAATCCTTCAGCATACTCTATATAACCGATGTCATTTACTGAAAAAGCAACGCTGATCGATCGCGCTACCTTAGTATTCTCTTTTGAAACCAAGCTTAGTTCATTGGATAGATTTCGAGTATATCGAAGGCCAACATCCATACCAAAACCCAGGCCATTTTTGAAATTGTTTATTGAAGCAGCGTACCGATGATCTATATCGGGTATCGGGATGCTGGAACGCAAATTTCCTTGGTGTAGGCTGATAAGATAATCGGAATAGAGTCCAGCAGTTTCAATAATGAAGGTTTCAATAAGTTCGTTTTTTCCGCTAAAATAAGCAGACTCAGAGCGACTCATTGAACGAGAGCCCGCTAAAATAACCCTAGGACTAAAACCCAGACTAAATTGATCGGATACTGGAGTGAAATCACTTAGAATATCTAATCGCTCACTATAACTAAGCCCAACAGCAAGGTAGTTTATCTCATCATGGGCCAACCATTGTGACCTTTTTAAGCCACTTGGACTGGGGTAATATTCTTTATCGTACCAGCCTCGATTCACTTGAAAGGATTGCTTAAATACATATTCCGCATATAGTCTTATGGATACTTGGTCATTGTGAAATCCCAACGATAAAAGTTCTTGAGTGATTGAAGATCGAAAATGTGTGGGTTCCGATGAATCCGTGAATAACCGATTGAGTTCGCTTTGGTTTTGTGTAAGAGAATTAACCGGTGAAGCGGTTACTGGTTGATAGGGCTCGTAGGTCATTAACCAACTGGAGAAATCCGATTTCTCATTTTTAGTTGTGGTTATGTTAGGATGAACCATAGAAATCATTCCCAGTTTTATTATCCATTTTTTTTCTGAATTGAATTGAACATTAGCAGGGTTAATCCGAAGCCCACTAACACCCGAAAGATAACTGACACCTGAACCACCCATACTAGGTAACATTGTCGGGGCACTGCCATAAATTTCAACTATTCTAACACTTGAATTTTGAGATTGTAGTTGTGCATGAAGTCGATAGGTTTGTACGCAAAGTATTAGCATAACCATAAAAACCCTGATGGCTAATCTCAAACTCCTAATGTCTGAATTAGGGTCAATTAGTATATTCAATCCACTTTTCATGGTTGGTACTTCGCACTTGGTATGTCAAACAGCTAATCGTTTATAATCGAAAGAGGTGCTGCCTGAAGCATTAATTTTTTCTGACCTCTATCCTTGAAAAATACAACAACTTTTGTCTGTGTTCCACTACCACTACGGCTAATGATTTTTCCTGTACCAAACTTGTCGTGAACAACCACTGCTCCAACAACAAAGGGATCCGTACCCTCATTAAGGTCATAATCAATCCTACCTAAGGATGAATAGCTCTTATAGGAGGGGCTTTTTCCTGCTGAATCATATTCAATGGTCGTATCTAGACTACTTCTGGGTTTCTGAGCGCTCGCTGTATGTACATGAGGGCTGGCTTCACAGTCTTCGTAATCGTTGTCTGTATTAGAATTAGTACCTCTTGTAGACATGAAACGGTTACTTCGTTGTCGAAGTGTGGCGCCTGTTTCGGTTCGAACAACTGAGGCATCCACTTCATCTAAAAATCGTGATCGTATTTGACGTTGTTCTTCTCCGTATTTAAAGCGGCTACTGCAATGACTAAAATAAAGTCGTTCTTGGGCGCGAGTTATTGCTACATAGAATAATCTGCGTTCTTCTTCAATATCTACGTCAAAACCCTCTTTAGCTCCAACAGGAAACAAATTTTCTTCAAGTCCCACAACAAAAACAACAGGAAATTCTAAGCCCTTAGAACCATGAACGGTCATTAAGGTTACCGCGGGTTTGTTTTCATCGAATTTATCCCCGTCAGTAATGAGACTGATTTCTTGTAAAAAGGCACTTAGTGATGTTTTATTTTCTTGTTTTTCGTAATAACTGATAGCATTGATGAATTCCAATATATTTTCACGCCGCATCAAGCTTTCATGGGATTGTTCTTCTACAAGCATTTTCATATATCCAGATTTATCTAATAAATCTCGGGTGAGTTCATGAAGCTTCACCTTTTTAGTAGCAAGTGCCACCCTAAATTCATTCATCATATCGACAAATTCCGCAATTCGAACTTTGGTTGGGCGGTATACCTGCGTATCCTCGACCTGTTCTAGTAACTCCCAGATCCTGAGTCCTTGATTTCGTGCTGCTCTTCGTACATCATTGATTGATTTTTGCCCAATACCTCTTGAAGGTTCGTTAATGATGCGTATTAGATTCGTTTCATCAAATGGATTAACTAGGAGCTTTAAGTAGGCTAGTACATCCTTTATTTCTTTGCGTTGATAGAATGATAAACCACCGATTAGTTGGTAATCTATTTTATGCCGCCTAAAAGCCTCTTCAAAAACCCTAGATTGGTAGTTAGTTCTGTAGAGTACGGCGAATTGATTGTAATTGAGCGAGTCCTGCTGGCGGAGTTTTAAGATATACTGAGCAACCCGGTTTGCTTCATCTCTCTCATCGAAATTCTCTAAAACAATGATAGGTTCTCCGTAATTTTTTTCTGTCCAAAGAGTTTTATCTAGCTGTTTTTTATTCTTTTTTATAATCGAATCAGCACAAGTTAAAATAGACTTAGTAGAGCGATAATTCTGTTCTAAGGGAACCTGATGAACATCTGTGTAATCCTGTTGGAAATTGAGAATATTGGATATATCGGCCCCTCGAAACGAATAGATACTTTGTGCATCATCACCCACTACGCATAAATTATGATGTTTATCAGCCAATAATTTAGTTACTTTATATTGCGCATGATTGGTATCCTGGTACTCATCTATGAGGATATAACGAAATCTATTTTGATATTTTTCTAATAATTTAGGATCATTTTCAAATAGTTCAATGGGCAGAACCAGTAAATCATCAAAATCCATTGCATTACTATCTTTCAGTCTTTTTTTGTAGATTGTATAAACTCTGGAAGTAATATCATCTAATGTTGAGTCAATAAATTTTCTGGTATAGGTGTCTGGATCAATTAGTTGATTCTTTGCATCACTAATCTTGTATTGAATAGTTCTCGGTTTAATTTGCTTTGGGTCATAGTTGAGTTCTTGAAGAATTTGCTTTATGACGGTCTCCGCATCCGAGGTATCATAAATAGTAAAATCTTGACCAAAACCAAGTTTCTGAGCTTCTAATCGAAGTATTCTGGAAAAAACAGAGTGAAAGGTGCCCATCCATAAACTTTGAGCGGGGTCTCCAATAAGCTGAACAATCCGATCCTTCATTTCTCGAGCAGCTTTATTGGTAAAGGTCAAAGCCAATATCTCTTGTGGGGATGCTTTGAATTGCTGAAGCAGATAGGCAATTCTATACGTTAATACTCTAGTTTTACCCGAACCTGCACCTGCTACTATTAAAAGGGGCCCATCACTATGAGTAACTGCCTCTTTTTGTTGAGGATTCAATCCTTCCAAGAAGGAAGTTTGATTTGCCTGAGAAGAAGAGGACATGGTAAAACTCTTCATTCGTTAGGCATTCCACTGGGTTAATTGATCGGCTAAACTCTGAAGTTTATGAAGGGTATCTGCTTCTTTTTTTCGTTCGTTATCTACCACCTGTTTAGGAGCATTTTCCACGAAATTTGTGTTGGAGAGTTTAGCTTGAATACTTTTCAAAAAACCTTCCAATCGTCCAATTTTATAAGTAATCTTTGCTTTTTCTTTTTCAATATCAATAAGACCTTCTAAGTTCACATATAATTCATCGGTGCCTATAAGTACACTAGTGGAGTGGGTTGGTTTTTCAATCCTGGTTGAGATGCCAAATAAGGTCACTTTTTCCAGTTTTTCAATGATCCAGAAATGGGTTTTGAGCTGCTCTTCCTGCTGGCTATCAGCTGTTTTAATACCAACATGTAATTCTTTCTTTGGGGAGATATTCATCTCTGCCCGAATATTTCTGAGAGAGGAGATCAATAATTTGTATTGTTCAAATATTTCAGCAGAAAGTCCTTGACCATTAAATTCTATAGGGCTTGGCCATGAGCTTATGCAAAGAGCTTGTTGTGGATCCCGTTTTTGTATGTACTGCCAAATTTCCTCACTAATAAAGGGCATAAAAGGGTGAAGTAGCTTCATGAGTTGTTCAAAGATACCCAAAGCCAATTCTACTCTATGTTTTTCAGGCAATTCACCAGGCATAGTGGATTTATTAAGCTCTATATACCAATCACAGAAATCATCCCATATTAAGGAATATACTTTTTTTAGGGCATCATTTATACGGTATTGCTTGAAATCTGTTTCAACACCTTTTATAGTCTCGTTAAGACGATGCATGATCCAGATATCAACCAAGTTGGTTGGATCAAAATCTAAATGAGGATGGTATTGCTGAGCGTCATCCATTTGAAGGGTTAAAAAACGAAATGCGTTCCAAATTTTATTTGAAAATTTACGCCCTTGAGCACACAAAGCTTCATCAAACGGAAGGTCATTACCCGCTGGTGTGGCAAATAGCATACCCATACGAACGCTATCAGCACCAAATTTAGTAATTAAATCGAGTGGATCGGGGGAATTACCCAAACTCTTACTCATCTTTCGACCTTGTTTATCGCGGACAATCCCGGTGAAATAGACATTCTCAAAAGGTGGTGCATTTCTATATTCGTAACCAGCGATAATCATTCGGGCGACCCAAAAAAACATAATTTCAGGAGCGGTTACCAGGTCTTGAGTTGGATAGTAATAATCCACCTCTTTTTTATCGTAAAAACCCTCAAATACCGAGATAGGCCACAACCATGATGAGAACCAAGTATCTAATACATCCTGATCTTGAGTCAATTCTTCTAGGTGAAGCTCAGGGTTGTTACTTTTTTCCTGAGCTAGAAGTAATGCCTCTTCAGGTGATTTTGCTACCACAAAATCATGTTCCCCTTCACCATAATAGTAAGCTGGTATCTGATGCCCCCACCAAAGTTGTCTAGAAATACACCAATCCTTTATATTTTCCACCCAATGCCGGTAGGTATTTTTAAACTTTGCTGGATGAAATGCAATAGTATCATCCATAACCCTATCCAAAGCTGGCTTAGACAACTCTTTCATCGATACCCACCACTGAAGGGAGAGACGGGGCTCAATGACCACATCGGTTCGTTCTGAAAACCCAACCTTATTGGTATACTGTTCTATTTTTTCAAGTAAGCCCAATTCATCCAAGTCTTTTACGATTTGTTTCCGGGCTTCAAACCGGTCCATTCCCTCATAGGTGCCAGCTAATTCATTCAGGCTGCCATTCGGGTTAATGATGTCAATGGTGTTTAAATTATACTTTGTGCCTAATTCATAGTCATTAAGGTCGTGAGCTGGAGTGACTTTTAAACAACCCGTACCAAATTCTGGATCTACATAATCATCAGCAATAATAGAGACGGCTCTATTGACAATGGGAACCTGTACTTTGGCGCCCTGCAAGTGTTTAAAACGAGTATCCTCTGGATGAATACAAACGGCTGAATCACCCAGCAAGGTTTCAGGGCGTGTTGTAGCTATGAGTACATACTCATTAGTTGGCTGTTCTTGCTCATCTAAAATCCTATAGCGTATGTAATAAAGCTGTGACTGAACCTCTTTAAAGATAACCTCTTCGTCACTCAAAGCAGTGAGAGCAGCAGGATCCCAATTTATCATTCTTGCGTCACGATAAATTTTTCCTTTTTTATATAAATCGATAAATACATCGATTACGCTCTCAGAATATTTGGAATCCATAGTGAAGTGAGTGCGGTCCCAATCACAACTTGCACCTAATTTCTTTAATTGCTCTAGGATAATTCCGCCATGCTTATGGGTCCATTTCCAAGCGTGTTCCATGAAAGCGTCTCTGCTTAAGTCACTCTTTTTTATACCTTCTTCTCTTAGTTTTCGAACTACTTTTGCCTCTGTAGCAATTGAAGCGTGATCAGTACCAGGAACCCAGCATGCATTGTAGCCATCCATGCGTGCTTTCCGCACCAATACATCTTGAATAGTATTATTTAACATGTGTCCCATGTGAAGCACACCTGTTACATTGGGAGGGGGGATTACCACCGTAAAAGGCTTTTTTTTGGTATCTACTTCAGAGTGAAAATAACGATGGCTCTCCCAATATTGGTACCATTTATCTTCAACCTGTTCATGTTGATATTGAGCAGGACTTACGGAATCTGACACAATAATTAACCTATTTAGTTCGGATTAAAAGCACTCCAAAGTGTCCATCAGAGTCATGCTTATGGGGATAGGTTTGGTAGGCTAGGCCATCCTCAGTTAGCACTTTTTCAGGTACAAAATCCTCTAAGGGTTTAAGTTCAAACGTAGGATAGTTTTCAAGAAAATTCTGGACTTGTTCCATATTCTCTTCCGGCTCTAAGCTACAAGTTGAATAGACCAAACGCCCGCCTCTTTTTACCATGTTGGCCGCTTCTTCTAGTAATTGAGCTTGCAAGTCTACCGCATTTTTTAACCCTTCTTCGTCACGTCGCCATCGTAGGTCGGCTCTTTTGCTTAACACGCCTGTGCCGGTACATGGGGCATCTAAAAGAACGGCATCAGCCAGTGGCAAAGACAGCTCAAGTATGTCTCCACGTCTGATTTTAATATTTTCTGCACCAGAATTTAGTGCGCTTTCCGCCAATTTTTCCAAACGCTCACCCGATATGTCCACCGCTAGAATATCGCTTTCTCCTTCGGTTAAATCAGAGATCATGATAGATTTTGTGCCGGGCGCCGCACATAGGTCATAAATCTTCTCGTTGGGTTGAGGATCTAGGATAAAGGGAGCAAAACCTGCTGCAATATCTTGCACTTGACAGATCCCTTTTTTTAATAGGCCTTTCTCAATAAAAGGCTGAACTGACTGAACTCTATAAAAATTTGGCAGCCAATCGCTAGCTTCAAATTCCACGCCTATTTTCACCATGCGTAGTTCAAAATTGGGAATAGTAGTACGCATTGTATTTGCACGGATATAGAAGCTCGGCCTGGTATTATTTACCTGCATCAATTGGAAAGCCTCTCTCTCACCAAACCGGTTACTCCACCGTGAAACTAGCCACTCAGGATGGGAGAAAGTAGTCGCAACTAGTTTAGTTCTGTCTTTAAATTGAGGTTTTGGGAGTTGCTCAATATCTCGTTGCAGATTTCGAAGTATTGCATTTACTAGATCACCAGTCTTAGAACCCATTTTAGCTTTTCCCAGTTCTACTGCCTCATTAATGGCTGCATAATCTGGCGTACTATCCATAAATAACATATCAAAGATGCCTAGGCGTAGAATGTTTTTAAGATCAGTTTTCATTTCCGTCACATCGATGGTGGCGTAGTGATCAATTAAAAAATCTAGATAACTACGCTTTCGCAAGATGTTCTGAACATATTCGCGTACTTGTGCCCGTTCTCTGGTTTCTAGTTCATCTGAAAGTGAAAAATCAAGGCTTTTATGCAGATCGAAACCGATTAGTATATCAACACTTGCGCTGCGTTCATTAAAATAGTTATCCAATGGAATAGGGGTTAGGTTCTTGGGAAAATGTTAGTATGAAGGGTCGTTAAACTAATATCGACCTCACACGATTACTTCGATAAACAATTAATTTACCATTTTACCCATCGACTTGCTACCCTAAACTCTATGATTTACTCATTACGTTTGACTCTATTGTACGCAGTAACTGATTATTTTCTGTTTACAAGCAGAAGGGGTTCTATTGATAGAAGTTACTTAAATGGGTAAATAAAATGACTAGCTTTTCATTGCCTATTATTTCTTAAGTCTCTATCTTTATAAATCTATATATTTAACGTTCTCAGATTCAAGATATTCCTCCAAAAAAAGTTTCAAATTAACACTATTTACTCATGAACAAAGGAAAAGTCGCACAAGTAATCGGCCCAGTAGTAGACGTGGATTTCTCAAATGCAAAAACACCTGCAGTATCAAATGCATTAACAATTGAAAATGCAGACGGTTCTACTCTCTACTTAGAAGTAGCTCAACATTTAGGGGAAGATAGGGTACGAAGCATTGCGATGGATTCTACGGAAGGCTTGGTTAGAGGTAAAGAAGTGATTGATACTGGTAAAGCAATTGCAATGCCAGTTGGAGAGGATATTAGAGGTCGATTGTTTAATGTGGTTGGTGAGTCTATTGATGGTATCAAGCAACCTGAAGGCATTAATAGTTATCCTATTCACCGAGAAGCACCTGCTTTCGACCAACTAGCTACCTCTACTGAGATGCTAGAAACCGGAATTAAAGTGGTAGATTTATTATGTCCTTACGCGAAAGGAGGTAAAATCGGTTTATTTGGAGGTGCTGGTGTAGGTAAAACAGTACTTATACAGGAATTAATAAACAACATTGCAAAGCAACATGGTGGACTTTCCGTGTTTGCGGGTGTGGGAGAGCGTACTCGAGAAGGGAACGATTTACTTAGGGAATTTATTGAATCCGGAGTTATCAATTACGGGGATGAATTTAAAGAGTCTATGGAGAATGGAAAATGGGATTTAAGTAAAGTAGATCATGAAAAACTTAAAGAATCTCAAGCAACTTTAGTATTCGGTCAGATGAATGAGCCTCCTGGAGCTCGAGCTCGTGTTGCTCTATCAGGCTTGACAGTTGCCGAGTATTTCCGTGATGAAGTTTCTAGAGACATATTATTATTTATCGACAATATTTTCCGGTTTACCCAAGCTGGCTCTGAAGTATCTGCATTACTTGGTCGTATGCCTTCTGCCGTAGGTTATCAGCCAACACTAGCTACAGAAATGGGCGCCATGCAGGAGCGAATCACTTCAACGAAGAAAGGTTCTATTACCTCAGTACAAGCAGTGTATGTCCCAGCTGATGATTTAACGGATCCGGCACCTGCAACAACATTTACTCACTTAGATGCCACCACGGTTCTTTCTAGAGCGCTAACACAAATTGGTATTTATCCAGCAGTAGACCCGCTTGATTCAACATCTAGAATCATTGATCCCAAAGTGGTAGGGGAAGAGCATTACAATACAGCGAGAAAAACAACCATATTACTCCAAAATTACAAAGACCTACAAGACATTATTGCCATCTTAGGTATGGATGAATTATCTGATGAAGATAAATTGGTTGTAAGCCGCGCTCGAAGAGTTCAACGATTCTTATCACAACCATTCTTTGTGGCCGAACAATTTACTGGAGCTCCCGGTAAGTATGTGAAAATCGATGAAACCGTGAAGGGGGTTAAGATGATTATTGAGGGAGAGTTAGATCACTTACCTGAAGGTGCCTTTTATATGGTTGGTAATATTGAAGAAGCGATTAGTAAAGGTGAAAAAATGCTAGCAGAATCAGCAGAGGTTTAGTAATGTCCACCTTTAAGGCTAAAATTTTAACACCAGAAGGCTCCGTATTTGAAGGCATTGTTACTGGAGTTCGCATGCCGGGTACACTAGGGAGTTTCGAGATTAAACATAATCATGCACCTATTGTTTCTACCTTACAATCCGGAGTTGTTGCAGTTCGCACAGAATCAGATGAACGATTATTTTCAATCTCCGGTGGTATGGTTGAAATGGCAGCCAACGACCTTACCCTTTTAGCTGAATCAGTAGTTACTAACTAGCTCGCTTACTATTTAATTTTGTATAGTACAGATGTTATATAATAGTAACTATTACTTAGATTTTAAGCGTGTATATGTCTTAATCAGACTACGTAAAAAGCTTCTCCAATTCCAGTCTAAAGGACTAATTGATTATAAAAGACCAAATTGAAAACCCCACAGTCTAATAGAATCTAATTCCGGCTACAATCCATCTGCCAGGAAGTGTGGCACCAAGGATTTGTTGATAGCATCGATCTAAAAAAATTACGTATTACTAGACTCCATTCCATTCGAGAAAAGAGAGAGGCTGACCAATTTGGTAAGGGTAAAGTTTTTGATGCTTTCACATCTATCCAAGTTTGTGGTGAATCGATTTGAAAGCCCATATTTTCATTGCTGTCCAAATGTATAGATTTCTGAGCATTAGCGAACGGGGTGTACATCAACAAGAAAAAAATAATGAGCTAAGGCGTAATTTGGATAATGAAACTAAACTAGAGTGTGTTTTATAAAGAATTGTGGTTAGCTGAGAATACTTACCACCCAATGGTTCCTTTGTTGTTATCTCCAGCCATTTCACTACGATTTTCGTTGGGATCTTCAGGCATAATAAAACCAGCAGGAGGGCTAAAAGCATCGTAGCTCCAGTAGGCTAATGGATCCTCGGTAACAAAATTAATAAAGGTTCCAACAATAGGTAAAGCGGTACGGGCACCTTGTCCAATAGAATAGGCACGGTCGGTTGGGAAACGAATTCTACGGTCTTCACCACCCACCCAGGAACCCATAACTAAATGAGGTGTCATCGCTATAAACCAGTTATCTGCTGAATTTTGTGTGGTACCTGTTTTACCGGCTATGTCTTGCCTAATGCCATAGACGTTGCGTAATCTAACTCCTGTACCATTGTATCCATCTCCGCCTCGAATGACACCACGCATCATATCTACCATTAAGTAGGCTGTTTCGGGACTTATTACTTCCTGTTTATATTCTGGATGATATTCTACCAACACATTACCTTCTCGGTCTTCTATTCTGGTGATGGCAATTGGGTCTATATGAACCCCCTCATTGGCAAAGGTAGTATAGGCGCTGGTTATCTCGAGAAGTGAAACCTCTGCAGTTCCTAATACTATAGAGGGATAAGCGGGCGTTTTCGACATATCAATGCCTAGGTTAGAGGCCATTGCTTTAATTTTTCTAGCGGCTGGATCAAGTTTCCATAATTCATTGGTCCCAGGCTCCCCTGCAATTTCAGGGAGCAGACGTACCGTTATGTTATTCAAGCTCCTCGCCAAGGCTTCACGAAGACTGATGTTGATTGGACCGGTAGCAACGGTTTCATCTTTAGGATCCCACACGTTCCCGTTTCTGTCATAGTATTTTGTGGGATATTTAGAAAAGGTATGGTAGGGTTTATATCCATTATCAATTGCCACGGCATAAACAAAAGGTTTAAAGGTTGAACCCGCTTGTCTCCTTGCCTGATAGACATGGTCGAATTGAACATTTCCATAATTTGATCCTCCAACCCAAGCCATAATATTACCATTAGAAGGGTCAACACCCACAAAACTCGCTTCCAATCTGGTTCTTGTTTTTAAGACGGAGTCCACAAAAACGGAATCTATTTTCAGGCTATCTAATACTGCTTTTCGAAGAGTAGTTTGGTAGGTCTTGAATCCATTTTTGTACTTGTCGGTATCCTCTAGGAAGCTATCCAAAAAGGAGGGATATTTTTCCCATAATTGATCCATATATATCCCACTTCCTGAGCTTGTCCACTCTTGTTCAAAGATATTCTGCAACGAATCTAGTTTTACCTGAACAGCTCTTTCTGCGTGAGTCTGTAATCGTGAATCGATGGTAGTATGTATGACCAAACCATCTGTGAATAAGTCATAGCCATTTTCTTGAGTCCATGAGGCAATTTTTTGACGCACATATTCTCCAAAATAACGATTGACTCGGCCCGATTTGGAAGGAGGTTGATAATCTAACTCAATGGGCATTGCACTATACGCACTGAGCTCAGATTCGGATATATATCCTTGTCGATTCATTAGTCGCAGGACTATGTTTCTACGCTGTTTTGATCGCTCAGAAAATAATCTTGGATTATATGCATATACCGCATTTACCGAACCTACCAATGTAGCTGCTTCTAAGATGTTCAACTCTTTGGCAGACTTATTGAAATGAGTTCTTGAAGCCGCTTCTATTCCGAATGCACTATTGGAGTATTCGACGGTATTCAGATACATTTCAATAATTTCTTTCTTGGTATAGTTCTTTTCAATTTGAACGGCGGTGATCATTTCTCGGAATTTCCTGTTAACCGAAAATTTCTGTCCAATTTCTTTGTATAAATTCCTGGCTAATTGTTGGCTTAAGGTTGACCCACCTTCCACTCTTCCCCTCAATATATTGATAGGGATGGCTAAGGTTCTAAACATGTCCATTCCCCAGTGATTGTAAAAACGATGATCTTCCGTAGAGATTAGGGCATGAATAGCGTAGGGTGAAATGTCTTGGTATCTGACCCATGTCCTATTTTCAGTGAAATATTTATCCAATACAACTCCGTCTCGGCTTCTAACCTCACTTGCGATAGCGGTATCTGGGTTTTCAAGTTGATCGATAGAAGGGAGCCCTTGAAATAAAAAAAATCCGTAGGTACTTATGATCACGAGTCCAATAACTATCGTACTGCCAACCACGATTAGTGCTTGTTTGAGTCCACTGGTTGATGTGGATCGGATACCAGATTCTTGAGCTATTTGCCTCCGATACTCCGGGTCACTGAAATAACGTTCTTGATCTATGTTGTTCTGTTGGCTCATAATGAGTATGAGGGTTTTTCCTTAACTACCAATTTACTCTGTCGGTCATCCCATTCGGCATGGACCCAACGTTGCTTAGAGTAGGTTAAAACAAGGTTGTTTTCGTAATATGGTCCGGTATTTATATACTGCCCACCTTTGGTATGTATAGTCCGTGCTAGATGATCATGACCAGCAATGATCAAATCAATATCGTAAAAATTAATTAGTTTTTTTAATGCGGAATCGATAGTGGCTAGAGCTGGTTTTTCTTTTTTTTTGCTAAAATTGGAAAAGGCTTTCATAATAGACCATGCCTGAATAGGTGTAAAGAAGTACTGGAACAAGGTAATAAATGAGGCTGACCTAAGTATGGTGTGTAAAATTGGACGTTTAAGTGGACTTACAACATTTCCGAGAATATTAGTTCTATTTGTAGGTAGTCCATCACCGTGTAATAAACACACTGTTTGGCGATCTAAATCAATTTTACACCCATCATTGAATACTTTGCAGCCGATCGATGCAAAATATCCGGCATCCCAATAATCATGGTTCCCCAAAATATAGTAGGCGGGACCACACGCTTGGTTGTACTTTTTGAGAGTATCCAAAACGCTTGAACCTAGCGGAGGAAGGGTAGTATCACGGGGAGATTTATTACTTTTGAAAGGTGTTTTTCCTGTCTTTTGGGTAGAGAATTCCATCCAATAGTCAAATACATCACCCAGTAGGTAGAGTTGAATTTTTTTCCGGGCTGCATAGTTGATCAAGGAGCACAGGCTTTTTTCGTAGTTTTCCCCCATCACGATAGAATCACCAAGGTGTACATCTGCCAGAAATAAGTGGGTTGGTTCTATATCAATAGGTTCACTCATATACTAAGTCGTTACTTAGAACGGTGGGTGATGAAATCAATAAGTTGTAGTACTGGACCAGCGGAGGTAGGAGAAGCTATGTCACATAATTCGTTTTTGGCTTTTGTAGCATATTCCAGCATGATTTCTTCGGCATGAGAAATTCCATTGTTTGTAGACACAAAATCAACAATCTGTTGAACCTCTGAACTGCTTTTTTTTCTTTTTTTCATCAGTTTTTTATAAAGCCGAGCATCTGATTTGTTAGCATTTTGCAACGCCTTAATAAATGGAAGGGTGACTTTTCGCTCGACAATGTCATTACGTTTTGGTTTACCAATTTCGTTTTCTGAATAGTCTAGTAAGTCATCCTTTATTTGAAATGCCATCCCAATTTGTTTACCAATATTATACATTTTGGTATGTATTTCTGGGTCATCGGTGGTTGAAACAGCACCACATTCGCAACAAGTAGCGATTAGACTTGCTGTTTTTTCCTCAATAATTTGATAATAACGTTCTTCGGTCATGTTAAATAAACCGGCAGTCTTTAATTGTCTTAATTCGCCTTCGCTCATTTTTTGGACCGCTCGGGATTGCACTTCTAATAAGGTATGTTCGTTGTTTTCGAGCGCTATTAACAATCCTTTTGATAGTAAAAAGTCTCCCAATAGTATAGCAGCTTTGTTATTCCAAATGTTATGGATGCTTACAAAGCCTCGTCTAGAATGTGCTTTATCTACCACATCGTCATGTAGTAAGGTGGCTGTATGTAGTAACTCGATCATAGTTGCAGCTACCATACTTCGATGGTTTATGCTCCCAAATAATTGTGCACTTAAAAAAACGAGAATAGGACGAACTTCCTTACCCTTCTGTTTCATTAAGTATCGCGTTAAAATATCCAACAGCGGCACATCTGATTTGATGGTCCCTTTGAAGAACGCTCTGAAATCAATTAAATCGTTTTCGATGATACTGGTAATATCAGATAGCTTGATATCCAAGGTATAAAATAATATTAGTTTTAAGTTTTAGATGAATAGCCCAAAAGTGAACAATTTTTTGTAAACTTGGATACCTCAAATGTAGGCATAATGTCTGTAAATTATTGAGGTACTACGATTTTTCACTCAATAAATCACTCAATAGAAGTTGAAACTACCATGATGAATACGGAGATATCAACAATAGCAGTTATGACTAGTGGGGGGGATTCTCCTGGAATGAATGCCGCATTACGTGCGGTTGTTAGAGGCGCAAACAGATATAACCTTAACGTTTGGGGTATTTACAGAGGGTACCAAGGGTTAATTGAAGACAAATTTATAGAATTAGATTCTGAGAAAGTATCTAATATTATTCAACGCGGGGGAACCATTCTCAAATCGGCACGTTCGCAAGAATTTAGAACTGAAGAAGGGCGTACTCAAGCCGCAGTGAATTTGAAAAATAAAGGCATCGATGCACTGATTGTCATAGGTGGTGATGGAACGTTTACTGGCGCTAACTTACTTAGTAAAGAGCATAAAGTTCGGGTAATTGGTATACCTGCAACCATTGATAATGATATTATCGGAACCGACGAAACCATAGGTTATGATACCGCTTTAAACACAGCTATTGAAGCCATTGATAAGATTCGGGATACAGCCGATGCTCATGAACGGATGTTTTTGGTAGAAGTGATGGGTAAAGATGCTGGGTTTATCGCACTTGAAACAGGAATCGCAGTTGGAGCAGAGCTTTCTTTGCTACCAGAGGAGCTTACATCTATCAGTGACATAAAGTCTCAACTCAAAGATATGCTGAAGGAACAAAAGCGATCTTCTCTAGTTGTTGTTGCTGAGGGTGATGAAACGGGAGGGGCATTAAAGTTAGCTGAGAAAATTAAAGATGATTTTGCGAAATATGATCTACGTGTCTGTATTTTAGGGCATATACAACGAGGCGGATCACCATCTGCACGTGACAGAGTACTAGCCAGTAGATTGGGCGCTTCTGTAATAAAAGTATTGATGGAAGGGCATAATGAGGTGATGGTTGGTGTAGTCAATAATGCATTAAAGATTACCCCGCTCAGGATAGCTGTCGCCAAAAAGAAAGGCCTAGACTATGGGTTAATTGAACTAGCAAAAATGTTAAGGTAATCATGATTAAAGCCGATATAAGTCGAGCTAGGAAATTTTTAACGGATCAAGAGTACATTCAAGCGCATATTCTTGCGACTAAAGGACTGGAAGAAGTGCGCAAAAAAACTGGGCCTGGGTCTGAATGGTTGGGTTGGCGCGATTTATTAGCAACACCAAACTTAGAATTAATAACACAAATGACCCTACTGGGCAAGAAAATACACGCTACGGCTGATGTTTTTATCGTTTGTGGTATAGGTGGGTCATATTTAGGGGCTAAAGCTGTGATAGATGCGTTAACACCTGCTTTTACGGGCAAAGGTCCAGAGATTCTGTTTGCAGGTCACCATATGAGTGGTACTTATTTAAATGATCTACTAGCCTACCTAAAAACACCTAAAGCGGATGGCTCGAAGAAAAGTGTTGTTCTAAATGTAATTTCTAAATCTGGATCTACGCTTGAAACGGCATTATCGTTTCGGGTACTGAGAAAGTTTATTCATCAAGAATTTGAGGATGCGTCTGAACGAATTATCTGCACCACGAGTGATTCAGGTGGGGTGTTAAACGATGTGATTGAACAAGAAGGGTATCGAAAATTCATTATTCCTTCGGACGTTGGCGGTAGATTTTCAGTACTAACTCCAGTAGGTTTAATACCAATAGCAGTTGCTGGAGTATCAATTGAGGCTTTATTTGAAGGTGCTGTCAGTAATTATCAAGCTTTGGAAGACGATGCAGATGTAATTGTGGAATATGCCGCACTCAGAAATGCATTATATAACAAGGGTATAACTATCGATATTTTCGCTTCATTTGAGCCCGAATTACTGTCCTTTGGGGGATGGGTACAACAGCTATTAGGTGAGAGTGAAGGAAAGGATGGGAAGGGGATTTTCCCAACGGTAGCAGGTTTTTCAACAGATTTACACAGTTTAGGACAATTTATTCAAGACGGTACGCGCTCTTTACTCGAAACAATTTTAGTGGTTGATGTGGTAGATGCTCAATTAACTGTACCTACGGGTCTTGCCTTTGGAGATGGCTTAGAATATTTGGAGGGGGATTCCTTTCATTCCATTAATTCAAAGGCTAGGATGGGTACCATTGAAGCTCACTATGAAGGGCAAGTACCCATAGTGACCATTCATTTACCAGAATTAAGTGCTAAATCCATAGGAGCACTTATTTATTTTTATGAGATATTAACCGGCGTTTTTGTGTATAGTTTAGGCGTTAATCCATTTAACCAACCAGGGGTCGAAGACTACAAGAAAGCTATGTATCGACTGTTGGGTAAATAATACTGTAAATAGTGTCAGATCAAAAGAAACATCAATACATCGCCATTGCTGGAAATATTGGCGCAGGGAAATCATCTTTAACAGGTTTGTTAGCCCAACATTTTGGATGGCAAGCTTTCTATGAATCTGTGGATGATAATCCCTACTTGGCAGATTTTTATGAAGATATGCTTCGGTGGAGTTTTAACCTTCAAATCTACTTTCTATCGAGTCGCTTTCGGCATCAAAAAGATATGCTACAAAAAGAAATTAGTCTCGTTCAGGACAGAACCATTTACGAAGATGTAGAGATTTTTGCTAAAAACCTCCACCAGATGAGCTTAATGAGTGATCGAGATTTCAATAACTATGAAGCTCTATTTCATGAGATGAGTTATTATTTACGCCCGCCTGATTTGTTGATTTATTTAAGAGCTCAAGTTCCTACTCTTGTTCGGCAAATTCAACAAAGAGGTAGGGATTATGAAAATTCCATCCGAATAGACTATTTAGAAAGGCTTAATAATTTATATGAAGATTGGATTGGAAGATACCCACACGAAAAATTAATCATTGATACCGATGATTTAGATTTTGTGAACGATAAAGAAGATTTGGGCAGTATAATGAGCCTAGTAGAACAAAGATTGTACGGCTTGTTTAATTGATTGTACTCCACTTCTAATATCCTTATCTTATAAGGATTGATTAGTTTGATTATGTTGAAGCTCTATACCTTTGAAATACCGTCATCAAAGAGTCAAAAAACTCTTTTGATTTCTCAGGATTTTTTAGAATCCGAGGATATTACTGTACTGGAAGGTACTCTACATTTAGACATAGATAGGAGTGATCACTTGATTCATATCCAATCGATGGTGACTTCAACCTTGGAACTACAGTGTGATCGCTCTTTAGACAAATTTCAATATAGTGTGCAGCGTGAGCTGGAGATCATATATAAAGAAGGACTCAAAGAAGAGGAATATGATTTACATACCTCGTTTAAGAGATTAGAGCAGCATCAACAAACCCTTGAATTTGAACAAGACGTTCGAGATATGTTATTATTATCATTGCCAACTAAACGAATTCATCCGCGCTACCTAGACGATGAGGATAATCCAAAAGTATTATTAAATGAGCAATTTGGTTCATTTAATAATACTGGCGATACGATTGATCCAAGATGGGAAGCTCTAAAAAACTTAAAAAACCAAATTTAATAATCTATTAGAATGGCACATCCAAAACGAAAAATTTCCAAAGCTAGAAGAGATAAAAGAAGAACACATCACGCAATCTCTGAAGTTACTTTGGCTAAATGCTCTAACTGTGGAGCATATCATAAATATCATAATGCCTGCCCAGAGTGTGGTTACTATAGAGGAAGACAAGTTATTAGTATAAACAACTAATATCTCTGTTATGATAATAGCTGTAGACGCGGCTGGAGGTGATTACTATCCAAAAAACCCTGTGCAAGGTGCATTAGAGGCGGTAAAAGAGTTTAGTCAACTCACAGTGTTGCTTGTTGGGCCTGAAGAGTTAGTTCAACAGGAACTCAGTCGTCACTCCTACGATTCATCTAGAATTCAGATCATTGATTCACCAGAGGTGGTTGGTATGACTGATTCTGCATCAGCAGCATTAAAACAGAAACCCAACTCTTCTATAGCAAAGGGTATTGGATTACATAAAAAAGGCCTTTGTCATGGATTTGTTAGTGCAGGCAATACCGGAGCACTCTTAGCAGCTTCTATGTTTATACTAGGCAAGTTAGAGGGTATTTCACGCCCAACCGTTGCAACATACTACCCATCTCTTGAAGGTTTTAGATTAATTATTGATGCTGGTGCAAACCTTGAAATAAAACCGGAAATGGCTCTTCAGTTTGCATTGATGGGGCAGGTGTATGCTAAGGAAATTATGGGTATTATGCAGCCAAGAGTCGGATTATTGAATGTTGGTGAAGAAAAAGGTAAGGGTACAGAGTTACTTAAGGAGATATATGGAGTCCTTCAGCAAATGCCCTCATTCATTGGTAATGTGGAAGGAAGAGATATTCTCATGCCCAAAGCAGATATTTATATCACGGATGGGTTTATGGGCAATATCATTCTTAAACTAGGTGAATCACTCCCTGGTATTTTAAAAACACTTGTAGAGCAAAGACTTCAACAATCAGTAGCTACTCCTGAAATGCTGCATTTCGCAGAACAGATATTCTCTAAAGCTTTAGCACCGTTTGATTATGAGCGAGTCGGAGGCTTGCCATTTTTGGGGGTAAACGGTATTAGCGTTGTTGGTCATGGAGGTAGTAGTCCTACGGCCATAAAAAATATGATAAAAGTTGCTATGGATTGCGTAGAACATTCTATCAATGATAAAATTATCGCTTCAATTAAATAAATATATCTTTAATGGAACAAATTAGAGCTACTATTACATCAGTTGGACATTATCTACCAGAAGAACGCTTAACAAATTACGATTTAGAAAAACTTGTTGATACCAATGATGAGTGGATACGCACCAGAACAGGCATTAAAGAGAGAAGAATTTTAAAAGACCCTGAAAAAGCAACCTCATATATGGCAGCAAATGCAGCCAATGAGGCTTTAGAATATGCAGGACTAAAGCCAGAACAAGTTGACGTTATTATAATAGCTACGGTAACCCCTGATTATATATTTCCCTCTACTGCATGTTTGGTTCAAGAAGCTATAGGCGCTACAAATGCTTTTGCCTTTGATCTTTCGGCTGCCTGTTCTGGCTTTATATATGCTCTGACCACTGGAGCCACATTTATTGAAAGTGGGCGACATAAAAATGTCTTGGTCATCGGGGCAGATAAAATGTCATCAATTATTGATTATACGGATCGAACTACTTGTATTCTCTTTGGTGACGGAGCTGGAGCTGTCCTGCTACAACCATCAACCGACGGTACGGGTATTATAGACTCCATTCATTACAGTGAAGGAGATATTAACTGTGATTTAGTGCAAAAGGGGGGCGGTAGTCGACATCCAGCTTCTCAGGAAACAGTAGCTCAACGTCTGCACTATATAAATCAAGAAGGAAAGGCAGTTTTCAAGAAAGCCACTGTAGGTATGGCAGATGTATCAGCAGAAATAATGGAAAGAAATAATCTGCAAGCTGAGGACATTGCATGGCTTGTTCCTCATCAAGCAAATTTACGAATTATCGATGCAACTGCTCGAAGAATGGGACTAGGAATGGATAAGGTTATGATTAATATTGAGCGTTACGGTAATACCACTGGTGCTACCATTCCACTTTGTTTATACGACTGGAAAGATCTAATGAGTAATGGTGAATCTATTGTTTTAACAGCCTTTGGTGGAGGTTTTACTTGGGGCGCAGTTTATTTGACCTGGGGCGGTAAATAATGAAGGCAGTTGTTTTCCCTGGTCAAGGCTCACAGTATGTCGGAATGGTTGCAGAACGGTATCAATCTGACCCTTTTGTGCGAAAAATTGTTGATCATGCCGACGAAATCCTTGAATTTTCATTATCAAACATAATGTTTGAAGGGCCTGAAGAAAGTCTAAAGCAAACTGAATTTACACAACCAGCACTTTATGTACATTCTATGGCTGTATTTCAAATAGCCGAGATAAGTCCAGATTGTGTGGCAGGACATTCTCTAGGTGAATTTTCTGCACTTACAGCAGCGGGAGTTCTTTCATTTGAAGATGGTTTAAAATTAGTTCGATTACGAGGTCAATTAATGCAAGCTGCTGGGGAACTCAGTAGCGGTGGAATGGGTGCTATCATTGGGCTTGAAGATAAAGTTGTAGCTCAGATATGTGATGATATTTCAGAGGAATCAAACGAAATAGTAGTACCTGCTAACTATAATTCTAGTGGACAAATTGTTATATCTGGGCATTCAAATGCAGTTAACTTGGCCTTAAATGCATCAAAGGAGATAGGTGCAAAGATGGCTATACCACTATCTGTAAGTGGAGCGTTTCATTCACCTTTAATGCAATCTGCTTATAATGAATTCAAACTTAGCCTTGACAAAGTTTCATTTGTCGACGCCGAGGTACCAGTCTACTCAAATGTCAATGCTACTCCGTCCAAGTCAGCAAATGAACTGAAAAACAACGTTCTACATCAATTATTAGAGCCTGTTCTTTGGACTCAAACCATTGAACAAATGGTTTTAGATGGGGTCAAAGAAGTGGTTGAGCTGGGTCCAGGGAATGTACTACAAGGTTTAATTAAACGAATCGACCGCTCATTACAACTAAGTGGAATACAATAACATGTCAGATTATAATTTAGATTTATCCGGAAAAGTTGCTTTAATAACAGGGGGTAGCCGAGGTATTGGGAAAGCTATTGCAAAAGCTTTTGCTTCCACAGGAGCCTATGTTGCTATCACATACGCCAATTCGTCAAGTTCCGCTGAGCAAGTTACAAAAGAAATAAAAGAACTTGGATCCGATGCTTTATCTATACAAGCTAACTCTTCAGATTTCAATAGAGCCAATGAAGTGATTGATGAAGTAGTTCAAAAGTGGGGTAAAATCGATATACTTGTAAATAATGCAGGTATTACTAGGGATGGTCTCATACTTAGAATGACCGAAGACCAATGGGATCAAGTCATAGAAACGAATTTAAAGGGTATATTCAATTACTCAAAAGCAGTAGCTAGACCTATGATGAAAATTAGAGGAGGTTCCATTATAAATATTGGATCTATTGTGGGACTCACAGGTAATTCAGGACAAAGTAATTATGCTGCTTCAAAAGCTGGCTTGGTTGGTTTCACGAAATCATATGCTAAAGAATTAGCCTCCAGAAATATTAGAGCAAATGTTGTTGCACCTGGCTACATACTTACCGACATGACTGATGCTTTGGATGAAAAGGTATTGGAAGGGATTAAAGAAGCAACTCCCTTGGGACGAGCTGGTAATGTTGAGGAAGTAGCAGCTACTTGTTTGTTCCTTGCTTCCGACCTTAGTAGCTATATAACTGGAGAGGTTATTCGAGTAGACGGAGGTATGGCCATATAGGCAGCTTTCTTATAAGCTATTTATGTGCAAGATATTCTTAAGTTTCTTAAATTAAAAATTATAACTACCAATAAAATAAAGGACTCAATATGTCACAAGATGTAGAATCAAAAGTAAAAGAAATCATCATCGATAAATTAGGTGTAGATGAATCAGAAGTTGTTGCTGATGCAAATTTCACTAATGATTTAGGTGCTGATTCTCTTGATACTGTAGAATTAATCATGGAATTTGAAAAAGATTTTGATCTTAGTATTCCCGATGAAGATGCTGAAACCATTGCTACAGTTAGTGATGCAATTAAGTATATTCAAGAAAAACTAGCTTAATACAATATAATTACATGAGTTCAAGACGAGTTGTAATTACAGGAATAGGCGCTCTTACCCCCGTCGGGAAGAGCGCTCCTGATTTTTGGAATGGTTTACTTTCAGGTAAAAGCGGAGCAAGAAGTGTTGATCGATTTGACACCACAGGTTTTGCAACGACTTTTGCTACTCAGATTGACAACTATGACCCATTAAACCATTTTGAAAGAAAAGAAGCTCGAAAATTAGACTATGCCACACAATATGCATTAATTGCAACTGATGAAGCACTAAGTGATTCTAAATTGAATTTAATTGAAATAGATAGGGATCGGGTTGGGGTTCATGTGGGTACTGGAATAGGAGGTATGAAAACTTTTTTCGATCAATCCATATCATTTTATGAGAGAGGGCCGAGAGGAGTGTCACCATTCTACATTCCAATGTCGATACCTGATATAATTTCAGGTCAGATTTCTATTAAATATGGATTTAGAGGGCCTAATTTTTGTGCTGTTTCGGCATGTGCAACCGGTTCTCATAATATTGGCATTGCATATGATATGATTCGTTATGGACAATCAGATTATTCGATAACGGGAGGCACAGAATCACCGGTAACAAAAATTGGTATATCTGGTTTCAATGCCATGAAGGCGATGAGTACTAGAAATGATGATCCAGAGGCTGCATCAAGACCTTTTGACATTGATAGGGACGGCTTTGTGCTTGGCGAGGGTTCTGGGATAATGGTACTTGAATCATTAGATACAGCACTAGAACGAGGGGCAAGAATCTATGGAGAAATAGTTGGTTACGGCTACTCTGCAGATGCCTACCATATAACCGCTCCAGACCCAGAAGGAAATGGAGTTATTCTAGCGATGAAAAATGCTTTAAAATCTGCTCATATATTAATTGAAGATGTTGACCACATAAATATGCATGGAACTTCAACACCACTTGGCGATATAGCAGAGACTAATTCCATTAAAAAGGTATTTGGTGATCATGCGTATAAAATGAATTTGAACTCTACGAAGTCAATGACAGGGCATACACTGGGTGCAGCGGGTGCTATTGAATCACTTGCCGCCGTTTTGGCACTGTACCATGGTATTGTTCCCCCCACAATTAATATTGATAACCAAGACCCAAAGTGTGATTTAAATTATACCGCTAATGTTCCAGTTGCCCGTGAGTTAAATTATGCATTGAATAATGCATTCGGTTTTGGTGGACACAATTCGACTCTAGTTTTCAAGCGATTCCAAGGAACTTAGTGATGAGTTGGATTACTGGTTTTTTATCCGTTTTTAATTCAAAGAAAACAGCAAACAACGCACACGTAAAAAAAAAAGAGCTTGATTCAAACGATAAAAGGTTAGAAGAGTTAAGCAAAATTTTAGGCTTTCTACCTAACGATGCTACGCTTTATCAAAAAGCACTTAGACATCGATCCTCTACCTCTCTTGAAAAGTATGAAAGTTACGATTCCTACGAGCGATTAGAATTTCTTGGTGATGCCGTATTAGACCTAATTTCGGCTGAACTATTATTTCAAAAATATCCTGAAGAGGATGAAGGTTTTTTGACAAAAACCAGAGCTAAAATGGTAAGAGGCGAAACTCTATCCAATTTGTCTAAAGATTTGGGGATAGAATCCTTGTTGGAATTCACAGATACTAAAGGAGGTGTAACAAAATCGAAAGGTATACTAGCTGATATTTTTGAGTCACTGATAGCGGCTATCTATATAACCGAAGGGTACAAAGTTACTTTTGAATTTGTTCGCAAAGTTTATGATGTGCACCTAAATTTTGATGATTTATTGCAAATCAATGATAATTTTAAAAGTACTTTATTAGAATATGCTCAAGCAAACAAGATGAGTCTACCTGAATATCGAGTGGTCGATGAAAAAGGACCTGGTCATAATAGGACCTTTAAAGTAAAAGTTTCCATTGGTACAGAAATTTTTGGTAATGGTACCGGAAAGAGTAAGAAAAAAGCCGAGCAAGAAGCCGCAAGAAATGCGCTTCAGATTTTAGATGTAGATTAAACATTTAGTTATATTCTATTATTAAATGATTGTACTGGGTTTGAAGTTTAGATTTACTACCCTCACCATATTATATATCCAACACCCAATAGGCAGACTCACATGTTAGTCCAACTGTTAAAACCTGAATTTGATGAACTTATCCATAAGAAGGATTGGATAGGCTTAAAAGAGGTGTTAGCTGATGTTCCTCCTGCCGATATAGCAGAGCTATTAGTGGAATTGGATGGTGATGTTGCTGTAGTTGTGTTCCGGTTGTTAAAAAAGAGTATTGCTGCGGATGTTTTTGCTGAACTCCCATCAAATAAAGGGGTTACCCTACTGGAGTTATTTACTAAGCAACAGTTATCAGAAGTAATGAGTAACCTAGAGCCGGATGAACAGGTTGCTTTGATGGAAGAATTACCTGGTGACTTAACCCAAAGGGTGATGAATTCTATGAGACCATCAGATCAGCTTCAAGTGAAGAAGTTGTTAGGATATCCGGAAGATTCTGTTGGTCGTTTGATGACTCCACGATATGTTCGTGTAAAATCTGATTGGACGGTTAAGCGAAGTATGGAGCATATTCGTAAATATGCTGACATGGCGGAGACATTGAATGTGATTTACGTGGTTAATGATCGAGAACAACTAATTGATGACTTAAGAATTACTGAATTTATTGTTGCTGCTGAAGACCACACTATTTCCACCTTAATGGATGAGTCTTTCACCGCCCTACGCGTCTTTGAAGATCAAGAAGAAGCAGTTAAAATGCTTGCTAAATACGATAGAGTAGCGTTACCTGTGGTAGATTCTGATAATGTGCTTGTAGGTATTGTGACGGCGGATGATGTTATCGATGTAGCAGAAGAGGAAATTACTGAGGATATGCAGAAAATGGCAGCTATGGACGCTCTGGATGACTATTATTCTCAAACCTCCATTATTCAAATGGTGAAAAAACGCCTAGGGTGGCTTATAGTATTATTTGTGGGTCAGATTTTAACAGCCTTAACTATGGGGCAGTATGAAGAGTTACTCTCGAAGATTGTATTTTTATCCTTTTTTGTTCCTTTAATTATATCAAGTGGTGGTAATTCAGGTGCCCAAGCAGCCACACTTATAATTCGGGCATTGGCCACGGATGATATAAGAGTAGATGATTGGAAAAAGGTATTTTTCAGGGAATTAAGTTCTGGAATAATATTAGGTCTTTTAATTAGTATTTTAGGCTTTCTAACCTTGTTAGCTTGGGATTTTGCAGCAAATGGCTACGTTGATCAACAGTCCTACCTGACCGCTGTAGTTATTGCTCTAAGTTTATTGTCTATTGTCTTATTTGGTAATTTTATTGGGGCAATGTTACCCTTTATATTATCCCGACTTGGTTTTGATCCGGCAGTTTCATCCGCACCATTTGTTGCAACAGTTGTCGATGTCACTGGAATTATCATTTATTTTTCAATAGCTATTTTAATTTTGAAAGAGATATTGATGTAATTCAACCCTACTAATAACGTTAAAATAATCTTATATGAAAGTTTATCATGACTTAGTTCAACGAGTATTAGATCACGGTATGCATAAAACTAACCGTACTGGTACAGACACTATTTCTAATTTCGCAGAGTATTACAAGGTAGATCTCTCTGAAGGATTCCCACTTTTGACTACCAAAAAAGTTTTCTTTAAATCCGTTATTCTAGAATTATTATGGTATTTACGCGGAGAAGATCATATAAGGTGGCTACGTGACGAAAACAACGTTCATATATGGGATGCTTGGGCCGATGATGATGGGCATGTAGGTCCTATTTATCCTGTTCTATGGCGACGTTTTCCTTACCTAGTTGAACATAAAAATGAAGATGGAACTATAGAGTGGAGACGTGATGAATTTGATCAGGTTCAAAATGCAATTCATATGCTTAAGAGAGAACCAATGAGTCGCAGAATTGTTGTGAGTACCTGGCACCCTGGTTTGTTACCCAAAATGGCCTTGCCACCCTGTCATATTATGTATATTTTCAATGTTTCTAATGGTAAATTAAACTGTCATTTGACGCAACGTTCTGGAGACATTGCCTTAGGTATCCCTTTCAACTTAGCATGTTATTCAGCTCTAACAATGGCTATTGCCCAAGAAGTTGGACTTGAACCAGGAGTTTTCGCCCATACTATTGTAGACGCACACATCTATGTAAACCATATAGACGGATTGAAGGAACAATTAACTCGTTCGCCAAAGGTACTACCAGAGCTTAAAATAGCGAATAAACCAGTAGATGAATTAAGCTTTGGTGACTTTGAATTAACTGGCTACGATCCTGATCCGCTAATTCGCTTTGAAGTAGCAGTCTAATTGCACCACTTATGAAGATTATTATTATTGCAGCACATGACCCCAACCTTGTTATTGGAAATAATGGCACCCTGCCATGGCATTTCTCAGAGGATTTGAAGCATTTCAAACTAACTACCTCAGGTTTTCCCATTCTTATGGGCAGAGGCGTTTTTGAGGAGCTAGGATCTAAACCATTGCCAAACCGACAAAATATTGTACTTAGTACTACTGAAAATTATGATAATGTAGCCTGTTACTCATCTTTAGAACAAGCATTAGAAGCAATAAAGCTTGAACAACCGTCCAAGCTATTTATTATAGGTGGTGGAATAATTTATCGTCAAGCAATGGAACTGGCTGACGAAATGATAATTACTTTGGTTCATAAAGAATATGAAGGAGATACCTTTTTCCCAGAATATCGCTCTGATATTGGCCTGACTTGGGAAGAAACCAGTAGAATCGATGTTAATGAATACCTAAGTTTTATACATTATACTCGTGTATAATACTCGATAGTTGGTGACCTTAAAGGGGCCTAATTAGTACTTAGGATGAATGATAAAGTATTTTTTGACAGGCTCGGTTAACGCAATGATATTTTTTGTATCCGCAGCTTTAGAAAATTCGATCGCTACCTCGTTATCGAGTATCCAAATACTATCACTTTTATACTTATAAGCCTCTGAGGTGCTATATTCAGTTCTAATATAGTATTTCATACTCTCATCATCATTTGGGAGCCCATTTTTATCTAGATAGGTACGGGTTAATTCATGTATTTTCTGATGGGTACTTTTTCCTGGTTTCTTATCAAAAAAGCTAGCACGAAATAAATTTCGATTCAAAAAGCGATGACTTAAATCCGATAAAATAGGGTCTTTAACATTCTGCCAAGCTTTAATGCTTTGGTACACATCATAATCGTCCAAGTGAGCATATGCTTCAATCACGGAGGAAGAAATATGTTTTTCTGCAGAAGGTTGCTCACGTAAAAAGTAATCTAGTTGAGCACTTCCACTGGGTAATGGCTCTCCGTTTGCGAACAAATAACTCACCCGATTGAAAATTGATCTAATAAGGGAATCGGCACTTAACACGGTTTTGTGTAGATATACTTGCATGTACATTAAACGCCTAGAAATGATATAGTTCTCAATGGCATAGATGCCTTTTCGCTCAATAACAATATTCCCTTTATGGACTCTCATTGTTTTAAGTATGCGTTGAATACCCACTGAGCCTTCAGAAACGCCCGTAAAAAAACTATCTCTTTTTAGATAATCTAATCGATCTAAATCTAGCTGTGATGACACTAGTTGATGTAAAAATTTCTTAGGATGTTGATCGGTGAATATTTCAATAGCCGTGTTAAGTGCCCCATCAAACTGGTTGTTTAATTCGTGCATAATAGCCAAGCTCATCATCTCGTGATTAAACTCACTAAGAAGGGAATGCTCTAACGTATGGGATAAAGGACCATGCCCAACATCGTGCAACAGTAATGCAATAAGGGTGCCTTCATATTCCTGATTGCTAATGGTGGTATCTTTCTCACGTAGATTATTTAGAACTCGTTGTCCCAATTCTAAAGCTCCTAAGGCATGTGAGAAACGAGAATGTTCAGCAGTTGGAAATACTAAATATCCCAATCCCAATTGTCGAATACGACGTAATCGTTGAACGTAGGGATGATCTATTAATTGAAGAATAGTACCCTTTGGTACTGAAATAAAGCCGTGAACAGGGTCATTAAAAATTTTATAGCGGGTACTTTTATCCATATTACTTAACTAGGATTGGAAGATAATAAATAGTTGGAAAGCACATCGGAAGCAGGAATACGAGTAGGGCGTTGAGCTTGTAAGTCGAACCAAATGCCCATTGTTTCAGCGGTAGAACATAATCTATTAGTATTGGAACTGTAGACTGCTTGTAAAGCATAGACTCGGGCTGCATCAACCCGTAATAAACCGCTACCAATGAGTAAAGTATCGGGATAAAGGATGGGGGCGAGATACTCAATGGTAGATTTTCGTAGCACAAAACTTCGTTTTCTTTCTAAATCCTCTATCCATTCGGGTATTTCTTGAAGCACCTGTATTCTGGCTTCTTCGAAATAGCTGTTGAATAAAGAGTTATTGACATGAGATAAGGAGTCCATATCATTAAAGCGTACTGATACTTTTGTCCAATGTGGAAAATAATCAGGTCTGTATTGTTTAGGTACCATAAATAATGAGGAATTATACTTACATAGAAGGAGCTGAAATACGTATATTATATGAATATATACACTTAGTTAAGGTAACCCAATTTTAACACAAATGATTATACCATCGGCACCCGAATTTTTGGAATCCTTGTTAACCACCCCAAGTCCAACCGGTTATGAAGCAGCAGGTGTGAGAGTTTGGAAGGAGTATGTAGAAGAATTTGCTGATGAGGTTTTTACCGACGCTTATGGGTCTTGTGCCGCCAAAATTTTAACGGATGAAGACGCGCCAACCGTACTATTAGAGGCCCATTGTGATGAGATTGGAATGGTTGTTCAGCACATTACTGAGCAAGGCTTTGTGTATGTGAATAAATTAGGAGGCAGCGATTCGACGATCGCTAGAGCTAAAAAAGTAATTATTCATAACCGAAATGCAAAGGTTGTTGGAGTAGCTGGCAATACTGCAATTCACTTACAAGATCAAAAAAATGGTGGTGGTAAAGAACCTGCTTGGAAAGATATTTATATCGATATAGGTGTTAGCTCTAAAGAAGAAGCCCTTGAATTAGTTCAAGTAGGAGATCCTATTACCTACGAGGATAGCTTCGAATATTTAAACGATCACATTCTCACTGCAAGAGCACTTGATAATAGAATTGGTGGATATATTATTGCGCAGGTGTTGCGAATGCTCAAAAGTGTGTCCAAAGATTTGCAGGTAAATGTAGCTGCAGTTAATTCTGTTCAGGAGGAAGTAGGGGGCTTTGGAGCTCGCATGATGAGCTATCGTTTAGACCCAGATTTAGCCCTTGTAACCGATGTCACGCACGCTACAGATTCCCCAGGTATAGACCAGAAAGAACATGGAACCGTTAAGTTATGCCATGGTCCTAGTATACAGCACGGTGGAGCAAATCATCCAAGTGTGGTTCGTTATCTCGAGGAAATTGCTAAAAAACACACTATCCAAGTTCAACATGAGGCAACGAGTGTGAGAACTGGTACTGACACGGATAGTATTTTCTACCAAAAAACAGGCATACCTACTGCATTAATTTCACTACCATTGCGCTATATGCATTCACCGGTTGAAATATGTTCTATGCAAGATGTTGATGCACTAATACAGCTTATGTATGAGTCTGTAGTGGGCTTGAAGGCTAATCAGCGTTTTACTGTCCACTAATAGCTTTGTCAATTCTGTTAATAAGAGCATCTTTTAAGCTAGATGTGGTATTCGATTGACGAATATCTTGCACGAAAACATGTGTATAATTTTCTATATCGGCTACTCTAAAGGTGTCGTATAGCAATTGCCCAAAACGTTCCCAGCTTCCTTCACAATCCACTAAGTGGAAGCTTTGGACTAATTCTTGGGAAGTAATACTGCCTTGAACAGCCTGAGCCTGATTAACAACTTGAGTCTTGTCTAAAAGTAATACAATACGGGTTTCTGTTACCGCCCCCAGCTGATCAAAAGACGAGAACCATTGTACTCTAGCTTTAGGTGCGTAATGCCGGTATTTAAGCCCGGGACTTGGTAAAATTGGTTTTGAACGAGCGTTATCTTGCTTAGCCTGGCTTGCAGAGTAATATTCGACTGTGCCAAATTCAGATAATAACTGTTCGCTTATAGCCCCAGGACGGTAGATGATTATATCGCTATGAGATGGCGTTTTGGAATAGACTGACTCATTTTTTCTTGTTCTCGAGAGGTTGTTGGCGCGACAAGTAATCACGGTTGACTCAAGCCCTATGGTGCATGCCCCTCCATCAAGTATCGGGAATGAAGGTCCGAAATCGTTCTGGACATGTTCTTTTTTTGTTGGGCTAGGAGTACCTGATAAATTGGCACTCGGGGCAACAAGTGGCCCGGTTCTTTGTAATAAATCCAAGCAGAGACTATGATTAGGCATCCGCACTGCAACGGTTTCTAAACCAGCTGTAACCGCGTCGAGTACCTTTTTTTTTCGTCGAAGAATTAAGGTTAGTGGCCCTGGCCAAAATTTATTAATAATACTTAACTCTATTTGTGATAATGGCTTGGATATTTCACCTAATTGTTCAAGTGAGCTAATATGGACAATGAGAGGATTGTCATAAGGGCGCCGTTTAAGAGAAAATACTTCTTGTATTGCCTGTAAATTGGTTACTTTAGCAGCAAGACCGTAAACGGTTTCTGTGGGTATAGCCACTACGCCACTTGAGTTCAGACATTCTACTGCTTCTTTTATCCCCAACATAGCTATGGACTCTCTTGTATTTTTTTAAGTAAAGCCGTTGCGTCGGATAAACTATCGATATTCTCGAACATAAACCGTATAGCATCATCTTTTTGTATGATGGTATGTTTATCACCAAACACATTCTTTATATGATTTAGTATGTTGGTAAACAATGGGGCATCATAATAAGATCGGCCAAGTTCGCTTTTAACTTTTGGGCACATACACCACATT
>CABZWK010000008.1 GCA_902529365.1 uncultured Balneola sp.
TCCCCAATACTGTCTATGCAAAACGAATAGCCGAACGTTTTTCAATCCCAATGGTACAAGACAGTAGCGCACAACCAACTGAGTATGAGACGTTTTGGAAACTGTATAACAGCTTTGAAAATGGTCCCCAAGTTGGTTTAGATAGTTTATTTAGTTGGGGTATATCTGCAGGGAATTCAATTCTTGGCGAACAAGCCTATCGTATTGGTCTTACATACTACATTGAAAACATCACGAGGGATAGTTTATACCAACAAGATCAAGATCGGTGGCTCACCGAACAAGAGCGTTGGTTTACCGGCCAAGCTAATCTGCTTGCTTTTAAGGATTCTATAGAAATAAGTCTGGAAGATAGCCTACTAGATCCGATGGAAGAGGAAGAACTAGCTGCCTTGTTGGACTCAAATCTTGTGGAGCCGGTTTGGTATGACTTATTCCCGTACGCAGGTCCGAATTGGGATATAGTTCGAAACTACTTAGCGGTCTATGACTCTGTATTCATAAACCCAGTAAAAAATCCAGATTTTATGCGACTAAAGCAGGAATTAATCCCTCCTGAAAATCCCTATGCCTCTGCCGTTGACAGCTCATTAATTGACTCCTTAGAGGTTCATGGATTTTCGGCTGATTCATTACAACCCGACTCACTAAGGATGGACTCATTTTCAAATGATTCACTGACGCAAATTTCTGATTTAGCCAGCTCGATGGAAGAGCGATCGACTATAGATGATTATCAATCGTGTGCTGAACTAGATAGTACCCCATCTTTCAGAGGAGGAATACAAGCCTTATTATCAAGCATTTCTTATCCTGAAGGGGTTATCATAAGTCCGGTAAGCTACCGCTTCTTTATTAATGAACGGGGATTCATCGATCGTTTTGAGACCATCGATAAGGCTTCTAATGCGGAGCTTAATATAGATTTAGTGGACGCTATCAATGTTCGATTGGCATCGGAGGTTGCTTTTGAACCTACCATTATAAATGGCCGCTCTATCAGAATAGTTTGTGAGATAGTTATTGACCCGTCAGAGCTAGAGTAGCCTTAGCAGCTTATCTGCGATTACAAGCCAGCCTAGTTGCGACCACACGCATTAGCAATATCCGAAATTAAGCCAGGGCCTTCATAAATGAGTCCGGTATAGATTTGAAGTAGGTGGGCACCAGCCTCAAGGCGTTCGAGTGCTGAGTGTACAGAATCGATTCCGCCCACAGAAATAATTGGTTTGCCTCCCGCTAATTCCTCCGAAAGCCAACGTGTCATCTCTAAACTTCTCTTAGCTATAGCTCGTCCACTCAATCCACCCCGCCCTATCGCGGAAAGCTCTTCTTGGGAGTGTAAGAGGCCTTCCCTACTATTAGATGTATTTGTGGCAACATAGCCGTCAATTCCATAATCTTCGCAGATTGCTACTAATTTTACCAAATCCTTATGAGTGGTATCCACTGAAAATTTTATGGTAGTTGGGACATGTGCGTAGGTGGAAAAGAAAGAAATTCCTTGTTGTTTTGTAAGCGGGTTCTGCTGACTTGCTTTCTGCTTAATCCCAGCTAATAATTCACTAAGTGCACCTGGATCTTCAAAGGTTTTACCCTCTCCTGTATTTGGACAAGATATATTAATAGTAATGTAATCGGCGACCTGTTGGGCTAGAAGGTAGGATTCAACATAATCTTCCACGGCTGCATCACCCTCGATCGTTGGGTCATTAGTTTTGGCAATATTTACGCCCAAAGGAATGTCCAATTGAAGCTTTTTTAACCGCTCTACAATTCTGGCCGCCCCCTCGTTATTCAGGCCCATCCTGTTTATTATCGAATGGTCTTTGGGCAGTCTAAAGGCGCGGGGTTTTGGATTACCAATGGATGAATGAGCGGTAATACTACCAACTTCCACAAAACTAAAGCCTAAAGCCTGCATGGCACGAGGGGTCGTTCCGTTTTTGTCAAATCCAGCTGCTAAACCGAGTGGAGTTTTGAAATGAAGACCCCAAATTTGTTGGCTTGACTTCGCATCGGCCACTCCATAAAGTCGGCGCACTATATTTTGGAGTAAGTCTGAACGGTTCGTTTTGCTGGCAAACCATATTGCCCAATCATGGGCATGTTCGGCGTCCATGAGGAAAAGAAGCGGCTTTATAAGTTCTTTATACATTGGTAATACTTAACTCAAAAAATGTACCTATTTAGAGACCTGTCTGTGCTAACTGCCATAAAGGTACATAAAAGAGGTCCAAAAAAACGCCAAAAGCGGTATTTTTGTCTGACGAATTGTTTTTAACTTACGTAATCTTCAAACCACTCGGCTGCAATCCTAGTTGAGAAGAAAATCCGTTTAAGTTCCCCAAAAGATTGACTACTCATTTCTTCATTGATAACGCACTATCTGTGCTTCCAAAGGTTGGCCCCATGGTCTTTTTGGAGTCGCAACTTAATGAACATAGAGAAAGTCAATATCATTGGATTGCTGGAGACCCAGTGGGCCAAATTATGGTATACAAACAGCGGCTATGGGTGGCTGGTACCATAGCCGACACCCTATTTCAAGCGTTTCCAAGCTTAAACTGGACTATCACACAGGAGAAAACGGATACAGCAACACATAAGACTACACTGGTTGATAAATCTTCATCCGGCGATTCAGGGCAAACATCACCGGGCGAATTGGAGCAAACATCAACCAGAGAAAAAAATATCTGGTATTCTGTTTTACTGGATCATATTGATCTGTGGTCGGCGTTGAAAATAGCGCAAAACCAGAGTTGGTGGTTTGGATATTTGGGCTATGATTTGAAAAACCTCATAGAAAATCTAGAGAGTGGGCATACCGGATTATATGAAGCGGCTGATTTATGGTTTATGGAACCTGGGATTTTGGCAAAAGTAGCTACTTCGAGCCAAGAAAATAAACTAAATGATGAGGTGGAGTGGCTTAAGGGTGAACAGCGATGGACCGAGCTTCAAGGACGCTTTGAAGGCAGTTCTTCGGAATCGCAGGAGTTTAGTATTAGGCCTCTAGAGGGGCTTTCGAAAGATTATTATCTACATACTATTGAGTCTGTGAAGGCGGATATTCATGAGGGGGACTACTATGAAATGAATTTTTCTCATGCACTAAAATACATCTTTGAGGGGTCTGCTGTTGCGCTTTATCGAGCTATGCGGGAGTATGGGCCGGTTCCTTTTGCCAGCTATTTCAATTATGATCTTCCCACTGGACTTGGGTTACAGGTTTGTTCGGCTTCTCCCGAACGTTATTTAGCTAAACGAGGGGAGTATTTGTGGTCAGAGCCTATCAAGGGGACACTGGGTCGCAACCAATCTGATGAAGGTGAGCGCATTCAACAGGAATTATTAGGCCTGAAAAACAAAGCTGAGCACCTGATGATTGTAGATTTGGTTCGAAACGACTTACATAGAGTGGCCCTAAAAGGAAGTGTACATGTTGATCCTCTATTTGAGGTTCAATCCTTTCGGACAGTGCACCAATTAGTGAGTAAAGTGCACGCACAAATAGCACCAAAATATAGTAGCTTTGACGCTATTCGTCATAGCTTTCCCATGGGTTCCATGACGGGCGCACCAAAAATCGCAGCTATGCAAGCTATAGAACGGTATGAGTCCTACAAAAGAGGTATTTACTCAGGGGCCATTGGGTATCTGAGCCCAAATGATGACTTCGATTTTAATGTGGTCATCCGAACTGCCATTATACAAGGTGACCAACTGTACTATCCTGTGGGTGGTGCTATTACCAGCGATTCGGATCCGGTGTTAGAATGGCAAGAGACCCTACTAAAAGCAGCTGCGCTTGAGAGGGTAATTCGCTAGGGTTATTTGCTGAAGTCTGTATTTTTGAGTTTTTTGCACCAAGTTAACGGCTCGGCTTTCTGGTATCCGAGTTGATGGTCGACTTAGCCAAATTAACCTATGACATTGCATTTGGTATCGCGCTTTCATAGATGCTATGAAGTTGATCAAGACTCACCGAACCAACTCCTTCAAATACCAATGCATCCCCTCGAACGGTCCCGATTTGTGCGACGTCTACCCCACCTTGAGATAAATGCTTCACTAAGGACTCTTTTTGATTGGGTTGGCAAGTTAAGATTATACCTGATTGTGCCTCACTGAACCATATTTCATGAATAGAACCGAACAGAATACTAAGGTCGATTTGGGCCCCTAATGAACCGAAAATACCCATTTCAGCAATACTAACAGCCAAGCCGCCGTCCGAGATATCGTGAGCAGCGGTGACTAGACCTGAGGTAATCGCCTCCAATACAGTCTCCTGAACCTTAAGCTCTACATCCAAGTCAAGTATGGGAGCATCACCGGTGGTTAGTCCATGTACTACCTTCAGATATTCCGTTCCACCCAAACCGATTCGAGGAGCGCCAACATACAATATTATATCGCCTTCCTTTTTGAATGATGGAGACATTTTATGCTTTTCAACGTCTTCGATTACACCAAGCATACCAATAATGGGAGTTGGGAATATAGCACTCTCAGGATTTTCATTATAAAAACTTACGTTTCCACCTGTTACTGGAGTGTTTAGCTTTCTGCACGCATCACCCATGCCAGTAAGTGATTCCTTAAAAGTCCAATATACTTCTGGTTTATAGGGATTACCATAATTTAGGCAATTGGTTATTGCCAGGGGTTTAGCTCCAGAACACACCACATTACGAGCCGATTCAGCTACAGCAATTTGCCCCCCTCTACGTGGATTTAAATAAACGTATCGACCGTTACAATCTGTTTTTGCTACCAAACCTTTTTTACTTCCTTTAAGCCTAATTATACCTGCATCTGCAGCGCCAGGGCCTTGAACTGTGTTGGTTCGTACCATCGTGTCGTATTGCTCATGAACCCAGCGTTTAGACGCAATGTTTGGACTACCTAACAAGGCTTCCAAACTTTCTATTAGGTTTTCGGGATGTGACAGGTTCGATAAATCAGCGTTTTGCGTTTTCTCGAGATACCTTGGTTTTTTGGTTTCGCGTACATATTGAGGGGCGCCGCCACCCAACACCAGATGTTCGGCGGGAATTTGGGCTTTTATTTCGCCATCCTTCCAATAAGTTACTTGATCACCTTCCACCACTTCGCCAATTACTACGGCATGTAAATCCCACTTCTCATATACATCGATAATATCTTGTTCTTGGCCTTTGTGTGCCACAATGAGCATACGTTCCTGACTTTCAGATAAAAGCATTTCATAGGCAGTCATTCCTGGCTCTCGCGCGGGTACTAAATCTAAATTTACGCGCATACCTAGCCCCCCTTTTGCGGTCATCTCACTAGAAGAACAGGCAATTCCTGCAGCGCCCATATCCTGCATTCCTATAACCGCTCCAGTTTGAAGAGCTTCGAGACTAGCTTCGAGTAATAATTTTTCGGTAAATGGATCTCCAACTTGCACACTGGGTCGTTTAGCTTCACTTTCCTCGGATATTTCTTCTGAGGCAAAAGTGGCGCCATGGATGCCATCTCGGCCTGTGCTCGCACCCACAATTAGTACGGGATTACCAATTCCTTTGGCAATGGCCGATGCTGTTTCCCCCGCTTTAACAATCCCAATGCTCATTGCATTGACTAGTGGATTACCTTCATAACTTTCATCAAAGCAAACTTCACCAGCAATGACTGGCACACCAAAAGAATTCCCATAATCTCCGATACCACGTACCACACCGTCTAATAGATATCTAACTCTAGGGGTTTCCAAAGAACCAAAACGCAATGAATTTAAGGAAGCAATAGGACGTGCCCCCATAGTGAAAATATCGCGATGAATTCCCCCAACACCCGTTGCAGCTCCCTGATACGGCTCTACTGCAGAAGGATGGTTATGACTTTCAATTTTAAACGCGCACCCTAAACCATCACCAATGTCCACAAGCCCAGCATTTTCTTCCCCAGCCGCAATTAATAAGTGCTCGCCTTCACGAGGTAGTTTTTTGAGTTCTAAAATGGAATTTTTGTACGAACAATGTTCACTCCACATCACCGAATACACTCCTAATTCAGTAAAACTAGGGGTTCTTCCTAAGCGTTGAACAATCATTTCGTATTCTATTTGAGTTAAACCATGTTCCAAGGCTAAATCAAGGTTTACAGAGGGTTCAGTCGAGGTGTGGTTAGACATAAATGATGTGTTGATTTTAGAATGGGTTTAAGGTACGAGCTTTTTTGCTTAGCCTCTACCCTAAGACATCGATTAATTCCTGAAAATCTTGAAAATTTAAATGAGGCTCCCTCCCTTCAGGTGAAAGATTTTTGGGATTGTACCAAGCCATGTTCCAACCCGCATTCAACGCACCATCTACATCAGAACTCAGTGAATCCCCTACATAGAGTATATGCTCAGGGGCATATCCAGCTTGTTGCGACGCTTCATTGAAAATAGCCGGATCTGGTTTCATTAACCCGAATTCTTCTGAAATAATGATGGTTGAGCACATCTTATCGAATTCAAATTGTTGTATTTTCATCCTTTGTGTTTCTGCAAAACCATTCGTGATCACACCTATTTCGTAGTATTCGTGAAGTTTTAAAAATGTTTGCTTGGCTCCCTTCATCCATTCCCAATGGGTGCGGTAATACTCCATATAAATGGATCCGGCATACTCGTAGAGTTCACCATCAATACCCAGCGCCTCAAAACTTTCTTGGAATCTTCGACGGTGTAATGTGCTTCGATCAATGATTCCCTGTGCATATTCAATCCATAAGCCACGATTAATCTGCGCATACACCCTAAGTAATTCGTCCACAGAAACCAACTGAAGCGCCGGTATCTTATTATAAATATCTCTTAGTCCGTTTTGTTCGGCTTTTTTATGATTCAATAGGGTATCGTCTAAATCAAAATAAATGTAACGAATGAGTTCTTTTTGCATGCTTTATATTTTCTGCTAGATTCAATGAATCCTAAACGTTGGATTTTCGTATAATATAGCCTGATTCTGAGCCAAATATTCTAACCACAGAAACTTGACACTATGAAAGCAAAAAGTATCATTATTGTTGCCCTACTCGCCATTCTTGTCATTTATGGAATTGGCGTTAACAACGGATTTGTAACTGCCGAAGAATCGGTTGAAAGTGCATGGGCACAAGTTGAAAACCAATACCAGAGACGCGCCGATTTAATCCCGAATTTAGTCAACACCGTGCAAGGCGCCGCGGATTTCGAGCAGGAAACATTACAATCGGTTATCGAGGCTCGGAGTCGAGCAACATCTATTACACTGCAAGCCGATGACCTTAACGATCCTGCCAAAATTCAACAATTCCAGGCTGCACAAGAACAGTTAAGTGGTGCACTTTCTAGACTATTGGTAAGTATCGAGCGATACCCCGAACTCAAAGCAAACGCTAACTTTAGAGATCTTCAAGCTCAGCTAGAAGGGACTGAAAACCGTATTGCGACCGAAAGAAAACGATTCAATGACACCGCTCGCCAGTATAACACAAACATTCGAAAATTCCCTGGAAGCCTCATTGCCTCCATTACTGGGTTTGATCGTAAAGCCTATTTTGAAGCAAATGAGGGAGCCGAACAACCACCGCTAGTTGACTTTGAATAGTCTGTATATTGAAATTCCTGTAGATCGTAAAACCCTCTAGATCGTAAACGCCATGCCCTTTTTAAGCAATGACGATGAATTAGCCGTTGTTCAGGCCATTCAGCAAGCAGAGAAAAAAACCTCAGGGGAGGTTCGTGTGCATATTGAAAAAAAATGTCCTAAAAAAGATCCTATTAAAAGGGCTACTAGCTTATTCCAAAAGTTAGGCATGCATAAAACAGAACTGAGAAATGGTGTGATTGTTTATGTGGCTACGGAGGATCATTTACTAGCTATTTGGGGGGACGAAGGTATTCATACAAAGGTGGGCCAAAAATTTTGGGAAAGTACCCTTGTAACCCTTCAAACAGATTTCAAAGAAGGAAACATAAAAAATGGGCTCGTCAAAGCATTATTGGACATTGGCGGTAAGTTACAACAACACTTTCCGTATCAACACGATGACGAAAATGAACTTGATGATTCTATTAGCTATGGATAATAACCAATTGAATAACTCCATTTCCCGCATAAAAAGTAGAATTAAACGCTTCTCTATCATTAGTTTGATTGCTCTAGTTTGGATATTTGGGGCAAATCTTGTTTCACTACTCACAACATGGGGGGTATTCCAAACTCATACAGGCGCGTCTATTCAAAGCTCCGCTGGTCTGCTATATGCTCAATCCACCAATGAGCTTCCACAAAGGCCCGTTGGTATGGTAAACGATTTTGGGAATATACTAACCAACCAAGAAGAAGCCATACTTGAACAAAAACTACGTAACTATAGAGACACAACATCCAATGTAATTGCCATTGCCGTACTTAATAATCTTGCGGGCCTCCCAAAAGAGGAAGCCGCTACCTATCTATTTAACACCTGGAAAATATGGGAAGCTGAGCGGTATAATGGGGTTCTAATTCTAATATCTGTTCAAGAAAGAGAACTACAGATAGAGGTGGGATATGGTTTAGAAGGAGCTATTCCAGATGTTATGGCCAACAGAGTTGTGCAGGACATACTTGTACCCGCACTACAAAATGGACAATTTTACCAAGGTCTTGATCGAGCCACTAGCGCGCTTATGCAATTAGCTTCTGGAGAATATGAAGCGGTGGAAAATGCCCGCAGTTCTGAAAAAGGATTTCCTATTGATATACTCATTCTGCTTGCTTTGGTTCTGTTTTTTATTTTTTCCAAGGGTCGTGGTGGCCAGGGTGGTGGCCGCACCATTGGGGCAATGGATGTTTTACTTTGGAGTAGCTTACTCAACAGCCCACGTGGTCGTGTTGGATTTGGTGGTGGTGGCGGATTTGGTGGTGGTGGCGGATTTGGTGGTTTTAGTGGGGGTGGAGGATTTGGCTCTGGTGGTGGAGGGGCTGGCGGGAGTTGGTAAACCGAACTATTCAGTAACCGGCTTATACACCAAGGCCTGGCTCAAGTCACTTATAATGTCATCTACATCTTCAATACCCACTGCAAGGCGGACTAAGCCATCTTCTATACCCGCTTTTTGACGCAAATGGGCATCCATCACTGAGTGTGTCATAGATGCGGGATGTTGAATCAAAGTATCCACCGCACCTAAACTCACTGCAAGTGAACAAAGCTGGACTGAATTCATTAGATTAATTCCTGCTTCAAAGCCTCCTTTTAGCTCAAAGCTCATCACTGAAGCAGCTCCATCCAACAATATATTCTGTGCGACATTGTAATCGGGATGAGACTCTAACATAGGATACCAAACTCGTTTAACCGAATCATGTGATTCAAGGAACTGCGCTACTTTCATCGCATTATCTGTTTGAGCCTGTACACGAAGAGCCATCGTTTTTAACCCATTGTTTAATAACCATGAGTCCATAGGTCCAGCAATACCCCCCAAATTTTTCCTGTACTTACCAAGATGATAGTTCTCTGCTAATTCTCTTGAACAAGTCAACACCCCCCCTAATGATGTTCCATGTCCTCCGATATATTTAGTCGATGAGTGAATCACGATATCGGCTCCAAAATTGAGTGGCCGGCAATACATAGGGGAAGCAAAAGTATTGTCTACTATTACTTTGGCACCCACTTGGTGAGCGATCTCAACAATACGGTCCATTTGAGCTACTCGCATTGTTGGATTGGTGATTGTTTCCATGTAGACCACCTTAAGATTATCCATGGATTGAACTTTTTCCTGAAATACATGTAAATCAGTAAAGTCTATAAAATCAGCTTCAATACCCCAATGCGGGGCTTGTTCAAACAATAATTGACTACTACAACCGTACAAGGCATCCTGTGCAAGCACCTGCCCTTGTTTAGCCATAGCCATGATAACTGTACTTATAGCGGCCATACCTGTTCCAAAAACCATCGAGGTGTACCCATCACTATCCAAATCGTAGCATTCAAGTGAGGTAATCGATTGTTCTAGGGTATTAATATTTGGATTCGATATTCGGGTGTAAATATGTGCTCCGACGTGATCAGGAGACGAAAAAGCCCGCGCCCCATGAGCTACGTCATCAAACAGAAATGTTGATGTCTGATATATAGGAGGTACATGCGCCCCCTCAGATTCTTTATGTATTCTCTCTGCGTCAACAACACCGTGAACAACTCTTGATTTAAATTTCATACTATTTCTCCTAATTAACTGGTTGGTATATATCCATCTTCCTTAATTGCTCGTAACACCATAGTGGTTTCAAGGCGTTGCACATCGGGTAAGGTGGTTAGTTTATCCCGTAACAAACGTTCGTAATCGGCTATATCTGTAGCCACTACATGCAGTAAAAAATCAGATTGTCCTGTTGTATGATAACAGGATAATATCTCTGGTATACCTCGTACTACTTCAATAAAACCGTCCAATAGACTCATTTGGTGTACACTTAGGGTGACCTTAACAAAAACAGTCATACCCTTACCCACTTTTTCTTTTTCAAGTACAGCTGTGTAGCCTTTAATAACCCCCTCTCGCTCTAAGCGTTTTACCCTCTCTATGGTAGGTGTAGCCGTTAATCCTACCCTCTTAGCAATTTCTCTATTACTAATTCGAGCATTTTCTTGCAACAGTACAATAATCTGTTTGTCTATATCGTCTAGTTCTATCATATGTTAGTATTTTATACTACAAAAATATACATATACAAGACATTTGACAAGTTAAATATCTATTAATAAGTTTTTATGACTACATTAACCCGATTAGCCATTATTATTTAAATTAAACTGAAGATAGCGAATGGTTCTTCCACTCTTGAGATGTAATCCTTCGTAATAAGTTTGGATACCAACCAGCTCCTCGGGCGAGGATAGATCTGCATATACATCGTCTATTTGCCTAACTATGGTCAAATTATAAGCAGTAATTTGAGCAAGGGTAAACTCGAATAACTCAGGACTGTCGGTTTTTAGATGAACCGTACCCCCTGGTATTAACAGCTTCTTATAAAGCTCTAAAAAACGGGTTGATGTTAACTTCTTACGGTCTTTTTTGAGTTGCGGATCTGGAAAGATAATCCAGATTTCCTCTATACTTCTTTCCGGGATATAATGTTCTAAATGACCTATATTGGCTCGTAAAAAAGCTGCATTATGCATTTGATGAGTTAGGGTATGGTGAGCACCCACCCACATACGATTCCCCTTTATATCAACTCCAACAAAATTTCTTTTAGGATATCTTTTTGCCAGACCTATGGTGTACTCCGCCTTCCCACAGGCCAATTCTAAATTAAATGTATCAGAGCCAGTGAAAAACTTTTCGAACCAAATGTGAGTATTAAACCCCTGACCATTTGGATAATCAATCCACTCAATAACATGATCAAATTGAGCAATCTCTTGAAAACGTTTATGCTTGATCTTAGGCATTATACCTACTTTGCTTATGGAGCTAGTCGCTGTTTATGCCATCGTTGATCTATTTGAACATAACATATTCTATCATGAAGCCTACTTGGTCGACCTTGCCAGAATTCAACTTTTGTGGGTCGTAACTCAAAGCCTCCCCAATGAGCAGGGTATGGCACATCGGTACCCTCTGGATAACGCTGCATTAATTCTTCTAATCGTTGCTCTAAGACCAATCTACTGCTGATAATTTGACTTTGATTAGATACCCAAGCCCCTAGTTTACTCATGTGAGGTCGAGATAAAAAATAAGCTTTAGAGTCCTCTTCACTCATCTTACTAACGCACCCCTCTATACGAACCTGTCTTTCCAATTCTTTCCAAAAAAAAGTCATTGCTACCGCAGCATTTCGCCCTATTTCATTGGCTTTATCGGAAGTGTAATTAGTAAAAAATTGGAATCCACTCTTGGACACTCCTTTTAGCAAAACGATACGGTTATGCGGATTTCTAAGTTCATCTACCGTTGCAAGAGCACAGGCATTTGCTTCTAGGACTTCTGCCTTTAAAGCCTCCTCAAACCAGCTACTGAATTGTGCAATGGGATCTTCCTGTAGTGCCGCTTCATCTAGTTCATGTTGCGTATAATCTTTACGTATGTCCTGTATATTCATACTCTAATATAAGAAATATTCAGGTTCATTTCCTGCTTTCCATTTAATAGAACATCCTATGCTTGGCACTTGGGTTTTTGGAGCTTTTTCTCCGTTCAGATACCCATCAATCGCCGTAGTCAAATCCCTACCCGTCACCTCTATTTCGTTTCCTGGGCGGCTAGGATCGAATTGTCCTCTGTAGTATAAGTTTAGCTGCTTATCGAAAAAATAAAAATCAGGAGTGCATGCTGCCCTGTAAGCTTTAGCTGTCGCTTGACTTTCATCATAAAGGTAGGGAAAAGGGTAACGTTGCTTATGTACCACATCAATCATTTTTTCCGGGGAATCCTTTGGATACTTTGTTGCGTCATTAGAGCTAATTGCAATGAAGGGGATTCCCTTATTAATGTAGGTATTGGCTACAGAAACTAGTGTTTCATTGATATGGTGTACGTAGGGACAATGATTACATATAAATAGTACCACAATACCTTTACTATGTTCGGTATAACGATATAAATCGAAATCACCACCTGTAACAATGGGTAGTTGGATAGAGGGTGCTTTTGTACCAAGCTCTAGCATGGTTGAACGGGTTGCTGCCATGACAAATCTCTTTTAGATGATAGTAAATTCGGTGAATGTGTGCTTGCCTTAAAGATAAGGGAGTTTCAAAACAAAAAAGCTCCAACATCCGAATAATTTAAAAGAGGTCATCTACTGTTAAATATCGTTGTACGTAGAGCTTTATTACACTACACGACAGAATGACTATTTTGTTGCCCACTTTTTATAAAAAAAGACTCTTTTAAAACTATTTACGTTTACTAGGCTTTGAAATAATTTGTAAACCAGATAGAATTATGTACTTAATCTGTGCTACGATCAAAGACTTTTTTTCCCGCCACCCAAGTCTCTAGTACTTTTGTTTGCCAAAGCATTGAATCGGGTGCTGTCACAATATCTTGATCTATTATAATAAAATCTGCCCATTTACCTGACTCTAAACTACCTAAAACACCTTCTTGAAATCCGGCATAAGCAGCATCTAAAGTGAAGGATTTCAGGGTTTGAACTCGATCCATCGCCTCCTCTGGATACCAACCATTCAATGGGCTCCCTTGAACGTCTTTACGTGTGATAGAGGCATATATTCCAAGAAATGGGTTGGCTGATTCGACCGGAAAGTCTGACCCTGAAGCTACAATAGTACCCTGAGCTAAAAAACTCTGCCAGGCGTAAGCGCCTTCGATTCGTTGAGAACCTACTCGGTCTTCTGCCATATTCTTATCACTAGTTGCATGAGTAGGCTGCATGCTAGCTATTAAATCTAACTCTTTAAATCGTCCAATATCTTCTAGAGCTACTATTTGAGCATGTTCGATTCTATTTCGTTGATCCCCATGCGGATGTAGCTCCTGAGCATAACCAAGTGCATCAATAACCTGTCTGTTAGCAGCATCACCAATTGCATGTATATTTGCTTGATACCCCTTTGCTACGACTTTTTCGGCCATTGCATTCATTTCCTCCTGACCTACAAACAACAACCCTTTATTCCCCGGATCGTCATGATAGTCTTCAATCAAAGCAGCGCCCCTACTACCTAAAGCCCCATCTGAGTATAATTTCACACTACGCAGTGCTAATCGATCATTATATAAAGAGTTTATAGGTCCCTCATTGGATAATTGATCAAATATTGCACCTGCCCCTGAGATCATCCCGTAAATTCTTGTTCGTAATTTCCCCTGTTCTGCAAACTGCTTATACAACTCCCATGTTTCTACTCCAAGCCCAGCATCGTGCACACTGGTTACTCCATAAGAACCGAGCAAAGAAAGAGCTGCATCAAGTGCTAGAGCTTGTTCTTCTCTGGTTGATTCAGGAACCACTCGCTGCACATACCCTTCTGCTGCATCAATAAACACACCTGTTGGACGGCCTCTGGTATCCCGGATGATTTTACCACCATCAGGATCTGGCGAATCAGAACTAACTTGAGCCAATTGCATGGCTTTTGAGTTTGCCCAACCTGCATGCCCATCTACCCGACTTAACCAAACTGGTTTATCTAGAATTATCTGATCTAAATCGGCGGCTGTTGGAAAACGGTTTTCCTCCCACAATGTTTGGTTCCAACCGCGCCCTATAATCCACTCTAACTCTGGATTAGCTTCGGCATACTCTTTCAACGCCTGGAGAGTCCCTTGAAGACTCGTTATCCCCGCCAAATTGATTTGGAGTTCTTGAAAACCTAAACCCATCACATGCCCGTGTGCATCTATGATTCCTGGCAGCAAGGTTTTGCCCTCGAGATCAATTGCTGTGACGCTTGGGGAAGCTTGAAATTCCTCAGCAAGATCTTCACCCCCCACAGCAAATACCCTTTCCCCATCCACTACCAAGGTGCTGAAGGATCGTAAGGTATCGGATTCGATCGTATACCCATTTGCATTATAATAGACTGTCTTTGTAGTCGACTCTGCACAGCTAAACCCGAAAAAAAGTGCTAATGTGAAACATAGATATTTTTTGTGGCGGCTAAAGGGATTCTGTGAAACCATAGTAAGTAGGTATTAATAAATAAAATTAGAATTGATATGTTGGTATCTCGAAGCTGTGGCACCGTTGTATGCCTGAGCCAGCTTCGATCACTCCCTCATTGTGAGGTCAGTATCAGTATACAGAAATCACTGGAAAAACGTTGGATTCCCAGAATGTGTTTTTGAAAAAGTCTGGAGAAATTCCTTTTTCCCTGAGTTCTTGTCGGCTCATAAAGGCCAAGGCATGTAGATAAGCGGAGTTGTTTTCTGGATCGCTTCCAAGCCTAGGAGAGCTGATGGGTGTATTTTTTGGATCATGAACTGCAAAATAAAATTCAATGGCATGAAAAGGAGCTTGAATAAGCTCACTAATCAATAATAATTCCCCTACTTCAATGGTAAGCCCCGTTTCTTCGATGAATTCTCTTTGAACTGCTTCATTGAGTGACTCCCCTACTTCAACTCCTCCACCAGGAAAGGTCCAAAATGCTTGTTTAGTGACTGGTGAGTACATGTTTAGGCATAAAAGCTGATCACCTCTGCGGAGCACTCCACACGCCCGAATTCTGGTTTTTTGATGAAATCTTTGTTGTTCGGTTTGCATGTTTTTTTTTGAAATTGATTCTCATAGGCTTTTTCGCGGCGCTGATGAGAACCGCTTCAACCAAAAGTGGCTTTTTCGTAGCGCTGACGAGAACCGTATGAAGCAGAGGTGGCTTTTCCGTAACGCCGATGAATACTAAGTAAGATTTGGTTTTATTCGAAGCCTGCCTGCTTTTTTGCCGCATTAACAAAGGCCACAAACAAAGCTTGTGGATGGCTAGCTGTACTCCGTAGTTCGGGGTGAAACTGTACCCCTACAAACCATGGATGCTCAGGAATTTCTATTATTTCTACTAGATCGCGTTCAGGATTTAGCCCACTGAATACCAGCCCATTGTCACTGAGTACAGAACGAATTTCATTGTTTACTTCGTAACGGTGACGGTGCCTTTCCTGTACTTGGTTCGTACCATAGGCATGGTAGGCAAAGGTATTGGGGATTACGGAACAATTGTATTTACCTAGGCGCATTGTTCCTCCCATGTTTTCGATATTTTTCTGATCGTACATTATATCTATAATGGGATGCGGAGTGGTTTCATCAAATTCTGTACTATTTGCTTCAGTTAAACCACAGACGTTACGGGCATACTCTATTACCGCACATTGCATACCTAAACAAATACCAAAAAATGGAATTTTCTGCTCTCTAGCGTATTGGACAGCCGACATTTTTCCTTCTATTCCTCGTCCACCAAATCCTGGAGCTACCAAGATTCCCTGAACTCCTGAGAGTGCCTGAGCTACGTTCTTCGTATCAAGATTATCTGATTGAACCCAGCGAATAGATACTTTTACATCGTTCATAGCTCCTGCATGAACAAAGGCTTCTACGATGGATTTATACGAATCATGATGCTCCACGTATTTACCAACCAAGGCAATTTCTATTTCGTGGGAAGGATTACAAACCACGTCCACAAATTGTATCCATTTGTCTAAGTCAGGCTCGCGGGTTTCCAGCTTTAATTTCTCGATGACTCTGGCATCTAAACCCTCTTTTTGCATAAGCAGTGGCACCTCGTATATGCTTCTAGCATCAATGGACTCAATCACATCCTCTAAGTCTACATTACAAAAGCGTGCTACTTTTCCTCGAATCGATTCGTCGAGGGGGTATTCCGTTCTACATACCAATATATCGGGTTGTAGACCACTTTCAGAAAGAGTTTTTACCGAATGCTGAGTGGGTTTAGTTTTTAATTCACCAGCGGCCGATAAATATGGAACCAGAGTCAAATGAATAGAAAGAGTGTTTGCCCGACCCACATTATAGCGTAGCTGCCTGACTGCTTCTATGTAAGGCAAACTTTCGATATCACCAACGGTACCCCCTATCTCAACAATAACTACATCGTAATTACCTGATTGACCTAATTTTAATACATGAGATTGTATTTCATCGGTAATATGTGGTATTACTTGAACGGTTTTACCAAGATAGGCTCCCTTTCGTTCTTTGTTAATTACATCGTGATAAACACGACCGGTGGTCACATTATTCGTCTGAGAGGTACGAATATCTAGAAAACGCTCGTAATGTCCCAGGTCTAGGTCTGTTTCCGCACCATCGTCAGTAACGAACACTTCTCCGTGCTCATAGGGATTCATGGTGCCAGGATCTATATTGATGTAGGGATCTAATTTCTGTACCGTAACTTTGAGTCCTCGTGCAACTAGCAGTCGGCCTAGTGATGCACAAATAATTCCTTTACCCAAAGACGATGTTACTCCCCCAGTAACAAAAATATATTTGGTAGACATGTATGAAGGTGTGAGATTGTGGGTTGAGGTAAGATAGGGCTAAAGCACTTGACGGTCAATTTAGCGATTGGCTAATTTTGCATTATTTATTCACAATTTTTCCACAATTTTTAACAATTCTTGAGGGAAATCGGTAAACATTCCACTTACGCCTTTTTCAATAAGCTCCTTCATTAATTCTGGGTCATTCACTGTGTACACCAGATAAGGAATTTGATGCGCTTGTAAATCCGCAATCCATTCCTGACTTAATTGCCGATAACTGCAATTAAATACATCTACTTGATACTTCTTGACTAACTCTGAGGGCATTAACTCCCCTGATTGTGAGGTTTCATACAACAGCGCTTTAGGCATTTGAACGTCCAACGCATTAAGATGCTCCATGACTCGGTAGTCAAAGCTAGAAAAGATAACCCAGGAACTCATATCTAGCTCTTTTACAATCTGTAAGGCTTTATCAACAATTCCTCCATTGATTACATCGGAAACCGCTTCGCTTTTAATTTCAATGTTTACTGCGATTTGACCCTTCATTAATTCCAGAGATTCCCTAAGAGTGGGGAATTCCTCTCCCCGAAATTCTTCTGAAAACCAGGCCCCTACTTCCATTTTCTTTAGCTCTTTCACGCTGAAACTTTGCACGTCACCCTCAAAGTCCGTGGTGCGATCCACCGTTTTGTCGTGAACTACAACAGGAATTCCATCTTCTGATATAGAAACATCCAGTTCTACCATTTCTGCTCGTATATCGATGGCTGCCTGAAATGCACTCAGAGTATTTTCAGGGTAACTTCCACTCACCCCGCGGTGGGCAATAACCCAAAATCGATCTCCATTATCCAGTGGGGATTGGGGAAGGGATACAACATGTGTTTCTTGATTCGCTTCTTTTTGGCTCACCTTCGAATCCTGTTGTTGACATTGGGAAAGGCAAAATAGTACCACTAAACTACTAGCAATCAATCGTAATGATGCAAACATGGGATAAAATATCTAGTGGTTCAGGTCTCTTTTTATGAGTTTTTTAATTTTTTTCTTTGACAACTCGTTCAATTGCCTCGTCTATAAGCTTTTTGGCTTTATGCTGTTTTGACAAAAAATAATAAGCCATATACATACCTAGTAGAATAGAAAAACTTCCTAAAACGGTAACAATTCCCGCTAACCAAACTGGCCGAATGGCCTGAAGCAGTGCTAAGGCAATAACCAAGGAGCCCAACGTAATCTGAAAAAGGGATGAGACTAGGGCTATACTTCCATGATCTTGAACATTCCCTACTAACCATGCCAGTAAACTCTCTGAAAAGCTTTTATGGGGTTTTTTCTTGTTTTTTTTCTGGGTGGTAGACGTACCTATAACGCTGAAAACAAAATCGTACTTGTCTTCTTTGGAACTACCTAGTGAATACCTATTTGATTGACCTTTCGCCATTCGTTTTTTCTGACCTTTACACTTACTGACTTATCTATGTAATGTATAAAAAGCTTATATTATTCCATAATAGATATGGAAAAATCAGAAAAAAATAATCTACTCATATTTGGAAAGCATGCCATTCGCGAAGCCCTAAGTCGTGAAACTGCTAATATATCTAAGATATTTATGCTTAACAGTTTGGCTCCCATTAAATATGGCGATTTAAAAAAAGAGTGTGAAGCTCACAACATTCCAGTTAGCTCGGTACCCATTCAGAAATTAGATCGGCTAAGTAATCAAGGGAATCATCAAGGGTTCATCGCTGAAATTAGTCCTATAGACTACACGAACTTTTTTGATTGGATTGAACAAACTATGGTGGGTCCAACGACAGCTGTTCTACTATTGGATAGTATCGAAGATCCTCACAATTTAGGGGCTATTATTCGTTCAGCCACGGCTGCTGGAATATCTGCCATTATCATACCCACTCAACAGCAGGTTCCAATCAATGCTACGGTGTTCAAAGTTTCGGCAGGCACAGCTGGCATTATTCCCGTTATACGAGTTCACAACACTGAGCAAGGTCTAAAGGATTTAAAACTGGCGGGTTTTACACTAATTGGGCTTGAAGGCAATGCGCCCAATTCACTATGGACTGCTGAATGGACAGGACCTATAGCTTTTATAGTGGGCAGTGAGGGTGGTGGTATAAGTAAGAAAGTAGCCAAACTCTTGGATAGTTCTGTCTCGATTCCAATGGAGCACACCGTTGAATCACTTAATGCCTCCGTTAGCGCTGCAATCATTAGCTACGAGTGGAAAAGACGACAGGCTTAATATAGTAAGTAGTTACTGCGTTTTTCTTTAAACGACTCGAAGTTGCTGCCCCAGTCTATATCGAGTGAATCAGTTTTCAGATTGATGCTTTTGCGGCTCAATTCATCGATTTTATCAGTCCCAGCCAGAAGATATAGATAGTCTTTGTACGTTGCCTTCGGTGAATGTTCCATGAGCCACTGCATCATGCGCAAACCAACGGTCAATGGATCAGGATGCTCCAAGGCATTTTCCCATAGGATTCCATTTAACAGTAGACCTTCACCTTTTGGACGTAAAGCTTTTCCGGGTAAAGAAACAGGGGTAAATTGTGTGGGTTGCAAGCGCACACCATAATTGCTCCACAGCGAAACATCATCATTGAGAATGCTGCTTTCACCCCCCATCATTAAAAAAGGATGCTCTGTACCTCTACCTTCTGAAAGAGTGGTACCCTCAAAAAAGCAAGTCCCGATGTAGGCATAGGCATGTTCAAAAGTGGGCAAATTAGGCGATGGTGGCACCCATTCTAACTGCGTTTCATTCCATTTCATCTCTCGCTGCCAACCACTCATTGGTATCACTCGTAGATTAACCTTGGCATCGGTTTCGTACCAATCTTCCCCCAATGCCATTTGAGCTAATTCACCCAATGTTAAACCATGAGCTATAGGTATAGGATACGTCCCAACAAATGAGTTGTATTCGGGTTCTAAGATCCATCCCGCAACATAATCTCCACCCAAAGGATTAGGACGATCCAAAATCCAAACCTCAATTCCTTGCTCTGCTGCAGCCTCAATTACGTACTTCATGGTCGAATTGTAGGTATAGAACCTTGCTCCGACATCTTGCATATCAAACAGTAATACATCAATTTCTTCCAACATTTGTGCGGTAGGCTTTTTAGTGGCCCCATAAAGCGAAAACACAGGAAGTCCAGTAGCTTCGTCTAGTCCATCTTGTATAATTTCCCCTGCACCCTGACTACCGCGAAATCCATGTTCTGCAGCAAAAAGCGCCTTGACTGGCAACCCCAAAGCTATTAGAGTATCCAGCATATGTACCCCATCTACCCGAGCAGTTGGATTCATAACCAAACCTATATTCCGCCCATCTAGCTCGTCCAAATGCTCCTGAATCAGCACCTTTGCTCCAACATTAATATTTGCCTGTTGGGTCAATTCAAAACCCACCCTATCTAGTGCCCCCGCTCTCTCAGGTTCGCAAGTAATAAATGATAATGCGCCTATAAAGATAAGCACTGGAATAGATATCCAGGTACCTTGAGGCATCTCTTTATGCGCCCTTTACAGCTACTATGTCAGACTCAGCAAAGAAATAATTGGATTCAAACTGCCCATTTTCAACCGAGTCAGAGCCATGAATTATGTTCTCTCCCACACTATCAGCAAAATCCGAGCGAATGGTACCCACTTCGGCTTCGGCTGGATTGGTAGCGCCAATGAAAACTCTAAAATCGGATACAGCATTTTCTTTTTCTAATACCATAGGGATACAAGGACCGCTACTCATGAAATCACATAAATCCCCATAAAATGGTCGTTCTTTATGTACTGCGTAAAACCCACCTGCAATTGTTGGGGTTAGCTGCATCATCTTCATAGCAACAATGCGGAAACCAGCTTCTTGAATTCGTTTGGTCACCTCACCGATTAGTCCTTTTTTAACGCAATCAGGCTTTAAAATAGTAAGTGTTCTTTCGACAGACATAGATGAATTGTTTTGTTATTTTTAACTCTGTTATATATCCAAATATAGCCTTTTGAATCTCAAATGGCTATTCAATGATGCTGAAATATGCCAAACCGCCTCTACAAAGAAAAAAGTCCCTACCTCCAACAACACAGTGAAAACCCTGTTGACTGGTATGCATGGGAACAAGAAGCATTTGATAAGGCTAAGAATGAACATAAACCAATCTTTTTATCCATTGGTTATGCCACCTGCCATTGGTGCCATGTCATGGAACATGAGAGCTTCGAAGATCCGGATATTTCCGCCTATTTAAACGAACATTTTGTGTCTATTAAGGTAGACCGAGAAGAACGCCCTGATATCGATCATCTTTATATGCCGGTTTGCCAGATGTTAACAGGCCAAGGAGGCTGGCCTTTAACCATTATAATGACACCTGAAAAAGAGCCGTTTTATGCAGCAACCTATTTACCTAAAGAAGTGCAAATGGGGCGACTTGGTTTACGACAAATACTGCGCGGTATACAAGGTATGTGGACCAACGAACAAGCTAGGGTTCATAAAGCCATAGAGCAGATCACTCAAGGCTACTCACAATATACCTCGTATACCGTAGGATCATTTCCTGATGAGAATGCTTTAAAAAAAGCACGCACCTATTTCAGTCTGCATGCGGACCTCAATTACGGTGGGTTTGGTAAAGCACCTAAATTTCCATCTCCTCATCAACTCGTATTTCTCTGCCGGGAATGGTATCAGCACCATGATTTCGAGCTCTTGGATAGTGTGGTACTTAGCTTAAAAAAAATGCGCCAGGGAGGATTGTGGGATCATGTTGGTTATGGGTTTCACCGTTATTCCACTGACGAAAAATGGCTGCTTCCCCACTTCGAAAAAATGCTGTATGACCAAGCCCTAATGCTTATGGCCTATGCCGAAGCATGGCAGATAACCAAAGAACCGCTATTCAAACAAACATGCTTAGAGTTATTTGAGTATTTACAAAGGGATATGCTGCTACCTAATGGAGGTTTTTCTAGCGCAGAAGATGCAGATTCAGAGGGTGAAGAAGGTAAATTTTATACTTGGAGTTATAACGAGCTTAAAATCCTAGAGCTGCAAGGGAGGCTTCCCGAACACTCATTATCATTTCTAGCTGATTATTTCGGAGTTACAGAAGTAGGTAACATGCTCGATGAAGCAACCAAACAACTTAAAGGCCAAAATATTTTACATCTCACAAAAGAGCTAGATGAGGCTACCTGCCTGCAGTGGGAATGTATCAGGTCCGTACTATTCGAATGTCGTAAGCAGCGTGTACGCCCACTGTGTGATGACAAGATTCTTTGCGATTGGAATGCACTCTTAGTGGCTAGCTTGGCGAATGCAGCGCGTATATTGAATTCGGAAGAGATGGGAACTCAAGCTATTCTAACCTTGGACTTTTTGGAGAGAACTTTTAGCTACAGCGTGGATAGTATAGCCAGTGACGATTTGGAGAATCCTGTTCGATGGTACCACCGGCATCGTGATGGGGAGACAGCCATCGACGCCTTTGCTGAAGACCATAGCTTTTTAATATGGGCGTACCTCGAGTGTTATGGCTATACTGATGATTCTATCTATCTACAAAAAGCCCTAGATTTGGCCGATATTACCCTGGCCCTATTTGGTGATGACCAAGGAGCATTTGTCCAATCTCAAGGTTCTGAAATTCAGATGTTTGGAGCCCCAATGACTATTTATGATGGGGCTATTCCTTCCGCTAACTCAACCATGGCCTATTGTCTAATTCGATTGTATCACATTTCTGGTCAAACCAAATGGATTGAGTATTTAGATAAAATGGGCCAACGATTTTCAAAGGAATGGTCACAATTTGGCTCGAGTACTACGGTGGCGATGATGGCTTTACAACAGTATCATTATAAACCTATACAATGGGTCGTTGTGCAGGGTAAGGAAAAAGTATCTAGTGTTGAATCACTTAAACGAGAAATAAATCAATACTATTTGCCTATGTCTACGGTGCACGTGTTGAATAATCACAATAAAGAAGCACTCGTAAAAAGAATTCCAAGTCTAGCAAACTACCTCTTCGATGAGGCTACTTCAAGAGTATTTTTATGCCAAAATTACCATTGTGAAGCTCCTATTGAAAGCTTGGATAAATTGAGGGTTCGACTCAAGAACATTAGTCGAACTTAATCTGAGCAATGAAAAGATAAGTGCGAATGATCCAGTAAGGATTCCTTTAGTACTGCTGCATCATTTGCAACATGATCCAGTCACTTAAACCAAATAATTGATAGTTTGATGGCAGCTCAACCATCGCTTTAGCGACCGCATTTTTTTCTGCTCGAATTAACTCATAAAAGGTAAACGTTTCTTCATCTGAAGTCCAAGTCATTAGCACTGGAATACTTTTGGATTGAAATTCTATAGTCAGGCGATCAGTTGCCTCGCGTAACCAATCAGGACTATTCAACCAAGGTTCTTTCAATAACCCCCAATCCATGTCTAATTTTGTGGTTGTCCAAATGGTTGCGTATCCGCTTCCATCCGAGTCGGTAATTCTAATTTCTTTAGAGGGATAGCCATTTATATTTTCCACTCTTCCAGTTACCACCACGCTAGACTTACTTGCGGCTAGCTCCTGTGGGGTTGGCTCTTCTATACCAAAAATGGCCGAGATCATGGTGAAGAACCCTTCAATTTCTGATTTACTTAGTTGGAGAGCTTGATTTTTACCCATCATTAAAACAAAATCTCGTTGATCTTGCCTTATAAGTAAACCTCTTGCCTCGTAATTACCACTTATTATTGACTGTTGTTCGTTACCTTGTAAAAGTATGCGGTCAGGAGTAACATACATATGGATTAGATTAGTATCGGCATTTGTGTATAGTTGAATGTCTAATACCCCATTAAATTGAGCCTGAATTGATGTGCTCAAAATAGTACAAATAAATAGTGTCAATAAAGTAAATGTCCGAATCATGATGGTAAAATAAGGATGAAAGTTTTCTATATTAAACGAGAGAATCCATTTCTTGTTGCATAGATACATTCACCTTTTTTATCCAACCACCGGCTACCACATCATCTCCTTCGTAACAAACAATAGCCTGACCGGGGGTGATTGCCTCTCTACCTGTTGGGAAATGTACCTTTATTTCATCTTCTCCTAACTGTGTAAGGGTTCCAATCGCACCGTCATCGTTATATCTAATCGCACCGATTATTTCCATTTCACCTTTTGGAATAGCATCATATTTGATGAAATTTAACTCTTTTGCAGTTAGGGTAGTTTCAATCAAATCTTCTTTTTCTCCAATGATAATGGTGTTGGTGTAAGGATTGATATGTGTTACATAAACTGGTTTTCCCATCGGTAAATTAAGACCTCTGCGCTGGCCTATAGTATAAAATGGATATCCATCATGCGTACCTAGTACATTTCCAGCTTTATCTACAAAGGTCCCACCTTTAACTTTCTCTTCTAGCCCATCAACACGATCTTTTAAAAAGCGGCGGTAATCATCATCGGGTACAAAACATATTTCATATGAATCTGGTTTGTTGGCCACATTCAGTAATCCATGTTCTTTGGCAATTTGCCTGATTTCTTTTTTTGAATACCCTCCTAATGGGAAAATAGTTCTGGCTAAATGTTCTTGTGCTACTCCCCACAAAGCATAAGATTGATCTTTCGAGCGATCTAATCCTCTAGAAATCACATAGCGGCTATTCTCTTCCCTGATTTGGGCATAATGTCCCGTTGCAATAAAATCACACCCTAAATTATTAGCCCTTTTCATAAGAGCTGCCCACTTAATGTGAGTGTTGCATAATACACATGGGTTAGGCGTTCGCCCTTCTAAATAGTCTTCAACAAAACGGTCAATGACCCAGTCACCAAATTCTTCTCGAATATCAACAATGAAATGCTTGAAGCCATGATTTACGGCTATATGTCGAGCATCATTCATGCTTTCTACGGTACAACAACCAGTTTCTTTACCACTATTACTTACACTACGATGATAATCCCAGGTCTTCATAGTTATTCCAATGACTTCGTAGCCTTGTTCAGCTAACATTACCGCTGCAACTGAGGAATCCACCCCACCGCTCATGGCCACTAAAACCCGTCCTTTAGAACTCATAGTAAATGTATCATATTTTGTAAAATGAATAGGCCCGTAGACCAAAATTTAAACTAAACTAGATCCAATAATATACGAATTCTGTCACTCTTTTTAGAGCATAACCCTAAACAGCCTGACTGACCCGATGTATTTAGGCCATGTAAAGATAAGGTTTCCAAGGGTCTTGTACATTTCCGTTATACTCTCGAAAAAATGTAATCGGAATAGGCCGATATGGCTTTCTCTTAAGTGGCATTTGAGCTTCCTGGGGCGTTTTGTTTCCCTTTTTTACATTGCATTTTTCACAAGCGGTTACCAGATTTTCCCACTGGTCTTTACCCCCCCTACTTTTAGGCAAGACATGATCTATGGTTAGGTCAGACTTTTTAGCACAGTATTGACAGCTAAACTTATCTCTACGCATAATATTTCTTCTGGAAAGCACTACTTTAGTATAGGGTATTCGTATGTAGTTACGTAAGCGTATAACTGAGGGGTACTGATATGAAGTCCTTGTAGTACTTAATTCTTTTCCGGGATCGTCATGGAGTAATTCTGCTTTTTCCAAAAACAGAAGCTTCATAGAACGTTGCACTGAGCATATGCTCAAGGGTTGATAATCTTGATTGAGTACTAAAACAGTTGCGTTCATGATGGCATTCTTTTGGTTATTGGATAACGGTTATTTCATGGAGAATGCAAAAACAGAACTAAATCTCTCGTCTAATTGTAATATCTTAACAGATAGCATACAAAGATAATTAAGTTTATGCTTATTTGTATATACTCATTATATATTAAGTCATCATTAAATGCCGGATAAAAAGTCGATTAAAAAGACCTTTATTTTCCAATCTGCCTTTGAAGAATTGGAAAAGCTTGAAGAGTGTTTGAATTCTCTAGAAGGCTACAACAAGTTAAGCGAAGATAAACAGTACGAAATCATGCTAGTACTTAGTGAAGCTGTAACCAATGCAATGGAACATGGTAACGAACTTGATTCACGTAAAGCGGTAAAACTCAATGTTACTATTTCAACTGATGGTATAACAGCTGAAATATATGATGAAGGTCATGGTTTTATCCCTTCGAAACTTCCCAATCCTCTGCATGAAGAGGCAATGCTTAGAGATCATGGAAGAGGCTGGTTTTTAATGCACCATTACTCTTCATCTATTGAGTGGGACGATGAGCAAAAATGCTTGAAAATATGCTTCTAAGGGAACAAGCACGGCAACGTTTAGAAAAGATTCAATCTAATACCGTTGCCTACTATTGTCCATTAGATTGTTATACGTGAGCGTCTAGCTGCTTAGTCAAATGTGTCTTAGGTACCGCCCCAACGATTTGGTCTACCACTTCACCATTTTTGAATATTAACAATGCTGGAATGCTTCGAATTCCATATTTAATGGATACTTCGGGATTTACATCTACATTGACTTTACCAATTTTAGCCTTGCCTTCGTATTCTCCTGCCATTTCTTCTACAACTGGACCAATCATCCGACAAGGTCCACACCATTCTGCCCAAAAATCGATGAGCACAGGTTTATCGGATTGAAGTACTTCTTGATCGAAATTAGCGTCGGTTATTTCTACAGTTTTTGACATGATGGTAATGATCTAATTGATATTAATTTAAGTGATATCATAAAGAGAATGTACACGATACTGGAAAATATATCATTTCCATTATGACTTTTCTCATGGTAACTTCTTTAACGCGACTTCATAAAAATAGGGTTATTAAGTTCCATTTTGAAGAGCTAATTTCACATTTTCTTCTCCTAGTAATATACGTAATTCGTGCATAAGTGTGGGTGAAGGATCAACCACAAATTTGCGAATATTCATCGCTATTGGTCGGTCCATCTGTTCACTTTTAATTTGAGCTTTTACATAGGTATGGCCTTGATGTAAACTCAGCAGATGAGCCAAACGGTCGATGGAACTACTCTCTAATTTATGAGTATGCAATCGAATGGATAGACGAAGTTTATCCTGGTGTTTTTCTCTCAGATTTTCCACCCGTTCCACTGCTTGTACAATCATCGAATTACCACGGTCACGTTTACTATAACGACCTTTTATCCAAAGCATATTATCTACCTCAAGAAGTGCTGCATATTGATCAAATTGCTGGCTAAAGACCGCCATTTCCATGGAAGAATGTCTATCTTCTACCATTAAAAAAGCGATTGGTCGCCCTTTTTTATCCATTATAACTCGTTTTGAGGTTACGATTCCAATAACGTTTAATTCAGAATCATGATTGAGTTGGTCTATGGTATCCGAGGAGAGTGTGTGAGACGAAAACAGCTGTATGTCTTCTTTGTACCGTTCTAGAGGATGTCCACTTAAATAGAAGCCGATTAATTCACGCTCTCGATTTAGTCGCTCCATAGAAGTCCAATTTGGAATACTGGGGAGCTTTGGCTCTTGTAGTGCGGCGTCTGATCCAGCCCCACCGAATAAATTAACTTGGTTTAATCTTTTTTCTTCTTGCTTTCTGTTAGCGTAGGATAAAATATCTTCTACGCCTTGAAGAAGTTGTGCTCTGTTATCATAAAGACTATCAAAAGCACCAGCCTGTATTAGACTTTCAAGGGTACGTCTATTACATACGCGAACATCTACCCGTGAAGCAAAATCAAAAATAGATTTAAACTTACCCATGGTAGCGCGCTGCTCTACTATATATTGAATAGCACTATCTCCTACCCCTTTTATAGCAGACATACCATACTGAACTCTACCATCTTTAGCCACAAACCTCCCTCTAGAGGTATTGATATTGGGTGGGTCTAAAGTTATTCCAAGTTGCTGACATTCTTCAATGAAGGAGGTAATTTTCTTTATGTCATTCATGTTATGACTTAGTACTGCCGCCATATACTCTGGGGTATAGTTAGCTTTAAAGTACATAGTGTGATAGGCCACTACCGAATACGCTGCTGAGTGGGATTTGTTAAACCCATAACCAGCGAACATGGCCATCTTATCAAATACATTTTTGGCTACTTTCTCATCGTATCCACGTTCTACGGATTGTCGAATAAACTTTTCCTCTTCTGGTGGAAGTAAATCCGCTTTTTTCTTACCCATTATGCGCCGTAATACATCGGCTTCTCCTAGGCTATAACCACCCATTTGCTGAGCGACTTTCATGATCTGTTCCTGATAAATCATTATTCCAAAAGTAGTCTGTAATAAGGGAACTAAGTCCTCATGATCATATTCAACCTCTTCACGTCCATGCTTTCGCTCTATATAATTTGGAATAAATTGCATAGGCCCTGGCCTATACAGTGCATTCATGGCAATAAGGTCGTCAATGGTAGTTGGCTTCAGATCTTTTAAGTACTTTTTCATCCCCTCACTCTCGAACTGAAAGGTACCTAAGGTTCCACCTTTTTGGTACAGTTCAAAGGTCTTTGAATCGTCTAGGGGAACTTCGTCTAGGTTGTAGCTTTTTTGATGATTCTCTTGTACAAAATGAATAACTGTTTTCAGGATAGATAAAGTTTTTAAGCCTAAGAAATCCATCTTCAACATCCCAGCAGACTCAATAACACCCCCATCGAACTGCGTCACTTGCAGATCGGCATCTTTGGCTGTGCTAACAGGGATATATTCGATTAATTGATCGGGAGCAATAATAATGCCTGCGGCGTGAAGGCCTGTGTTTCGAACTGATCCTTCTAATATTTGCGCCATTCGCAGTGTTTCCGCTTCAAGACCTTCCCCATCTCGGATTTCCCTTAGTTCTTTTACCTCCGAGAATGCCTCATCCAGTGTAATTCCTGGTCTTTCTGGAACTAATTTTGCTATTCGATCGGCATCGGAAAGCGGTAAATCAAGCACTCTAGCTACATCGCGCACCGAGGATCGCGCTGCCATAGAACCGAAGGTAACTATATGCGCCACCTGGTCAGCTCCGTATTTATCGACTACATACTCAATTACCTTTTGACGACCTTCGTCATCAAAGTCGATATCAATATCGGGCATGCTAACTCGCTCAGGGTTTAAAAATCGTTCAAAAAGTAAATCATATTTAAGAGGATCTATGTTGGTAATACCCGTTGCATAAGCTACCACCGAACCTGCGGCCGAGCCTCTTCCTGGGCCCACATATACCCCCATATTTTTGGCAGCTGCAATGAAGTCCTGAACAATTAGGAAATATCCTGGGAAGCTCATATCCTTGATAATTCCTAACTCTAAGTCAATACGGTCTTTCAACTCAGAACTTAGTATACCATATTTTAGTGCAGCACCTTCAAGGGTGAGATGACGCAGATAATCATCTTCATTTTCGAAGGTTGTCGGAATATCAAATTTAGGGAGAATAACCTCACGCTCTAAAACGATGGGTTCTACCTTTTGGGCAATTTCATAAGTCCCATAAATCGCCTCTGGAACATCTGAGAACACCCCGATCATCTCTTCAGAAGACTTGAAATAGAACTCATGGTTAGGGAATCCATATCTAAAATTACGCCCTTTACCTATGGGCGTATTTTTGAGGGCACCATCGTCAATACAGATAAGAGCATCATGAGCATCTGCATCTGCTTTTTCCATATAAAAGCAGTTATTAGAAGCAACTAAGGAAACACCATATTTTTCAGAAAAACCCCGAAATACTTCGTTTATACGCTGTTCTTCAGGTAATCCGTGATCGATTAATTCAAAGTAGAAATCATCTCCAAAACAATCTATCCACCAGCTAATTTCTGCTTCTGCAGCCTCTATTCCTTTATTTAAAATGAGTTCTCCAAGTAGGCCGTTAGCACCTCCGCTTAGAGCGATAAGATCTTTAGAGTGTTCGGCAATGATCTGTTTATCCACTCTTGGATATTTATAATAGTAACCCTGTGTATATCCAAGGGAGCAGATTTTCGATAAATTTCTAAAGCCCTGCTGATTCTTTGCAAGCAGAGGTACTTGCCAACGTAAATCACGATGTTCACGAGTGAATTTTTTCTTCGCGTGATCTTCAACCAAATACAATTCGCACCCCACAATGGGCTTAATCCCTTGTTTATGAGCCTCTGCAACAAAGGTGAATACACCAAACATGTTGCCTAAATCCGTAAGTCCCACAGCCGGCATCTTCCACTGCGCTGCTTTTGCGACTAAATCTTTAACCCCCGCCGTGGATCTAAGTACAGAATACTTAGAGTGACAGTGCAGATGAGAGAAACTAAGAGGCTCTCCCTGTTTCCATTTTTCTAGTTTTTTTTTTGCCGATTCTTTTTGTTCTTCGGATGCTACAAAATTGCTTTGCTCTGCTATGTTTGAGTCTATTGAGCTATGCTCACGGGGCCGTCGATCTTGTGATGTCTCTGTATCGCCTGGTTGTTCAAAAGTGGCCGTAGTTGTTTTCAGGCGATCTGGTGAGACGAGATTTATGTAATTTTCTCTTTTAACATAGCTCTGGGGGGATTCATACAATTTAGCATCTAATGGAAAGCTAAACTTGGCCTCTCCAAGTAGCACCAACTCTAAAAAACAACGAGCTGTTGCTTCTACATCTGCGGCAGCATCGTGTGCATCATCAAACCCCTTGTTGAACAAAGCGTGATGAAGTTCTCCTAGGGAAGGCCACTTAAATCCTCGTGGACCTGGAATAGCACAAAACTGAGTACCCTCATCTTTTGTATCTATCTTAGCCTTATCCATAATAGCCGAAGGGATTTTTTTTCGCAGGTATTCTGCTCCCATTACACGTTCATCAAAGGACACATTATGCCCAACCAAAAAGTGAGCCCGATCAATATTTTTTCTAAAAACCTCAAGTACTTCTTTGAGATCGACGCCTTGTTTTAAGGCTCTTTCGGTAGAAATACCATGAATTTGTTCAGAATTAAAGGGTATGGTGAAGCCTTCAGGGCGAATGATATAGTTCCCACTCGATAGTAATGCGCCCGTCTGATCATGCAACTGCCAAGCCAATTGAACCAATCTTGGCCAATTATCTAACTGTGTTATTGGTGCGCTATAATCTCGGGGTAAACCGGTGGTTTCTGTGTCAAATATTAGATACATACATAGTAATTATGTTGTTAATATAGGGTAACCAACAAAGACTATGTGCACAAGTTTTCCACAAATTTTAGTTATGAAACCCTATATTCTAGCATGGCTATAGTACTGATCTCCACGAGCAGAAATTTTCTCAAACTGCAAGAACATATTCAAGGTTTAGATCCAAATATTCAGGTGGATATATGGCCTAGAATAACGGCAAAAGAGGCGATAAGAATGGGTGTATGCTGGAACATACCTGAACGTGCATTGAATCCATATCCAAACCTCCAGCTAATTCAGTCCTACGGAGCTGGTGTAGCTGAGCTTCTTGAAGATGCCAGTATACCTGCTCGTATTCCCATTGCCCGAATGAGTCTGGAATCCCTTGCCACCGATATGCTCGCATATATTGAATGGGCTCTTATGGATATTCGGCACCATGGATTATTCTATCGAGCTAATAAATCAGATACTTCTTGGGCTCCTAAAGATACCCTACGATACCAAGATCTCAGTATTGGGGTTATGGGACTTGGAAACATTGGGAGCTATGTCAGTCAATCTCTAGCAGCCCAAGGCTACCGGGTGTTGGGCTGGTCTCGATCCAAAAAAGAACTTCCGCTGGTGCGTTGTTATGAACAGCACGAACTCCACATCTTTGCTGAAGAGTGTAATGTCTTAGTTTCATTACTTCCAAGAACATTCGAAACTCAGGGCCTAATAGATCTAAAACTTTTTAAGAGCATGCCGAAACCCAGCTTTATTATAAATGCAGGAAGAGGGACTCAACTGGTTGATGAAGACCTGATCTATGCGCTGGATACCCAACATATTCAAGGAGCATATTTGGATGTATTCATGAAGGAACCACTTCCTCAAAACCATCATTTTTGGAATCGTAAGGAAGTAATGATCACCCCCCACATAGCGGCAAAGACCAGAGTAGCTGATGCTGCAGCTTTGATTGTGGAAAATTACCGTCGAATTTCATCTGGTATGCCCGCACAGTTTCTTGTGGATCGAAGCAAAGGGTATTGAGGCTTTTGGGGATACATCAACCAGAGATCTTGAAGGCATAAATAGAATACCATCCTACCATGGCGAAGGCTAATCCGAACAGGACTTGAAGCCCCATATTTAGAAAGGCCGCCACAAATTGATCTGTTTTGAGCAACAAAAAAGTATCGAACGTATAAGTGGAAAAAGTGGTAAAACTGCCTAAAAATCCTACGAATAGAAACATTCGAGGCCAGCCATTTCCCCAATTTTTTACTTCAAATAGGGCCGCTAGTAGGCCGATAAAAAAACATCCCATAATGTTCACCACTATGGTCCCGCCGGGTAATATTTCTGGTTTTAGCCATCGTTCTATTCCCACACTGAGTAGGTACCGGCTCAAAGCGCCTAGACTTCCACCGAGCATAATTGCAATAATGGTATGAAGTTGCACTTGGAACTTAAGAATGAAGGGTAATGGGATAGGTCCAGCCAAAACGATCTTCTATTTGACCGTATTGAATGCCCGTAATGTTATGGTACAATCGCTCTGCAAGTGGGCCAATTTTACCGTTGCCAATTTCGATTTTCTGGCCTTTGTGGGCAATTAATCCTACAGGACTGATAACCGCTGCGGTTCCACTCCCAAAGACTTCTTTAAGCCGGCCATCGGCAGATGCTTGCATGATTTCGTCGATCGAAACTCTACGCTCTTGAACCTCATATTCCCACTCCTTAGCTAGTTGGATAACGGAATCTCTAGTAATACCTGATAGAACAGAACCCGTTAATGAGGGGGTCACCAATGTGTCGTCAATGAGAAAGTGAATGTTCATGGTACCTACTTCTTCAATGTACTTGTGCTCAATGGCATCCAACCAAAGTACCTGTGTAAAACCATCTTGCTGAGCCTGTTGAGCGGGTAGGAAACTGGCTGCATAATTACCCGCTGTTTTAGCCTCACCCGTTCCTCCCGGCACCGCACGCACAAAATCAGGCGAAGTGGTTAAAGAAACTGGATTAAATCCTTCGGCATAATAGGCGCCCACCGGGGACATAATGATATGATAGGCATAGGTGGATGATACTCTAGCGGCGAGGTAATCTTCGTTAGCAAAAATAAAGGGTCTAATGTAGAGCGCAGTGCCTCGCTTCTGAGGCACCCAAGCGGCATCTAGCCGAATAAGAGTTTCCAATGCTTCAATAAATACCTCATAGGAAGTTTCTGGTATGCACATTCTTCGACACGATCGATTAAAGCGGGCATGATGCACATCTGGGCGAAATAAATTAATCTGATGCTCATCTACATAAAAAGCTTTCATTCCTTCAAATACGGCCTGCCCATAATGGAGCACGTTCAATGCCGGGGTAATTTGAATGGGGCCAAAAGGTTTAACATGGGCCGTTTTCCAGGCATTTTTTGCATATTGCATCTCAAACATATGATCCGTGAAACACCGACCAAAGTCTAAGTTATTCATATCCACTTCCTGAATTCGAGAAGTAGCCAACTTATCTATCTTTATTGTTGAAGCCATGTTTGTATTCTTTGAATCTTTTGCGAAATATAGTAAGGATGTATATGAAATTTTTTATAAGATACAGCTTTTTAGTGGAGGAACTTAGCCAGTACTCTGCATGGCTGCAGCTATGCTGTTTATATTTAAAAACAGTAACTCTGTTAGTATTTCCTCTTCTTCCTGGTCGGTTAAGTTGCGCTGTGACCAGCGTTGAATTAGCTCGGTTTGAATGACGTTGAGAGGATAAGTAAAGGGATTTCTAAAAGCTATAGAGCGCTGGATGACAGGGTTGTGATTTAAAATCTTCTCCATGCCGGCTATGCGTGTGATATACTCGGTTGCCCAACTAAAATCCTGTAGTATCATTTGATGAAAGGTATCCTCTTCAGGATGCTCCAAATACAATTCAGAAGTAGCTATATGGGTTCGAGCCAACTCTCGCTGGGAATTATTAAGAACGGTATGGAAAAAAGTCCATTCTCTAAACCACCGCTTTACGATGTCTTGAGCGTCTGGATTATTATCCATTAGTTTTTTTAAGCCCGATCCTATACCGTACCAGCCCGGCACATTGTAGCGGACTTGAGTCCATGCAAAAACCCATGGAATGGCTCGAAGTCCATCGAAAGTCAACCCACCTCCAGCACCTCTGGAAACGGGTCGGGAGGCAATAGGAAGCTTACCAATATGCTCAATAGGTGTTTTTTGCATGTACCATTCCCAGAAGCCTGGCGCATCAATTAGGCCCCTATAGGCTTCCATCGTATATTTAGAAAGCTCCTGCATGAGATCCCATTCACGATCTTTACCATAGAGGTACCCTGGTGCATTTTTTTGAGCATTAATTACCTGAGCCATCGCATGGACAAGCTGTTCTAAATGGCGATGAGCAATGGTCTGCAGAGAATATCGAAAGGAAATAACCTCGCCTTGTTCGGTAAATCGAATGCGCCCGTTGTTACTCACCGGCGGCATTGCGACAATGGCTTTATTTGACTGTCCGCCACCCCTACCCACGGTGCCACCTCGGCCGTGAAAAAGCCGAAAGTCTATGTTATACTCTCTGCATACTATTCCTAAATCGTACTGAGCTTTATTTAATGCCCAATTTGCTGTCCAATATCCACCATCTTTATTACTATCGGAATATCCTAGCATGATTTCTTGGAAATTATTTCTCGCCTCTATATGGTCTTTAAAAAGTGGGTCCTCAAACATTTGAGCCATTAGATCCCGTGAATGCTCTAAATCTTCGATCGTTTCAAAAAGAGGTACTGCATCCAATGGGGTGGTAACTTTTCCATCCTCTATACTCCATAAGTCCATTTCTTTGGCAATAAGAAGGACTTCTAGCATATCGCTAACCCCATGGGTCATTGAAATAATATAGCTGCCAAATATATTGGGGTCGAGTTCGAGCATATCTCGGATTTCTTCGAAAACACCCAACACTTTTTGAGCTGTTTCGCTTCGCTGGAACCCCCTTGAACATAGAGGGCGTGGATTCTTTAGTTCCCTATCCAATAATTCAATCTTTTCATTTTCAGAAAGGTGGGCGTAATCACTTTCAGCACCTGTAAAGCGCAACATTTCCTCCACTGTTTCCTCGTGAAGTCGAGAGTGCTGTCGAATATCCAAGGCCGTCAGGTGAAACCCAAAAGTTTTGGCACAAACCACCAAATCATGTAGCCTACCCTGTTCTGCAATTCCACTAAACCCTTGTTGCTGCAAAGATTGGCATATAAGTTCTAAATCCCCAATAAATACATCAGGAGTATACTCTTTTGCCGTACTAAGAATATGACTCTTACTGCCTTCCAATGCATGCAATTGTGTCCTTAAGCGTTGCATTATATGAGTAATTTTCCTTCTGTAAGGCTCTCTTTGATACCTTCTCTCGTATAAATCACTCAATGGATTATCGCTTTCTTCCAAACGCAATGAATCTCTCAACGCATCCGATATAGTGGCTTCTTTATAGGAAATACTCAAATATCTACGAAGATGGTCCAGTTTTTTTAAATACAGCTGAATAACTGTCTTACGCTGTTCAATAAGGGTTTTCCAAGTTACTGATGAGGTGACATTAGGATTGCCATCCCGATCACTTCCAATCCAAGAACGATAACGAAGTACTATGGGTAACTCAGGAGTATGATGAGCATAGGCTTCTGGATAATAGGTCTCCAAAGCCAGTCTCATATCTTTATAGAGTCTTGGGATAGCATCCCAGATTGTATGGGTAAAGAAATACAGTCCATTTTCTACTTCATCCTCTACCGACATTCTTTCGGCCCTAACCTCATCGGTCAGTAGTAGTAATTTCAACTGATTTAGAATTTCTTTCCTTAAATACCGCTCCTCATCTGAAGTTAGTTCTTCGGTGCCTAATTTACTCACCATTTCACTTATTTCATGCTGCTTGGTGAGAACACTTCGCCTCCGCGCTTCTGTTGGATGGGCCGTAATGGTGGGCTGAATATCCATGTGATTAAACACATCCATCACCTCCGCAAAGCTATACCCTTGCTTTTTCATGGCATGCACTGTCTCCAAAATACTTTCATTTCGAGGGGTATCCGGTGTTTCTGCAAACTCGCGTTTACGATTTATCCGACTAATTTCATGCTGCTCTAGAGAGTTAACCAAATGAAAATAGGTAGTGTATATCCTCAAAAACTCTTTTATCTCTCGGGTAGATAGAACCTGAAGTCTCTTCAAAAAGGCTTCTAGTTCATTATTATCGCCCTGATCTAGTGCTTTTTTTATTTGAAGAGGTGCATTGCCTAATAAGGCTAGAAATTCAGGGGTACTTCGATCTAGACTAAGCTGTTCTAAAATTTCGGAAAGAGCGGATACATGATTACATAGCGATTCGCTCACCTTACTTTCAGCTCCTAGTTGGCGGACGGTTGATTCTAACTGCATACATACTTCTATTTTGAGATTGTGAGTATCTGAATGTAGTAAATTCTACCGCCCTATGTAGGATAAAGCTATTATGAATTTCTTCTCTAGCTCGACTTAGGAAAAATTAGTGTAGAGAATATATACTCCCATGACAATAAGAAAATAGCCAAAGCCTCTTTTTAGTTTCTGATGAGGTATAAACTGACTTGCCTTACCTCCCAAAAAACTACCTAAAATACCAATTAAGGTAAAAACGACTAGTAGGTTCCAATCTGCACCCAAATCCTCTTTGGCTAATACATCAACATATTTATAAAACCCAAGTAAACTCTTAGCAGCAATAATAAACAAACTCGTTCCAACGGCAATACGCATAGATAATCCACCTAATAAGACTAAAGCTGGTATAATCAAGAAACCACCACCAACTCCAACCAAACCAGTAATAACTCCAATGACTAATCCTTCGGTAATCAACAACCAAATTGGAGCTTGTTTATTATTGACTTGTAACTCTTTTGGCTTTCTTATCATCATTACCGCCGCTATTAACATGACGGTAGCAAAAATCATCAATTGCATACTACCTGTTAAAAAAACAGACAGAGCAGCTCCCCCATAGGTTCCCGCCATTCCTGGTATTCCAAAATAAAAAACATTTCTCCAATGCACCTCTTTTCTTATGGCATAAGGTATCGCGCCAACTAGGGAAATGGTGGCTACAATACCAAGCGATTCAGCAATGGCTACTTTTTCAGGCTCCCCTACCAAATACACCAAAACAGGTACGGTAAGAATGGATCCCCCCGAGCCTAAAAGGCCCAGGGAAATTCCAATTAATAAGGCTCCAATCCATGCATCAATCATGAATTAAGCCTTAACCATAAGATTGCGTTTCTGTAGGTAAGGCTCAACCTGGTCAGCAATTAACACTACCTCATACCCATGTTTTTGTAGCAAAGCAGAAGTATAAGCCGCTCTTCCACCAGCCTGACAATGTACCAGTAGTGGTTTATCAGCAGGTATCTTGTCAAGATTTTCGAGGATACGAGTATGAGCAAAGTTAAGTGCTCCAGGTACCGCGCCTGTAGCATGTTCTGATTCTTTGCGAGTATCGAGTACACGATAGTTACCGGTCTCATTATATCCATCGAATTCTGAAAAAGTAATTGTTTCGGTCGTAACTACCTCTAGGTCTTGCTTTGCATATAGTTCTGACGGGGTTATATATCCGCTAATATTATCTAAGCCAATGCGGATTAAATCGAGTATTGCTTCGTGGAGTGTATCCTCTTCTACAACCAGGTACATATGTTTATCCTCCATTACAAAAGACCCAACCGTAGTGTTGAAGGCTTTGTTGACTGGAGCAAACAAAGCACCCTTAAGGTGATTGGCCATAAAAGCTTCGCGTTCACGCGTATCAATAACCACGGCGGATTCGTTGGAGTGAACCGCAGAAACAAACTCATCTGCTGTCATTTTTTGTGGCTTTGGCAAGTCTCCAAGTACCTTCGGACCCATTTTATTGTCACGTTTCATACGAACAAAATAAAGAGGTGGCTCTGGTTGTCCATCTAGTATAAAGTTCACAAAATCCTGCTCAGTAATAGCCGCACGAATAGAATTGTTAAACCTCATTTCATAACCTACCGTAGAATCTGGCACGGCACCTAAGGCTTTACCACAGGCACTTCCGGCTCCATGACCAGGCCAGACCTGGACATAGGATGCTAAATCTTTGAATTTGTCCAATGATTTGTACAGTATTCTTGCCGACTCCTCCATCAAACCTTCCATACCTGCAGCCGATTCTAACAAATCGGGACGACCTACATCACCCACAAATACGAAATCCCCTGAGCAAATACCCATAGGCTCATCGGTAGTAGCTCCATCGGATACTAAATAACTGATATGCTCTGAAGTGTGACCAGGACTATGAACCGCTTTGAATATGATGTTTCCGATTTTAAGGGTATCATTGTCAGTCAACAATTCGTAATTGTAGTCGCTATTTTTAAGCCACTCATATTTCCAATTTTCATCGCCTTCATCGGAGGCATACACTTTTACCCCTCGGGCGGCAAATTCCCGAAGCCCTGAGATATAATCGGCATGAATGTGCGTATCGGCCGCGGCAACAATAGTTAATCCGTGCTTGGCAGCTAGTTTATTGTATCGATCAATATCTCTCATAGGATCGATAACCACTGCTTCTCCTGATTTCTGGCAACCTATTACATAGGCATACTGTGCTAACTTTTCCTCAAATATTTGTTCAAAAAACATGATGACTTTACATTAGTTGTGTTTGGTTAGCTGGTTAAGCGATCATCTCTTGAACCAGATTAATTTTTGTATAATAGTACAAATAACTGTACACTTGTAACAACATGTTATTACATTTAGTACAGGTTTGATTTTATTTATTCTGTGCTATCTACACAGGCATAGGTAAAATAATGTACAAAAACCGTTATGGAAGAACATTCTAAACCCCGACATGAACAAATTGCGCATCAACTACGCAGAGAAATAAGAGAAGATTATTTCCAAGAAGGGGATAAATTACCTTCTGAAAAAAGGCTTTGTGAATACTTCCAAGTGAGTCGTATAACCGTACGAAGAGCCCTACAAACCCTAGAAAATGAAAGCTTAATTTACAGAAAGCAAGGACTTGGGGCCTTTGTTATGGCTAGGAATAATGAAAGCCCACTAATACAACTCACCGATTTTGCAGAGGACTTAAAAAAAGCAGGGTATCAAGCAACATCAAAAATAATCTGTTTTAAAAAAACTAAAGAAAAAGTTAACATAAACCCGAAACTTGGTCTCTCTCCAACCAGTCAGCTTATCAAGTTAGAGCGGATTCGATATGCTAATAATGAAATTGTTGCTTTTGATCAGACATGGTTACCGGGAAGTTATGGTCAACTTTTGTTCGATGAGGATCTAGAAAACAAAACTATCTACGAAATACTTGAAGAAAAATATGAAATCCCTATAACCGCTGGTTCTTATACCTTTACTGCTGTGAATTCAAATAAAGAAGTCGCCCAGCATATGGGCTTAAGTGAATCCGCTGCCCTTCTTTGTATTGAGCGATGCTCAAAAACCCTCGGCAACAAACGCGTTTATTACCAATACCGGTATCTCAATCCAACATTTATAAGCTATGAAATTGAGTTGAACCGAGATGAAAACTCGCTAGACTCAACCAAGAATGGCATGCCTCTTAAACAGTTCGTTCCTAGGTTTAGTGTTTGATGTACCCTGCTGGATAATTTTTTTGATTAAGCTTTTTTCATCACACACTTCTGGTAGGTCGAGGTGTTTACCGGACTGTAGCCACTGCCGGAGTTGAAAGACAAATTCTGAGCCAATATCATATACCACTTTTCCACCTAACTGCTTTATAGCTGCCGCATTGCATAATTGCTCGTACTGATTCTTAATGGGAATGGTAAAAAGCTTTTTTCTCAGGTACATAGATTCGGAGGTCGTTTCAAAGCCTGTAGCGGAAACAATACCTTCGCATGATTCTATACTCTCCAAAAAACTTTCGTTACCCACAGGGCGTACCCAAACATTCTCATCCCAATAGTCTTGCTCACAATCAGCAGTAAAAAAGTGCCATTTAACCTCTCTTACCTCTTTAAAGTAAGGAAGTAGTTCTGAGGCATTAAAAGCCGGCAGATAGACGGTCACGTGGTCTTGACGAAATGGACTTAGTAGTTGAATCTGTTTCCGGACTATCGGTGGCTCTATGAAGGAATCATAACGTAAGTAATGGCAAGCCACCGTAGAATTTGAGGGAGCAAAATGACGGAGAATACCTTCGGCCACCAGTGATTTTTTCTTGGGCCTTGGGGTCTTCTCAGATAAAAATGAGGCTTGATGACTTATGGCCACACAGCTAATCCCCGCCGTTTGAGCTGCCCAAGCTGTCACAGGCTCATAGTCATTGACTACAAAATCATAATCTTCTACCGGCAAGGATTGAATATCCTGAAGGAGTTTAACAGGTTGAATATTGAGTGCTGTCTCCAACACATCCACACTCCCCTTTTGATCATATGCCAAGCTGATTCCACGAGCTTTGTAGGTGATTTCACCGTCGAGGTGTAACTTGAAATTATAACCACTTATAAGCACGTCTACCTGTGCAATCTCACGTAGACGGGGTAAAATTACTCGGGCCCTACTAATATGACCGTGTCCGGTGCCCTGTACACCATATAATATCTTCATGCTTCATACTGTTCTGAGGTTCTTCTCATAGCAAGGCTACCTGGTTCGTTGAACATGTGACTGGAGTTACGCTTGTCCCATCGATCCGGTTTTCAATCCCTGATCGTATCCGTTGATTAAACTAGGGTGAGCAGCTATCATTGGGGTAATATTTGAGCTTTGATGAACAAGGGCATCTGTTTCGTACCGGTAGAGACTCCACTCTTCCCCATCGTATTCTAAAGAGGTAAGGTTTTCCACCCAATCGCCAGAATTCATGTAGATTACCGAACCTTCTTCATTTTCGTACCCCCGTATTTTGGGTTGGTGAATATGCCCACAAACAACATAATCGTGCCCTTCTTGAATAGCTAATTCCATGGCAGTAACTTCGAAATCATCGATAAAGTTAACGGCTGTTTTTACGCTATCCTTGATCTTTTTTGAAAGAGACAATTTCCCATATCCCATACGAACTGATACAGAATTAACCCACCTGTTTAAGAGTATCAATAATTCATACCCATGGCCACCCAACTTCGCCAGCCATTTCGAATATTTCATAGTTACATCAAATATATCCCCATGAAAAAACCAGATCTTTTCTCCATTTAATTCTAATACTAATTTATCACGCACAAATAATGGACCTAATTGCAAGCTGGAAATCTTACGAAGCGTTTCATCATGATTGCCAGTGAGATAGTATATGTCAACCCCATTAGTCATCATCGTAATGAGTGTACGGATTACATGCATATGCGCTTCCGGCCAATAATACTTTTTGAATTGCCACATATCAATAAAATCCCCGTTTAAGATTATCCGTTTAGGATCTATTGATTTTAGGTATTGGATAAGCTCGACCGCGTGACAACCCACTGTTCCCAAATGCACGTCCGAAATTACAACCGTGTCTAATGTTCGTTTCATATGTGTAGATGATAATTATTAACATATAATAAACACTAAATGTGTTACCATAGCGTAAACCCATCATTAGTAAATTATTAACTAATAGATAGGAAGTGTGTCTAGGCGGATGCTAGAATTAACTCATTCTTTTTCTGTTTAACCGATAAAAACTTGTCATTTATGGCTAATCAAAGCAAGTTATGTTTATATTAAGTTTGAACAGCACTAAACGACATCAACAAGAACCTATTAGATTTCGAAACAGGTCTGCGAGAAACATTGTTTATAGCTTTGTTTACTCTATGATGTACTAATACTTGGCGATACTCATTAATCTTGCATAGTTCACTGATGAACCCATCAAAACAAATCCTCCTTTACGTAGTTTTTGCTTTAAGCCTCACAAATACTGGCTGTGAGTCGATTTTTTTAAACGAACAGTCCACCGACTTTACTCAATGGATTAAGCATGCGGCCGCGGTAGAACAATGTATTCCTTACGAGTTTGCAACCATTGAGGATGCATTAAAGGAATTAAGTCAAGCCAACATAGAAGTGTTAAGCTCAAAAAAAATTGAATTCTCTGTTTGCAGTGCTTGCTTTTGCCCAGTTGGCCTTGAATACTATGCGCTCATAGCCCAAAAACAACTAACCACAGCGGTTGAAATAGGATGGACGGTGGTCAACGATTCAACTCAAACTCATTCAATGACGCAGTAATGATGATGGATTTAAACTACGATTACTCACACCCCTAAAACTAAACTATGTCTGAACCTACTTCTATTCCCTTTTTAAAAGTTGGATTTACTGACCTAGACGGTGTAGTCAGGGGTAAATACATTCCTTATTCAAAAATTGAGCAATCCATTGAAAAAGGAATAGGGTTTTGTAATGTTGTATTTGGTTGGGATATGCATGATGAGTGTTACACAAAAAATAGTGTGAGCGGATGGAGAACTGGCTTTCCCGATGGAGTTTTAAAACTAGATTCCACCACCCTAAGGAAACTATCATGGGAAAAAGGGATTGAATTGTACCTGGGTGATTTTTCGGAGGATCCGCTCTTGAACGCTGTATGTCCTCGTTCTCTTCTCAAGAGGATACAAACGCAGGCTAGTGAGGCAGGTTATCAAGCAAAATTTGGGGCTGAATTTGAGTGGTTTATGTTCCATAAAAATTCCGAAGACACCTCTGCTAACAATTATCAAATCATGACCCCACTAAGTTCTGGAATGTTTGGTTATTCGGTGCTCAGAACCACCCAATTTCAAGAATTAACCCATCGTATTCTATCCGATTTAACAGCTGCAAAACTACCATTAGATGGCCTACACACAGAAACAGGGCCTGGAGTATACGAAGCAGCTATTAGCTATAGTGATGCTCTAGAAATGGCAGACCAATCCTCCCTGTTTAAATTAGGTATTAAACAAATAGCTAATGAATTTGATTTAATGGCTAGTTTTATGGCCAAATGGTCACCACTTTATCCTGGTTGCAGTGGTCATTTGCACCAAAGTTTATGGGACACAAAGGGGCAGAATATGTTTTACAGCTCAGATAATGAATTTGGACTTAGTACTGTTGCTCAACAATACCTCGCCGGTCAACTATACTGTCTGCCGTTTATCCTGCCCATGTTTGCTCCTACCGTGAATTCTTATAGACGTTATGTGGCCGGTTCGTGGGCTCCCACAACCCTTAGCTGGGGAGTGGATAACCGAACAACCGCTATTCGAGTTGTGCCTGAAATGTCTGGGGATAGGCATCTAGAGCACCGTGTAAGTGGAGCTGACATAAATCCCTATTTGGCTATCAGCGCCTGTTTAGCTAGTGGACTATATGGCATTAAAAACAAGATTCCTTTGACTGTAGAACCTTGCAATGGGAATGCCTATGAGCAAACAAATCTAAGCAAACTTCCTGGATCACTCACCGAAGCAGTGTATCAAATGAAGCACTCTGAATTGGCAATTGAACTTTTTGGACGGCCATTCGTCGATCATTTTATCCTAAGCAGAGAATGGGAATTAGAACAGTCACTAGGAGAGGATTGGGATTGGGAATTACAACGTTATTTTGAAATCATATAGATGAGTTTTATCGATTTTAATGCCATTGTTCAGAGTGCTTGGGATACCTACGATTCCAGTCGTGAACTTCTTCAAATTGAAGATATTTCAGCCAAGGTTTCAACTAATCACGTCTATCGAATGATTCTATCAGACAAAACGAGCATAGTCGCTAAACTATCCTACTTTGGTCGCTACGAACATTTTGTTGAAGATCATAGTATTATCAATAGTTTATCTAATAACCTACCCAATCCTTTTGAGGATGTACTATCTAGGTCCTTAATGAAGGGTAATGGGTTATTTGTGTATCGACACAAGGAAGAACCAGCGGATGTTTGGGTGGTATTTTACCGACCTATCAAAACTAGACATAAACTCCCCAAGCGCTTAGACGAGGAACAAATTATCAAATTTGGTAATCAAATGGGCCAATTCCATACTGCTTGTGAAAAAGTGCGCCACACTCTCCCCTCATCTTCAAAAACATTAATGGTGGATATTGATGACTTACTTGTTCATCTAGATACTGATGAAGGCCGTTTTGAACATTTTATGTATCGGGATCTAATTCGTGAGCATGCAGAAAAATTCAAACATAATTTCATAAAGTTAGAGGCCCATCGCCTTGTTCGCATTCCTGTATTTGTGGACTGGAACATCGGAAATTTCTCGGTTACTAATGGTTTGAGATTGTACTCAAGGTGGGATTATGACTGGTTCCGCGTAAGTAGTCGTACGTTGGATTTTTACTTTTTTGCGCGTGTAGTTTCCGATATTGGTGACCGGACCATGTTTATCTATAATATAGACATTTTAATGCACGAGCGATTCAAATTATTTTTAAACTCCTACCATCTGGTGAACCCACTAACTGAGCGAGAAATTTTATTCCTAAAGGAAGCCTACCGCTTTTTTTTATTAAACTATGTGGTTAAGTATGGACGATTTTTTTTCCACGAGTTATTTGCAAACACCCTACAAAAAGAAACCTTTGAAACTCACTTACCTAGCTTAGATGATCGCTTCGATCCATCCAGCTTATTGGATATCCTAAGCTAATCTATTTTCTCACTCACTTGAAACAAACACTCATTTTCTATGAATTATTCTAGTTTTTCACGAGTCATTGAAGATTACAAAGTTGTTATGCTCGATTCCTATGGTGTCGTAAAAAATCATAAAGGTCTTATCGATGGAGTTCAAGAAAGCATACGAACACTAAAACAAAAAGGGAAGACTTTTCGACTTCTAACCAACGATGCTTCACGCAGTCAAAAACAACAATTGGAAAGCCTGCAGCGCCTGGGATTACATGACATTGAATTACATGAAATAATTACTTCCGGGATGATGGCTAGGCAGTTTTTAGAACAAAAAATTACCTCCGGACGTATTGCCTATTTAGGTACCCAAAATTCAGCTGATTATATTCTACAATCAGGTTTAAAACATGTTGCAGCTGGTGATGTAGACCTAAATGATATTGATGATATTGCCGCCTTTGTTTTTCTGGATGATGAAGGATTTGATTGGAATACCGATATAAACAAAACGGTCAATTTGCTTCGTAAGAAAACCATGCCGGTGATATTAGCTAATTCAGATAAATATTACCCAGTAGCTAAACATGATATAGCCGTGGCCACCGGTGGTATTGCTAAACTAGTAGAGAGTATGTTGGGAAAAAAATTCATTCATTTTGGTAAACCAGATTCACAGATGTTTATGTATGCCTATGAAAGTCTCGTTCAGGAAATTGGCCCATTAGAAAAAAACGACGTACTAATGGTGGGCGACACACTTGAGACCGATATACTGGGTGGAAACCGTTTTGGTGTAGGTACAATGCTGGTTCTCTCTGGAAACTCTAGATCAGAGCACATTGAACGCGAAATTTCGGCCACTGGTATAATTCCTGATTATATTTGTGAGGATATACTTAGCTAGTATAGGCCTCTATTGGTAGGCAAGAACACACTAAATTTCTGTCTCCATAGGCATCATCGACCCGAGAAACGGAAGGCCAGAATTTATTCCATCGTAATTCGGCAATCGGAAATACGGCTTGTTCGCGGGTATATGTTTTTTCCCAGGTTTCTTGGACCAACACACGTATAGTATGAGGAGCGTTTTTTAGTGGATTATCCTCTATTGACCAATCGCCTTGTTCTATGGACTTAATTTCTGAGCGTATGGCAATCATCGCCTCGCAGAATCGATCGAGTTCAGCTAAACTTTCACTTTCAGTGGGTTCTATCATGAGTGTACCTGGCACCGGAAAACTCATGGTCGGAGCGTGGTACCCATAATCAATTAACCTCTTTGCTAAATCTGTCGCTTCAATTCCAGCATTTTGCTTGAAGGGTCGTAAATCGATGATAAATTCATGAGCAGAACGACCACTAAGGCCCGTATATAGTATAGAGTAATGAGGCGCTAAACGTTCTTTAATATAATTTGCATTTAGAATAGCTCGACGGGTGGCTTCAGTAAGCCCATCACCACCCATCATACGTATATAGGCATAGGATATAGTTAGTATGCTTGCACTTCCAAAAGGTGCTGCGGATACCGGAGAAGCACCAAACGTTCCACCGGTAGGAACTTGAGAGTGAGTGGAGAGAAAAGGACTTAAATGCTCAGCCACTCCAATTGGACCCATACCAGGGCCTCCTCCACCATGAGGAATACAAAATGTTTTATGAAGATTTAAATGGCATACATCGGCTCCAATGAGCCCTGGACTAGTAAGCCCTACTTGAGCATTCATATTTGCTCCATCCATATAGACCTGTCCGCCATTTTGATGAATAAGAGCACAGAAATCTTTCACCTTATGCTCAAATACCCCATGAGTTGATGGATAGGTAATCATTAGAGCTGCTAAGCGATCAGAGTACTGTTCCACTTTAGCTTCCAAATCGTCAGAGGAAATATTCCCATGCTTATCCGTTTCTACTACAACTACGTCCATACCTGCCATCACAGCACTGGCTGGGTTTGTTCCATGTGCAGAAGCTGGGATTAAAGCGACATTACGATGAGAGTCTCCCCTATGCTCATGATAAGCTCGTATAGTCATTAACCCAGCATATTCCCCTTGAGCACCCGAATTCGGTTGGAATGATATCGCATCAAATCCAGTAATATCTGCAAGCCATGCCTCTAATTCTTTAAATATGTGAGCATAGCCCTGGGCTTGCTCGAGTGGTGCAAATGGGTGAATGTGCGCAAACTCTGGCCAACTTAAGGGAATCATTTCACTGGTTGCATTTAACTTCATCGTGCAAGAACCTAGAGAAATCATGGAGTGAACCAAAGATAGATCCTTTGATTCCAAATGCTTCATATAACGAAGCATTTCGTGTTCTGTCCGGTATGCATGAAATACTTCATGACTCATAAACTCTGAATCCCTAAGAATGCTTGAAGGCAACTGCATTTCAAGTTTATCCATTTCCTCAGAGAATTCCAGATCGGACTGCTTTCCTGTCACCTCTTCGAAAATTTGCTGTAGAAGCTTGAGATCGTCAAGGTCTTTTGCTTCATCCCAGCTTAAACTAACGGTATCATCGGTAGGATAATAGAAATTTGCTTCTAACTTTTTAGCAACAGGTTCTAAAAGGCTACGTTCCATTCGGAAAATTATGGTGTCAAAATACACGGTTGTTTGAACTTCTACACCTAAGGCCTCGAGCAGTTTTTTAGTTAGAGCAGTAAAGCCATGAATACGTGATGCAATATGTTTAAGCCCGTCAGGACCATGATATACCCCATACATTCCTGCAATAACGGCTAGTAAAACTTGTGCTGTACATATATTCGAAGTTGCTTTTTCACGCCTGATATGTTGTTCTCTGGTCTGAAGGGCCATCCGGTACGCTGGTCGGCCTTCTTTATCTTGTGTCACACCAATGATTCGGCCCGGTATTTGTCGTTTAAAAGCTTCTTTAGTTGCAAAATACGCCGCATGTGGCCCGCCATAGCCCATTGGGACACCAAAACGCTGCGTGGTTCCAACTACTACGTCAGCCCCCATCTCACCGGGAGGAGTCAATAAGGTCAAACTCAATAGATCTGCCGCGGCTACCACAAATACCTGATGTTCATTACAAGCTTGAACTAGTGCCTCGTAATTAACCACTTGTCCATTGGCTTCTGGATATTGAAATAGGATTCCAAACACATCGTCACGTGTCACATCCAATTTCGCCAATTCGCCCACTTCGACCCGAATCCCCAATGGTGCTGACCTGGTATAAAGCACATCAAGAGTTTGAGGATACACTTTGTCACTAACATAAAAAGTATTAGCCGTTTTTTTCTTACTACCTTTTCGCTGTCCATACAGCATCGTCATGGCTTCAGCCGCTGCGGTAGCTTCATCGAGTAACGAGGCGTTGGCTAATTCCATACCTGTAAGATCGCTGACCATCGTTTGAAAGTTGATGAGCGCTTCCATCCGGCCTTGTGCAATTTCTGCCTGATATGGGGTATAAGCGGTGTACCAAGCAGGGTTTTCTAAAATGTTTCTTTGAATAACCGTTGGCAAGAAGGTATCGTAATACCCCTGGCCTATGTATGAGGTATATACCTTATTTTTTTGAGCAATCTCCCGGAATTTCACTAAAAATTCTTCTTCTGTAAGTGCTGAGGGAATGGCTAAATCACTTTTTAATCGAATACCTTCAGGAATTGTTTCTGCAATCAACTGCTCCAGATCTTTAGCATTGATCGTCTCCAGCATGTGCTGATGATCGGCAGCACTCATTCCATGATGTCGATAGGCAAAAGGTAATTTTTGAAAAGATAAGCTCATTATTAGATGCTCAAATAAGATATTTATGGGGATAGCACGCGGCTTAATTGAACCTTAAAACGTGCATTAGTCTAGCTAGATTAACTAACTAAGATATAAGTCCTTAATATGGAATTTAAATTAAGGATTTCTACTTTTTTTTTCTGATAAATAGCAGCCCTTTTATATATTGTATACCGTAGTGGTGCTGTTCACCTATCCTTTTATCTTAACAACACTTACACGATTAAGAGCCAACCGAGAGCTATCTTTGTTGGAAAAATATTTTTTTTAAGCCTTAAAATTTTGCGAATTATGAATGCTAAAGTCCTTTCCATTTTCTGTTTGTTCCTTTTTATTACTCCATTTTTTATACATGGCCAAGAATCCCAGATTCGGCTTCTGAATACCTCTTTGGAAATCAGGGTTAATGAACGAATCCAACTTGAAGCAGAAGTGCAAAATGCAGAGGGAGAGATTTTACCTGATACAGTGGTTTTTTTCTCTAGAGCTCGAAGGTCATTGATGGTTAGCAGTGAAGGAGAATTACAAGCGATTAAACCTGGTGTTCATACCATTTCGGCTATGACACTTGGCGCTGATAGAATTCGCCAAGATTTTGAGGTAATGGTTCTTTTCCCACCCATTACCCGTGTGGATTGGGAGCAGGCAAATGATCCTTTTTATGTCGGAACTACCCTTGATCTTGCTTTTGACATACGTGATTCATTAGATGCGGTTCGTAACATAGAAGATCTTACTATCCGTAGTAGTGATGAATCAATATTCAGCATAAATGAATTCAATCAGTTGCATCTTCATAAGGTAGGTACGGCAGAGCTAGTAGTTGTTGCTGGTACTCAGCTATTTAGTTGGCCGATAAAGATAATTAAAAATGACGCAACTACATTGAGTATGAAGGTAACTAACCCAAGCTCACAACCTATAAAAACGGGAGATGTAGTGTATATTACTGTATCTGCAGAAGATAGGAATGGACAAATCCTTCCCGATATGCCGGTTCAGTATAGCTTTATTGCTTATCCTGACGATCAATTAGGGCAAGGTAGTTCTGCACAAATAGCTCTAGATGGTCGTTTTGTTGCTAACCACTCTGGTAAATACTCTATTATTGCACGTTCGGGTGCTATACAAGCCACCCTGAATATTAGCGTCGAACCAAGAAGGGTACGTCGAAGTTTAGAAGTGGTAGGTAAAGGTATCGTTCCAGATGTTAAGACTTCCGATCTGTGGGTTTGGGAAGGAGTCGATGGACATGACTACGCCATTACCGGCACTTGGGGAGCCAGAGGAGAAGCCTTTTTGTGGGATGTTACCGATCCGAGTAATATACACACCATAGATACGGTACAGGTAGATGCACGTACCGTAAATGATGTAAAGGTGTCTGAAGACGGAACCATTGCTGTTATTACCCGTGAAGGAGCCTCTAACCGTAAAAATGGGATCATTATTCTTGATGTGACCAACCCATCAGACACAAAAATACTCTCAGAGTTTACCGATGGTTTAACCGGTGGTGTGCACAACACCTTCATCTATGAACAGCATGTCTATGCGGTAAATAATGGTCGAAAATACGATATTATTAATATCGAGGATCCTCGCAACCCCTACACCGTTGGTGTTTTTGAACTCGATACTCCTGGACATTCTATTCATGATGTCTGGATTGAAGACGGTATCGCATATTCCTCGAACTGGGGAGATGGAGTTGTTGTGGTTGATGTGGGGTCCACTCAATCGGCTGATATGCCTGGAGCAGGTGGGAGCCCAAACAATCCGACCCCACTGGGTAGTTATAGCTATCCGAGTGGGTGGAATCATGCCGCATTTCCGTTCAAATCTGAATCTACCGGAAAATTTTATGTGGCTGCTGGTGATGAAGCTTTCCCTTATGGTCTAGATACTCAGGGTCCCAATCGTGCTGCGGGATGGATACATTTTATCGAATTTGATGGCTGGGATAATCCAGATGAAGTAGCACGCTATCAGGTGCCTGAAGCAGGTTCTCATAATTACTGGATCGAAAACGATGTCATGTATGCTGCTTTCTACAATGGCGGTTTACGAGTGGTTGATGTATCTGGTGACCTAATGGGAGACTTGTATGAACAGGGCCGTGAAATTGCCCTATTTTTACCTTCTGATCCCAACGCTGCTATACCAAATTCAACCTTTACTTGGGGACCCCAACCTTACAAAGGACTTATATTTCTTTCGGATTGGAATTCCGGCATCTGGGCAGTAAAACTGGGTGACATCCAGAATTAATTTATTTCTGTATTTACATGAACAACTCACATGCATATCTATCACTCTTACTCAACATACCAACTCTTTCTTAGAATGATGGGTGTTTTAGTATTCCCCCTAACACTCCTTATTTTATTCTCTATGAATTTGACTGCGCAAGTCTATCAAGTGTATGTGGCCGCTGAATCGGACGATGTAGTCCAACGAGTAAGTTTCGACGCTAACACCTATCAAGGTTGGGTTGACGCGACCATTTCCGTAGGCAAACTCCCCACTGAAACAGAGGGTCCTCATGGTCTTACCCTATCTTCAGATAAAAAACATTGGTTTGTTACCATTGCTCACGGTAATCCCTACGGTTATTTAGCAAAATATAGTACCCAAACCCATGAATTAATGGGTACCGTCGATCTAGGCTTATTTCCTGCTAGCATGGAGATTTCAGAGTTTACCGGTCTTTTATACGTAGTAAATTTTAATTTACATGGAGAAATGGAACCCAGTACAATGATGATGGTAGACCCAGAAACCATGGATTTAGTGGCCGAAATGCCAACGGGTATTATGCCCCATGGAACTCGAATGAATTCAACAGGTAGAAAAGCCTATCATGTCTCGATGATGAGTGATGAACTCTTCGAAGTGGATACTTATGGCTTTAAGATAGCAAGAAGACTGTCTTTAGCACTCACTGAGGGTTCAGAAATATCTTCAGAATTGCCTTCAGAGATTTCTAATGAGACAACTACTAATGCAAACGAATTAGAAGGGTTAAAAGAACTCCTGGATATGGATCAGAGTTCTGGGAGCCGCATGGCTAGGATGAAGGAAATGAACAGTCATAGCACATCCGGCAACCATTCGCATTCCACTATGCAAGCCGGCCACGATGGCAATGCTGATAGACTCGAGCCCATGGAACACGAGGCACATATGCATGGTCCCACGCCACAGATTAAACCAACATGGGCTGACCCACACCCTAATGATGCATTCGTCTACGTCGCGGGAAATGGTTCAGATGAAATTATAGAAATTGATGTAAAAAAATGGGCTATAACCCGTAGAATTCCGACTGGAAAGGCTCCCTATAATTTAGAGGTTAGTCCCAATGGAAAATGGTTGGTAAGCTCACTAAAGGGAGCCTTTGCCACTAGTATTGTCGATATTTCTAGTGGAGTGGAACTAGCACAAATTGCTAATTCTAGGCGGATTTCACACGGAGTTGCTATCAGTTCTGATAGTAAATATACCTTTATCTCGGTAGAGGGAATTGGCGGTGAATCAGGCTCTGTTGATGTAATTTCGTTGGAAGAACTTAAGCGAGTAGCTGTTATTGAAACCGGAAAGCAAGCTGGGGGTATCAGCTTTTTTACCACGATTGAATAATTCGCCCATTTTTAAATGGTTTGATCGAGCTATTAGCTTAGTAACTCTTAGCTGATTCTTGATATTTTTTATCATATAAATCAGTTAAATAGGTGTTTTCTGTTTGGATAATAAAATAAAATGTTTCTATATTTAGTCAAGACTAAAATTTTAATTAGTTTTGAATAACTAACAACGCATCATTAACCTATGCCCAACAATATCAGTATTGGTAATTCTTATCAATCTGTCTACTCTAATCTAAATCATCTTCAGCCACTATGATTATACCCGATTGGTTTCTTGCATTACATCCTGTTATTCAAGCTTTTATTGCTGGTCTATTTACCTGGGCTATGACCGCATTAGGTGCTTCCTTAGTTTTTTTCACCAAACAAGTTAGTTTCAAATTACTTGACAGTATGATGGGTTTCGCAGCGGGAGTAATGATTGCTGCAAGTATATGGTCACTTATTTTACCTGCCATAGATATGGCCGAAGCACAAGGGCATATAGGATGGGTACCTGCTGTTATAGGATTTTTGTTAGGTGGGTTAATTTTGCGCATTTGCGATCATTATCTACCTCATTTGCATATCGGACTCCCGAGAGATGAAGCTGAGGGTATTCCAACTAGTTGGAGACGTTCTACCCTTTTAATGCTTGCTATGACCCTTCATAATATTCCAGAAGGATTGGCTATTGGAGTTCTTTTTGGAGCCGCAATTCAATCAGTCGACCTTGGAATGTCTGCTGCATTAGCCCCTGCTATTGCATTGGCCATAGGTATAGGCATTCAAAATTTTCCTGAAGGGGTGGCTGTTTCTCTACCACTTAAGAGAGATGGAATGGAAACAGGGAAAAGTTTTTGGTATGGTCAACTATCGGGCATTGTAGAACCTGTTTCTGCAGTCATTGGAGCCGTAGCCGTAATTCTTGTTCAGCCGGTCTTACCTTATGCACTAGCCTTTGCTGCAGGAGCAATGATTTATGTTGTGGTTGAAGAGCTTATCCCTGAAAGTCAATTGCATGGTAACACCGATATTGCGACCCTTGGCACAATGATTGGTTTCAGCGTAATGATGGTTTTAGACGTGGCTTTAGGATAAGTAGATTTTAGTCCCAGTACTAGGTTTATCAACTTAGGGTTAGTAGTAGTTGGTCACTTGCGGAACCATTTCATTAGTTCATGGATTGCATCCGAACTAAAATCCTTTACCCGGACACTTAGTTCGTGAGAACCGGAAACCACACCAAACCTCACATGATATAGTTTTTTTCCTTTCTGAAAGATGTGTTGGGAGTTACCTATGGATTGCAAACGTACTTTGGGTATCCAAATATGCTTTCGGGCAAGTGCTCTATACCTTATATATAGGTGTTCTGAGGAAACCCCAAGCTCTGTATCCTTATAAGCGGTCCATCCATATAACGTAGCAGGAATACTAAGCAAAGTCATCCAAACCAACCAAGGCAACCAATAAAGGCCCACTAATGCTGGGAATAACCATAGATAATTAGGCCTTCTTAGATAGCGAAGAAAAGCTTTTTTGGGGGCAATAGCATACATTTGGTGGGGTGACTCGGTGATATGTGGGAACATATTTTGAGGCAGAACAGTAGATTCATCTAAACGGGAGAAAAAGTCGGAAGGTGCTTGCTTTAAGGCCTGTCTATTTTGTGGATTGACTCCCGAGGCCAATTCCCAACCCTCAAAAAACTGCTGAAAAAAGGCCTCGCGTTCATGGCCATAGATTAAAGGAGCTAGCATTAGAGATCGTTGCTGCTGGCCTTGCTGGTGTCCTGCACTGATGATAGAGAGAGATTCTAGACCAAATGGCTGGCGTAATAGCCCTTCAGTGGAGCTTATTGCTTGAATTCTATGATAAGGTACGGTAGTTTGAATACGCTCTAGTAAACCTCGGGAGATGTGTAATTCTTTACCAACTTTGCGAATGGTGAAGCCGTAGTAGCGTACAATGCTCGATAAAATGGATAGTAGATATGAGACCATAATAACCGACACTACGCTAAAGAGCACAAAAAACAAGCCCGGCTGCTGAATCACTGGTATACGGTCAACAATCCACTGGATGTTTTCATCGGTAATGAAGTCTGATAATTGCCCTAATATGGTGCCCAGGATTGTAGCAATTATCCCAAACTCACCCGAGGTTAGTGCTAAGTAGAGTAAGCGTTTATTGGATAAGGTCCACTCAGAATTGTGGTTGGTATGCGGTTCATGATTAAGAGGCGAAGTTAACTTGGTGTGGGAATGTTCTCCTTGATCTGGTAGTGCACTTTTTTGTTGCTCTTCTTGGCTCAATTCGGAGTTTATATCCGATTCTTCGGCATTTTTAGGGTTTAATACATCCACAATAGTACGGGCCGTTTCGGCATCTAATGCAGAAAGTACCGCGCGTTCCGACCCACCTCCTGCAGTCTGAATGGTTAGGGAAACTAAGCCAAATATCCGCTGAATAATGCCGGCAGAGATCTCGGTTACTTGGACTCTATTTTTGTGGATATAGAGTTTTTTCTGAACAAAAATACCTTTGTGTATATGTATTTCATCTTCTAATAATTGATACTTGAAACGAAACCAACCCATAATTCCGAGACCAAAAGCAGATATGAGACCTACTCCAACAAACCAAATGAGATAGGATGATTCGTTTCGCGAGCCCACAATAAATAGAAAGACAAGCGTAAGTACGTTTTGCTTTATGACTTGTAATACCCCAGTAATAGATACTACCCAATGCAGTCGCTGAAACTCAAACATCTTCTTTAACCAACCTCACCATGTCAGTGATTTTATCTTTGAGTTTTTGGGAAAGATCTTCTTCTAAAGCGGGAATTTCGTGGGAAGTAGCAGCATTAGAAAAACGAATAACCGACAAACCGTATGATCGATAAATAGGGCCCTGACGAGTATCTACATGTTGGATTCGATTGATGGGTACCTCTGTATGCTGTACCCATATGATACCACGACGCATCTGAATTCCTTTGTCATCAACCTGATAGCTCCACCGTGACCACCGTAGCTGAGGCAGAAAAGTCACTATAAGTGCATAAATAATAATAGCGATAATAGCAGTACCAATTGCCCATTCGAGGGCGACTACCTCTTTTGTATGAAGGAAGTAAAGAAAAGCAGCTGGAATAAAAAGAAATAGTCCACTTAGCGCGAATTGCAAACGCCAAGCGGGAATAGCATTAGGATGAATACGTTCTTCAAGCATAGTAATTCATTTGATGAGAATCTAAGAGTTTTATAAGATTATTAATTTTTAGCAGGTTCTTGAAGTTTAGCAGGTTCTTGAACCCGCAACATGAGCAAAAAACCGAGGGCAAGCAACACTAAGACAACCGACATTCCTATTCGTTGGCTTGCAAATAGTACCGTTACCCAACCCAATAATTTGGGACCAATAAATGCTGTGGCTTTCCCAGAGAAAGCAAACAAACCAAACATTTCGGTTCGTTTATCTTCTGGTGCCAAACGTCCCATTAAAGTTCTAGAGGCTGCCTGTACTGGGCCAAAAAATACGCCTAACATGAGTCCCCAAATCCAAAACCAAAATATATTCTCAACAAATAGAATTGCCGTAACTGGGATAATTAAGCCTATTAGTGAGAATAGTATCGTTTTTTTACTCCCCGACCGGTCGTCCATCCAAGAAAATCCAATCGCACCAAGGGCAGCGGTAACATTGAGTCCAATCCCAAAAATAATAATCTGGGACTCATCCATTCCAAAGGTTCCTGCAGCATAAATACCACCAAAGGCATAGATTAGTATGATGGCGTCATTATAAATCATCCTGGCGAGAAGAAAATGGTATATATTGGCGTAATTTCGGGCTTCTTTAATGGAGTTTTTAAGTTGTAGGAAGCCCTCGCTAATGGCCTGACGAATACGGATATTATTTTTTGGGACGTCCGGGGTATGAAGAAACATGGGAATGGAAAAAACCAAATACCACAACGCCGTAAATATGAAGGTAGCACGTATGTGTTCTAGAGTCTCTGTATCTAATCCAAGCCAAGCGCCTCCATTCTCGATGAAGAGATACAAAGCTCCTAAAAGGCACACTATTCCACCCGCAAATCCCATAGCCCAAGACCATCCAGACCACCTCCCCATGTAGGATGGGGGGACCAAATCGGGAAGCATAGCATTATAGAAAATGAAGGCATATTCCGCACCTACTGTAGCGACAAAGGTGATTACTAAAGCATAGGCCAAAAATTCGGTACTGGGCTCGGCAAACCAGAGTAAGAAACTGGCTACAATCGACATCAGTGAAAAAGCTGCTATCCAAGGTTTTCTACTTCCAGACCGATCGGCAATAGCACCCAAAACTGGGGCGGTGAAGGCAATTAATAATCCTGCAGCCGAGACCATATTACCCCATTGCTCAGTACCACTGATGGCGTCAGTAGCTATGGAACGTTGAAAATAGGCGGCAAAAACGAAAGTCTGAATAATGACAAAAAAAGCACTGTTTGCCCAATCAAACATGGCCCAAGACCACATTCCTTTTGACACCTGTGTAGGAGTCGAGTGTTTGGTAGAATTCATACGGTATTCGTTGGTTTGGCTTAATGTAAGGATTGCAAACCTTAATTCGAATCTAACGCATTAATTTCTTGTAATGTATCCGAGTTGGTTGATCTTCGGTAATGCCCAAACGCTGTCTCCGGTTCTCTTCATATTCAGCATAATTCCCCTCGAACCAGTATGCTTCACTATTACCTTCAAAGGCTAATATGTGAGTGGCAACACGATCCAAGAACCACCTATCGTGAGAAATAACCACCGCACAGCCAGCAAACTCAAGTAGCGCTTCCTCTAAAGCCCGAAGAGTATTCACATCCAAATCATTGGTTGGCTCATCTAAAAGAAGTACGTTAGCCCCTTCTTTAAGCATTTTAGCCAAATGCACTCGGTTTCGTTCACCACCTGAGAGTTGAGAGGTCTTTTTTTGTTGATCACTTCCACTAAAATTAAATCGAGCGACGTAAGCTCTCGAGTTAACCTCTCTGCTGCCTAGCATGAGTAAATCCTGCCCTCCTGAAATTTCCTCCCAAATAGTTTTATTAGGATCCAATGGACGCTTTTGATCTACATATCCGAGTTGAACCGTTTCCCCCAAAATTAGACTACCTGCGTTGGGTATTTCTTGTCCGGTGATCATTTTAAACAAGGTCGTCTTACCTGCCCCATTCGGACCAATAATCCCCACAATTCCACCAGGAGGTAGAGAAAAGTTCATATCCTCCACCAATAATCGTTCATCATACGCCTTTTGAACGTGCTCGGCGACAATCACTTTATCACCTAAACGTGGTCCAGCCGGTATAAATATCTCCAAATCCTCTCGACGCTTTTCTTGCTGCTGGTCCAAGAGCTTATCATAGGCGTTAATCCTAGCTTTACTTTTCGCTCGACGCCCCTTAGGGTTTTGGCGAATCCATTCCAATTCTTGTTGAAGTGTTTTTTGACGCTTGGACTCTTCTTTTTCTTCTTGCTGAAGTCGTTTGGCTTTTTGCTCCAACCATGAACTATAATTCCCCTCAAATGGGATACCTTCCCCGCGATCAAGTTCGAGTATCCAACCCGCTACGTTATCCAAAAAATACCGGTCATGCGTTACGGCTATGACAGTACCTTCATATCGAGCTAAATGCTGCTCTAACCAACTCACCGATTCGGCATCTAAGTGGTTAGTCGGCTCATCCAATAGCAACACATCTGGCTTTTTTAACAATAAACGAGTCAGAGCTACCCGTCGGGCTTCCCCTCCCGACAAAACACTCACCGAGGTATTTCCATCAGGGCAACGCAGTGCATCCATGGCCTGATTCAATTTTGAATCCAAATCCCATGCATCGATACGATCAATTTGATCTTGCAAATTGGCTTGCTTTGCAATTAGAGCGTCAAAATCAGCATCTGGATCAGCAAATTGTGCATTTACTGCCTCATATTCTGCCAGTAGATCGACCGTTTCCTGAACCCCTTCCTGAATAATTTCTTTCACTGTTTTACTTAGATCTAACTCCGGTTCCTGAGGTAAATAACCAAAAGTTATCCCCTTTTGGACACTTATATCTCCTATATAATCCTGATCTTCCCCCGCTATGATTCGAAGTAAGGTCGATTTACCTGCACCGTTTAAACCCAAAACACCAATTTTAGCACCATAAAAAAACGACAAATAAATATTTTTTAGTACGGTTTTGTTGGGTTTGTGGACTTTACTAACGCCCACCATAGAAAAAATTATTTTTTGATCGCTCACTAGGGTATTTCTTTTGTTAAATTTAATTACAACAATGTAATATGAATTTTTAAAATGAGCACTAAAGGTATATCAAAATTCATCAAATTGATTTTTCTACTGGTTTTTTGGGCAAGCATGAACAGTAATAATTTGAAGGCTCAAATCATAGTTGATAATACTGAATTCAATTTTATGTCACATCAAGAATTATGGCGTCATTTAATTTGGTTACAATACTACGAAACATCAGTTTCAACAATCTTTGATTTATCAGAAAATAATAAGTTAAAGATTTATGGATCTACATTTTGGGTAAATGGGCAAAGTATTGCAAACAATATTCAAGGAATATCAAATATTGAGGCTGATAGAGGATTTGAAATATTAGAAAGTTGGATACAATTTGAATCTAATTCTTCATTCTCTTTAAAATTTGGGATAGTAGATCTCAATTCACAATTTGATCATATAGAATCTGCAGATTTTTTTATAAATCCATCCCAAGGAATTGGCCCAGATGTGTCAAACACTGGGCTTTATGGGCCTTCTATTTTCCCTTATACAAGTCTAGGCATTGAAGTTAATGTTACAAAGAATAATTGGGAAATATCATCAGGCTTGTTTGACTCAAATAGCAGAATAACTAGAAAATTGCATCCCGAACCAAACTATAAATTGAGTTTGGATGAAGGGGTTTTGTTTATCAGTGAATACTCCACCAAGCAGAGAAATATTGGAGTAACGCTCGGGAGTTGGCTATCCACACACGGAAATAATGATAAATATCCAATTGGAGAACCACCTATAGCTTTTGGAATAGGCTTAAATAAAATTAGTTCCGGTATCTATTCACATCTGTATTCGAAACATAAAAATATTGATTGGTATCTAAGAGTAGGATCTTCAAACTCAAATACTGAATTAATTTCAAAGTATATTGGCGGAGGCATAATTTATAAATTAAAAGATACCTCTAGTTTTGGAGCATCTATTGGAAGTGCCGGTTTCTCTAAATTATATAAATCAATCTTTGATTATAGAGTTCAAAATATTAAACACCCATATGAACATGTAATCGAATTATCTTTTAAAACAATAGAAAGTAAATATTCAACTCAACCAAACTTACAATATACCATTAATTCAAAAGGGTATAAGAATAGAAATACACTTTTCTATGGAATTAGAGTTACAATAGAAATTTAGAATTGCAACTTAACCCCTAAGCTGGGGATAAATGGATACATAAATATTGGCTCTCTCTTTAGTTCAACCCAAGAACTTCTTCTTAAAAAATCTGGTACACCCTCTGGATTAGGATCTACTGGGTAGATTACATATTTATAACTTTGCACATTTTGAAAGTTTAATGCATTAATAATATCTAAATAAATATCATACTTTATTCTACCATTTGTACCACTATATTGCGCTCTTAAATCAATTCTATTGTAGGCTGGATAACGTTTTTGATTAACATTTTCAAGCTCTCCGAAATCAGGATTTAGTTGGATATTACCCGTTTCTGGATCCGAAATAAAGAATGAATCACCCTGCCATGTAAAATTCATCGGATCTAATCCTATAGGCTCTGTATACGGAAGACCAGTCCCAAATCTCCATGTCAAATTAAAACTCCAGGCATCAGAAGATTGAAAGTTTGAAATGAAATTCATTGTATGTCTCCTATCATAATCGAAAGGATAGCTAAACATATTACCATCAATTTCTTCTTTTCGCTCAGATCTTGCCCAGATATAAGAAAACCAACCTGATAATTTATTATTATATGTAGGATATTTTTGTATTAGTAATTCAATTCCTTCTGATCTACCAGTACCATTATTAACAGGGGTATCTGTTAATCGCCACTCACGTTGTAATTCGAAGTAATAATTTTGAGGATTTAACATCGTATTGCCTTTATTAGTGACAGGATTAAAGACATCCTCAATAACTAGTAAATTTTGATAGCTACGTGTTATCAAATTTTGATATTCTTTAACATATCCCTCTACTTCAATTTGCCAGCTTTTTCCAATATTTTTTGTTATACCCAATACAACTTGTTGCGATTGTTCAGATTGTAAGGTATTGACATTATTAAACTTTGATACATTAAAAATATTGTCTGGCTCTATCAATTTTTCAAATCCAGGGCTTTGAATATATGTTCCACCTCCAAATCTTATAGTCCAACCTCTAGCCGGTAATAATGATACTCCAAAGCGTGGTAACAAATATGCTTCATTATTTATCCCATACTGGACATATCGCATCCCTGGCTGAATAAATAAGCGGTCTTTGAAGAGTTCTAAACGATAATTTGCATAAGCATAGTATCGATCTGTTTTTGCTCTAGAATTTAGTGTATCACCAAAGGCTTCAAGCATACTAGAAGCATACTCAAAAGTAGTGAACATAGCTTCACCCAAACTATTCAAGCCTAAATTAACATCCAGGTTATTAACCAACTGATCATACCCACTTCCTATCTCTAATTCATGTCGGGGTAGGGTAAAAAATAAGCGGGTCCCAGCCGTATATTTTTCAAATGAATATTGCTGATCATAATCAATCACTATGCTATCAGTATCACTGACCGGTGATTCCCATAAAAAACCAGTTCCCGGCACAACACCTGGCCTAAAATCCCCTGCAATTCCATTATCACCCGTGTTTTTGTAATAATTAGAGTACAAATGAGTCTGAAAAAAAGGTGCAGGGCTATAGGTCCATCGCAGTCCAAAAACACGATTGGTAGACGATTGGTCCCCCGAAAAATTCTCCCGATCTGACTCTAACTCTCCAAACTGATCTTCACGCGCAATCCAATCAATCACATCATCACTTAATAGACCTGTAATAGAGACTGTATGTCCAGTCCCTGGCCGTAGTTCAAGTTTTGCGGTTAGATCAGCAAAATCAGGGAATGCAATATCATTTTGAGTAACCACTCGCTGTGCAAAGGTGTTGGCAAATGAATCAAAATACGTCTTTCGGCCACTCATAATCCATGAAGATTCCCATAAAGGGAGTGCTCCCTTCATTGTCAATGACGCTACGGTTGCATCCACTTCGACTTGAGTTTCCAACGCTTTGGTAGGATTTCCCGTGGTTGTATTAATAACTAACACCGAAGACAAGCGATCCCCAAAACTCGCTGGAAAAGCGCCCGCATAAAAGTCTATATCTCTAATAACATTTGGATTAAACAAGCTACCAACCCCATTGGCCTGATATGGACTGTAAATTTCAATATCGTCAAGTATAAACAAATTTTGATTAGCCTCACCACCTCGCACGATCAATTGAGAAGAATAATCACTGGTTGATGTAACACTGGGCACCACTTTAAGCAAATTAAACACATTTCCCTGTCCCCCAGCTAAACTTTGAACTTGCGTTGAACTAATTCTTTGTATAGAAGTCAGGGTAGATGTAGAATCTTGAAAACTACTGGCTTGCACTTGAATCTCCCCAAACTCGACCACATCAGGATCCAGAAAAAGTCGCAGGCGGTTGGGTAATTCTTCCGGAATCCTTATGGGCATTCTCAGCTCTTTAAAACCAACATATCGCACAACCAATAAATAGGCGCCGGTAGGTATTCCCTCTAGTAAAAAACGCCCATTCGCATCAGTAGATGTAGCTTGAATACGCAAGTCCTGTGACAAGGGCGATGAGCTGAGATTGGTTGATTTCAGATTCTGATTCTCTCGAGCCAGTTCAAACATAGACTCCAATACCTCAAAAACTTCTAAGGTAACACCTATAAGAGCTCCATTATCTTCTTTGGATTGGACCGTTCCTTCCAATTCGAAATAAGCTATTGATTGGGCAACGAGCTGTTGGTTGCCTGTAAGAAGGGGCAATAAAAAACAAAATACCGCAGCTAAAGTAAATGAGGTAATGCTAATTCGTAAAATCATATAGATAGGTAAGTAAACAAATGTAATCGATAAGTAAAGTAGGGAATGGATACTACTTATCCACTAGTTTTATACTATTTTACCCTTTTTGAGTCTGTGATTTGAAACGTATCGCTTCTGATCTAGTGTTATGTTTGGTTTTACGACCCGACACGCGCTCTCGCCACATAGTAAAGGAGGTTCTCTTCATCTCTGATCGCATTATTTTCCGAACTTGAGCCTCTTTAATTCCAAATTGATATTCAATGGCTTCAAAAGGAGTACGATCCTCCCATGCCATTTCTACAATACGATCTACTTGAGCCTGTGTAAACTCATTCTGTGGTTTCATTTTAATGTATTTTTGAATGTTAAATACTTTTGTATGTACTAAGGAAAGTCTACGCTTTGGTGTTAATATTAATCGGTATTTGGCATCGATTGTACTTAATTACTTAAGAATCATACTTACTTCTGACAAAAAAACTTATGATAGTATATAGACATTATTTAGTAATTATATTCAACGCCAAACGATTCTTTAACCTACCTGTAAGTTTTACACCACCTGCATTATACCAAAAAAAGCCCCAATAAATGATTTATGAAGGCTTTTTAAGTAAATATTGATAGACTATACAATGTTAATCTGGATATGTTTCCAAAAATGTGGGCCCAGAGGGACTTGAACCCCCGACCAATCGATTATGAGTCGACTGCTCTAACCAACTGAGCTATGGGCCCAAACTAATCAGACAAGAAAAATACAAAGCTCAAGCACTAGAAAAAAATATTTGTTACGAGATTTTCTAGTTACAAAAATCTAGCGCAGGGACTAACCCTACTCAAACAACACAAATCCGAGACAATATCGTCCCGAAGTGACACCATCCCGAGTCATAAAACTTTGAGTATAGACGCAAAAAACTGCCTAAAACCGCTCCTAGGACAGCATATTTTTTTCAACCGGTCTATCGAGCACATGAACTCGCCCGTCAGCGTCCTTAAAACCAATATCTCCTGTGGCGTATTTCTGGGCTACATGAGCAGTCTCCGATTGTAACCATAAAGGCTGAGGATTTTCTGAGGTACCCTCACATTCAATATGAGCACCTTCTATCACAAACCCCTGACAAAGCTCCTCTCCTGGGGCTAATAAGACAGTACTTTTTCTCTTATGAACCGATATAAGTCCCCCAGCTTCGGTCTGGCCATATCCCTGATAGGTTTGGCTACAGTGAGTTGCAAGGGTATGATACTCGTGTGCGGAAATAGCCTGCCCACCATACACGACATTGGGTACAAACCAGGACTCTGCGTATAGCTGTCGCAACACCGAGGGAACCGTGAATAAATAATCGGGCCGAAACTCTTGAAGGGTTTGGAGCCACAACGCCTGCTGCCCTTTTCGAGTAGTTACAAACAAATATTCAGCCTTTAATTCCTCGGCCATGAACGCTCACGTTAAGCCCGCAACATGCCAAGGTAAAGCCATGAAAACGAGAAAATGCTCTGACTGAACCTCAAATGCTTTAGCCGAATGCATCGCATTCAATTTGAGATGTTCCAGTCGATTCCAAATACATTTAGCTTGGCCCGTACTGCCAGATGAAAAAATCCCTACGTAGGATTTATCTAAAGGCTTTGTATTCGGGGACACAGTGGAATTCCCAGAATCACCTCCAGACCATAATTCAACTAAATTCGCCCACCTTTCATCACAGATTAACGCACTAAGCCAAATTTCCTCAAGCATACTCCATTGGGTCGATACTGAAAAACCATAAAAACCCATTACATCCGAAGGGTTTTGAGTCATTGGGAAGTTTGGAGCGTAAAAAAAGCCAGCCTCTGACTCAAATGCCCTTAAAATTGCCCTATGCAACAAAGTCGCAGGAAGAAGGACTACAGGCTCTTGAGCTAGCAAAACCTGTCGTATTATATCCTTAGCCGGCTGCCTTAAATCGATGATATGTGGCTTTAGTTTATTCATGGGATTCTAATAAAAATAGGCAAAAGGGCTACACAAAGAAATTACCTTAAATTATGATGCTGTTATGATTTCGCTGTATCTTTACACGAAGTTTAACTCAACCGCTTATTACCGACCCGAATTTTTACATATGCTTACGAAACGGATCATTCCCTGCCTTGACATCAAAGATGGACGCACTGTAAAAGGAGTAAATTTTCTCGGGTTTATGGATGCCGGGGACCCCGTTGAGCTTGCCAAACGATATAGCAATGAAGGGGCTGATGAACTAGTATTTTTAGATATCTCCGCTACTCAAGAGAAACGAAAAACCTTGGTGGAACTGGTTCAGCGTATAGCGGCAGAAATCACAATTCCTTTTACAGTGGGCGGGGGAATAAAAACCGTTGAGGAAATTGAGAAACTATTAAAAGCTGGCGCCGATAAAGTGTCTTTGAACAGCAGTATTGTCAGGCGACCTGAACTTATTACTGAAGCATCTCAAGCATTTGGAGCTCAGGCTATCGTGGCAGCTATAGATGCAAAAAGAGTAGAAGGATGGGCTAAGGAAGATCCAAAATGGAAAGTTTTTACTCACGGAGGCACAAAGGAAACCGGCATAAATGCCCTAGAATGGGCTACAAATGTAGAATTTCTGGGTGCTGGAGAGTTATTGGTTACTAGTATGGATAGAGATGGTACAAAAGCTGGATTTGATCACGAACTGCTATTGGGGATTCATCAAAGCACTAACATTCCACTCATTGCAAGTGGTGGAGCTGGCACTATTTTACATTGTATAGAAGCGATAAAGAAAGGAAAAGCGGATGCCGTTCTGGCCGCAAGTATTTTTCACTTTAAAGAGATTGAGATCTCCGAACTTAAGCTTCAAATGCAAAAAGCAGGAATCCCAAGTCGTATTACTAAATAAAAATAGCCTTAAATTGAATATTTTTTATTTAGTCATTTTATAAAAAATACATTAATAATTTTTGGAAGCGATTTTTTAAAAAAGCGCTTTTTTACAGATGTTTCTGAGAATATTGCAGTTAGAGGGTGAAATAACACTACTCCAAAGTACTAAGTTACCTAAAATTCTTAGTTTATGGCTTATTACCCTTGAAAGCATAAAGTTTGACAAACTTATATTTTTTACGGTTTTTGTAACCAATGGTGTAATTATTAAGGTTTAAATAATTACTTACATTATGACGTTTAAATAACGTAGAAAACGACTGAAAGTACATTACCAAGCCTGTTATAATTAATCAATATAGTATGGAAAAGCCCACAAATCACTTGCAACAAACGACCAAGCCCGTATTTAACTATACCGGCGAAGAACATAGTGCCTGTGGAGTTGGTTTCATTGTCAGTAGAAAGCAAGAGTATTCTTACGAGCATTTAAAGCAAGGTTTGCATGCCTTGCGTTGTGTGGAGCATCGTGGTGCTTGCGCGGCCGATGGCTTGACCGGGGACGGCGCCGGAATTATGACAGACATCCCTTTTGATATGTTGGGATACGAAAAAGATGCGGTTGCGGTAGCATTTCTTTTTTTAACTCGAACAAGAACTCGCAGACTTAAAGCCATTAAAATTTTTGAACAAACGTTCGAGTCCATTGGATTGAATATCCTAGAATACCGCGATGTGCCCGTTAATCCTGATAATTTAGGAGAGAGTGCTAATCAGAGTGTACCCATAATGGTGCAAGCATTCATAAAACGACCCGAACGAGCAAAGACCATGCTCTCATTTGACAAACGACTTTACTCTGCCAAACAACTCACAAAAAACAAACTCTTTGAGTCCGAACTCGAAGATGCCCTTTTCTTCACATCACTCTCCGCTAAAACCATCGTGTACAAAGCACTTACGCAATCACGTGCTCTGGATGACTTTTACTTAGATCTCCAGAATCCTGCATATGAGACTCGTTTTTGCTTGTTTCATCGTCGTTTTAGCACCAATACCACTACTTCTTGGGATAAGGCTCAACCTTTCCGACTAATTGGCCACAATGGCGAAATAAACACCATTGCGGGCAATCGATCTTGGGCGAAATCAAGGGAGAAAATGATTGGCGCTGAACGTAATGAAATTCTTACACGCGATGGGATTAGTGATTCTGGCAGTTTAAATGAAATGGTAGAAGCTTTACGTTACCGCAGCAGCATACCAAATGTAGAAGATATTCTAGCTATTTGTATGCCTCCAGCTAATCATGACAACAATTTTTATAAGTTTTGGAGTCGAGCTATGGAGCCATGGGATGGGCCTGCTCTCATCACCTATGCCAACGGCTATACCATTGGCGCTCGACTGGACCGAAATGGTTTCAGACCATGCCGATGGGCAAGAACCCCAGACCATTTCTATCTATCCTCCGAAGCAGGTACCTTCGATATTGACCCTAAAAACATAGATGCTAAGGGGACATTATTTGCAGGTCGTGGGGTTACGATTGATTTAGCCAACGGTCAGGTAATGTTTCGTGACCCTTCACATTCAAGAGACAACTATGACGCCCCTTTTGAACCAAGAGCTGAAAAAATCCCAAATATGGTTAGTGATACCGGTGTACGGTTTAGTAATAAAAAAGCGGTGTTTAGTTATTCCGATGATGAACTAAGCAAAATAATTTATCCAATGGCTGAAAAAGGAAAAGAGCCGATTGGGTCCATGGGTGATACTGCTAGATTAGCCGTTTTGTCAACTGAAACTCGGTCTTTCTTCGATTTTTTCTACCAACACTTCTCACAGGTAACCAATCCACCTCTTGATTACATTCGTGAGCAGATCGTTACCGATCTGAAAGTCTATTTGGGGAAAAAACCTAATATTTTTGAACCAAAAGAGCTTATACCACCCGCTCCTGCATACGAGCTTGAAAGTCCTTTTTTAAGTCTTTCACAGATGGATTTTCTGTACGGATGTATCGACAAAGCCACTGAGTTAGATCGTATTATTCCCTACGTAATTGATACCACATTTGACATTAATCATGGCATTGTTGGCTTTAAGTCAAAACTCACCAAAATTGGTGAGGAAGCTATTAAAGCAGTGTCTAACAAGCACGCTATTTTGATTCTTTCGGATCGTAAAGCAAGTATATATAGAACCCCTTTACCTAGTTTACTTGCCCTTCGTCGGGTAGTGAATGCTCTGAATGACGAAGGATTAAAACTCAATGCTGCTGTAATTGTGGATACTGGTGAAGTAAAAAGTACCCACCATGCTTCTTGTCTTATAGGTTTTGGTGCGCAAGCAGTATGCCCCTACGTTGCATTAGATGCCGTTCGTAACGATGAAGAACGCAGCTTGAAGAATTTAGACGCGGATATCAAGGAACGCAATTATTTAAAAGCACTGGATAATGGCCTATTAAAAATAATGGCAAAATCAGGTATTTCTGTTGTTCGCTCTTATCAGAGTGCTAAGTTGTATTCCGCACTAGGATTAGGAAAAGAAATTATTCAAGAATATTTCCCAGGCATCCAGAGCCCTATTGGAGGTTTAGAAATCGAACAAATTGCAGAACAAACTCTGAATAGAGCCGAAGTTGTTCAATCTGATGAGGGGCCTTACAAACCTATCAAAAATTTCCAGTACAAAGAACATGCTCGAGGTTCTATGGGTGAAAAGCATTCTATGACCAATACCCGGTCAAAAATGATTCATGAATTGGTTCAAAATCATGATTTAGATCTTAAAGATATGGCCCTATGGGATGAGTTTCTAAAGTTAGGCTTAGAGGACGAACCCATTACTATAAGACACTTATTTAATCCAAAGAAATCCGAATCTCCACTGCCCTTAGATAACGTAAAAGGGGGCGACCATATACTTCCCACTTTTGGCTCTGGTGCCATGTCATTCGGCGCAATTAGTGCAGAATCACAACGGGATATTTTCCTAGCAATGAGGGAAATTGGTGGGCGATGTAATAGTGGTGAAGGTGGAGAAAATCCATACTACTTTGAAGAGGGTATTGGTGCAACCATAAAACAAATTGCCTCCGGGCGTTTTGGAGTAACTGCTGAGTACCTTGTTTCCGGTGAGGAAATTCAGATTAAGGTCTGTCAAGGTGCAAAACCCGGCGAGGGTGGTCAGCTGATGGGTATTAAAGTCGACGCAGATATTGCCAAAGCCAGATATGCTAATCAAGGATTTGACTTAATTTCCCCCCCACCACTGCACGATATTTACAGCATTGAAGATTTAAAACAACTCATCAACGACCTTAAACAGGTACATCCAAAGGGTAAGGTGAGCGTTAAATTAGTTTCAGGTGTAAATATAGGTACTATTGCCGTAGGTGTAGCCAAAGCGGGTGCTGACTCTATACAAGTATCAGGTGGAGAAGGTGGAACTGGGGCGGCTTCACTATCATCAATGAAACATGCAGGTCTCCCATGGGAAATAGGACTATTGGAAGTGCATCAGGCATTGGTTGAAAACAATCTAAGAGATCGAATAATTTTACGTACAGACGGTGGCTTATCCTCCGGAAAAGATATTGTACTTGCTTCTATTTTAGGAGCAGAAGAATTCGACTTTGGTAAGTTGTTGCTCATTGCCGAGGGTTGTGTAATGGCCCGAATTTGTGAAAAAAATACCTGTCCTAGAGGTATCGCAACTCATGATCCGAGGTTTAAAGCGAAATATCAGGGTAATAAAGATCACATCGTTAAAATGCTAAATTATCTGGCTGAAGATGTGCGCAGAGTGTTAGCTGGAATGGGTAAAGAGCGACTTCAAGATGTTTGTGGAGATACTGACTTATTAACCATCAATGGAAGTCATTTAGATAGAATAAACACACTTAATCTCGATTTATCGTTTTTCTTACAAGCACCCGCTTATGTCAAGACCAAGCAACTAGCAGGAATGGGTGAACCCGTTAATAGCCTAAATGCTCGTGTCTTGGCCGATCTTGAAGAGGCTATCGAAGCCAATGAATCAGTCGAAAAATCGTATTCTATCATCAACACTGATCGTTCAGCCTTGGCTACCTTATTCGGTCATTTAGCTGAACGGGTAAGTAGCGACCGGCTAAGCACCTTTAAATCGGGAGAGAAAACAGATAAAGCTTACAAAGGGAAAATCAAACTGAACTTCTTGGGCAGTGCGGGACAGAGCTTTGGAGTCTTTCAAACCTCAGATGTGGACATCCGTTTGGAAGGTGAGGCCAATGATTCAGTTTGTAAATCTATGAGCGGTGGTAAGACGATAATTATCCCACCCTCAGAAGTCCATTATAAAGCAGAAGAAAATGCCATCATTGGCAACTGTGCATTATATGGTGCCACCGGTGGAAGCCTCTATGTTTACGGTCAAGCTGGAGACCGATTTGCCGTACGTAATTCAGGTGCAATCGCGGTAGTCGAAGGAACTGGATTGCACGCCTGTGAATACATGACTAATGGCACTGTTATTATTTTAGGTCAAACATCAAACAATATTGGAGCAGGTATGACAGGGGGAACATTATTCATGTATGAAGACCCAAGCGACCGGGTTAATAATGATTACATTGCTGAGGCTCCTTGTTCTGCGCATGAACTCTCAGAACTTAAAGTATTAATGATAGATTATGCTAAGGAAACTGGCTCAACCAAAGCGAATTATATAGTTAAGGATTGGGAAAATACCGTCAACTCATTCAAAAAGTATATTCCCATTTCAATGATTACAGTAGAGGAAGAATCATTTGCTCAGAAATAGAAAAAAATTCCTACCTTTAAAGCAACTATTGTCCTGTATTGTAAAAAAAGTAGATGCTTTTGAACGAGTAACGGAAAAATAAGCGTGACACCACCCAAAGAATTGACCGATAGAGACCTAGTTTTTTTAAGAGAACTAGAAGCCCTGATATACGATCGAAAAAATGAAATGCCCAAAGGTAGCTACACCACTACCATGTTCAATAAAGGGCTAGATAAAATCGCCCAAAAAGTTGGCGAAGAGGCTGTAGAGACCGTGATTGCTTCAAAAAATAAAGGCAACAAGGAGACTATCGAGGAAGCCTCAGATCTGTTATTTCACTTAATGCTTTTACTTACCAGCAAAGAAATCCCTCTTCATAAGGTGGTTAAAACTCTTCGTAAACGACACGAAAAAGGCACCCATAAGCATTTCGGGGAATAACAGGTGAGTATAAGAGTCGAGTGGCGAAAGAAGGGCTACCAATTTGAGGCTGAAAATCGCGTTGGTGGTAAAATTAGAATGGATGGCGATGGGGTATTACAGGGTATTGAAGGAGGAATTGCCCCTTTTGAATTATTATTAGCAGGAGTTGGTGCATGTAGCGCTGTAGATGTCCTAATGATTCTTAAGAAACAACGCCAAATAATTGAATCCCTGGAAGTTCAAGTTGAACCAGAGAAAACAAAAAACGATATAGGGTTTTCAGAATATAAACGGATTCACATGCACTATACCCTTAAAGGATCTATTGATCTTGCTAAGGCTCAAAAAGCGTTGAAACTATCCGTTGAAAAATACTGCTCGGTCTCCAAAGCCCTCGAAAAAGCTTCCGAAATCAGCTATAGCGTAGAAGTTATAGACGCTTAAGCTACGAAGCTCGAGTTTCGTAGAAGCCACCACTGCTGCACCTCTCTCACCATCATTTTTTTAGGTCTGCATACTTATCTCGATAAATAGGTAGAATCTTATTGATAACCTACATTATTCGCGTAATCAAATCAGCTGTTCTCATAGAGTACCCAGCTTCGTTATCATACCAACCAATTACTTTCACTAATTTACCATCCACTTTAGTAAGATCACTATCAAAAATATTTGAATGCGGATTTCCTACAATATCAGTAGATACTAGTGGCTCAGTAGAATATTCTAATATTCCGCTTAAGGAACTTTCTGAAGCTAATTTGAAGGCCGCATTTACCTCTTCTGTAGTGGTATCTTTATTAATTTCACAAACAAGATCAGTTAATGAACCCGTTGGGGTTGGAACACGAACAGCTCCACCATCTAATTTACCATTTAAGTGAGGTAATACTAAACCAACAGCTTTAGCAGCACCTGTAGAGGTTGGAACTATGTTAATGGCTGCTGCTCTTGCTCTTCTCATATCCTTATGAGGAGCATCTAAAATACGCTGATCGCCAGTGTAGGCATGAATGGTAGTCATGAATCCCTTAACAAGACCAAAATTGTCATCAATCACCTTAGCCATAGGGGCTAAACAGTTGGTGGTACAGGATGCATTAGAATAAATCTCGATACTTGGGTCAATCTTATCTTCATTAACACCTAATACAATAGTTTGTATGTCTCCTTTTGCAGGTGCAGAAATGATTACTTTTTTAGCCCCAGCTTGCAAATGCTTTCCGGCTGAATCTTTGTCAGTAAAAAAACCTGTTGATTCAACAACAACATCTACACCAAGATCTCCCCAATTCAAGTTCGCTGGGTCTCTTTCGGCGGTGACTTTGAAGCTTGTCCCATCAATATGTAACTGATCTCCGTCGGCTTTTACTTGTCCGTTGAATGTCCCTTGTGAAGAATCATATTTAAATAAATGAGCAAGTGTAGCTGTGTCGGTTAAATCGTTTACACCAACAATTTCTATTTGATCAGCATACTTAGCTAAAATCGCTCGGGTTACTATTCGGCCAATTCGGCCAAATCCGTTTATCCCGACTTTGATCTTTGACATGATTTTTTACCTTTTTTAAATGAATATTACTATCTGTTATCGTGATTTAACCAGAAAGCCTAGATAGATACTCAGTTCATATCATGCAAGTATGCAACCAAATTAGCTGACTTTAAACGATATAAATTATCGACTTTAGCATTGATTAAATCACCATAAACTACCATTAAAACCGCACTCTTTCAATCATTTTACGCTAAAATAATTAGCTAAAAAGGCTTTTTGAAATGGGAGCGCTTTTCTGTCTATATTACGAACCAAATTATTAATCTAAATTTCAGGTTTTATGTCTGACTTAACTATTGAACAGTATCGCAACGAAGAATATTTAAATTTTCAAGACCCTACCGTAACAAAAGCACAACTGGTAGCCATTGAAGAAGTTCGAAGTAAGTTTGGTCAAACCCATTCTCTTTATATAGATGGCCGTTGGGTAGAAGGAGATTCTGGATCTTTTGACAGTGTGAATCCTTCAAATCTTAGTGAAACTATTGGCACCTTTCAATCAGCCAGTTCAAAACAGGCTTTAGGAGCCCTAGATTCGGCTTGGAATGCCTTTGAATCTTGGCAATTTGTACCAGCCCAAAAACGAGCAGATTACCTCTTCAGTGTAGCTGAAATTATGAAGCGTCGCCGCTTAGAAATTAATGCCTGGATGATTAGTGAGGCAGGGAAAAACTATTTGGAAGCAGATGCAGACACTGCTGAAGCCATCGATTTTGTTGTGTATTATGCATACGAAGCCCTTCGAATGGATAAAGGCATGCCCGTGCTAAGTGAAAACTGGGGCGACCACAACAAAACTATTTACATGCCCATAGGTGCTGGGGTAAGTATTTCACCCTGGAATTTTCCTTTCGCTATATTTGTAGGAATGGCCATTGCACCTATTGCCGTTGGAAATACAGTTGTCGCTAAGCCTGCCCCAGATACCCCAAAAATGGGTTATTTAATGGCTGAAATTGTTGAAGAGGCAGGATTACCAGCTGGAGTTTTCAATTTTGTTATAGGTGACAACATAGAAGTCGGTGAAACCTTAGCACGTAGTCCAAAAACACGATTTATCTCATTCACTGGATCTAAAGCAGTCGGATTGCATCTGACCAATATTGCAGCGCAGGTTGTAGAAGGCCAACATTTCTTAAAACGAATGGTCTGTGAACTAGGAGGCAAAAATGCCACGATCGTTGACGCCGATGCAGATATAGATCTAGCGGCAGAAGAGATAGTTAAAGGTGCATTTGGCTTTCAAGGTCAAAAGTGCTCTGCAGGTTCACGAACAATTGCCGTTGCATCTGTTTATGAGGAACTCCTAGAGAAGGTGGTTGCAAAAACTAAGGCCCTTCAAGTGGGCGATGCAAAAGAAAATTTTGCTGCGGGTCCTGTTGTAAATCAAAAAGCGGTAGACAAAATTTTGCATTATATAGAAATTGGAAAGAAAGAAGGTCGTTTGATGTGTGGTGGCAAAAAAGCTCAAACCGAGCATGAGGGTTATTATATTGAACCTACGGTTTTTGCCGATATTTCAGAGAATGCTGTTATAGCACAAGAAGAAATTTTTGGCCCGGTTACTGCATTCATTAAGGCCAAAGACACAAAGGATGCGATTAGAATCGCAAACAATACGCAGTACGGATTAACAGGTGCTTATTTTTCTAACGACCCAGCAAAAATTGATTACGCATTACGGCATTTCCGAGTTGGTAATATGTATGTGAATCGTAAATGTACGGGAGCTTTAGTAGGTGCCCAACCCTTTGGTGGGTTTAATTTAAGTGGTACCGATGCAAAAGCTGGTGGTAGAGATTACCTAAAGTACTTTTTAGAGCCAAAATCGATGACGGTTCGCCCTAAAAAAGACGTTGCGTTTTCACTCAATGAATTTAACTTCACTAAAGAATAAATCAGTAATTTGCTACTCTAGACCTACTTCGTCAGGAGCAGTATCATCTGAAATAAGTTCATCTACATCGGTAGAGTCGTCCACCGCATCATCATCGATGGATGATGGACTTACTGTCCGTTTTTTAACCCTTTTCTCACTTTTTGCGCCAGCTCTACGCAGAAGTAGTGCAGCTTCTACTTGCTCATTTTCATCAGCTATGGTTAGTGCTGTGTCTCCATTTCTGTCTCGAAGATATACATTAGCTCCTTGGGAAAGTAAATAGGTAACGATATCTTCGAAACCCATTTTAGAAGCCAGCATGAGTGCAGTGCGCCCCCAACGTTGCTGGTAGTTTACATCAGCCCCTTTCTCAACTAATAATCTAACAGCGTCTAAATGACCATTTCTTGCAGCTTGTATCAACGCTAAATCTCCTAAAGGTGCTCCATTAGAGAATAAATACTCAAGTAAATCGGTGTTTCCGTTTTCTGCAACTCTATCTAAGGCGGTACCACCTAACTTAGTTTGTAAACTAAGGTCAGCTCCTGCCTTAACCAATACATGAACCATTTCTATATCATTTTTTTCAGCGGCAAGTATGAGAGCTGAAGCTCCACCAGAATTAGTAACATTTATATCCACTCCTTCTTCTAAGAGTTCTTTAACATGGGTTATATCTCCAGATTTGGCTGCTAATAAAAGTTCCATAGTGATGAGAATTTGAGTTTATAAACCGGTGTATTATGTATGGCAAAATGATACTAAACCATCCAAAAATCTCAAATAGTTTGCCAAAAAAAAATCGAAGTTTTTAGCTTTTTTATTGACCCAAAAAGTAGCTCTAATATGGGTCATACATCCTAATTTAAACTAACATGCTTAAGTTAATCCCGAAGATATTTAGGCGTTCAACACTCCATCTAATCGATTACTCCTAAGGTAGTCGGATGTCTTGACTTTATTCTTGGATGGGAACTGTAACGTATTAAAGCGGATGAATCCGTCTAAACAAGCGCAGTATAATTGCCCATCCTCAGTAATTAGCTGCCCTGGTTCTGTGATCGAAATAGGATATTTATGGAGTAATTCCATGCTAATTTCTTCAGATGGCACGGAGACCAAGTGGATTTTGATGGCGACTCCATCTAAGCTTACCCAAGCTCCCGGGACCGGAGTCATGGCTCGAAATCGATTGTATAACGTGCGAAGAGGTTGGTTGAAATCTAGTAGTCCGTCTTGTTTGAATACTTTTGGAGCAGGAGAGGCTAAGCGGTCATCTTGAGACTGTAGATGGTAATTACCCGATTCTATGATCGACAGTGCCTCACTAAGGGCCTCAGCACCAACGTGTTTTAAGCGATGATAGAGATCGCCTGTAGTTTCAGTGGGTCGTATGGGGGTTTTGTGTGCACAAAGTATCGCACCCGTATCTACTTTAGTATCCAGGAAAAATATTGTACATCCTGTTTCTTCTTCCCCTTCTGCAATAGCCCAGTGTATGGGAGCAGCACCTCTATATTTGGGTAATAATGATGCATGCACATTAATCGATCCAATCCTAGGTAACCCTAATACTGAGGGTGGTAATACTTTAAAAGCAACGACAACAAAAAGATCTGCATTTAGCTTTGTTAAGGTTTCAATAAAATCAGAATTATGTGTGGATAATGTTGTAATCACCGGAATACCGTGTTCAATAGCTAAGGCTTTTACCGGTGTAGGTGTGGGAGGCTTAGCCCTGCCCCGCCTCTTGTCTTCACCACTTACCACGGCCAAAAGTTCATGATTTGAATCGATAATACGCTGCAAACTAGGCAGGGCAAAATCAGGTGAGCCCATAAAAACAATCTTCATAATCCTAGCTTTTTTGGGCGGATGGGATAGGACGCTTCCGCCTCGCCCGCTTCGATAGCTTTTAATTGGGATTTATGCATTCGCCTTCTAAATGAGGAAAGGTGGTCTATAAAAAGTATCCCATCTAAATGATCATACTCATGTAATATGATTCTAGCTGGCCAACCGATAAAATCGCGAGTATGTTGAATAAAATTTTCATCTAAATAATGAAGAGTAATCTCTTCCGCTCGTTTTAACGTATCTTTTATATCTGGAATGCTAAGACAGCCCTCATCCATACTAATCTGCTGACTACTTTGTGCTATAATCTTCGGATTAATGCATACAATAAGCCCCAATTTTTCTTCGTCATCCTCTAACATTGGATCGGGATCAAAAACAAAAATACGGTGAGAAACCCCTACTTGTGGTGCGGCTAAACCTAAGCCATTAGAGTGATACATAGTTTCGATCAGATCTTCTACAAACTGATCAATGAACTCAGTACGACTCTCCACTTCTTTTGCTATTTCCCTCAAAATGGGATCATTGTAAGTAACTATAGGCAATATAGACATACATTCATAGATTCAATGACTATTAAAATCTAAGAAGCGCTGTAAAATTATTGCCGCAGCTATTTGATCTACTCGCTTCTTTTCTTGTCGCTTTTTTTTTGGAATACCGGACAAAATCATGATAGAACTAGCTTCTTCAGAGCTATGTCTCTCATCTACTTTGTGAATTTCTAAGCCAGGAAGTTGTTTTTCGACTTGATTGATAAACGAGCGAACCCGTTCCACTGATTTACCCTCTTTCCCACTTGTTTCAAGTGGCCAACCCACTACTAGTCCCTTGTATTGCCCTGTTTTCATGAGCTCATGTAAACGAGGCATTAACTTCGTTGTCAACACCGTTTCTAAAGGACTAGCTATAGTCCTTAATAGATCAGTATGGGCTAGGCCTGTTCGTTTTTGGCCTAAATCCACACTTACATATCTGAAGTAGTCGGCACTCAATCCTTTTTATATTCGTCTTCCAATGGCTCACGCAAGAACTGCTTCAGCATTTTACTTGGCTTGAAATGAGTTTTACGATGAGCAGGTACGTAGATAACTTCGTTAGTTTTAGGGTTTCTAGCTTTTGGCTTGGCCTTAGTTTCCTTTACTTCAAAGACACCGAAATCTCTAATTTCGATACGACATTCGGTGTCGGCAGACATCATGATCTCTCTTAGTGCAACAATTACAGAATCTACCCATGGCTCAACTTTTATCATAGGATCATTGTTAGCTTCTGCAACTCTTCGTACTATATCACGTTTTGTGTAAGTCATCATAATTTTATCCTCAAATCTTTACTCTTCTTAATGTTAGACAATTTTAATATTTCTTTAGCTGATATATAAATTAGGCTACTAATCTATTTAAGCCTTAACAATTGTTATTTATATAAATACAGCCTCTAAACTAATGAACTAATGACTCAATAGCTATCACCTATTCGTATCTAAGTACATTTTTTACCCCTTGTAATCTTTCTAGACGCTTCATTATTTTGTCTAAATGGACTATACCATCCACATACAGGGTAATTATACCTTCAAACATACCTTCGTCTGAAGTAACATTTATACTCTTCATGTTGGTTGACAAAGACTTAGATAGTATATCGGTGATATCGTTCATCATACCCACTCGATCTTCACCAATTATCCTAATCGCACCTAAAAAGTTAGTTTGAACCGATTTTGCCCAACGAACATCTACAATTCGATCGTTTTCATTCTTTAATAAATGCTTGGCATTATTACACATCGCACGATGTATCTTGACATCTCCATTTCTTGAAATAAAACCTACTACTTCATCACCAGGTATAGGATTACAGCAATTTGCATATGTAAATTTTAACTGATTTATGCCCCCATCAAGTATGATCGCATTACTTTTTGAGGATATTCTTAATTCCTTAAAGTATTTTTTTTGAATGCTTTTTGTATCTACCTCATTACTAATGCTAGCAGAAGACTCTAGTTCTACTTTACCTGTATGCTTAAGATTTCTTGCATGCTTATATACTTTATTTATGTCAACAGAACCCGTAAATAAGTTATAGAAAAGGCTTTGCACAGAATCATAATTGAATAATCTGGCTACCTTCGACATTTCTTGTTCAGATAATTCAAGTTTTTCTTTTCTGGCACGTTTATTCCAAATTTTACGCCCTTCTTCGGCTATTGTTCGCTTCTTATGATTAATAAATTGACGAATCCGAGATTTTGCTTTATGCGTTACTACATCCTCTATCCAGTCAGGATTTAAATTTATTTTAGATCCTGTAATTATTTCTACTTGATCTCCGTTTTTTAACTTATGCCTCAATGGTACCATTCTACCATTTACTTTTGCAGCCATCGCTCGTTCACCAATCTCAGAATGAATTTCAAAAGCAAAATCGATTGGAGAAGCATTATTAGGTAATGTTTTCAGTTCTCCATTTGGAGTAAATACATATATTTCTTCTTGATACAGATTAAGTTGAAAATCTTTTACAAAATCGCTGGTAGAATCTGGTTTTGGATTATCCAAGGCCTCTCGTACCCATGAGATTAGCCGATCCAACGTTTTTGACCCATCCTGATCCCCCTCCTTATATTTCCAATGAGCAGCAAGACCCTCCTCTGCTATTACATCCATTTTTCTGGTCCTAATCTGAAACTCAACTTTCATACCTTTATTCGTAATCACTGTGGTATGAAGCGATTGATATCCATTTACTTTTGGTACAGAAATAAAATCCCTAAACCGTTCCGGTATTGGAGTATAAGAATCGGTTATTATGGAATATACTCTCCAGCAATCTTCTTTTGTATGCGGTTCTTCTAATATTATTCTTATAGCGAATAAATCATAAATTTCTTCAAAAGGCTTTTGTTGTCGCTGCATCTTTCTATAAATAGAATAGATATGCTTAGGCCTTCCTTTTATTTCAAATTTCACTTTCAATTTTGCAAGTTCTCGTCCAACCGGCATCATTAATTCATCAATGAATGCTTCTCTGTCCTCTTTTTTTTCACGCAGCTTTCTTGCCACATACTTATAAGAGACTGGATCAATTGTTTTGAAGCATAAATCTTCTAATTCATTTTTTATTGCAAATAACCCAAATCTATGGGCAAGAGGTGCATAAAGATCCATTGTTTCAGACGAAATCTGTATCTGTTTATCACGAGCTAAATATTGAATGGTTCTCATGTTATGAAGACGATCGGCAAATTTTATCAATATGACTCGCATATCCTCTACCATACTCAGCATAAGCTTCATAAACGTTTCAGCTTGCTTAGCATCTCTAGTTTCAAATACCCCTGTAATTTTAGTAACTCCATTAATTAACGAGGCTACTTCGCTTCCAAACCAGTGTGTAATGTCATCGATCTCTACATCGGTGTCCTCTATCGTATCATGTAGAAGGGCAGCTACAACGGAGGTTACATCCATATTAATTTTTTTTGCAACAATTTTTGCTACCTCTACTGGATGATAGTAATAAGGCTCGCCTGAAGCTCTTTTTATGCGTCTATGTGACAAATAGCATAACTTAAATGCCTTTACTATGGTCTGCTTATCCTCCTCTGACAAATTTTTTTGACAGGCTTTAAACAATTCATGCAAATCCTCTTTTTGAGGCTTGCGAAGTTTATATGCCTCTAAATTATATTTTTGAATAGTGTCAACAGACATTTGATCTGTACATAATTAGAATTTAATAGCTATACCGACAATTACTCGGCCTACTTGAGGACTAAACTGCTCTAATCTTGGTTTGCCTAGCCTAGTATCGGTATATCTATATTCTATAAAAGGTCTCAATACGGGTAAAACACTAATTTTAGCACCCACTAAGGCATTCCAATATAAATTATTTTCAGTTTTTTGGCTTAAAATGGATAGCAGCATAGGATTACTTTGATCCATTAAACCAGAAATTAAATCTGTTGTAATATTAATCTCCTCAGAACCAATACCTAACCCAGCATATGGCTCTACAATACCCACATTGATACCTGCAACAAGTGCTATTCCAAGATCATAGTTAATGACTTCTTCTGAAAATGTAATCCCCGATTGTGTCAAGTTATTATCTTCTGAAAAGTGACTAAAATGTATTCTTGTTCCAATATTGACTATTGGAATATTGGGTAATAATCCTGTTTCAATTTTCAGCCCAAATCCATTTTGAGGGCTTTCTTCTCGCAGCTCATACGACACCCCAACTTCCAACTGTGCAATTATTTGAGTAGGATTTGAAATTTGTATGGTGAAAAAAAGTATTCCACTTATCCAAAATTTTACTATTTGTCGAAACATTGTGGCTGAATGATTAATTATGTTGATCTCAGATAGAGACCTATCAATAATAATCATTTTAACGATGCAAAAAGTCATATGCTACATTTTTGGTAAATTAGTAGGTAATTTTTCCTAGATATCATATATTTGTTTCCTTGCCGCGGTGGTGGAATTGGTAGACACGTTGGACTTAAAATCCAATGGTTATTTAAATGGCCGTGCCGGTTCGAGCCCGGCCCGCGGTACGCAGCCCTGTATTACTAAGAAATAGTGGTACAGGGTTTTTTGTTGTCGTTTATGAAATACCAAACCCTGAATCTCGTACGCTTGACCGTGTGTGAGATTTTTTATTTTAAAAGACTAAGTATCACACCAGGTTGTAGGTTTGCTTGAGCTAAAGCTGCCACGGCCGTTTTTTGGAGAATCTGTAATCTTATATTTTCACTTTGCTCTTTTGCCAGATCAACGTCTACCGCATTAGATCTGACCGCGGAATGAACATTAATTGATTGGAGTAGACTTGACTCCTTAGTTGAAAAGGTATTTTGAACAATACCTAAGCTATTGATATAGCCATTTAGTTCGGTGATTGCCGAATCAATATTGGTAATAAAACTGCTAAAATTTGCAGCTGTTGCAGATGATGCAATAGTAAATTCTCCTCTCACTTTCGGATCTGAGCCATTATTAACTGCTGAAATAGTAATATTGGTTTGGAGCGTGCCAGCACTCCCATCATTAAAAAGTTGCCCGGTACTTACCGCAGGTAAATTTACCGAATTTGTATCACTAGTCCCATCGCCCGTTTGAAATGTGTAAGAAAGATTCCCTGCTAAATTTGTTCCGTCAAGGAGTGAAACACTGTTATAGGTAGTTGATTTTGCCAGGTCATTAATATCGGAACCTAGCTGCTCTATCTGATCCCCTATATTTTGCCTAGCTGTGGTACTCAAAACAGAATTCGAAGCCTGAGTAGCGAGACTTTTCATTTCGATGAGGTTGTCCATGATATTTTCGTAGGCGCCCTCAACAAGACCAAATATGTTCAAGCCCTCTGCAACATTGTCCAACGCCTGGGTTAAACCAGCAATTTTAGCTTTAAGCTTAGTAGCAATCGAAAAATCTACGGGATCATCTGAAACTGAGTTAACTCTCTTTCCAGTAGACAACCTAAGAAGCGTCTGCGATTGGAGCTTATTTACTCTATCAAGAGCAAGTTTCGCTTCCATTTCAGCAAGTTTATTATGTATTCCACCAAAGTTCATTTTTAAAACTAACTAATAAAATCCATAAGTACATATAAATATTGTAAATATAAAAAAACCCGACCCCCCATTAAATGGAAGATCGGGCCAAGGATTAAAAGAACCTTATATATCATTCAATAAAATCAAAGAACTATGTGTTGTTCCATTTCAAAATGGGATATGATTGTATCATATTCTACCTTTTTGATTTTTATCTAGCAGTTGTTGTACTCAACTCTTTTCTAGATATGTGTTTATGTAATTCCGTGGAAGTCGTATTTAAACTATCCTTCTGACTTCACTTTCTAGCTTGTCAATATGTATTACTTACTAGGTACTTGGCTTTATCATATGGACATGAATCATCCAGCTATTCATCTAGTATATTAGCGACTTAACCACTTGGGTTAAGTCGCTAATTTTCCGTTTACTGTCCGAGGAACCCTAATACAGCCTGTGGACCCATGTTAGCTTGTGATAAAGCTGCGGTCGCTGTTTGCTGTAGGATCTGTAGTCTTACAGAATTTGACTGCTCCTTAGCAAAGTCTACATCCATAATTCTACTCTTAGCGGCACTATTTGCCGATATCGCCTCAGTCAGATTTACTTCCTTACCAGATAATGATCGTTGATCAATACCTAATTGGTTGAAATATCCATTCAGTGTTCCGATTGCCGTGTCAACTTTAGTCATTAAGACTCTAAAGTCAGCACCTACTGCACGTACTTCTGTATTATTCATCTCGAATTCAATTTCACCACGTGCATGTGTAGCAGCAGTTAAAACTGTTGTATCAGATGTAACACCAGCAATTGTAAGCTCAATATCATTGTTGCCACTACCTAATTCTGTGTTGTCAGCATTCCCAAACAAACCAGCAGTGTCAACTTGACTTAATGCTACGGACATTGTATCAGCTGTGCCTTCTCCTACTTGAAAAGTTAGTGAGGATGCTGAAGTCGGTAGAAGTGATACTCCATTAAATTTAGCTGCATCAGCAGTTGCATTAATATCAACACTTAATCCGTTTATCTGCTCGGCTATCAATGTTCGTTCTGCTGAACTCAAAGTATCATTAGCTGCTTGTGTGGCTAATCCTTTCATTTCAATCAGATTGTCCATAATTGAGGAATAAGATCCTTCAACTATATCCATCACTGATTTAGCGTCACTTACATTCTGAAGAGCTTGCTCTAGACCAGCAATTCTACTTCTAAGTTTAGTAGCAATTGCAAATCCAGCCGAATCATCTTCAGCATTATTAATCTTGTAACCAGTAGATAGTTTTAGTCGACTATTTCCTAGTTCCGCATTTATCTTGTTCAATGAAAGCCTCGCTTCCATTGCCGTTACGTTCGTATTTACCTTATTGAAATCTCCAAAACTTGCCATGATTTAATCCTTATTTATGTTTCTGTTTAATCCTTTAATTTTGAATTCTAGTCGCCTAAACTAGAATTGAATTCAAATTTGTCATTTGAAGTTTTTTGATTTGACACAGTTATCGTTTCTCAAATCATAAACTTTAATTATTTTTGCAAAAACGATTTTTAAAGGTATTTAAAGCCCGTTTTTATTTATTATTTTTGAAAATAAAAAACCCGACCCCCCCG
>CABZWK010000009.1 GCA_902529365.1 uncultured Balneola sp.
AAATTGTCTAAAATTATTTCAGCCATTAGGGAGTGTATTTTGGCGCACGGGGGTGAGGTGCATTTTGGGAACCGGGTAGTGGATCTAGTGCTCGAGGGGGTTGATAGTTCGCGAGAAAGTCGTCGAATTGCTGGCTTAAAAGTCACGGAGGTTGGTGACGTCGCTATCGAAGGAATTGTCGAAAATAACGCTGCTGTTCGCAACATCTCTGTCAAGCATGTGATCCTTGCCACAGGTCATTCAGCCCGAGATATCTTTGAACTGTTGGTGCGGCGGGAAATCGAAGTGGAGGCCAAACCACTGGCCATTGGGGTGCGGGTGGAGCATCCGCAGGCTTTAATTGACTCCATTCAATATTCGTGTGAGTCGCGTGGAGAATATTTGCCGGCAGCACCCTACTCGGTGGTGCATCAGGTAGAGGGGCGTGGGGTGTATTCTTTTTGCATGTGTCCAGGTGGGGTTGTGGCGCCTTGTGCAACCAAGCCAGGAGAGATTGTGACCAATGGATGGTCATCGTCGCGGCGGGCTCGTTTGACGGCAAATTCGGGCATAGTGGTGGAATTGGAATTGGCGGATTTCAAGGACTATGAGGCGGAGTATGGACCTTTGGCTGCGATGGCCTTTCAGGCGGAGATTGAGCGGAAAGCATGGGAAGCTGGTGGGCGAACGCAAACTGCGCCGGCGCAGCGTTTGGTGGATTTTATGGAAGGACGAGTTTCCAAAGATTTGCCTAAGACCTCGTACGCGCCAGGCATACTATCAGTGGATTTAGCCAAGGTGCTTCCGGGTTTTATTGTGGAGCGTTTGAGGGAGGGTTTTAGGGCTTTTGACCAGAAAATGAAAGGGTTTTTAACCAACGAAGCGGTGGTGCATGCTCCAGAAACTAGGACCTCGTCTCCGGTAAGGATTCCTAGGGACGAAGAGTGGTTTGTGCACCCTGAGGTGTCGGGATTGTATCCGTGCGGGGAAGGATCTGGCTACGCCGGAGGGATTATCTCCGCGGCCATGGATGGGGAACGCGTGGCGGAAGCAGTGGTTCGATCGGTGCGGGGAGAGTGGAAGTCTTAAGCCTCGACGTCAATTTTTATGGTAGAAGTAGCTTCTATGAGCTTGGGAAGGTATTTTTTCCAATTTTTTTTGGCGGAAATATAGCGGTCCAACCCGCCTTCAACGTATTTGTACCCTTTCTGTGTAATGGCTAGATGCGTAGTTCCATCGTAGTTGTCTAAGAGTTCATAGCAGACCACGATGTAGTTTTCGGGCGTTTCTTCGAGCCCCATCTGAGTAGGAAGGGAGCTATATTCGAGTAGTTTGTTAGCAGAAACCCGTATGACTTCCCCTTTTTCGACGACTTTTTCCTTGCCACCTCTGTTTTCAAGGAACCGTACTTTCGTACCCACGGTCCATTCGCAACAGCATTGCTGGCCTTTAAAGATTTGTGCTAGGTGTTCAGGACTAGTGAGTACCTGCCAAACGACTTCGGGAACTGAAGGAATGTTCACACTGATTGAAATACTATTCTCCATCTACTAAACCTAGTTATGCCTTAGTCTTATATTAGTTATACCGTTGGACCTACATGATATTACGATATAAACTTACTTTTATAGTAGGAGAAATAAAAGTATTCTATAGTGATAATTTTAAGGAGTTGGAGGTATTGGATATGAGGCAAGCTTGGCGACGTTATTTTGGACCAAGTACCATGGTTACAGCTGCTTTTATTGGTCCTGGTACGGTGACTATGTGCACAATAGTTGGGGTGCGAACTGGATCGGCGCTACTTTGGGCGCTCGTTTTTTCAGTGGTAGCCACGGTGGTTCTACAGGAAATGTCCGCCCGACTCGGTGTGGTAACTCGCCATGGTATGGGCGAGGCTCTGCGCGAACGCTTGCCGCAGGGTTTGGTCCGATTAGGCACGCTTTCGTTGGTATTTTCGGCCATTTTTGTGGGCAACGCCGCCTATGAGGGAGGTAATTTGTCTGGCGCAGTCTTGGGGATTCAGGCTTGGTTTAGTAACGGTCTTATTGATGCTTCAGTGGTCAGTGTGGCGCTTACACTGATCATGGGCGCTTTTGCTTTTGCGGTGCTATATCGTGGTCATTTTAAAGTGATTGAGCGGGTATTGGTGAGCCTGGTTGGGCTCATGAGTGTGGTGTTTTTGACCACCATGGTTATGAGTAGTCCGGACTGGTCTGAGGTGCTTAGCGGATTCATAACACCCAGTATTCCAGCCGATGATTGGCTGTTGGTGGTGGGGCTGGTGGGCACAACAGTGGTGCCTTACAACTTATTTTTGCACGCTTCGGTAGTGCAGGAGCGCTATGCAGAGCCCGAGGAATTGCCTGATCTACGCCGCGAAAATGCTACGGCGATTATTCTTGGGGGGATAATTTCGATGAGTATTGTTATTACCTGCGCGGCCAATGTACAAGGCACAGGGATTCGTTCGGTCATGGATATGGCGCAGGCTTTGGAACCATTACTTGGAGCTTGGGCTCCGTATGTGCTAGGACTAGGATTATTTGCGGCGGGAATATCATCTGCTATAACGGCACCGCTGGCCGCTGCTTACGCGGTGAAAGGGATTATGGGTTGGCCAGACGGGCTTCAAGATTGGCGTTTTCGAGCGGTTTGGATCAGTGTTTTGGGCATCGGAGTCCTTTCGGCTATATCAGGTTTTAGCCCAATCGGAGTCATTCAATTTGCGCAGGTAGCCAACGGAGTACTGCTTCCCTTATTAGCAGGCGTGATCTTGTGGTTAACCAGCTCCAAACGAATTATGGGAGATTATGCCAACTCGCAAAGGGTTCGGCTGCTTGGCGGTGGTGTGGTTTTTGTGACCGTTTTGATCGCCGCCAGAAGTTTATGGAGTGTGTTTGGTGGCTAGCAGGCGGTTAGATTTGAAGAGTACTTTTGAATCATTTAAAAAAACTGCAAAAATATTGGTATGTTTGACGCTAAATTACTAAATATAAATAACATAGATGAATGACTTTTAGCTTGGTAAGTTGGCTGGGGTACTGGTTAATGTAAACGGGACCTGTTTATAACAAAGTATGGGAAACATGACTAAAACAAAATTTTTAGATTATAAGAGTGGGTAACATGTCAAAAGAGAAAAAAATACATATTGATATAAACTGTGATTTAGGTGAATGGGATGCGCTAGACCCGCGTCCAGAACAACAGCTCCGAGATCGGAAAATTATGTCCTTGGTCTCCTCGATAAACATTGCATGTGGAGGTCATCGTGGAGATGGCCATTCGATTCGCACTACTATGGAGCACGCAGCATACTTAGATATTGCCATCGGTTTACACCCTTCCTTCCCTGACCGGCAAGGCTTTGGGCGGGTTGAAAAGCCATGGTCGGATTTGGTAGCTAAGTCGTTATATAATCAGTTAGACTTTGGTCGTAGTTTAGCTCGGGAGGTAGGTGTCGAATTGCATCACATTAAACCACATGGGGCTTTATACAACATGGCGAGTAAATATGAAAGTTGGGCTGAAAAACTTTGGACCTTATTTCGAAATTGGGATGACGATATCTTGGTGTATGGTCTTTCGGAATCGGAGATGTCGAAAGGGATAGGTTTAGATATTATGAGTGTCGATGAAGGACGCTCATACGAGTCCGAGCTTGGCAGTTCCGAGTCGGAAGCTGTAGCTAGTTCCGATGAGGGTGCCGGGGTTCATGCTGGCACTAGTTCGGAAGTGACCAATGAGTTTTGGGCCTTTGATATGAAGTTAGGGGATGGATTTTGCGCAGAAGCATTTGCTGACCGGGCTTATAACCCTAATTTGACCCTTCGATCTCGGTCAAAGGATGGGGCCGTATATTCCGATCCTTCCATTGTCTTGGCACAGGTCCAAGAAATGGTACTCCATGGGCAAATCCGGTGCGTCGATGGAATTTCGCGCTCGCTAAAAGTCCAAAGTATTTGCCTGCACAGCGACACTCCCGGTGCCGTTGAAATGGCCGAGCTAATCGCCCGTAGTTTGAAAGAATTGGATATTGAGGTACGCCCTTGCTTATAGAAAATTGGGAGCTTTCAAGCCCTATGGATTGGGGGCTGAATGGTTTTCGTGCATGGGCACTGACCGAAGATGTACTGCTGGTTGAAGCAGTTTATCATCACCCAGTACATAATGAATCAGTACCTGCCGCGGGTAATTCTAGCCGGGTTGATGTAGCATTTAGGCAGCGTTGCTTAAGCTGCTTTCTAGCCTTAAAACAGAATCTTGTACAGCAATCATCGGATTGGGTTAGCAGCGTAGAATGGGCTCCAGCTTATGTGTCTATGGGGATCCGTTTCGATCCAAGCTTACAGCCCATCGATCAGCTTTGGAAGGAGTTGAAGAAAGAGTTGACAGATGCTGTGGCTAGGGCAAATGAACTGTCAAGCATCCCAGCGCAGGTTTTCGAACTGCCCGTTTGCTACAATAAAGGTCTGGATTGGTCTCGGATTGAAAACTTCAGTGGACTTAGCAGGGACGAATTTATTCAGCGTCATAGCAGTGGGGAATATTGGGTTGCTGCCATGGGCTTTTTGCCAGGTTTTGCCTTTTTGGATGGATTAGAATCCGCATTGTCATTGCCCCGTTTGGATGCGCCTCGAACGCGCATTCCAGCAGGTACCGTTGGTATTGGTGCTGGCCAAACAGGGTGGTACGCCTTTTCGAGCCCAGGTGGATGGAATAGTTTGGGAGAAACGCCCTTGGTATTGTTGGATCCGCGAGCGGGTATTCGTGATGAAAACCCATCACCGGTGCAGATTGGCGACCGCGTTCGATTCCGCGCAATTAATGAACAGGAGTTTGATGCGCTGAAAAACGAGCTAGACTTCCGTGGTTTGGAGCAGGGTACTGATCAGGATATTGATTGGGTTTTGGAAAAAGATTCTGAACAGGATTTAGTTGGAAATTCCATACCTGTATCGAGTGATGATTTAGGGCCAGTTACTGGTGAGTTTGCTGAAGATTCAATCCAAGATTTTGTTTCCTTTGAAGTGCTTGAGCCAGGGCTTTGGACAAGTCTGCAGGATCGTGGGCGCTCGGTTGGCTTGGCCTATGGCTTGCCGCGATCAGGTGCTGCGGATTTGCTTGCCTATGAGACGGCATTAGAAGCAGTAGGTGGTAAATTAGGTAGTCAGATAGATGGTCAAAATAGCGGAGTAGTGTTGGAATGCACATTGAAAGGTCCAGTTCTTCGGTGTTGCAATGAGGCGATAATTGTTTTAACAGGGGCTGATTTTGAGGTGCGCTGTGAACGAACTACATTAACTAGTGGTAAATCCAAAACAACGCTCAGGGACAAATTAACCAGTGAAACACAATCGTGGAATATTCCATTACATACCTTAGTCAAGGTGCAGGTGGGTGATGTTCTGCGTTGGGGAATTAGTCAAGAAGGCTGCCGAGGATATATGGCGGTGCGCGCGAGTGACTACGCAGGTCAACGGTATTGGGGCTCTATTTCTGGGCTAGCAGATCGGGGAGCATTGGAGAAAGGGCAGGTTATTCGTTGGAAGTATTCTGGTCAAGGTGAAGAAGTGATGCAAGGTATCGAGATGGCGCATAATCTGGAAACACTTCAGAAAGCACAGAAAAGGCAGAGGATATATAAATCCGTGGGGAGATTTGCAGGAACCCCTCGATTTAGGTGCCAAAAAGGACCCGAGTGGGTCTGGATTTCTCAAGAATTTCAGGAGTATGTCATGGGAAGCGAGTACGAGGTGCGCTCGGATAGTAATCGGATGGGAATTCGGCTGAGCAGACGAGTGGTTGATGAGGCTCGAGAACGAGATTGGCGGGCATTTTTAGCAGAGTTGCCGTCAATGTGGTCGTCAGTGGTGCGGCCTGGCATTATTCAGTTACCACCTAGTGGGCAGCCGATTGTGCTAGGGCCGGATGGGCAAACTATCGGTGGTTATCCACGGATCGCCTATGTGCCTCAAGATCAGCAGTGGCGTTTGGCACAATTGCGCCCTGGTGACCGAGTGCGATTAGGGTGGGTATAGCAGTAGTTTGGTTGGTTTTTTGGTAATTGTGAACTAGATCAAGCTAAATTATTGATAATTGTATCATGTAAGTAACTGAATAAATAGTTGTTGTAACGTAAGTGCTAGTATATTTTATTTTTGTATTTCCAAAAATAGATGGATAGAGTATGTTTATTCAAATAATCGGAATAATCAACCATGAAGAAATCATATACATTGCTATACGCTTCAATTGTTGCGGCATTAGCAGGACTTTTATTTGGTTTTGATACCGCTGTAATTTCGGGAGCGGATCAACCAATTCAATCATTATGGAACACAAGTCCACTTTTCCATGGCACCTTTATCATGTCTATGGCTCTTTGGGGTACAGTTATTGGCGCGTTAACTGGTGGAATTCCCTGTGATCGATTTGGTCGAAAGAATACCTTAATTGGAATTGGTTTGTTATACCTAATATCTGCCTTAGGTTCAGCGCTTGCTATGGATCCTTTTTTGTTTTCATTTTTTCGATTTGTTGGAGGATTAGGAGTTGGAGCTTCTTCAGTGGCAGCACCAACGTATATTTCTGAAATTGCACCCGCTGCCCTGCGGGGACGCTTAGGTATTTTGTATCAATTTATGATTGTACTTGGAATTTTAGTCGCTTTTATTTCAAATTGGGTGATTGGTGATAGTTTTGGAGAAAGCTCATGGAGATGGATGTTAGGTTTTGAATGCATACCAGCATTGATTTATATGGTCATGGTGTTTGGAATACCAAATAGCCCACGATGGTTAGCGGTATATACAAAAGATAGAAAGGCAGTAGAGCAAACTTTATCTTTGTTTGGAATTTCAGAGTTTAATACTCAGTATTTATTTGAATCTGAAGATCATTCAACCATGAAGCAAAACTATCCATTTTTCTCAGGTAGATATAACTTTTCCATAATATTAGCTTTTTTAGTGGCATTTTTTAATCAGGTATCTGGAATTAACTTCGTTATTTATTACGCCCCTAGAATCTTCGAAGCGGCAGGTTTAGCAAACAGTACGGCTCTAGTGTCCTCCGTAGGCGTCGGTGTGGTCAATTTAGTCTTTACTATGTTACTTATAGATAGAGCGGGTCGTAGGCAACTCATGCTTTATGGATCAATAGGCTATATCGTTACGCTCTCTGTGGTTTCCTGTGCTTTTTATACTGGGGTGGAGGGGACTATCGTGGTGCTTTTTTTGTTTGGCTTCATTGCCTCGCATGCCATTGGCCAAGGGGCTATAATTTGGGTGTTTATTTCTGAAATTTTCCCCAATTATGTACGTGCCAGTGGTCAATCGTTTGGGACAGGGGTGCATTGGGTATTCGCAGCATTGATTACATTATTCACACTGTTTTTCATGGATTTATTAGGGGATAACCCTGCACCATTATTTGGCTTCTTTGCATTTATGATGGTGCTTCAATTAGTCTTTGTTCTTCGTATTATGCCCGAGACTAAGGGTAAAACTCTTGAAGAATTAGAAGATGAGCTGTCAATTATTTTGAAAGCTTGATAACAAATTAGGCAGGCGTTAATGCGGCTAGTTTTCTTTTTTGATGAGTTAAGCTATGAGGCATTAAATCATAGCCAAAATTTAGGAAGAGCTCTATAAAATGTCTGCGCTACCCTTTGGTGATTTTGATAATATCGCCATTTTTATTGACCGAATATTCTGGTAATGGACTGTTTGCTGGTCCACTGACAACTTCACCTGAATTGTTAAATACAGAATTATGGCAGGTACAAATAAAGGTTGAATTGGTATATTGCCATGCATTTCTGCACGAGGCATGGGTGCATATATCGGAAAAAGCGCGAATGCGAGTTCCGTCTATGTTAATAGCTAAGAATCCAAACTCACTTGCAATTAGCCAGCCTCCAGCAGAGGCTAGAGCTTGTCCACCGGAGATCGTCGTATCGATGGTTATAGTATTTCCATCTACGCTAAAGGCAGAAGTACCGCTATTGCTGTTGTTGTTAGAGTCGTCATTGCCAGTGTCATCACTGTTGTCATTCATATCAAGATCTGAGCCGTCTCCGGAATCCGCAACTCCGCATGAACTCATGGGAATACCAAACGCGGCAATTAAAGCAAGCGGTGTAGCTGTTCGAAGAAATTCAGCACGCGAGCTTGTTATTCCGCTTACCAAACCCATAGATGTGGTAATATTAAAACTTTTTTGAACTTCCATCGAACTTGGTGCTTCCACAAAGTGAGAGAAATTCTTATTTAGCTTTGTCATTTACTGATAATAATTTTTTAAGTTATCTTTCTTGATTGTGTGATTTTATGTTAATAAGAGCCTTACTCTAGTAGATCTATCTTGATGAATCGTCCTACGTTTACAACTTGCATAAATCGGCTTTTCGTTCCTATGATTATTTATTTTTAGCTAATTTTAATTAGGTCGTCCTAGTTTCAAATTTGGAATTGAGTCAACCCATTGTACTAGATGTAAATACAGTATCATATATGGATTATAAAATAGTGAATTAGCCCTGAAAATAGAAAGCTAAAGGCGGCGCTAAATGAACATGCAAATATTTTTTTTAGCTAGTATATTGTTTCACAATATTTTTTATACTTGGACAATGGGATATAGTTTGAGACGAGCTTTCTCTTTTTTTGGGTGTATTGGTATAATTTTGGCAGTTTATGATGTGGCGCATGCGCAACAGGATTCGCGAATACTATCGTTATACGACCGGCAAAGTTACGAATATATAAAGCAGCTGCAGGATCGAGGGTATCTATTGGAGCTTCATCCGACAGATATGCCGTATCGCTATGACGAGCTACATGCAGCCTTGGAAGATGTAGCAGAGCATGAATTTACTGAGTTCGAAGCAATATGGATAGATTTTTTGCTGGATAGAACGGGAAGAGATGCCTCGGAGAGGCCAGTTCTGGATCTGCGAGGGGCAAGCTATCTGCAGGCTAATAATTCTGAGCGCGATCATATGTATCGCCCTAGTGATGATATTTTGTATCTATGGCCTATGATAGAGTTGGCGCCTGGGATTCGTTATAAAGGCGGAGTCATTCAGGCAAATGCTCGTCTTGAGTATTATGAAGACCGAAACATCGATGGACTAGACGCAGTAAGGCGATTTTATGTTAGAAACGAAGAGACTTATCTGGGCTTTTCTAATGAATTTTTGGAGGTGTATGGGGGCCGGGTACTTAATCATTGGGGAGTTTATAGGCAGTCGTCTGGTCTGCTGTCGGATCAATCGGTGACCTATGATCAGTTGAAGATCAATATAAGTACAAAGCACCTACAGCTTTCTTCGGTGATGGGCTACTTGGATAATTTAAATTCCGATAATGTATTCAATGGGGATACTAGATTTGATCCTTCATCAGTCAAGCGTTACCTGTTTGCCAAGCGACTGGATTGGAGGCCGCGCGAGCATTTGATGTTTTCGTATCGCGAGAGTCTTATTTTTTCGGGTTGGACTGCGGTGCCTCAGCCCAAGTATATGCTTCCAGGATATATAGGATTTTTTCAAGCGGATAATGCTCCTGCGAATGATTTTATTAATTTCATGACAGGAATTGCTTTTTGGGGGCAGTTTTGGGGCGGTCATAGCGATGCTAGTTTTGGCTCACAATCGAATTTACAATTCGATGCACAAACACGAAATATACTAACGATACACACTGAAGTGATAATCGACGACATTATTTTCAACCGTAAACGCCGCGGAATTGATGAACTAAGTATTTTTAATGTATTCTTCAACGCCACCTATACAACTAGGCAACATCCACTCAAGTTACAAATAAACGCAGAGATGGTAGGTGCTCAATCTTATAATACTGGCCAAGCGCACGGTCGCTACTTGTATCTTGGACGCGGTATAGCCACTCAGTTTAATGATTATATATTTGGAGAATTTCGGGTTGATTTATTTATGGGCGGTTTATTAAAAGGTCTTAAATTAAGCCCATATCTTGGGGGACTATTGCAAGGCGAGCAGATTATCGATAAAGACTTTGACAGCTCTATCCCAGACTTTGTGCTTAGCGGTGTCGTTCAGGAAAGTTTTAGAGCAGGCGCTGAGTGGGTGTATTATTCGCATGAAGCACTGGCCTGGAATAAGGGTTGGTGGATACGGGGAGATTTTGGGCTTAATTTGATGCGTAACCTGCTAAATTTGAGAGATAATAACCAATTACGGCTATTAGGGATGATAGAATTTGGAGTTCGTTTTGACTTTTCGATAATTGATTAGGAAGTTTCATCATATTTTGTTTTTGATGTGGATCTTAACTCCAGGTATGTAACCGAGTAGTTATTACTTTAGAGGTTTAGCTAATCCATCGCAGTTTTAAAATAAGCGTACTAAACATATTTCTCGCATTAATAAAGAGCTTGGTCATACGTCTTTAACTATCGAACGTGCCGAGTCAGATAAACAAAGAAAGCTCATTAATATAGATTGAGATGTACTGCTTTAATCTCGCATTTGTGCTACCTATATGGTTAGCAAATTTCTCACTATGACATTCATCTGGTTATTGCTTAAAGCAATTGGGTTTTTATTTACTGCGATTATACTTTGGTATTTAACCTCGCCGGTGTTTGGAGCTAAAGCCTCTAAAGCCGAACTACAAAAATATGCGGACTCAGAGCAGTTGAAAAGCAACGCCGAAAAGGATACCATTCAGGTGATCATTCCAGAGATAGGCCAGACAACCCGATTGGATTCCTTCACCGTTACAACACTGGATCCCTGGTGGACACGTATCCAAGAACTTAAATAAAGTAGATAGATATCATGACCATACGTTTAGAACAACAAAATAAGGCCGTTCACCTGGTAGCAACCAATGATGATGGGAATCAAGCACATTTAGATGGTTCGGAGGCTATTGGTGGAGAGGGTAAAGGCTTTAGACCCATGCAAATGCTGCTGGTAGGATTGGGTGCGTGTACATCAATGGACATAATCAGTGTGCTAAATAAGCAAAAACAGGAAATGGATTCTTATCATGTCCATGTGCAGGGATTGAGAACATCGGAAGGAATCCCAGCGGTCTTTGAACATATTCATGTACTTTTTAAGGTCAATGGTCCGGTATTAGAGGCGAAATTGGCTCGGGCTATTTTCTTGTCCATGACCAAGTACTGCTCGGTTACCCGAATGCTTCAGGGTACCGCTAAAATCACGAGTGCCTACATCCTAAATGACTGCGAAGAAGTACCTGTAGCTACCGTAGGTCCAGAACATTTGGTACCCAAAACCGAAGACTAGTAAGAAGGCAATCAATCCACTGTCGCTGGATCAATACGAGTGGGTGTTTGCTCACCGGAAATCATCCCCATTACAACTCTATTGATAAGAAAAAAGCTATGAATTTATGTCGCAGCTAAGGGCGATTCTTCTTGGTAGCTAAAGTTTGGGTCTCCAAACTGCTTAAGCGTGCGATAGTGAGACGCAACCGCTTCGCCAAAGGTTTCATGACAGTTGTAAGGAATGCTAAATTCTTTTGCGGTCTGCTCTACAATTGGACTAATGGCTGGATAATGAATGCTGCACACCTTAGGGAAAAGATGATGCTCTATCTGAAAATTCAACCCACCAACATACCAGCAAAGGGCTTTATTGGACCGGGCAAAGTTATTAGTGGTAAGCATTTCATGAATAACCCAGTGATTTTCGATCATGTTATCTTCATTAGGGATGGGATGGGTAGTCGATTCTACCACATGAGCCAGCTGAAAAATAACGCCTAAAATTAATCCTGCTACCAAATGCATTGAGGTAAATCCAATGAGAAGTTGCCACCATGTAATATCTAAAAGTAGTAGCGGTAACACAATGATATAGGTATGGTAAAAGGCTTTGGTCACAAATAACTTAATCCACTCGGAAACGGGGTGTTTTTTATCCTCATAAGGTCCTAACGGATTCTTGATGAAATACCAATAGTCTTTGATAAATACCCAAAAGAAGGTGGCAAAACTATAGGCTAGAAATGCCAGTACATGTTGAAGGCGGTGAATGGGTTTATGCTCGGTGTGTGGGGATAGACGAATAAATTCAGCTACCTCTAAATCCTCATCATGACCGTGAATATTCGTATAAGTATGATGAATAATGTTGTGCGTAATTTTCCAGATGTACCCGTTTGCTCCCACTAAATCAAAAAATAAGCCTATAAAGTTATTTATATGCTGATTTGACGAATAAGCACCATGAAGTGCATCATGGGTTATAGAAAAACCTATACCCGCCATTCCAATACCCATGACAACAGCCAGCGCCCACATCCAATTCAGGCTTAATCCACCCAGCATGATGAGTGCATAGGCACCCCAGTATATACCAAGGATAACCGCTGTTTTAATTACCATAGCAGCATTGGCATGTTTGGAAATATTTTGCTCTTCAAAATAAGCATTGACACGTTTTTTAACCTCTTGGCTAAACTCGCGATTGATCTTGTTGTTGAAGGTGACCATAGATGGCATAGGCGGAGAATATATGAAATCAGTTCGGTGGTTGAGCACTCTTTTCAGCTGCTTTTAGAAAACGAGATGAATTTGAAAACGCAATGGCGACGGATGTTGAATTATCTGCATATTCATTTTTAAATACTAAGTGAAAAATAATACAAAAAATTCCCTTTTAAATATGTATTTCATACCCATTGTTGATTAGTTGCTGCTCTAAAGCCTTTCCAAAAGCAGTGTATGGGGTGTGAAAACCGGCCGGTGCCAACGACTTAGCTTCGAGTTGTTTAAGGAGTAAAATTGAGGATTGAACCAGAAAAAAAACAGTAGCCTTGTTGCTTGGATCACCCGAAAAGGTGCACTGAAGTTGTTCTTTTTGGCCCGAACTACTTTCTGCAAAGACATTTAGTTGCATAAATCCCTGCTCAATGGACTCCTCAGAAGGGCCTTCTCCGGGGGATGGAACAAAGTTAGAGAGTAAGGAGCGGAACCAGGCAAAGGGTCCAAGGGTAGTTAGGGTGATTAGTAATAAGGTGGTCATGATAAACGATCCTGGGGCATACCACCGGCCTAAGCTGCTTTGCTCAGAATATCCAAAGCGCTTGAAGGCATAGCTCCCCAAAAATTGTTGGTGACTCATGGAGCGATATACTACTCGTGCGTTGACTCCACTCATAATGAACGGAGTGCTCCAACGCTGAATACGTCCAATGAAGCCAAAAAATTGTGCGCCCTTAGGTTGAACCAAGTTGGGTAGCTCTGGGTTAGTACTCTCATTTTCTGCTGTAATTTTACCCGCCACTTCTTTGTATATGCCTGTAGCGACCAATACATCGGGGCCAATATTTTGGTTATTACCACTAGAGGCTAGTTTATTGAGCATGGTGGCAATGGTGCCACCATTTAGCCCCCCTTTGGTGGTGTAATAGGATTGAATAATAAGTTGGTCTTCGGGACCAAATCGTTGTGCGAGTTTGTGGACGGCTACCTCAGCAGGAATACTATCAAAGCCGCAAAATGAAACCAATCGCGCACCTGAAGCTTGTGCCTTGTCTGAGTGGCGTTCGCTCATGCGAGCAATAAAATCAACTTCGCCGGTTATATCGGTGTAATGAGTACCGAGCTCGGCGCAGGCTGCAATGACCGATTCACCATACAATGTATAAGGCCCAACAGTACTCACGATTAAGTGAGTGAACCCGACCACTTCTCGGACGCGTTCGGTATCGGTGGTGTCCACGATGAAACAATCTTTGGTAGGTAGACCGAGTTGGTCAGCCAAGGTCTCTAGGCGTTCCCTATTTCGCGCAGCCAGCCCAATTTGGTATTTAGAAGAATACTGGTTCATTAACTCACGAGCCGCACGTCGACCGGTGAAGCCCGTTGCGCCTAGGACGATAATGTCATAGTCTCGTTGTTTTGCGATCAGGTCTGCCGCAATATCTGCGGTCACGTTTGCCGTCACGTCTGTCGCCTTTTTCATGGAGTTTCGCCCCAAGAATCATCATTATTAGGGCTAAATAGCCGGTCAATAATGGCCATTGTTTCCATAGAATCTTCAAGAGTAATAGGCACAGGTTTCTGCTCCTCGATAGCGTGCTGCATCTCTTGAGCCATTAGCGCATAGGCATTAGCTTGCTCAAAGGTTTTTTCTTCTACGCCATTCTGGGTGATAACTCGAATACTTCGGAGCTCTTCGTCCGAGGCAGAGTTAAAGGGAATATCGACTTCTATGCGGCCTTGGGTTCCGTGAATGCATACTTGCTGAAAAGGGAAGGTTTGGGTCGAACATACCAGTGTGGCGGTACCCCGTTCAAATTCCAATAAACCGGTGGTTAGGCGGTCGGTTCCAAAGTTGGAGTCATAGTCGATATGAGATTGAGCGCTTTTAGGGTTTCCATTAAAGATCATTTTAGCCACATCTATGCAGTAACATCCGATGTCTAATAGACTACCCCCACCCAGGTCGTCTTGATTGCGAATATTTTGTGGATCGTCATTAAAATAGGTGAAAATAGAATGTACGTGGGTAACCTCTCCAATGATTTGGTCACGAATAATCTCACAAATGTAGCACCATTGTGGGTGAAAACGGTACATGAAACCCTCCATAACCCGTGCCAGTGGGTACTGCTGCTGAGCCTGAACCAGCTGGTCTAATTCTCCTGTAGTTAAGGCGATAGGTTTCTCGCAAAGTACATGTTTGCCGTGCTTGAGGGCCTTAATGCTCAGAGGTACATGGAGGTGATTTGGGGTTGGGTTGTACAAGATATCGATATCGGGTTGTTCCAGGAGTTCCTGATGACTTCCATACGCTTGGGGTATCCCGCATTCTTGGGCAAAAACCTCGGCCGCTTGAAGACTACGTGAGGCCACCGCGACCACTTCTACGTTGGACATGGATTGAAGGGCAGGGATGAATCGTGTTCGCCCAATATTTGCCGCACTAAGAACCCCCCAACGCCATCGTTTTTCGCTCATTATTCCCCGTATATATCGTTAATAATTCCAGCCATTCGAACCCCTGCTTGTAGTAAACGTAGTTGAACCGCATCATAATTTTTATACATGTATTCATAGCTCAAGCGCCCATTTTCCGGTAAGTCATACACCTGGTCTAGCAATGACTGCGATTCCATGGCCCAATCGTACCAATGCGTAGATTGCCACTCTTCAATTACTGTTTCATCGAGGCCGTCATCGATAAAGTCAGCCAATTCAGTAAAGCTAAGTTGCTTAGAGTTGATCATCTCACTGTCCCAAACCCGGTGTAAATTAGACCGTTCACCAAACCATTCGAGCAGCACATCATTTCCACCACGATCCGTGCCGTTACCCACATGCAAAGGCTGGTGTAAATCTCCAATTAGATGCACTAATACCTTCAGGTTGATAGCTTCCTGTTCAGGGCTTAATCTACCTGCCTTGAGTTCACTAACTAATTTATCCAGTGCCCAAAGTATATCGCCACTCTCGGCTTTTTCGGCCGTTTCATAGGTTTTACCCGGTGGAATGGTTACATAATGCCATGGGTCCATAAAATCAAAACTTCGATCCGAACGCACTTCGTCCATCCAGGTGCTGACCTCAGCCAAGGAATTTCCATCCAATACACGCTGTACCGCTTGCCGGGCCTGAGGGCTTAAAAGATCTTGTGCAATCCAACCGGTGGCGCGATGACCTATTTGTCCCCACCAGAAATACGCTGCGGGATACATCGGTTCGTTGTGGCTTATTTCTGCAGTTGTCAACTTATTTGTCGGCGTAAGTCCTGAGTAGCCATTAAGACTTGGTGATGTAAAAAGGGCGATACTCAGTAAAACAAAAATAGTGGGGATGAATGTACTTTGAGTGAATGTAATTGGTTGTTTGCTGTACATGTGAATTAGATTTGTATGAACTAGAAAGTTAAAAAATATCGGCTCCTATTGCCGGAATGATTACCTGTATTTCTTCGTCTTCTTCCACAAAATACTTGAATTCAATAGGATCGGAAGCAATTGCTTCCCAGGTGCCATAATGAATGGGAATAGCCAGTTTTGGATTAATCAGTTGAACGGCATAGGCTGCTTCTTCCGGACCCATCGTGTAATGATCACCAATCGGAGCTAGCACAATATCAGGCTCATACAATTCCCCATAGAGTTCTAGGTCCCCAAAAATATTGGTATCTCCCATATGATAGATGCAGATATCATCTTCAAACGAAAATATAAGCCCGGACGCCTCACCAGCATAAGCTCCTTTGTACGACGAAGAGTGATTGGCGTGGACCATGGTCACCGAAAAATCATCGAAATGCACACTGCCCCCTTTGTTAAAATCTATACTTTGGGATGCAGGAAGTCCTTCGAGTTGAAGTAAACCTATTAATTCAACCATGCCACCTACTTTGCAGCCTGTTTTTGCTGCTATATCTAGAGTGTCCCCAACGTGATCATCATGGCCATGGGTTAAAAAGATAAAATCAGCTTCGTCAACTTTTTTCCATGGGTCGGGTGTGCTTTGGTTCTGAGATAGAAAGGGATCAATATAGATAGTGTATCCGTCAGGACTGATGATGCGAAAAGCAGAATGTCCAAGCCACTGAATTTGAGTTTTAGTTGTCATAAGTAAAAGTATATCAAGTGAAAGTGTAGCGAGTTAAAGTGTAGTTAGTGATTCCAAACGATCGATATGCCTAAAGGACCTCGAATACTTAAGTAACAAAGCTCGTATATTAGAAACAATGAAAGTAGCTAAACTTATTGTTAATTTTTAAAATGGGATTTTTAAACAAACTATTTGGTAAGGGCGCGGAAGAAACCGACTGGATCCAATTGGAATCCGAGGATTCTGTAGAAGAAGTATTTACAGCTTCTGGTGCCCGAGTGCAACTCATTTTAAAGCATTCACAGAGCTGTGCTATAAGTTTCTTTGCCAAACAAAACTTAGACAGTGTCCCCCTAGGAGAGTGGCCAGAAATGGATCGTAGTATGGTCGAAGTAGTCCGATTTCGACCTATTTCTCAATACTTAGCCCAAAAGACGGGTGTTCGACACGAATCTCCTCAGGTATTGGTCATCGCCAACGGAGAGGTCATATTCAACACCTCCCACAGTGAGGTGAATAAGGTGAACATTCAACAGGCCTACGAAAAAGCCTTAGGCATGCTTTGACACTGTAACTAGTAACCGGCCGCATACCCATCGCCCCGAGGGTCCACTCCCCCGGTGAGACGTCCTTGTGAGTCGACTACAATCGAATGTACCCTAGCCAAAGTGGTCTGTACTAGTTCATGACCTTTGCCTCGTAATAACGCTTGGGTATCCGCGCTTAGGCTCATGGGATCAAAGAGTAGTCGGTCGGGGTACCATTGATGATGAATGCGCGGCGACGCGTTGGCCTGTTGAGCATTCATATCGAATAGCACTACATTAAGTACATTTTGCAGAGTAGCAGTGATAATTCGGGGTCCCCCCGCAGCACCTGCAACCATCCTAACTTGTCCATCTTTACTCACAATAATCGGTGTCATACTACTGATCATGCGTTTTCCAGACTCAATGGCATTGGCTTCACCCCCCAGTAATCCAAACATATTAGGCGTGCCAGGCTGGGCGGAAAAGTCATCCATCTCGTTATTGAGTAAAAAACCTGCTCCATCCACGGCCAGTTTACTACCAAAAGAGCCGTTCAAGGTAGTCGTGATTCCAACCGCATTGCCCTGAGCATCAATAATCGAAAAATGGGTTGTCTCATAGCTTTCTTTGAACATAGAAACTTCACCATGACGTATTTTGTCAGAGGGTGTTGCCCGGTCTGGATCGAAACTAGCCATTCTCTCGGCTGCATAATCGCTCTCGCTAAGTGCTTGGCTCGGCACCGGGTAAAAATCTGGATCCCCCAAATAGTGAGCTCGATCAGCAAATGCCCTTCGCATCGCCTCGGCCAAAAGATGGTAATAGGCGGCAGAATGATGTTCCAAAGAATCCAATTCTTGAGTGTCCATCATCCGTAAAATTTGTCCAACCGCAATACTGCCTGAACTCGGTGGCGGCATTATGTGCAAGCGATACCCCCGAAATTCTACCTCATAAGGTTCCCTCCAAACACTCTCATAAGCCTTTAAATCCTCATGGCTAATTAAACCATCATACTTTCCCATGGTCTGCACAATCCGATCGGCTACCCAGCCCCCATAAAATCCCTCCCGACCCTTCTCCGCAACACCCTCCAAAGTCCGAGCCAAATCGTTTTGCTGAAAATGCTCCCCCTCCTCAAAAGCCCGGCATGCCTCATCCGAGAGTTTCTCAGTAGCATTACCGCTCATAATTTCTGCTTTCGCCCCTGGATCTTTAGCTCTAGCAGCGTTTACAGGGTTACTGGTTGATGTGTTTGCGGCTTTAGCTGCGTTCGTGGCCTTGGCAGTGCTTGTTGAAACGCTAGGCTTTTCACATGGCGCCCAAAAGTATTTCCTCGATGCTTCAAAGGGTGTAAACGCCGATTTGGTATTGTTCAAGGAAGAAGCTTGGGAGTAGGAGAGGGCATAGCCTTCGCGCGCTAGCGCGATGGCGGGGGCTAAAAGATCTGCCCAGGGCAAACTTCCGAAGCGCGCATGTGCTTTCACCATACCATCCACCGTTCCAGGCACGCCAACCGCAAGTGCGCCGGTTTTGCTAAGGTCGGAGAGGTATTTCCCGCCGGAGTCCAGATACATGTCGCGGTGGGCGAGTCCGGGTGCGCGCTCGCGGAAGTCCAGGGAGGCGACCGTACCGTCGGCCATATGTGCTACCATGAAACCCCCACCACCGAGGTTGCCGGCTCTTGGGAGTGTGACGGCGAGTGCGAATTGTACAGCGATGGCTGCGTCGATGGCGTTTCCGCCTTGTTGGAGGATGTGCCGGCCAACCTCGGAGGCTACACCCTCAGCCGATACCACTAAACCGTTCTCGTAGGCTTTATTCCATCCGACCTGCGCCCAAATAGAGGAACTTGCAAGCAATGAAAGAGCAAGAATGAGTAGAATATGAGGCACTTTACTGAATGAAGTGGCCTTTGTATACATGAACCCGAAGGGAGAGGTTGTAAACGTAGCTTGGTAAGGGGAAACAGTGATATTGGGCATTGCAGTGTCGTTTGTGAATCGTATTGGATGCAAAGTAGTCAAACCCGATAACATTTTCACTTGCTAGCCGCGTGGATGAAATTGGATATGGGTATCGCGGAGTAGGCTGCGGTCGACATGGGTGTAAATTTCTGTGGTCACAATAGAGCTGTGGCCAAGCATCTCTTGCACGGCACGTAGATCCGCACCACCTTCGAGTAGGTGGGTGGCAAAGGAATGGCGAAAAATGTGAGGGTAGACACTTTTGGTAATACCCGCATCTAGGGCTGCCTTCCGGACAATATTCCACACACTCATACGGCTCAGTGCGCCACCTCGTTGGTTCAAAAAGACCTTATTTTTTGCTTTGTCGACTTTTTGAGGGTTGAAAAACAGCGGCCTCACATGCTCTATGTAGTGCTCCAAGGCATCTTGAGCCATTTCTCCTACTGGAACTAAGCGTTCCTTTCGGCCTTTACCTATGACTCGGATAAAACCGATTTCGAAAAATAGGCGATTGGTTTCTAGATCGGTGAGTTCGCTTACTCTCATACCCGTGCCATAAAGTGTTTCTAGGATGGCTCGATCGCGTATGCCTGCAGGTGTTTTTATGTCGGGACTTTCTAAGAGTGCCGAAACTTCAAAGGGGTCGAGTACTTCGGGTAGTTTTTTGGCTTTTTTGGGTAGCTCAATGAGCTCGGCGGGGTTGGCGTGGCTAAAGTTTTCGACCATCGCAAACTCGTGAAAGCCTCTAATGCTAGAAATGTTGCGAGCTAAACTACTGCTTGACAGTAGGCTTTCATCGATTAGATAATGTAAAAAGGACTCAATGTGGGTCATAGTAACCCCGGCTATGTCATGAATTTTGGCGTGATGAATCAAAAACTGGAAATAGCGTTTTAAGTCATGTTCATAGGACTGAACAGAGTGAGCGCTGAGGCCTTTTTCTAGGCGAATGAATTGGAGGTAATGACTTAGCTGGGCTTTGTAGGCAGCTGGAATGGTGGATACATCAAGGTCATTGGCCTCTTTAGCCATCACTGCTTCGTTGGTTCGGAGTTTGCTTGTTCATGCGAAGGTGGAGTTTCACCGTTGTTTTCTGGCTCGTTGTTTGCCACCGCTTTGGGATCGACACCGGCCTCCGCCTTGAGATCTACCTCAGACTTGGAATCGACATCAACCTCAGATTTAGAATCAGCCTCAGTATTCTGCTGCGTTTTATCTTCTGGATATTCTACCCTTTGGTGATAAATACCCATAAGCACATTCATAAACGTTTCTTTGATGAGTTGTAGATCACGGAAAGTGAGCGGACAATGCCCAAGCTGACCTTCTTTGACGCGTTCATCTACCATTCGATTGACCAGGTTTTCTAAGCGAGGATATGTGGGGTTTTTCATAGCTCGCGAGGCGGCCTCAATCCCATCAGCCAGTAGAAGTATTCCTGTTTCTTTGGTTGCAGGTAAAGGTCCATCATAGCGGAATTTTTCCTCGGCGGTGACTTCTTTCATACTGTCGTTGTCTTTGGCTTTTTCGAAGAAGTACCGGATGACCGAGGTCCCGTGATGGGTGCTAATGAAGTCTATTAGTTTGTTGGGTAAGCCTGCTTCTTGGGCGATCTTTATGCCTTCACTCACGTGGGCTTTAATGACCATCGCACTCATTTGGGGTTTTAATTTGTCGTGTTCATTGACCCCAGAGGATTGGTTTTCGACGTAGTATTCGGGTTTGAGTATTTTTCCAATGTCATGGTAGAGTGCTCCCACCCGGCTCAGTAGCGCTTTTGCACCAATGGCTGAGGCGGCGGATTCGGTTAGGTTGGCTACGTGCATGCTATGATGGAAGGTTCCGGGAGCCTTGTTCATTAGTTCTTTGAGCAAGGGTTGATTGGTGTCCCCAAGTTCGAGCAGAGTGAAGTCGGTGACCACATCGAATAATTTTTCGATCAGTAGAATCAGTGGATAGGTGAATAGAATAAGTAAGGAGCTAACGGTAATGTAGAACAGGTAATTGCTCATCACATCGAAGTTGTCCATTTTTGCAAGGCTGAAAGCTCCTAAGGTCAGTAAAAAGGTTCCCCAAACAATACTTGGTGTGCCGAAGAAAAACTGGGAGCGATCCCTGATATCTCGCACCGAAAATACCCCCATCGAGCAGGCTACAATTGAAGATATGGTGTATTCAAAGTCGTATCCGTGTACCAGACCTATGAGGGAGGCGAGGGTAAGGGAGGCGATAATGCCTACGCGAGAGTCAAAAATGATGGTCAGAATAATTGGAGCTATGGCAATGGGTATGATGAGTGGGTGTATCAAATCGAAATACAGCAAAGCACCGGCTGGTGCGGTGATTAAACTCATGACTAAGAAAACGAGTAGAAATTGGGCGTTGTCGTCAAAGATTTTCCGCCGATAGAGATGCAGGTAGATGTAGAAAACAAAACTGATTACTACGACCAAGATAATTCCGCCAAGTAAGCGTAGATATCGTTCGAAAGTGGAGGCATTTAGAGTTCGGGCGGCGTCCAAGCTTTGTAAGGTGTTGGCAATTTCTTCGGTTACAATGTCCCCGCGCCGAACAATAACCTGGCCCTGGGCAATAGCGCCTTTGGTGGGAGAAATATTGGCAATGGCTTCGTTTATTCGTTGTTGATGACGGGTAGGGCTGTTTAAATAGTTAGCCTTCATCACTTTGTTATAGATTTCAACAGCTAAGCGGGTTTCTTCAACATTTAAACGTGCATTTAATTGGATAAGACAGTATTCATTGGCTTCTCGCAGGTCGCGCACACGGGCAATGTTCATTGGTTGTTCGGTGCTTGCAGAAATATTGAGCAGAGTGAATATGTCATAGCCTACCATAGACTTATTTACGTCCACAATGCCTTGGTTTAATAAGCTGTTTAGTAAGGCAATTAGGGTATTTTTTATCTTATTTCCTACAAAATCGGGATTGGCAAAGACTTGATTTGCCGTGAGGTTTACCGCATCACCGGCTACTTGGTGATAGCTTTGCATGAGTAATTCCAAAGAAGGATCGGTGAGTCCTAGTGAAGCATTTTGTAACTCATTTGAAAAACGAACACTATCCTCTAAGGCAGTAGGATTGTTCTTGGTAACAGACACTTGCCATAGGTGATAGGCTTGTAGTAGCGACTCTGTACCTATGTAAATTGAGTCGATTTCAGACTGTATACTAACTGGAGCATTGTTGTCTACCACAAAAACAGGGGGTATTTGCTTTTGTATTTCTATGCGTTCTTGCTCTAATTCTACCGGTGTTTTATTGATGGCAAAGGTGAACGGGGCCGTTAAATCATCGGCGCGCCAGGGTTGCCCTGTTGTGTAATTGGTGGTAGTACGGACCTCACTGCGTGGAAGGGATAGAATGGAAATCAGAATGAAGACCCCAAAAATAGTCCAACGGATGTAGGGATTTTTATTGAGGCTGTAGGCCTCTTCTTCTTTTTTCAGCCTTTCCCCTTTTAATGGTAGGGATTGTTGTTTTTTTGTGCCTAAGCCAAATTTATTGAACATGTTCATGATGCAGTGTTAGTTCATTTCATAAGCAACTTCTATTGTACAACTTTCTTGTGCAAATTTTTCTATGCAACATAGAATTCGTATTGGAAGAAGTCACATGGAATCTTTATTCCAGTACGCCATTTCTTCTAGACTCAAATATCCTTCATAATACGCTTTTCCAACCACAACAGCATCAATGCCTGCATGGTCTAGTGCTTCTAGGTCACTCGCTCCACTCACTCCACCTGATGCGATCCATCGAAGGTCGGGAAAAGAGCTCTTTAATTGTACATATAAATCTAGGTTTGTGCCACTTAAGGTTCCATCTTTTGAAATATCGGTGCATAGCACTTCTTGCAGTCCTTGGTGTTGCATACGAACTACCATAGACTCTGGGGGCTCCGACGCTGTTTCAAGCCAGCCACCAAAAGCCATCTGACCTTCTTTTAGGTCCAAACCAAGGATGGATTGTTGGGGATATTCCTGCACTAAACGTAACCAGTCAGCCTCATTCTGTATAGCCATAGAACTGCATATGACCTTGGATAGGCCGGCCTCCAAAAGTCTTTTAGCATCTTCGAAGCGGCGTATGCCACCACCTGTCTGGACAGAGAGCCCTAATTGGTGAATCATTTCTTGGATATGTACTAAATTTACAAATTCGCCCTGTTTTGCCCCGTTTAAATCCACCACATGAATGTGAGTGAAGCCAGCGTCTGCAAACGCCTTAGCCTGACTTAAGGGGTTATCATTGTACACGGTGGCTTGATCGTAATCTCCTTTATGAAGACGTACACAAGCTCCGTCTAGTAGGTCAATTGCTGGGATTACTTGCATGAATAGCTCCGTACGATTTCGTGAAAATTGTGTAACAGTTGTGCACCAGTGGCCCCACTTTTCTCTGGATGAAACTGCACCCCCAGGTAATTATCGCGCTCCACAACCGCCGAGAATTCATGAATGTATTCACAAGTGGCGAGGGTCCATGGGGTAATGGGAGCAAAGAAGGAATGCACAAAGTAAAAGGTGCTACCTGAAGGAATACCATTGAATAGCGGATGTGCTTGGGTATAATTAATCAGATTCCAGCCCATATGCGGCACTTTGTACTCTTTGTTTCCTTTAGGATCGAAGCGCTCTAAACTCCCACTTAGGCAGCCTAAAGCCTGCGTCGGGGTTTCATTTGGAGTGCTTTCGGCGGATGCATCGAACAGTAGCTGCATGCCAACACAAATACCGAGGAGTGGTTTTTTTGTTTGTTGCAGGTAGCTAATAAGTTGTTGTTCTCGTAGCGAATCCATCGCGGAAGATGCATGCCCAACGCCAGGAAATATAATTCCATCGGCGGGCTCTAGTTTTTCTGGATGTTTGGCCAAATAATAGGGAATCTGTCCCCGATCCAGGGCATGTTGAACAGAAGCTAAGTTACCGGCTTTATAGGAAATGACTGCAATCATGATTACTGAGTGTTATAGGCTCCCTTTGGAACTGGGTACTTGGCCCGAAATTCTAGGGTTGTGTTCAACTGCCTGTTTTAGCGCACGCGCAAGCCCTTTGAAACAGGCTTCTACTTTATGATGATCGTTAGCGCCAAGTACATCGATATGCAGGGTAGCTTGCATATGCGTGGCTAGGCTGTAAAAAAAGTGCTCGATCATATCGGTTGGAATATCTCCCACATACACCCGGTCAAAGCTTCCATTGAATACTAGGTAAGGGCGGCCCGATAAATCCAACGCCACCGTCGCTCGCGCTTCGTCCATGGGCAAAACAAATCCGTAGCGGTCAATTCCTTGTTTATCTCCATAAGCCTGCGATAAGGCTTGCCCGAGTGCGATACCCACATCTTCAATGGTGTGATGTTCATCGATGTGTAAATCACCCTGACATTGTATATCAAGGTCGATGAGTCCATGCTGGGCTATTTGTTCGAGCATGTGATCAAAAAATCGTAAACCGGTCTTAATATGGTGCACTCCAGTACCGTCCAGATTGAGGGTGATCTCAATCTTAGTTTCGCTGGTGTGCCGGCGCACCATAGCTTTTCGAGGGGACTGGGTCTGGTTGGTGGCCTGGACCGACTTGGAGCTCTGAGTATTGTCTTCCTGATCCAAAGCCGAGTGTTTTGTCTGCAGATCGAGCTGTTCGATAATGCTTTTGTATGTTGGCCCATCGTAGCCAAGAACATTGATTAATGCCTCAAAAAAACTGTTATTTTCTTCCCTAGAACCAATACTTAGGCGAAGACTGTTTTCACATTGCAGTTCGTTACCACGATAGCGTACGATTACTTTTTGTTCTGCTAATTCTTGTTGCAGACGCAGAGCGTCATCAATTTGAAAGAGTATAAAATTAGCCTGCGAATGGAAAATAGACCCAAGGGCGATGGGTGCATTAACCAGTATCTGCTTTAATAATACTAGGCGCTCGCTCACATAGGCCCGTTCAAGGAGAATTTCCTTCACTTTTGCGTGCATGATTTCTGGTTGTTGCAATGCAGACAAGGCGACCTGAGCACTGAGGCTGTTTACGTTATATGGCGCTTTAATTTTGTCGAAATAGGTAATGATTTCTTTTGAAGCCAATGCGATTCCTAATCGTATTCCGGCTAAACCAAAGGATTTGGACAGGGTCTGAAGCACGATTAGATTCGGGAATTCTGCTAACGATTTAGACATACTTTCGGCTTGGCTAAAGTCGATGTATGCCTCGTCAATGACGACCAGACATCCGGCATGCTCACAAAGATATCGCAGATCCGACTCGTTGGCCATAGTTCCCGTAGGATTGTTTGGTGAACAGAGAAAAAGTACGCGTGTTTCTGGGCTAATGGCATCGATAATGGCCTTTGGTTGAAGGTTAAAATCGGGGTTCAAGGGTGCTTGGTCGACTGCTATGTTATGTATGCGTGCGCTTACTTTGTACATGCCATAGGTGGGGGGAGTGCACAATATCCTGTGTTTAGTAGGTTCACAAAATAGTCTGATGATAAGATCTATGGCTTCATCGCTCCCATTTCCTGTGAATACCTGATTTGCATGGATCCCCCGAAGCTTTGCGATAGCTGTGCGCAACTCGCGCTGATAGGGGTCTGGATATCGATGGAGGGTATTGGTTGAAACCGAGTGACCGGCATCTGTATCGGGAATAGCCGGTCCTATTCCAAGTTCATTGGCATCGAGTAAAATACCTTGGTCCTGTCCATACTGATCACGAGCGCTGGTATAGCTAGTGAGTTCTTGAATATTGGGGCGAACCCAGTCGATGAGTGAAAAAGACTTATTCATGAGTGGAAGATAGATGTTTTAAACGAATACTGACCGAGTTTTTGTGGGCTTGTAATCCTTCTCTTTCAGCTAAAATTTCGACGGTTGGTCCCACATTTTGCAGTCCAGTAGCGCTTAATTGTTGCACAGTCATGGATTTCTGAAAGGATGCGAGATGCACTCCAGAATACATGCGTGCGTAGCCATAGGTTGGTAGGGTATGGTTGGTTCCCGAAGCGTAATCTCCAACACTTTCTGGGGTGTAGGCTCCTAGGAAAACAGATCCTGCATGCTGAATGGATGGGAGGGTTTTTTCTGGCTCTCGAACATTCATTATAAGGTGCTCTGGGGCATATTGATTCGAAAAGTCTAGGGCCGATGCTAGATCCGTGCAGCTTAAAGCGAAGGAATTTTGCAGCGCTTTAGCGGCCATCTGCTTTCTTGGCAGATCATTGAGTTGCTCTGCTAATTCACGTTGTAGTTCCTCAATGGCGAAGTCTGGTGTAAAAAGAAGTACCACTTGGGAATCGACTCCATGCTCGGCTTGTGAGAGCAGGTCAGCAGCAATAAAATCGGGACGAGCATGCCCGTCAGCGATAATCAGCACTTCCGATGGGCCGGCTGGCATATCGATACTCACTTGTGCTTCTGATTGTTGTACCATCATTTTTGCCGCGGTCACATATTGATTTCCAGGGCCGAAGAGTTTGTCAACTTTTGGAACACTTTGGGTTCCATAGGCCATAGCTGCTATGGCCTGTGCACCGCCCGCCTTAAGTAAATGGGTGATGCCTGCTTTTTGAGCTATGTACAGGATTTCGGGGGCCAACAAACCATCGGGGCCTGGGGGCGAGGCTAATACACGAGTGCGGCAGCCAGCAATCATGGCAGGAATAGCCAACATCATAGCCGTAGAAGGTAATATGGCCGTCCCTCCTGGCACATATAGGCCTACTGATTCAATTTCACGAGTATGTTTTTCGCAGACAACGCCGGGCATAGTTTCTACCTGTAAAGGGGGTTGTACTTGGGTCCGGTGGAATTGTTCAATATTTGCAAAAGCTACGTCAATCGCCTGCTTTACCGTAGCACTGAGACTAGTGTTTTCAGTAGCTGGATTACTCACTAGCGGGTTGGCACTTTGCCCATCGAATTGGGTATTCCAATGCATAACGGCAGGATCGCCTTGTTCTGCTACCCGCTCTAGCACGGGCTTAACAATGGTAAAAATGGCTTCGAAATCCATTTTGGGTCGTTGTAAAAGGGTACCCAACTCCTGGGTAGATAGTCTGGCAAGGGTATGTAGTTTAAGCATTTCGGGCATTGATTTAGACATTGCTTAGGCAATCATACTTTCGATGGGTAACATGACAATATCGGAGGCTCCAGCATTCTGAAGTTGTTCCATAACGTCCCAAAACTGATCAAAAGGAATAACGCTGTGGATGGCAACCATCTCTGTTTCGGCTAAGGGCATAATGGTCGGACTCTTCATGGAAGGCAGCAGTACTTTAATGGTTTCTACTGAGTCAAGAGGAGCATTCATAAGTATGTAGCGACTTTTTTTAGCTGTTTGGTACCCATCGATTCGTTGTAAGAACTTTTGAATGAGTTGCTGTTTTCCTTCCGAAAGTGCTTGTTGGGTTTGAATAAGCTTGGTTTCGGATTCTATTACGGTAAAACGTTCAACCAGTCCATTAGCTTTTAGGGTTCCGCCTGTAGAAACCAAATCGGAGATAGCATCGGCTACATGTAACTGTGGGGTTATTTCTACAGCGCCTGAAATTTCTACCATTTCGATAGTGACTCCTAATTTTTCAAAGAAACGCTTAGTTAAATAAGGATAGGAGGTAGCTATTTTTTTACCTTCAAAGTCCGAAGGGATCACGAGTGCAGAGTCTTTAGGTGAGGCCAGTGCGAGTCGACAATTTCCATAGTTTAAGCCGCGTAAAACGGTAACTTGAGTGTTTTTTTCAAAGACTTCATTCGCGCCGACAAAGCCCAAATCACAAACCCCATCTTGAACATATTCCGGAATATCATCGTCCCGAAGAAGAAGTAATTCAACATCGAAATTTCGAGTTTTAACCATAAGATTTCGTTTATAGTTATCGAATTCTATTCCGATCCCATGAAGTAAGTCGATGGTTTTGTCGGTTAATCGGCCACTTTTTTGGATGGCAATACGTAATGAAGTCATGTGGTCAAGAGATCGGTTCATGAGAGGTATTAAAAATTGGGTGAAAATGAGTTATCAGACGCAGGCGAGTTGAAGAAGGGGATTTGCGCGTAAAATTAATTTAAGGAATATCCATAGTGCGATTAGCAGGGATATAGATGCACAAATCCCCATGGATGTACATTAAGAATATGTACAGAGGTGTGTACAGAAATTGTATGTAATGGTGATTTGTACATAAATAGAGTATAAATATAGGCATTAAATAACAAAGGAGGAACGGGAATTTTATTACCACGAAAAGCCGTTAGTGTTACAGAATATTTACCGCTTTAATGCTATATTAAGTCAATAAACGTAATTTTATACTATGCATACAATTGCTCAATTAACATACATTCCTTTAGCTACACACAATCCGACTGAATTGGTTCAGGAATTGTTGGAACATCTAGCACAGTACGAGGTAAAAATTGAGGTAGGTTATCTTTCATCAACGGTCATTGGAGAGCCAGAGGAAGTCTTTAAATTGATTAAAGAAACCTACGAAATGATGTCTGTAGAGCAAGAACGATTTAGGTTTCATATAGAGTTGCTTAGTCCAGAGAAGTAACTTTTTTTTCATCAAGTTTGCCCCAAAAGTTGGGGACTTAGGTTAAAGTTTACCTTATTATATATGTCAGATATCAGGAATTTTTGCATCATAGCTCATATCGATCACGGTAAGAGCACCCTAGCAGACCGGTTGCTGCAAATCACCGGTACAATTACTGAACGAGAAATGCAGGAGCAAATGCTCGATGACATGGACTTGGAACGTGAGCGTGGTATTACCATTAAAAGTCATGCTATCAAGCTGAATTATGTACGTCCAAATGGAGAAAAGTATTTCTTTAATCTAATCGATACACCTGGTCACGTAGATTTTGCTTATGAGGTGTCGAGAGCGCTTAAAGCATGCGAAGGAGCCATTTTGGTTGTGGATGCCACTCAAGGTATTGAAGCGCAAACCATATCAAATTTGTACCAGGCCATTGAGCAGGGGCTTGAAATTATACCGGTGCTCAACAAAATAGACTTACCCTCTTCCGATCCCGAGGGAGTGGGCCAGCAGGTGGTGGATTTAATTGGCTGTAAAATGGAGGAGATTTTGCATGTTTCTGGGAAGACAGGTGAAGGAGTTCCGGAACTATTAGAGGCCATTGTAGAGCGAGTACCCGCGCCCAAAGAAGAGGTTGATAAACCCTTACGTGCCTTAATCTTTGATTCCATTTTTAATACCTACCGGGGATCGGTTGCCTATGTCCGCGTATTCGAAGGCGTGTTGAAAAAAGGGGAGCGATTTCGATTTATGGCCAATGAAATTGAGTACAATGCCGAAGATGTAGGCTATTTGCGCATGAGTTATGAGCCTACTCAGGAGCTTCGGGCTGGTGATGTAGGCTATGTGATTGGAAGCGTTAAATCACTTCAAGATGTGCGTGTGGGGGATACCATCACCCATGTAAAAAATGGGGCTACGGTGCCTATTCCTGGTTATCAAGAAGCCAAACCGATGGTATTTAGTGGAATATTCCCGACTCAATCGGAAGATTTCGAGGACTTACGGTCGGCTTTGGAAAAACTCCAACTTAATGATGCCTCCTTGACCTATGAGCCTGAAACCTCTAAAGCCTTAGGCTTTGGTTTTAGGGCTGGTTTCCTTGGCTTGTTGCATATGGAGATTGTTCAAGAGCGTTTAGATCGAGAGTTCGATATTGACATTATTACCACAGTTCCTAACGTACAGTACGAGGTTGAGCTCGAAGATAAATCAAAGATCAGGGTGGATAACCCTAGTCAGATGCCTGAAGTAGGAGAAATCAGTACTATTTATGAACCGTACATTAAGGCTAATATCATCACACCAGCAGAGTACATTGGTCCTATAATGAAACTTTGTCAGGAACGACGAGGTATTTATGTAAACCAGATGTTTATGCAAAATAACCGGGTGGAGATAACCTATGAACTACCCATGGCCGAAGTGGTTTTTGATTTTTATGATCGCCTGAAATCTGGTACACGTGGTTACGCATCGTTGGATTATGAATTCATCGAGTACCGGCCAGGCCAGTTAGTGCGGTTGGACATTTTGTTGAATGGAGATCAGGTAGATGCATTGTCGTCCATTTCGCACAGGGATAAAGCGTACTATCAAGGGCGAAAAGTGTGTGCTAAGTTAAAAGAACTTATTCCCAGACAACAATTCGAAGTGGCGGTACAGGCAGCTATCGGTTCTCGTATTATTGCTCGTGATTCAGTTCGAGCCCTTCGTAAAGATGTTACGGCGAAGTGTTATGGTGGGGATATTTCGCGTAAGCGAAAGTTACTCGAGAAACAAAAAGAGGGTAAGAAGCGGATGAAGCAGGTGGGTGCAGTGGAAATTCCACAGGAAGCTTTCCTAGCGGTTCTATCCATGGACGACGATGACCGGTAATCACTAATAAGAACTACAGCTGTTAAAGCCACTATGTCTACTATGTTGAATACAGAAGAATTATCACACAGCAAAACCTCGTTCTTACACTCATGCAAGACTGCTTTAGCGGTTTTTTTTCTGATTATGCTAGTAAGCACCTCTACTGTTAATGCCCAATTTGAGGAGCCTGTGATAAAAAAAGTATCTACAGAAGATGCGGCAGCATTTGAAGCAGAGTTCAAAGACATTAAATGGACAGGGCAGGGATTCAACTACAATGAGTTAGACCGTGTGCCAGCTATTGAATTACGCGCTCGATTAGAATCCATATTTGGAGAACCTACAAAAACCATAGAGGATATTGTCGAGCGAGGGAAGCTAAGAGCGGGTAAAGCCATACAATTTGAGTATTGGTTTATTGTAGATGGGGAAATACCCATGATGATTTTAGATCTGGATGGTCCTTTTGCAGACGGGTTAGTGTATGTTGGTGCAAGTCGTTACATTGATTTAATGCCAGCAGTTAAACGGAGTTTGACAAGGCAGTTATTGGAAACCGAGCCCAAGGCCTACAAAGATTATTTTTATTCTCCAGAACGTGAGCAGTGGTACGAAGTTCGTTATCAAGATGGTGAATACACTAAGAAAGAAGTGGATAAACCCTCTCATATACGATTGTATTAAAGTCACGAACCAAGTATAATAACCAAGTATATCTTTTGGCTTGAATGGCCAATTTGCCGTATACATGAAATACCGCAACATCCACTAACAGCTACATAGTATTGGAAACTTCCCATTCTTCTCAAGATCCTAACTCATCATCTGCTAAAAACGCGGGTAAAACTAACCAAGAACACCCTACAAAATCAGTGCTTCGCGAGTGGCTAGATGCCTTTGTTTTTGCCTTCATAGTGGCCGCAATTCTTCGGGCTTTTTTGTTTGGCTCCTATAAGATACCCACTGGATCTATGGAGAAAGATCTGTTGATTGGCGATTTTTTGATTGTTTCCAACGCAGCCTATGGTGCGCGTACACCCATGTCTCTTTGTGTGCCATTTACCCAATGGTGTTTACCAGGCGTTACCTTGCCATTCACTCGTTTACCTGGATACCGTTCAATTGCTCGGAATGACGTGTTTGTATTTAATGTGCCTTGGGAAGTAAAGCCTATATCCCAAAAAACAAATTATATTAAACGAGCGGTAGGAATTCCTGGTGATACCCTTGAGTTCAAAGACAAAGTGTTGTTTGTAAATGGCGAGGCTGAACCTACTCACGATGGGGTTCAGAAATTCCATACGTTGATTTTGAAGGAAGGAGTTAGGCTGACCAATGCAAGAATGGAAGAAATTAATGCTGGGACCATAGGCGCTAGTAGTCGCTATTTTCAGCAGGTATCTAACGTTGAGTATCGAGTAAATTTAACCGATGAAGTAGTCCAACAAGCTGCTTCTTGGGCTGAAACTGATACACTTTACCCTACCGTTATTCCAGCCAATCAAGTGGTTTCTGCCTATACCCAAAGCGCAGGTTATTTTTCTAGAGCATTCAACAATCCAGATCATTTTGGGCCTATTGTAGTTCCTTTTGAGGGTCAAGAAGTTTTATTGAATGCGTCAAATTGGCCTGTTTACAAAGACCTGATTGAGCGCTATGAGCATAATGAGGTGCAAACTCAGGGCGGGGTTTTCATGATAAACAGGGAGCAGACGAATCGATATGTTGTTCAACAAGATTATTACTTTGCCATGGGGGATAATCGCGATTCAAGTGAAGATTCTAGGTTTTGGGGATTTGTACCCAAGGATCATGTGATTGGCAGGGCAGGTATTGTCTGGATGTCATTGAACAATGGCCTGCCAAGGATGAACCGGTTTTTTCATATCATCGACTAGTTTCATTCCGTCGAGGGGCTCTAGTTTAAACTAAGCAATACTCTTTCCCCTGGGAGCTCCTTCCCGTATGGCTAATTGTCCGCAACCGGCATCAATATCATCACCCCGGGATCGACGTACTGTCGCTCGGATTTTATGCTTGGACAATCGGTTCATAAAACGATCTAGCCTGTCTTCTCGTGCTCGGCGAAGAGCCACTCCGGCTACATTATTGTACATGATGATGTTCACCTTGCTCGGAGCCCACCCTACAATAGAGGCAAGTGCATCGGCGTCTTCTATTGAGTCATTGAATTCGTCGAATAATAGATATTCATAAGTGATAGCCCGTTCGGTCGCTTGGTAATAGTATTGGACTGCTTGCTTTAGTTGTTCCAGGTTCATAGAGCTGTTGATGGGCATGATTTTATCTCGCTTATCATCTATGGCGGCATGAAGTGAGATGGCAAGATTGAACGGCTGGCCTTCGTCAGCTAATTTTATTATCTGTTTGGTGAGTCCTACGGTAGATACAGTGATCCGTTTTGGAGATAACTCAATACTGAGAGGATCGGAAATGATGGAGGCTGACTGGGTGATGGCTGTATAGTTATGAAGAGGCTCACCCATACCCATATAGACGATGTTGGTAATTTTTTTCCCGTACTTCTCCATGGCAATCTCATTTATATATTGTACTTGGTCGACTATTTCGCCGTGACTGAGATTACGGAAAAAGCCCATTTTACCGGTAGCGCAAAATTGACAGCCAAATACGCAGCCTACCTGAGAACTTACACACACTGTAAGGCGATTGGCAGCTCCATCGGGATAAAAGTCAGGTATGAGTACGGCTTCTATCTTATCGTTTTCCTGTCGGTCGTTTAGTTGGAACAAAAACTTAATGGTGCCGTCCTTGGATTGCTGCTCTAGCGAAGGAGTAATGCGGTTGATGAAGGCATTATCTTGCAGATATTCGCGCATTTTTTTAGGAAGATTAGTCATGTCTTCGAACTTATGAACTCCTTTTTGGTATAACCATTGAAAGAGTTGGTCGGCACGAAAACGGGGCCATCCATGTTCGGCGCAATAGGCTAGGAGTTCTTCCTTGGTCAGTGATTTGACATCCAATTTACTAGTGACATGGTTGGATTTAGTAGGTGTGATCGAAGGTGAATCCTCTGATTGTGCAGAGGTTATATCACTGGATGATTCGCGCATTCAGATGTGGGTATAAATTGGGCTTTTTAAAAGCGGGTGTTTACCACACTATCATAAATAGATCCAAAGCTAATTTCAAATCCTGCACTTACGCGATATGAATAAGAAGTTGCCTGCTGACGGGTATTAGCAATGGCTTCTTTATCGGTAACGCCTCCTGCGGAGAGTGATAGTTGGTTATTTATGATTGAGTATTCATTATTGACAAATACTGATAAACCTCTAATTATTCTCATACTTAATTCAAGCTCAATATTGAGTCTATTTTTACTTAAATCATGCAAATAAGTAGTCCCTTCCATAGTAGCCTGTAAACTACCCCATGGCTTAGTGTAGTCCATATTAAAATTTAACTCCTGCTCAAACAATGTTTCTTCTGTTTTTCCAAATAGAGTCTTTTCAGTGTAAAAAACTTTTTGTGGATTAATACCATATCTAAGAGTTACTTCTCTTCGTGCAAATTCTCTGTAGGGATAAAATGAAAATTCAACTGTAGGAGCAATGCCATATGCTAGATCAATATTTTCTCTGGTAGATGAACGCCCCCCGAAATAAGTTCCTATTGACCAATGCTCACTCAAAGAGTAAACTAATTGGCCATAAACATATTGTCTCTCTGTTACAAATTCGTCATTGATATTATTACCTAGATAATCTTTGGTTTTAAATGTTCTTCGCCTATAGTTGTTGTTAAACCAAAGCCTAAACTTCCATGTTTCAGTTGTATGTCTAATATTTACTCGATTTTCGATAACTAGTGTTTTTTGATTCTCTTCACCATCTATTGAACCATTGCTACCAATTTCAAATATCCAATTATTCCATTTATCCTCATTATTTGAAGATAATTCTCGGAGATCGCCAGTATATTTTAAATCAAAATTATTAAGAGCATTTTTTTTGCTCAGATAAGTTACTAGGCCTAGTTTAATGTGCTTTACAAGTCCATTACGTTCTTCGTCATCTGTATCAGAATCAAATGAGGTGTAAGTTATGTCTTGGTTTATATTCACATAACTTTTATTGCCTAGATAAGAGATTTGATATTGACTACCACCAGAAGCTGTACGACGCTGAGTTATTATTAAATGGATCTCGGCATCTGCCATCTCACGAACAAAGTTCACAAAAATAATTTCGCTCTTTATAAAGCTCTCTCTACAACCACGACAGTCTAAGAAAACATTGAGAGGCTCTTCTGGATTGGGTGCTTGTTCAACGGTAGTGATGAGTTTATTTGCTCCTAGACTTAGTACTTGAGCAAATATAATAGGGGATATCGTAAGATTGGTAGCTAATAAAACCAACAAAAATACATTGCTTTTTTTATATAAAGATGACCAAGAAAAGCGGTGTAAAATTCGATTCATTAAGTTTGGGTAATGATAAATAAATAATTCCTTGTATTGGCTGAGTTTTTAAGCCATATATTGCGATCGTGAGATGATATTTTATTAACTGATTAGAATAACCCTTGAAGTGAAAGATTTTTGAATATCACAAGTAGGCTAATTTAAAATCAGAATAATTGTAAAACGGGTAACTAAAAATACAGTTAATTCAATTACTCGATTGCAAAAAAATATTAATAACTGTAGAGTAATTGAATAGAAATGTGGCCACATTTCGTTCCAAATTGAAAATAAAACACTTGTTAATAGCGTTAATGAGCGAAGAGTATTTGGAACACAGCCATACCCATAATGGCTAAACTTATCCACCAAGCGACCGTAGCTCCATTGGAGTGCTCTAGTGACTCTGGAATAAGTTCAGCAAAGACCATCCATATCATAGCGCCGGCGGCTAACCCAAGACCAAAGGGTAGATAAGCTTGGAATTGTTCCACAAACAAAAAGGCATGAACGGCCATAAGAAGTTGAGGGAGGCTGGAAAAAATACTCCACCAAACGGCTTTAATTTGTGATGCTCCTTTGGGTATCATAACTAAACTGATCGCTAGCCCCGATCAGGTCTCTGATCTCTATATGTGAGCTGTTCTTCATCTATTTATTCGAGAGAACCACTAAGAGTAAGCCAGTAAACATCCCAGCGATAGTCATCCATTAAGCAATTTTATAGCCCTCAAAAATAAGGTTGAAACTAGCCGAAAGCATAAGTCCACCTACCAGGGCGTTTGATTTGGCCAAAAAACTATTGGAGATATTCTTAATGAAAAAAAACGGTAGGGCGCCGAGTCCGGTTGCTAAGGCGTTAATCATCGCATAGTTGAATACTTGCACAAGAGGCTCTTGAAAAAAAGAGGTGGGAGTAAGTAGTTCCGCATTCTCCACGTAGGCAGATATTAGATTGTGTATGGGCCTAAAAGTAGAGCTTTATTGATTTAGAACGGAATTAAATTGCACCTATACTCATAGATTTATTCGATAATTGCGATAGTTTTAATACCAAATGTGCGCAGTTATAGCTATACTTTTGCCATGTTAGATCGAAGATTTGCTAAACCGCGCCAACGACTGGTAGAACAGCTGGTTGAAAAAGGAATTCAAGACCCTATGGTTCTTAATGCTATAGGATCATTACCCCGTCATATTCTTATAGATACCGCTCTTCATCATCGAGCATATGAAGATTCTGCTTTACCCATTGGTCTCGGTCAAACTATTTCTCAACCCTTCACAGTTGCCAAGCAAACCGAACTCTTAGGGGTAAAACCAGGAGATAAAATCTTAGAAATTGGAACGGGTTCTGGTTACCAGTGTATGGTATTATGTGAGCTTAAAGCACAGGTTTATAGTGTGGAACGTCATAATGAATTGTATCACCGTGCTAAAGAGGCCTTACGTGATTTGGGATACCGGCCCCAGCTCAAATGTGGCGATGGGACCTTGGGTTGGTCCACCTATGCACCTTATCATGGTATCGTTGTTACTGCTGGCGCTCCAGTGGTGCCAGATGATCTTATCCAGCAACTACATGTTGGAGGTAGATTGATCATTCCCGTAGGAAGTAATACCGAACAAAAAATGTTGCGAATTACACGCCATTCAGAGGAGGAATATGCCCAGGAAGAGTTTGAAGGATTTACCTTTGTTCCACTAATTGGCCAAAAAGGCTGGAAAGAATAAACGCTGATAAACTATGGTCGACGAAGTAAGAAAACACCCATCTCCAGATTCCTCAGAAAAAGATCAAAGTTCATTAAAAGAATTCTCTATACTCTGGTTAAAGGGATTTTTTATGGGCTCGGCTGATGTGGTTCCGGGCGTGAGTGGGGGGACCATGGCGCTCATTTTAGGAATCTATGAGCGGCTTTTATCAGCTATAAAAAGTGTGAATGGCGCCGTTTTAAAAGATCTGTTTTCACTACGTTTGGCAAAAGCTGTGGGCCAAATTCATTTGTTATTTTTGGTCATGTTGTTTTCTGGGATTGCTACAGCTCTTGCCTTCTTTACCAAAATTGTACCCCTTCAAGTGTATATGTTTACCCATCCTGAAATAGTGTTTGGGCTCTTTTTTGGTCTTATACTTGGCTCCATTTACGTACTATTGAAAGCCATAGAGCAGCGTCATCTAAGTATGATGGTATTTATTGTGGTGGGAACAGCTATTGGGCTCTGGATAGTCCAATTAGTACCAACTCAAACGCCCGAACATCCTCTGTTTGTTTTTTTTAGTGGTGTGATAGCCATAACAGCGATGATCTTGCCCGGTATATCGGGCTCTTATTTGCTGCTGATCATGCGTAAGTATGATTTTGTATTGAGTAACATTGGCAAACTAGGTGGGCCAGAGACGATGGAAGGATTTTGGGCGCTCTTACCTTTTATTATTGGGGCGGTAGTTGGTTTAGCTCTTTTTTCTAGGGTGTTATCTTGGCTTTTGGCACGCTATCATCGGGCTACTTTATCGGTATTGATTGGGTTTTTATTGGGTTCCTTACTGGTTATCTGGCCATTTCAGGACAGAGAGTATATTGAGCAGGTTAGCGAGGTTGAAATGGTGCTGGCGAATGAGGTGAGCGTACAGCATTTACCAGGTATTGGCGATGACGCCCCTGCTTTACCGGAATATATGAGGGTGGTGCCTACTCCAAAAGAATCCTCTCTAGTTGACGAGGAGTCATCTACACAGGAATCTATAGATGGAACTGCTGAAGCCGAGGTTCTTGTCGAAACGGTGAAGCGTAAACTTATTTCGTCCACACCTTATTGGCCCGATGCTACCAATGAACCCAATCGTTGGATGGGCTTTACAAGCATATTGATGGGCTTAATGTTGGTGACGGGTTTGGAACGGCTTCGATGATGCAGGTTACTTTTAAAGTAAGCCATGGTTAAAGGGACTAGACCAATGTTCAATAAATTATAAAAGGATAGTCATAAAATTTTTAAGAATATTGATGCTTATTTATTTTTCTGGGTATTCTATGCAGTGCCTAAGTTTTAGCTTTGCCAGTCGGGAGTGGTCTTCAAGGCTGAGCTGGTATCCACGAAACATCCAGAATTGAAAGTAGATCTTGAAACAGTGGTTTTAAAGTATGTTTCGGCACATCACGAAATCGGGGATTATGTAGACGAACACGGCGATTTACTGGTCATGAGTACTCATGGGCGCACGGGTTTGGCGCGAATTCTTATTAGCTCAACCACAGAGCAGGTGGCACGACACAGTAAAAAACCGATGCTTACCATCCGAAGCCTTAGTTAAGTTCTTAGTTAAGTTATGCGTACCTTGAGACATGAGTACGGATCGATTTAGAATCAAAAAACGCCTTGGCCAGCACTTTCTCACGGATAAGAATGTGCTCAGTAATATAGTTACCGCTTTTCCAGCTACTTCGAATGATTGGGTGCTTGAAATTGGCCCGGGGACAGGGGCTCTGACTCAGTATCTTTGGCCGCGCTACCCGCGGCTGGAGTTGGTTGAGGTGGATGCTGAAGCAGTGGCTGTGCTTAATGAGCGGTTTGAAGGGTTGCTTATTCATCAGCAGGATATACTCAAGGTCAATTTACAGGAGCTTATTCCTCAGCAGTTAGTTGCAGATCAGGAAGCGGCAAAGCCTAAAAATTATGTCATTGGAAATCTACCATATTATATCACCAGCCCTATTTTATTTGGTCTTTTGGCGCATAGAAGTAGATTAGCTGGCGCTTTATTGATGATGCAAAAGGAAGTTGCTCAGCGTTTGGTAGCATTACCAAGGACCAAGGATTATGGAATTTTAAGTGTGCAAACTCAGCTCATGAGTAGCCTGGAATATCTTTTTGACGTGAAGCCAGGATCTTTTAGCCCACCACCAAAAGTAACCAGTGCCATGGTGTACGTACATTTTGACAAGCCTGCCTTAGCTTGTTCCGACAAAATGCTCAAAACCGTTGTAAGAACTGCTTTTAACCAGCGTAGGAAAAAGCTCAGTAATGCTCTAAAATGTATGATTCAAGGGGTTGATTGTTTGCATTTTGACTTAGATGTTCGAGCGGAGGAATGGACACCTGACATTTATGCAGAGTTTGCGGCCTATTTAGAAGCGTAAGTTCATGAATAGCGCTTTGGTACGGGTTTTGCATTGAACAAGAATAAACAAATGTAGGCAAAAGGTTGCTACCAATTTTGAGGAAGAACCTATTCAGCTTGCAAAACAAAGTAAAATCAATAACTAAACTAATATAAAGGAGTCATACCCTATGGCTAGCATAAAACCTTTAGGAGATCGTGTACTGATCCAGGCCGATTTAGCTGAAGAAGTAACCAGCTCTGGTCTTTACATTCCTGATACCGCTAAAGAGAAACCTCAACAAGGAACAGTGATAGCTGTCGGTCCAGGTAAAGTAGAAAACGGCACCAAAGTCGAAATGACGGTAAATGAAGGAGATAAAGTACTTTACGGTAAGTATGCCGGTACCGAAGTCACTATTGACGGTAATGAGTATCTCATCATGCGTGAATCGGATATCGTTGGTATCCTCTCGTAATTGCTGTTCAATAATTTTTAATCATCTAATCTAAAGAAAGAAATGTCAAAGTTAGTTCATTATGATATCGAAGCCCGCGATGCTCTAAAGCGTGGTGTAGACAAACTTGCCGATGCGGTTAAAGTAACCCTTGGCCCTAGAGGACGTAACGTAGTTATCGAAAAATCTTTTGGCGCACCTACTGTGACCAAAGATGGGGTAACCGTTGCAAAAGAAATAGAATTGAGCGATAAAGTTGAAAATATGGGTGCTCAAATGGTGAAAGAAGTTGCTTCTAGAACCAGCGATAACGCAGGTGACGGTACAACTACTGCCACTGTTTTAGCTCAAGCTGTTGTAACTGCAGGTTTAAAAAATGTTACTGCAGGTGCCAATCCAATGGACCTAAAGCGTGGGATAGATCAAGCAGTTGAAGCTATAGTTGCAGGTTTGAAAGAGCTTTCTCGCGATATTGACGATCGCAATGAGATTGCCCAGGTTGGAACTATTTCAGCTAACAATGATGAGTTCATTGGTAACCTTATTGCCGACGCAATGGAAAAAGTGGGTAAAGATGGTGTGATCACCGTAGAAGAAGCGAAAGGAACAGAAACCTACCTGGAAACTGTAGAAGGTATGCAGTTCGACCGTGGATACCTTTCTCCTTATTTCGTGACAGATTCCGACAAAATGACGACTGAATTAGAAGATCCTTACATCTTAATCTTCGACAAGAAAATTTCGAACATGAAGGACTTACTTCCTATTCTAGAAAAAGTTGTTCAGTCTGGTAAGCCGCTATTAATTATTGCTGAAGATATAGAAGGCGAAGCACTTGCGACACTCGTAGTGAACAAATTACGAGGAAGCTTAAAAATTGCTGCGGTAAAAGCTCCTGGTTTTGGTGACCGTCGAAAAGCTATGCTTGAAGACATCGCTATTCTAACCGGTGGTACGGTAATTTCTGAAGAGCGTGGATATAAACTAGAGAACGCTACACTAGACTACTTAGGTCAGGCTGCTCGCATTAGTATCGACAAAGACAACACGACTATTGTAGATGGTGCTGGTCAAGAGGGTGACATCCAAGCTCGTGTGAATCAAATCCGTTCTCAGATTGAAACTACTACTTCTGACTACGATCGCGAAAAATTACAAGAGCGTTTAGCGAAGTTAAGCGGTGGTGTTGCAGTGCTTTATATTGGCGCGGCTTCAGAAGTTGAAATGAAAGAGAAAAAAGCTCGGGTCGAAGATGCCCTACACGCAACGCGCGCCGCTGTGGAAGAAGGAATTGTTCCTGGTGGTGGAGTCGCATTGCTTCGTACCGCAGGTGTTCTAGAAGGCCTAAAGGCTGTAAATGAAGACCAAGCTGTTGGATTCCAAATCGTGCGTCGTGCCATTGAAGCACCTCTACGTACTATTTCAAACAACGCTGGTGTTGAAGGAGCTATTGTAGTACAAAAAGTGCTAGATGGCGAAGGCGCTTTCGGATACAACGCTCGCACCGGTGAGTACGAAGATCTCATTAAAGCTGGGGTTATTGATCCAACCAAAGTAACTCGTACTGCTTTACAAAATGCGGCTTCCGTAGCGGGTCTATTATTGACCACCGAAGCAGTCATTAGCGAAAAGCCAAAAGATGAGTCTGCAGCAGCTCCTGCTATGCCAGATATGGGCGGCATGGGTGGTATGGGCGGCATGGGTGGCATGATGTAAAACTAGCTGTCACAGTCTTTGCCGTAATACCTAGACTGATACAACTATTCATTCTGTTTAGTGAAAGCCTCTCCAATATGGAGGGGCTTTTTTTATGCAAACACATTTAGCGTTGTAATGAATCCTATTTTTAGGGTTCATACTAGATATATAGTTAGTAAATAATGGGCTTATTATTGCTAGGTAACGAGTGTAGGAAAACTCGTATATTTATTATGAGTCAACTGTTTAATTGGATTACTTATGACCCTTTTGCTTTTTGTTTTAGGACTGGCCGGCCTCATTTTTGGTGCGGAATTATTTTTAAAGGCGGTCGATCGATTTGGCCTGAAGTGGGGTGTTTCTCCCATGGTCATGGGACTAACTGTAGTGGCATTTGCTACAGGTGCCCCAGAACTTGCCATTAGTTTAAAAGCAGCAATGAATGACTCTGCTGATTTGGTCTTGGGTAATATCATCGGATCTAATATTGCGAATATTTTACTTATTTTAGGAGTTAGCGGACTTATTACCCCCTTGCATATTAAACAGAGTATTGTGCGTATTGACGTACCCATTGTAATTGCAATGAGCATTGGGCTGTATGTATTGGCTCTGGACGGAGTCCTTAGTCCAATGGACGGCGGTATCTTGTTAATGGGTTTGGTGGCCTATTCTATATTTACTTTTTTTCAGGTGCGTAAGAACAAGGTGGACATAAGTGAATTGTATGAACAGGAAGAAGAGGTCCAACTAGCCTCAGGAGCCTGTTTTTATGCAAAAAATGTTGGGATATTACTGGTAGGTCTGGCTCTTATCGTGCAAGGAGCCAATTGGATGGTAGGAAGCGCGGTGACCATCGCTCAACTATTAGGAATGTCGGAATTAGTGGTAGGCTTGACCATCGTTTCAGTAGGGACCTCGCTACCCGAAGTTGCGACATCCATGTCTGCAGCGCGAAGAGGGAATGCAGATATTGCGGTAGCTAACGTATTAGGAAGTAACATATATAATGTATTGCTAACTCTTGGTCTCACAATCGTAGTGGCCCCAGGGGTGCTGGAAGTTTCTAGAAATGCCTTGATTTTAGACATGCCATTCATGATTGCCGTTGCCGTAGGATGTGTACCTATTTTTCTTGCAGGATTTGACCTAAACCGCAAAGATGCCTTCCTTTTTCTTTTTTATTACGCAGCCTATCTAATTTATTTGGTATTAGAGGCAACTGGTTCGGAGTATTTGGGCTGGATTGAAAAAGGTTTTTTCTTTGGTGTGCTACCTCTCACTCTTTGCTATATGTTTTCTAGGCTCATTCGTGAGGGTTTAACTGGCCTTCGTAGTGCGGGGCGTAATTAACTCCTCTATAGTCTAGTCGTTCAAAATGATGTTGCAAGCGAGTCCAAAAGCTGTACCAATCTTTTTGGGAGGGATCTGACCAGAGTACTTCCGATAAGGCAGTAGCTCTAGGATAGGCCATGTATTCGACTTTTTCGGGGGTGCGAATATATTCTGTCCAGACATTGCCTTGCGCTCCGAGTACGTGTATGGCCTCTTCTTGGCTTAATGCTTCGGGTACTGGTTCGTAGCCGTAGACATCCTCAACAGAGGTAAAACAACAAATCGCCAAGGGCTCATTCGACATAGTTCCCTGGTAGTGATCAAAATAATTGGTGTTACCTGGGGTCATGATAACGTCATGGCCCATTTTCGCTGCTTCAATACCACCTCGTTCACCTCGCCAAGACATAACGGTAGCTCGTGGAGCTAGGCCACCCTCTAAAATTTCGTCCCAACCTATTATTTGTCGTCCCTTACTGTTTAAGTATCGTTCAATGCGGGTAATAAAGTAGCTTTGGAGTTCATGCTCGTCTTTTAGTCCTTCGCGACGAATCACTTCTTGGGCTAATGCGCTTTCTTCCCATTGCTTTTTGGGCGCTTCATCTCCACCAATATGGATATATTCTCCTGGGAAAAGGACCATTACTTCATCTAAAACATCCTCCAAAAAGCCAAAAGTTTCTTCTGAGGGACAAAAAATATCTTCAAATACCCCCCAAGTTGTCTGGACTATATATTCTTTATCGAGGCAACCATATTCTGGGTAGGCATCAAGAACAGCAGAGGTATGGCCAGGCATTTCTATTTCAGGGACAACAGTAATATAATTATCAGCTGCATAGGCAACTACTTCTTTAATTTCTTCTTGGGTGTAAAACCCCCCATATGGACGATTATCATAGGTATTTGAGCCATATCGTCGAATCAACGTCTCCTCACGGAAAGCAGCAATTTCGGTCAATTTAGGATAGGCTTTGATCTCTATACGCCAGCCTTGATCCTCGGTCAAGTGCCAATGAAACCGATTCATTTTATGCATAGCCAATAAATCGATGTAGTGTTTTACGAAAGAAACGGGCATAAAATGACGCCCTACATCTAAATGTAAGCCTCTGTATTGAAAGCGAGGATGATCAGCAATATGTACACCCGGTACCGTCCATACCATATTGTTGCTTACCCTTGATGGATCTTCTTTTTCTACTTCGGTCGGTAGTAATTGCCGTAAGGTCATAATTGCATTAAACACCCCATGTTCCGTCGTAGCTTCTAGTTTAAGTTGTTCAGGGGTCACGTGAATTCGGTACCCTTCCTCGTGTTGAAGATGTTTCTGATCGGGATCGTTGAGTAGATTTTCAGGGCTGTGTAGTAGCACCAGAATGGCCGAATCAATAGATGTAGCTTGGGTTATGGAAGGGGTAGAGCCTTCATAGAGGATAAAATTGCCATTCAGCCATGTTGTTGTATACATGAGTTCATTTAGGGCTTTGTGAATAGAAGTTCCTTCTAGCTGGTTTGGTAGTAAAATCGGAGTGCCCTGTTCAATGATAAACGAATTACCGGTAGGCACCATAGTTTTGGGAACAGGAATCAGGGCTGATAACACGGGATCTGGATCTTGAGCCAGTATGCTATTGCAAGTGCAAAGTAGCAAGCATAGCATAAAAGTGGGGAATCGTAACAAGTGAAATTTTTGGTTAGTGATCGCTTTATTCATGTATGTAGTCAATGTCTGTTAGGATTTCTTTTGACGCTGTTCCTTCTCGTTCATAATGTAGTTTAAATACATAAATTCTAAGGCGGCAGATTCGTAGCCTTTCCAAGGCTTTGTGAGTTCCAAAAACCTGTTTTCTGTGGTAGTGTCAGGATCTTCTCCATAGCTCCAAATTATCCACCTTCGAAGTCCTTTTTCTTGGTCTTTTTTTCTATTACTAGGAAATACAGCATCCGGTCGTCCCCGCATCATAATTAAATCTTGTGCCGCTGTGGGACCAATACCTTTGATTTTGACCAAGGTGTTATAGGCAGTCACAGGGTCACAGGTGGTTAACCAATCCATATCGGTTGTACCTGCCACAATATCCTGGGCCAAGCCGGTGAGGTATTGTCCCTTTCGTAAGGTAGGTCCTAAAGCTCGAATATTCTGTGGGTCCGCTTTCATAAGCTCTTGAGGTCGTGGCCAGGCCGCTAGGGTACCTCCATCATGATCCAACAGTGTTCCATATTGTTCACGAATCCTGTACATCATCTTCTTCGCAGTGGGCTTGTGATTCATCTGCATTTCGACAATTCGATTCTGAATATCCTCGAATAAGGTAGCTCGAGTCATTCTTTTTAGCCCGTAATATTCACTTAGTTTTGGCCCTAAAACTGGATCATTCCCCGCTGTATCATACAATTTTCGGAGATCCATTTCCAAGCCGAGTATCTTGGAGAGATGTTTGTAAGCGGTATCTATTTCTTCAGAATTAAGTGTTTCTTTACTGCTAACATAGAATTCCGGTGACTCTGGATCCCCATTAAACCGAATAGTGAGTATGGCATCTCGATCTCCAATAGGTACTGGTCTTGTAAAACCAGTTTCGAACATATGCTCTGGTTCATGTTCAAAATCGAAATATGAACTCACATCTAAGCATAAATACCAGTCATGTGGGGGGGTAGAAGTTAAGGTCCATTCACTCATGCTACAAGATTATAAAATTGAGCTTCTGAATAAAATATTAATATTGGAAGTAATTTAAATGAAATTAAAAAAATAAGTGCAGATTGTACTATATATGAGAAAACAGTCTTTTTATTTTACGAAATTTAGTAGTGCTCATTCTGGATATAGAAACGATCGGCTACTTTTTTGAGGACTGCGCTCTTTAGATTGGTGTTCCTTGAATAGCAATTCTACATGTTCTAAGCTATCTACATCCTTGGGTGATAAATCCCATCGAATTGCTTTAAACCGTGGAAATCTAAGCGTATATTTTGCCTTAGTTCTCGAATTGGGTTGAATGGCTTCAAACTCGAGTTCGACAACGATTTCAGGTCGTAATTGTGCTGTTGGACCAAAACGGTCTATAATGCATCCCTTTATGGCTTTGTTAAGGTCCTTCCATTCTTGATCCGTATACCCGCCATAGGCTTTACCAATAGGTATGAATTCTTCCTCATAACGCGGATCTTCTTTAACGGAAACACCTAAGGTGAAATCTGAATAACTACCACCACGTTTTCCACTACCTGCTTGAGCGTATAAGATTACGGTATCGATGCTGCCGGAGGGTCGTTTTACTTTTAGCCAATGATTTTTACGTTCACCGAAAGAATAAGGGGCATTCTTTTCTTTGAGCATAAGTCCCTCGTTGCCGTGAGCTAGGGCTTGTTCAAATAACTGATCAACCTGATCTTTTGAGCCAATAGAGTACTGTTTACTTATGGGGAATTCATATTTTTTTGCAAGTTTCTCAAGGCTTATTCTGCGCTGTATTAATGATTTTGATACAGTTTCTTTTTGGTCTAGATACAGTAAGTCATAGCCAATAAACAAAACAGGATATTTGCTCATTAATTCTTTAGAAGGTTTTTTTACCCCCATTCGTTTTTGTAGCTCTTGAAATGGTTGAATGGTTTGGTTGCGGAATATGCAGATTTCTCCGTCTAGAACTGTTGGGAGAAATCCTTTTATTCTGAATATTTCTACTAGTTCTGGGAATTGATTCGAAATAGCATTTAAATCACGAGAAAATAGTTCAACCTTTGGGCCATGAGCGTGGAGCTGACAACGCATTCCATCAAATTTTTCCTCGGCTATAAAATCTTGCCAATTTTCAACCGATTTGGAATGTAAAGGAGCCGCAAGCATAAAGGCGATGGGGTTAAACAATTTGAATTGGGCCTGATCTAAACGATTCGTACATGCCAATTCGGCTGTTTTAGCCAAGCTTCCAGTAAGCATGTGTGCGTATCGCAGTTGTTCGTAATCGACCTGAGAACTTCTAGCTAGCGCCTGAAGCACACTTCTACTTTCAAAGCCTATTCTTAAAGAACCTTGGGAAAGTAATCTGAGAAAATACTTGGTTGCCAAAGGTGATAAGCCATCCCAAATACGCGTTAGGATTCGCTGCTTATCTTTTCGACCATGCGTTTGGGCTAGTTTTTCTGCCAATTCGGAAATACGAGCTAGATTCCAATGCTGTATGGTATTTTTCTGCCTAGCTTTTGGAAGGTTTTCGAAGAGACGCTGAATGGTTTCAGTACTACTACCGCTGGCTGTTCGGCATGTTTTAAATACGATATCATAGTCGATTCCACAATATTCGGCAGCCGCTACCCCAATGGTTTGCGCTCCTACAGAAGCACGTTTACCAGAGATATTGGAAAAGGCGCCTTCTCCCATAAACTGGCAGGCTAACGATACCTCAGAAGGGGTTAAATGAGAAAAATAGTTAGCGCAAAGCTCTACTTTTGCATTGCTTCCTCTAGTTTCGGCTATGTCTTGGACAAGCCTAGCCCAAAGCTCAAAGTTATCTGCTGCCTCCTGCTTGTTTTGCATTTATTCGAGCTCCTCATGCATCATGTCGAGGTATACTGCGTCAAGGTCTCTCTGCTGCAATTCATGCAGAACTACCTTTGGATTGGGTGTGTGGGTAATATAGGTGCGCTTGGGTTGAAGGTGTTCACACAGGTTAATGAGTTCAAAGTAGTCTAAATGATCGCTTAAGGGGATTAAGGCGTGAGCCTGGGTTTGGGTTCTTCTAGACTCATGCGATGCCCAGCCACTACAATAGGCAATTTTTTTCTTCTTAATATGACTCGCAAAACCCGATTCTAAACCAGAATTTGGTGTAAACAAAAGGCACCCTTCTGAGCTAGCACGATTATAGCGCTCGTATGATCCTAGGTCAATTCCATACTCTTCATATACTGCGCACAGTGGATGCCCAGCGCCATGAATTTGCTTGGTTTCGGGTAGTCCCCTAAGCATATGCATCATTTCTTGAGCCTTACCTAGGTTGTAGCCTAGAAAAATAGGTGTATAATCCTCGTCTAAGGCTTTGCGTGCAAAACTCACTAAGTCCGATTGTAGTTCCTCGTTGGATTTCCACCGGTAAATGGGCAAACCAAAAGTAGCCTCTATGATCAGTTGGTCAACTTGGCGGTCCTTGGGTAACTCGAATCCTTCGGTAGCAGGGGAAGCGGGTGTTTTACAGTCACCGGTATATAAAATATTTCCAACTCCTGACTCAATAAAAGCCATCGCAGATCCAAGAATATGACCGGCTGGGTATAAGGTCATAGTAAAAAGATCGGTAGTCAAAGTTTCGAAAAAAGGCAGCTCTGTAATATCCTCTTTGAAACCTCGAAGTCTCATGAGTGCAGCCGTTGGTGGGGTAGCGTAAATGGCTAAGTTGGTATGTTCTCGTAAGGACTTTCTATTTCTAGGGATGTGATCGGCATGAGCATGTGAAACAAAGATGTGTTGAACGTCTGCATCGCTATAATCCAACCCAATAGATAATTCAGGAAGTTTAATACCATGATACCGTGCTTTTTTGACCTTTAGCATGGATACTTAATGTTATGTGACGGGTTTATATGGGGATGAGTGTACATGTAAATGAACCACACTTTAAATTTTTATGCATTTTAATCCATCTTTAAGTTATTGTATTTACATATTAAGAGTTGGTTGGGTGATGTAAATGTGCTGAGCCGCAGTGGCAAAATGTAGATATTTATCTACAGCTACTATGTACGATAGTGGGTTAGTGTCATTTTTTTAGGGTCAATACATCAATGTTGAAGTAATGTATTGAGCTTCGCAGTTATCTGCTAGTTAGAATCGATACGATCTTCGAGTACTTCTTCCAGGTTGAATGTTGGACGTATATCATTGTAACGCTCTATTTCTCCTTCTGGATTCAACAAAATATAAAAGGGAATTCCTCCACCTCTGTATCCTTTGAAGGTGGCTTGTTCGAAACCATCACCACCGTACACTTGGATCCATGGATTTTGAAATTGTTCGATATCTCGAATCCATGTTATGCTATCCACTTCGGTAGAAATCGCTAGAATTTCAAAATCCTCACGATCAAATCGCGCATATATCCGGCGCATATCATCAAATTCATCTAAACAGGGCTGACACCATCCGGCCCAAAAGTCTAAGAGCACATATTTTCCTTTAAAGTCACTTAGTTCATAGGCCATACCATTGCGGTCGAATAATCGAAAAGGGATAGCTGGGTTGCCAGGAGAGACTGCTTGTATAGCTTCATAAAAACCCTTTATGAAGTCAGTGTAGGCTGGATAATTGTCATTATATGTATTCAAATATCTCTGGTAATTAGGTTCAGCGATACCCAAAGTTACTTCGCCAAGTCGTTCGGCCACCATAAACAATTCGGCATAAGCGCGAGCTTGGTCATTCTGTATGTATTCGAGAACTTCTAGTCTGCGACGATCCAAAGCCGGATAAGCTAGACGCTTTATATCGTATTCCATGAGTTCACCGTACTGCTGGATAACCGAATCGTAGAGGGCAAATGTGCGAGAATAAAAGTGAGTATAGTCACGTATACCCGCTCGTTGAGCCACCAAGTGATCGAGCTGAAATAGGCCATCCTTTTGGGCTTGGATCAATAATGAATCACGGAGTTTGTCCGCGTTTGGTAGCCCTTTAAAGCGTTGCAGAAACTCAATCGCCCGAATTTCACGAACCAAATGTTCTCCTTGAACCCGGTACCACCAACTCTGATACAGACCATTAGATAACAGCCGCTCTGCGAGCTTCATTTTTTGCTGACTCAGTTCTAGCATGGATGCCACGTCTCCTTTGGTGAAAACACTTTCTTGTTGAGAGATAGCCTGGTCTAGCGGAGCCACCTCTTCTTGGTAACGCAGGAAGTTTTCATACGCCGGTAAAGGTTGTTCATCTTGGTTGGTTATAGTCAAGCCTTTCGGGAAAGCCGCTCGCTGTACTTCTATGTTGATGGCTGTGGGCTGATCTGAAGAGTGAGTTGGTATAGCAAGGGGGAAAAATTGATCCTGAATACGTACATGATACCATAGTGTAGATGCGTTGTTTGAGCCAACATCCGTTTCCCCACTGGTTGATAGGGTTGGCACCTCAAAGGTGAAGATATTGCCGTCCTGATTACCATCGAGTGTAGTCTTCTCTGAGTATTTGTAATGTAGTGGAACTTCTTCTAAGTGGAGGGTTGCATCACCCAGATAATCTACCTTGATAGTTAAGGTGGTGGATGAAGGGCTAGAAGAACACGACCACAAAAGCAATGCTAGTGTTATCAGACTTAGAACTAATTTACGTATAGAGCTAATATGCTGTGTTTTCATAGTGAATAGGTCTAAATATGTATATGTGTTTAAATTTAAGCAACGATATGTATATGTGTTTAAATTTAAGCAACGTCTCTAGTTTAGAAAATTCTATAACACAAAAAACTCCAAAGAAATTCAAAAAGCTAAGCCAGTGCGAGGACCAGAAAAACTAGGATGATTCAAGCCTTGCATGATTGCTACCTCCGGTACTCAAAAAAATAACTGAATTTGTAAGACCGGCAAAGAGTGTGCAAATGTTTCAGACAAACCGGTCGCTATTGTATATGTATGATCTATCCATGGATGATTCATCTGCGAGGGTTGTAGAGACCAGTTCCAACTCAAATATTCTCCTTGAAAGGATGATAATTGCTTGCTGAGCTTTGTATGCCTCGCATAAAGCAGTAGATCAAAAGCCATTAGAAAGCTACCCTGTAAAATGATGGCTTGGCCGTACCCCTTCCAACGTTCTTTGCCCAATTTGTAACCGCGATAGGCTAACCAAGCACCCCCACTTATGTATAGGACATCTAAGCCTGCATTAACCAATAGAATTGTGTCAAAGTGGTTCATGTCATACAGTATTTCTGCAGAGGTAACACTGATGTTGGTAAGGGTTCCTTTATACCCAAAGTAGGCAATGCCTGCATTAACTGTGTTCCAGGCGGCATTCATTTGGTGAAAGTAGGATCTAGAACCATCTGTTCTAGCATAGCCCAAGCCTCCTGTAAGTAGATTTAATCCAGCCCAAGAACCTAATATGAGCATTCCATTTTGTTGGAGTCGGAGCGACTGTTGTTGCCACCAAAGTGGATCTTGCTGAGCATTTTGTGCCATAACCCAGGTGGGTACCCCAATTAAAAAACAGAAGAGAAGTGCTAAAAGAATTCGGCTTAGATGAATATGGTTGTATGTAGACATGGTAGAAGGTCGTTAGGTGGCTTGGCGAACTTGTATGAGCTCATTTTCTGCAATCGCAATGATTTTGGGCGTTTTACTAGTAATTAAATGCAGGCCAGTAAACGTTCCAAATGCAGGTAAAACCAGTCGGGCTGTGTACTGAACAAAGCAGGGTAAAATTATTCGCTGTCTACCTTTACCCTGTATTTTTATGCCCGGATGCAGGTGTCCACTAATCCATCCTATAATCGGGTTTGAATTCATTGGGTCAATTTGTTGGGTATCATTTTCGGATTTGTAAACAGGGGTATGGGTTGATGATTGAGTCCCATGATTGTGGGTGATCGGAGCCTCTTTATCGTGAAGGAAACGAATGTTTTTCAAATCTAGATGAGATAAGACCTGCAGACCTAGATCCTCGTATTTCTGTGCTGAGTATAGTTCGTGATTACCCAATATTAAGGTCATGGATAAAGAAGAGTAATGTCTGCGCCATTGTTCGAAATCATCCCATTCATTATTGGTTTCACTATGAAACAAATCACCCAGAAAAAGGAGTCTTTCGGGGTTAAATTGGGCAATAACCTGGCTAAGTCGTGTTAAATTATCCTGATTAACTTTGGTTGGTATAGGGATGCCATAACGCCTAAAATGCCCCGCCTTACCCAAATGAACATCACTTATAACCAGAGTTTTTTCAGTTGGATAATAAAGTACTCTTTGGGCTGAGAGTAGAAGTTCTTCTTCTTGGAAATAAACGATGATAGAATGAGCCGTAGTTTCAGACATGTTTAATGAGTTGAGCCTGCATTTTTTTTATCCGATCCATGAGTTTTTCACTGCTCATTTTCTCACGCAACCGGTCAACCATGATAGGAAAGGCATAAGGGGTGAATCGTTTGGTTTGTCGATATTCGATGTGACCTGCTTGAATGCGGTCGAGTACCTGCCTGAGTCTAATTTCATCAAATTGAAAAAAGAGTACTTCATCTATGGCCTGTTGCAAAAGTAGGTGATCTGGTTCATAGGATTGAAATACATCAAAGAAAAGACTCGATGACATTTGAAGATGTCGAGTTGTACGGCCTTGGCCAGGGAATCCCTGAAAAACCAAGCCGGCAATTTGGGCTATTTCCCGAAACCGTCGTTTTGCAAGTTCAGAGTTATTGAGACTACTTTTAATGTCGTTGATTAAATGTTCAGAGCTAAACAAATCTTTTTCAAGTGCTTGCTGGATAGGAATATCCTGATCGGATAGTAGTTCAAAACCATAGTCATTCATTGCGATAGTGAAAGTGATTGGGACCAGTTTGGCAATGCGATGTGCTAACAGAGTAGAGAGTCCTTCATGCACATTTCTTCCCTCAAATGGATAGAAAAATAGATGACACCCCTCGCGTGAAAAGCTTTTTTCTATGAGTAATTGGTTTGGACCTGGTAACAAGGACCAGGCCTGCTGCACCGCTAAAATGGGTTTTAAGTAATCAATTTCTGCCGAGCTTTGATGTATTACCTGTGGAACATCTTGGCTGTAGTGATCGATGGCTCGCAACATACTCTCCTTGAGCATTTCACTCATATTGGAGGATAAAGACATACGTCCACCTAGCCAGCTAGGCACTTTAGCACTCCCCGAGGAAGCCCGTCGGACATAAGCGGTCATTTGCTCTACTTTTATAAGTTCTAAACGCCTACCAGAAAACCAGAATCGGTCGCCCTCTTTTAACTGACCAATGAACCACTCTTCAATGCTTCCTATACGACCACCACTAAGGTATTTAATCTGCATGTTAGCATCAGAACTAATGGTCCCAATATTCATACGATGTCTTCGTGCTACGGTACGATTCCTTACGATATAACGTCCCTGGTCATCTAATTCTAATTTTGCAAATTCAGGATAGGCATGCAACGCGGGTCCACCACTACATAAAAATTGAATAATTTTATATAAATCCTGTTCACTAAGGTGGCGATAAGCGAAAGTACTGTGAAGTTCGTTTAAAGTAGATTCAGCGATGAAACCACTTCCAACCGCCCGAGTCATCAGATATTGAACTAGAACATCGGTCGGTGATAAGATAGGAGGGCGTGGTTCAATTTTATCTTGCTTTACCGCTTGGCGAAGGGCATCTGCTTCCAGGAGTTCGAGTGCATGTGTGGGTAAAAAGTGGATGATGCTGGTTGCCCCAGGTTGGTGTCCACTACGACCGGCACGTTGAACAAAGCGTGCAACTCCTTTAGGACTGCCCACTTGAACAACGGTTTCAACAGGGCTAAAATCAACGCCCAAATCTAGGCTGGAGGTACAAACGACCACCTTTAGTCGTTCATCTTGCAAACTTTCTTCCACCCAGTTACGCACTTTTCTGTCTAGTGAGCCGTGATGTAAGGCAATTTGACCTGCCCATTCAGGTACTCGCTCAAGTAATTCTTGAAACCAACGCTCGGCTTGTCCCCGGGTATTGGTAAATACTAAGGTTGATCGGCTTCTTTGTAAAATAGGAATGAGTTCATCGATTAAATGTAGACCCAGATGCCCATGCCAAGGAAAAAACTCTATAGATTTAGGAAATATAGATTCTACCTGTATATTTTTTTTTTTGCTGGCTTTAATGGTTATCGAATTCCTATAACGCTCTTCAGACCCCATTAATACTTCCAATGCCTCTTTCATGTTACCCAAAGTGGCAGAAATACCCCATGTTTTTACTTCTGGTTGAAGCGCTCTAGCTCTAGCTAAAAAAAGTTCGGTTTGTGTGCCTCGTTTACTACCCACTAGTTCATGCCACTCGTCTACTACTACGCTATGGAGTCGCTTAAAATAACGTTCGTGGTTTTTTTGGGCCATGAGTACGTGCAAACTTTCAGGGGTTGTAATGAGTACCTGAGGCATGGATTGTTCCTGTTTTTTTCGGATCGAAGCGGATACATCACCCGTTCGCCTGCCTACTTGAATATCAAGATCAAATGCGGCTAAACTTTGCCTGAACTGCCGTTCCATATCCTTAGCAAGTGCTCTAAGGGGAGTAACCCATATGAGCTGCAGACCTTTTTGGCTCTTTTTAGGTGTGTCCAGCCACCGGATAAGGTGTGGCATCCAAAGGGCTAAGGTCTTGCCCGATCCGGTAGGTGCATGTAAGATACCTTCTTTGCTGTTTTGAACAGCCTGCCAACACTCTTGTTGAAATGTAAAAATTTCCCAATGATTGTTTGTAAACCAATCACTTACTTGATCTAAGCCACTCTTAGGAGATTGAATAAGCTGTTTAGTGGGTGACATGTAAGAGTGAAGGTGGTGCTTTGGTGCGTTTTTTTGGTCTGATTTGTTGGATTAAAACTTTTTGAAAAAATCTATAAAAGCGCTTGCAGAGCTTCTTAATTTTTTAGAGTATATGAGTCTTGTAGATTTTGCAAGCACACAGTTTGTAGACCAAAGTATAATGTCGTTATGTATGCATGTAAATTGGTCAAATACACTCAACAAATACATCAAACTATCCAAATAGCGTTCCATTATGTGGCTGAACATTAAATCCTTCGACAATTATCAAGAAATCTTTAACCAAAGTGAGCAAGATAGACTCGGTTTTTGGGATCACGAGGCGGGTACTTTTTATTGGCGAAAACGTTGGGATCAAGTGCAGTCGGGGAGTTTTGATGAAGGCAACATTAAGTGGTTTGTTGGTGGTAAATTAAACATCACTGAGAATGCTCTGGATAGACATTTGAATACTATTGGAAACAAAACAGCATTCATTTTTGAGCCGAATAATCCCGATTCATTTCGTCGGTCCATTACCTACAAACAACTTCATGAAGATGTATGTAGATTTTCCAATGTACTTGAGAGTAAGGGTATAACCAAAGGTGATCGGGTGTGTATCTATATGGCTATGACTCCTGAGCTGATAATAGCAGCTCTTGCATGTGCGAGGATTGGGGCGGTACATTCTATTGTGTTTGCGGGGTTTTCTGCTCAATCGCTGAGCGAACGGATTAACGACTGTCAGGCTAAAATGCTCATCACTAACGATGGACTTCGAAGAGGGGATAAGCATGTACCATTAAAAGATATTTCGGATGAGGCGTTGCAGACATCCCCCTCAGTAGAAAATGTGATTGTTTGTCAGCGAACCAACAGAGATATCCACTGGGAAGAAGGACGTGATTTTTGGTGGCATAACCTTATTAGGAATGCATCACGTCATCACGAGGCAGTAGAGATGGATACCGAAGATCCCCTTTTTATTTTATATACCTCAGGGTCAACTGGTAAGCCTAAAGGGGTAGTGCATACTTGTGGGGGATATATGGTTTATACCTCTTATTCTTTCCGTAATGTATTTCAAGTTGGAGCAGATGATGTCTATTGGTGTACCGCAGATGCCGGTTGGATTACCGGTCATAGTTACATCGTTTATGGGCCACTATTCACTGGTACTACTGGAATTATTTTTGAGGGAACTCCTACGTATCCGGATGCAGGACGTTTTTGGGAAGTAGTTGAGAAGTACAAAGTTACTCATTTTTATACGGCACCAACGGCCATTCGGTCGTTAATGTCGTTTGATATGGATTACGTGACGAAATATGATCTGAGTTCATTGAAAGTATTAGGTAGTGTGGGTGAACCCATTAATGAGGAGGCATGGAATTGGTATTATAAGCATATAGGCAAAGAACGTTGCGATATTGTGGACACTTGGTGGCAGACGGAAACGGGTGGGATTCTAATATCTCCACTCGCGGGTATAACTCCAACCAAACCAGGCTTTGCAACACTCCCATTGCCAGGAATTATTCCAGTGTTGATGGATGAAAATGGACATGAAATCCAAGGTAATGGAGTCGAAGGGAATCTATGTATTAAATATCCTTGGCCATCAATTGCTCGAACCGTATATGGCGATCATGAGCGCTATTTACAGACCTATTTATCTGCTTATAAAGGATATTATTTCACTGGTGATGGGTGTCGTCGGGATGAGGATGGATATTACAGGATTACCGGACGAGTGGATGATGTACTAAATGTTTCGGGGCATCGTCTAGGAACTGCCGAGATTGAAAATGCCCTTGATGAGCATCCCAAAGTAGTGGAAACGGCCATCGTCGGCTACCCACATGACATAAAAGGGCAGGGCGTGTACGCTTTCATGATTTGTGATGGGGAAGTGGGTGATAAAGCTGCTTTCAAGAAAGAGTTGTTGGATTTAGTTACCAAAATTATAGGCCCTATTGCTAAGCCTGATAAAATTCAAATTGTTCCAGGCTTACCCAAAACTCGTTCAGGGAAGATTATGCGACGAATATTACGTAAAGTGGCCTCAAATAAAGTTGATCAGTTAGGTGATACATCAACGCTATTAGATCCTAGTGTGGTGGATGCTATAGTTTCTGGAGAGGCACTTTAGTTAGTGGTAATAGCCGTGGGATCGGGATGCTTTTTTTTCGCCCCTATCTTTGTAATAGGAATTTCTACACTCCTAAGGCAAAGCCAAAGGGAAGGAATAATAAGCTGACCAGCAAAAAAATTAACCGGAATCGTGTCTTAACCAGCGTTGGATGAAAAAAAAGTCCAAAGGTGTAGGGTTTTGTTGAAAGCCATTCATAATAGCGGTATCGGTGTATTGAACCTAGTGCCATAGTCACATGACCATGAATAATGGTTAATAAAAACGGCATAGCGAACATGAAGGCACCGATGTATCGGAAACTCAGATCAAGCCCCAATTCTCTGGCTGCATAATAATATGGCCAAGCAAAAAGTATGAGCAATGGCAAGGTAAGCGCCCAATTGATGACGCTGATACGGACAAAGTTAGAGGCTGAGAATTCAGATTTCATAGGATACTAATACCGAGAGTCGAGGAGCATGAATGGGAAGGGTATTTAGCTGTGGATTCATGTAAATATCCTCAAATTTGTGAGGCGATGAGTAGTTCAATTTCTCGTACAGGCAATCCAAAGGCTTTACCAAGTGAGGGTTTGGTAAGATGCCCACGATAGGTGTAGGTGCCGTTTCGAAGGGCTGTATTTCTCCATAAACACTCTTGTATTCCCCCATTTTCACCAATGGCCAGTACATATGGAACCAGTACATTATTTAAAGCATAGGTACCGGTCCTAGCCACTTTAGATGGAATGTTTGGCACACAGTAGTAGGTCGCGCCGTGCTGGGAGTAGGTGGGCTTAGAGTGTGTGGTCGGCCGAGACGTTTCGATACAACCACCTTGATCGATGACTGTATCGACAATTACACTCCCTGTTTTCATTGTCCGTACCATTTCTTCGCTTATCCAAACCGAGCTTTTTTCTCCCTCTTGAAAAGCGGAACCAATGAGTACATCAGCAAATTTTAACGCATTTCCAAGGTATTGTTCGTTGGCCACTGCGGTGATAATTCGTCGATCTAAGGCATTTTCGAGTCGGCGAAGGGCTGCTAAATCATTATCCATTACAAATACTTGTGCACCGTAACCCAAAGCAGTTCTTGCTGCATATTCGGCGGTAATGCCTGCTCCTAAAATAGCTACAGTAGCGGGTGGTACTCCTGATATCCCTCCTAACATAATTCCTTGACCACCTTCTTTGGTATCATTGGTTTCCAAATAGTGGGCAGCAATTTGTACGGCCATTGAACCGGTAATCTCATGCATCATGCGGACCAGTGGGAATTCATTATCCGCCCCCTTTATAAATTCATATGCAATACCTGTAGCAGATTTCTTAAGAATATTGGTAAAAAAGGCTTCCTCCTGGGAACCCAAATGCAATGCTGAGATAATGGTTTGATTTCCCTGCACCCAAGTCATTTCCTCCGGAGTAAGTGGGGCCACTTTAACAATGATGTCTGCCTGATCAAAGGTAGATTCGGTAGATTCAACGATTTCAGCGCCCGCCTCACTATATTCTTGATCGGTGAACTTGGCGTCGGCACCCGCACCTCGTTCTACCCGAATTTTATGGCCATTGGCACTCAGAATTCGCACGCCCCCTGGGCTAATACTCACCCGGCCTTCATCAACAGAATGTTCCTTCGGGACCCCCACATGCAACTGCTTTTGGGTGTGGGTACGAATAAGATGCTTCTCGAGTGTTTTTAGTCCGATTTCCTCGGTATCCAGTGGATGTATCTGCATGCTAAAACTCCTCCTATTCTACTTGGATAGGTGTACTTGGGTTAGAAGATAATGAGTCATCCTCAATGAGTGATAGAAATTGGGCTTGGTCCAAAATAGGAACACCTAGGCTTTCAGCTTTTATTCGTTTGGAACCAGCTGCTTCACCGGCCAGTAAAAAATCTGTCTTTTTACTGACTGATGAAGAAGTTCTACCCCCATGTTCTTCGATGAGTTCACTAGCCTGTTTTCTGGAAAGAGTGGTAAGTTTACCGGTGAGTACAAAGGTTTTACCCTCGAATAAATTTGATCGGATACTTATACTCTCCCCTTCAAATTGAAGTCCATATTCTTTTAAGGAGTTAAGTAAATCTAGATATCTTGGCTCGGAAAAAAATTCTATTACCGATTGGGCAATTCGTGGGCCAATAGCGTCTATGGCTAATAGATCTTCTTCACTTGCCTGCTGTAAAGCGTTCATGCTTCCGAATGCTCGTGCTAAATCTTTTGCTACTGTTTTACCAACAAAACGAATACCTAATCCATAGAGCACCCGCTCAAATGGCTGTGATTTACTTCGTTCTATACTTTTAATTAGATTAGTGGCACTCTTTTCGGCCATACGTTCTAGTGGAAGAATATCTATTTTTGTAAGGGTATACAAATCGGCATAATGTACAATGAGTCCTTCTTTGACAAGTAGGTCAATCATCGATTCCCCAAGGCCATCTATATCCAAGGCATCTCTAGAAGCAAAATGTTCAATTTTGATGCGGACTTGAGGTGGACAGTGTAGGTTAACACATCTCCACGCTACTTCTCCATCGTACTTGATAAGGGTAGCTTGACAAGCAGGGCATTTTGTTGGAAAGTGGTAAGGGGCAGCACGCTCTGTTTGGGTGGGAACTACTTCAACAACTTGTGGAATAATTTCACCCGCTTTCTCGACTTTTACTTGATCTCCAATACGAATGTCCTTACGTCGAATTTCTTCTTCGTTGTGAAGAGAGGCTCTTTTTACTGTGGTTCCGGCCAATAAGACGGGTTCTAATTCGGCAACAGGAGTTATGGTACCCAGTCGACCTACTTGCAAGCTAATGTCGTTAATTTGGGTGATAGCTTGTTCTGCTTGGAATTTATACGCAATAGCCCAACGTGGGAATTTAGAGGTGCTTCCAAGCTGTTCACGGAGAGCTTCTTCGTTCACTTTAATAACAACTCCGTCCGTTTCGTACGGTAACTCATGTCGGATTTGATGCAGCACCTCAATAGTTTTGTGGACCTGTTCTATGGATTCACAAAGGGTAGGGTACTCATTAGCAGGTAGTCCATATTTTTTAATGAGGGCTAATTTTTGATCTTGATTACGATCGATTCCATCTTCAAACAGCAAATCGAAAGCAAAAAATCTAATGGGCCGGCGAGCTACTTCTTTAGGATTTTGCATTTTTAATGAGCCGGCGGTTGAGTTGCGAGGATTAGCAAAAATGCTTAATCCAGCTTCTTCACGGTAGTTATTTAGTCGTGCAAAGGCTTTATTTTCCATGAAAGCTTCGCCTCTAACTTCTACTACCGCCGGTGGGTTTCCCTCGAGAAAAAGGGGGATATCTTGTATGGTGCGGATGTTTTTGGTGATATCATCTCCCCGCTGTCCGTCACCACGAGTGGCACCAAGAACCAATGCTCCTTTTTCATAGCGTAGACGGATCGAGGCCCCATCAAACTTAAGTTCAACCAGATAGCTAAATGAGTCGTGGCCTAAAATTTTGCGTACGCGGGCGTCAAATTCATTTAGTTCTTCTTCGTTGTAGGTGTTATCTAAACTTAATAGAGGAGTTGGGTGTACAACCGTTTCAAAGGTGGAGGATACTGCGCCGCCAACACGAGCAGTGGGAGATTGAGGATCTTCTAGATTATATTTTTTCTCAAGTTGGGATAATTCGCTGAGTAATTCATCGTAGTGTTGATCACTCATAAAAGGAGTAGCCTGATCGTAATAGGCTTCGTTGGCTTGTTGAAGTAATTTTCTTAGTTCTAGTATGCGGTTTTTAGCCATGAATTCATTTTTTTTCTAGTAGAGCTCGTTACCCAAGTGATCTTAGCAAGCAGAATCATAGAGTTCGTCTATTGGTTAAAAATCTATCGCATATACAATAGAGTCGGGTTCGGATACACTATCAGGTAGAACTAAATCTGGTTTTGCTTCAAATTCCGCAGCCGCTAAGCGCTTACGTGTGAGGCGAGCGGTGTTTTCTTGAACTCCTGGAAATCGTTCTAATGGTGCCTCAATAACGTTATTGTTGAATAAAATAAGCATTCTACTGAACTGTCCTCGAATAGTGATTTCTTCTTTGAAATCAAAATAGTATGCCTCTCCTTGTTCTACCCATAGTGGAAAAACGGATTCTTTCAAATCACTCCCCACTCTTACTGGATTTAACTTATCATAGGCAGCGTAAATCACAATTTGCAGGGTATCAGGAAATTGAGCCAAATTTTGCAGTGTAATCGAATCAAGAGGTACCGTTTCTGTTTGGGTTAATCCAACCGCGGTCACACTTTGAGATGTTTCAGGCTCATTTACTTCTGAGCTTATACTTTGTTGCTCATCCCCAGTGGTAGTCCCTGTGATTTCGGAATTTTGGCTTGAACTGGCAGGGTTGTCGCTTAGGGTATTCCCAGCTAAAGAATCGGCGATGAATATGTTATCTGAATTAAGGTCGGTGACTTCTGCTGTGTTTTCTGAGGGGGCTTCAGAAAATCCAGCAAACCAGCTGGTGATTGTACTTCTGTATAAAAAACCGAATACGAGTAAACTCCCAGTAATTACCGCTAGAATTGTGATAAGCACAACATTACTTTTGGACTCTTGTTGGGCATTGAACCGTTTACCCATTTGGGCCCAATTCACTTTATTTGCCATTTTAGTGGATGAAGTAGGCGACTTATGAGATGGTTTCTTTTCGGGTATTGGAGTTTTTTTTGCCTCCCTAGATAGGTCTTCTGAATGATCAGTGAAATCAACATTGGTGTCAGGTTCTTCCGTGGCATTGGTTTCTTCACCATAAGAGATATGAGCAGATTTGTTGGTAGGCTCAACAACAGATTCTTTGGTAATTTTTGAGTCTGAATTGGTAATTGGAGTCTGTTCTGAATGATCGGTTTCCTCAGTATCAGTCAAATTTAACTTGCCCGTGGCTTTTTTAGAATTAATCTCTTTATCTATTATTTCCGTAGCTTCTTTATCTGCCAATGCTTTATTTGTTGCTTCTATTTTCGTTTTGGCGTCATAATTAAGTTCGGTTCGTATAGGTGCCTTTTTTGGGGCTATTTCTTCTTCTAAATTGCGTTTTCTTTCCTCTCTACCAAATGGATCTGTTGGATTAGGGGCTCCAGCTTCTTTAAATATACCATGATCATAACTTCCTTTTTCCATGGCATCTAAGGCACGTAAAATGACTGCGTCCTTAATTTTTAATCCTCGTGCATAGCTCCGTACAAAGTTTCTTATGTATGCATTGTTGTAGATTTCCGAATTGAAAATAGCGTCCGATTCAATTTCTGCGATGATTTCAAAAGATAATTTGGTCAAGCCCTGAATTTCATCAGTATCAACGCCTAGTTCTTCTCTAATTTCGGCTAAGTCTTTTCCTAAGGCCATAATATAGCATGTAATGATTTCTTATCTGATTGCCCTACATAGGTGGTATACCTCATACATCCCCAAATATAGAATCAAATATAGACCCAATTGAGCAAGTACTGTAATTTAGTAGAATTAGCGACAAAAAATAATCTACGAATCTATTTTTATACCTTTTAGACATGACTATGTTCACTACAAGAAAATGGGTAGAAGTACCCCATACGAAGAAAAATCTCTGGGCTTTTCCATTACAGTGTTAGAATTGTGGAATTCGACTTCTGGGTGCCTTTAAAGAGATTTGTAGTTATTGTATTCTAAGTGAGTTAGCTCGGATTTACCCGGAACCTAAAAAAGAAATATATCCTGAAGGTGTTGAATGGCAGATTGCCTGTTGGAGATATGATGAAACACATTTGATCCAGCGCTAAATGCATCGTATAAAGCATAATGGAGCCTATGATATTGGGGTGGATTTGGGCAGGGCGGCAGCTGAATTGTTTCAATAAGCCCACCCAAAAAACATACGGAGAACTCATCTCAGAGCAACCACTTGTGGTGCCAGTCCCACTTTCTCAGCAGAGACGGAATTCTAGAGGATATAATCAAAGCTATAGTATAGCTGAGGGATGGGTAGCAGCGATGCCTTTGCCTATAATTCGAGAGGTTAGCATAGCGCGAAGAGCTTCTAGGATTAATCAATTACATATTAGTAAATCTGAGAGAAGATTGAATATGGAATGGGTCTACAGGCTTGCATGTCCAAGTGTATATGATTGGAACAACAGGCCTATTCTCATCATGGACGACGTCTATACCACAGGCTCTACTTGTTTCGCCTTGTGGCGATTTCTAAAATCCCTTGGCTTTAAAAAATGTATCTATTTACCTTAGCCATGGCCTAGTTTGTGCCAGTTTAGATAAAACTTTGCCCAAGCTCAAATCTCAGCTGTTTCAAAAAGCATAGGAATAATTCTCTGTAAAGTCCCAACACCTAAGTATGATAATAGCTATTTTTAAATCATGTCTGATCAAAGGAAGAAAGGTAGATGGGAATTAGTAGAATTGCCGGGCGGTTTTCGAACTAGCTTTGGTAACTGGTATACAATGACTAGAGCGGGCCTTGAAAGCTATGTTCCTGGATTATTGAAGCGATATTCGCTGGAACATTTGGTCCGAGTGGCTGACGACTGGCTTAGAAGTAGAGAGCAGTTTCCTGTCCTGGTTTTTATGCTACTTGTTTACAGTCCCCTCCCGGAGTCATTGAGCTTAGTGTTGGGCTTGAGCTTTTATGTATTTTGGAGAACTCAGCTATCGGCTTTGATTTATCATTGGGCCCATCCAGCTATTCGGTGGTTTTGTGAAGATGTACTGTTATATGGGGTTTTTTTAGTGGGTCTCGCCTATGATTCAGTTGCTCCTGAGGGTTGGGGACAATTAGGACTATCCTCACTGGAAATCACCACCTTAGTAGCAAGCTTCTTAATCATTAAAACAGGTTTAGCTGCAATCGCTTATCATTTTTTACATACTCGTTTTAGCAGGAAAGACACTACGGCGATAACGGACCGGATACTTAATATGGTTTTGATTCGCTACGGGTATAAAGAGGGTTTGTTAACAGGTAATCTAAAGGCTATGCAGGATGAGTTTATTCGTTTGGCCAACTATCATAAAACCCGCAGAAAGAACTAAAGCCATTATATTATCCTATGCAGGAAGCATCAACCAGGACCATTCTTTACTTAGTCAGACATGGTCAGACCGATTACAATGCAAGCCAAAGATTTCAGGGTAGGGGTATTGACGCCGAACTGAATGAACTAGGGAGAAAGCAGGCAGTGGCGGTTGCTAGGTATTTTGAGGGGGATTCGGCGACCATTGACCGATTGTATTGCAGTAGTTTGAAGCGCACTGCAGAGACCGCTGCGCCTTTGGCTCATGCACAGAATCTACAAATCATTTCGAGCATTCATCTGGATGAAATGGATTTTGGGTCATTGGAAGGAGCATATGTGGCGGATTATTTGCCCTATCTTTGCGAATTACAAGAGCAGTGGAGATCAGGAAAGACTGGCATACCGGTTCATGAAGGAGAACATCCTGAGCAGGTTTATTCGCGGGCTAATGGTTATGTAAATGATGTAGTTCTTAGGGGTAATGAGTCAGAGGGAAGAAAGCCTGAGAAGGTAGTACTGGTTGTACACGGACGATTGATACGAATTTTATTGTCGGTTTGGTTGGGTTACGGTTTGGAGCATATGGATGAAATCGAGCATAGCAATGGAGCTATTTATAAAATTGGATGGGATGGACGGGGATTTACGCCTATACAACTGCATATTACCGAGCACTTAGCTTAGTGCACTTTTCGGGCTTGATGCTTAGTTTTTACGTATATTAAAATCCTATTCGTCAACAAATCCGCCTGTAATAGGCCTTAGTTAAAAGCTTATGAGTGAAAAAGTACGTTCCATGTTTGCCGATATTGCTTCCGATTATGATCGGGTGAATACAGTACTTTCTTTTGGTATTCATCATGTGTGGAGGAACCGGACGATTACAGAATCTGGTGTTGCTACAGGGCAAAGTGTGCTGGATTGCGCTACGGGTACTGGTGATTTAGCTATTGCATTTAAGAAGGCAGTTGGACCAGAAGGATATGTATTGGGAACAGATTTTTGTGCGCCAATGATTGAGCCTGCCCCCAATAAGGCTAAAAAGGAAGGTTTGGAGATTGATTTTGAAGTGGCCGATGCCATGGATTTGCCCTATGAAGTTAATCGATTTGATCTGGCAAGTATTTCATTTGGAATACGAAACGTAGATGACCCTATACAAGCCCTTCGAGAAATGGCTCGAGTAGTAAAACCAGGAGGGAAGGTGGTTGTCTTAGAGTTTGGTCAGCCAAAAGGGTTAATGAAGTTTCCTTATGAGCTTTATTCCCAGCACATTATGCCGACAGTGGGTGGCTGGCTTAGTGGAAATCGGGATGCGTATACTTATTTGCCTAAAACGAGTGCGGCTTTTCCCGCAGGTGATAAATTTTTAAGCTTAATGGATGAGTCTAAAATGTTTGCATCCCTTAAAGCTATTTCGCTCACCGGCGGAATATCGTACATTTATCTTGGAGTTGTTGCTTAATGACTATTTTTAAAAACTGAGGAGTAAGATGACTATTGAAGACATAAAAAAAATTATCCCCCATCGCTATCCTTTCCTTTTGGTAGATCGAGTGGTTGAAAAAACTGAAAATTCTATTAAAGCTTATAAAAATGTGACGGTTAATGAAGAGTTTTTTAATGGTCACTTTCCAGGTCAACCGATTATGCCTGGGGTGTTACAAGTGGAGGCTTTGGCGCAAGCTGGAGCTATTTTATTAATGACCGAAAAAGTGGACAACCCAATCAATAGCTTAATGGTCTTTACTGGAATTAATAACTGTAAATTTCGTCGTCAAGTAGTTCCTGGTGATCAATTGGTTCTTGAAGTCGAGTTAGGCAATATGAGACGTAATTTTGTTACCATGAAAGGTAAAGCTACAGTTGATGGGCAAATTTGTTGTGAACTAGAGGCCTCAGCTGCCCTGGTCGAGAAAATAGGCGAATAATCTACCCGTATTGTTATGAGCACCCAAACAAATAAAGGCAGCGAAATCACTCCCGGACACTCCACACCCAATCCAGTCAAAGTAACCACCCAAACCGTGGTTGAAATGAAACAAAAGGGAGAGAAGGTTTCTATGCTTACTGCCTATGATTTCACTATGGCTAGAATAATTGATGCCGCAGGTATCGATGTAATACTTGTTGGAGATTCCGCTTCGAATGTAATGGCAGGAAATGAAACGACCGTACCCATTACTTTGGATCACATGATCTATCATACTCAATGTGTGGTTCGAGGGGTGGATAGGGCCCTGGTCATCGCCGATATGCCATTTATGAGTTATCAAGTTACTCCAAAAGAGGCCCTTACTAATGCAGGCCGTCTCATGAAAGAGGCCGGTGCGCATGCGGTAAAACTGGAAGGTGGTCGAAGTATCACAGACACCGTAAAAAAAATTGTTGATGCGGGAATTCCAGTCATGGGGCATCTGGGTTTAACTCCTCAATCTATTTATCAGTTCGGCACATATAAAGTCCGAGCAAAAGGGCGGGCAGAGGCCGACCAATTGCTCGAGGATGCACAGAAATTACAAGAAGCAGGTGTTTTTGCTTTGGTACTAGAAAAAATTCCATCGACCCTTGCGGCTCAGGTAACCAAGCAACTACAAATACCCACTATTGGTATAGGTGCCGGGCAAGAGTGTGACGGTCAGGTATTGGTGGTGCACGATATGTTGGGGATGAACAAGATTTTTTCACCTCGCTTTTTACGACGTTATGCCGATGTAGAATCGGTGATGACTCAGGCAGTTCAACAGTACGTTGTAGATGTCAAAAACAAAGATTTCCCCAATGAAAATGAGCAGTATGCCTAAAACTACACCTTATATATTAGTCTCCAATGACGATGGTTTTTTTTCAAAAGGGATTCAAGCACTAGCGCGAGTGGCTGCAGAGTTTGGGCGGGTAGTGGTGGTAGCTCCAGATAGAGAGCAAAGTGCGGTTGGACATGCCGTTACCATTCATGACCCTTTACGAGCGAATCGGATAAAAGTGGTTGATGATATTGAGGGCTTTTCAGTAACAGGGACCCCAGCGGATTGTGTAAAATTGGCTCATGATCAACTTTTGGAGGAAAAGCCTGATTTAGTGCTGAGTGGAATTAACCATGGGAGCAATGCGGGTATTAACTTGTTGTATTCTGGTACCGTAAGCGCTGCAACAGAGGGCACTGTCTTAGGCTATCCATCTATCGCCGTTTCGTGCACGGATTTTAAAAGAGACGCAGACCTAAATGGATGCATTGCAGCAGCTCGTTTAATGATTAGTCAAGTACTAAAAAAAGGTCTACCAAAAGGGGTGACCCTTAATATAAACGCCCCATCGGGTCCATTTAAGGGGCTTAAGTGGTCGAAAATGGCTGATTCACGGTATGTTGAGGAGTACGAAGGGCGCAAAGATCCATTTGAACGTCCGTATTACTGGTTAACAGGGAAATTTGAATTATTGGATAACTCGCCGGACGCAGATATACAGTTGCTTAATCAGGGCTACGCTGCAGTCACACCTATTCAGTATGACTTAACCGATTATGACTTACTCAAGGAAATGAAGCAGAGCTTAGAGTCTTAAACCAAAGATTTGCATAGGACTATTCAGCTCATTCTGCCGGTCGCTTCAATTTATGGTAGAGTCCTATGGTAATATTTAAAGATCACGGCTCTTCAGGTGCCTGATTACCTCCGTCCAAAATTCTAGATATCTCTTTTTTGCTTCTTTGGTTCCTACCTGAACATTAATCTGGTTTAAATGGGATAGGCGAATGGTACCTAAATGCTCTCCCCATTGCGCACTTTCAACCGAGACAAATGAATCGTTAGGACCTTCTTTTTCATGGATTAGATTATTTTGGAAGAGGAAGACGGGATTCAAAGGGTCATTAGTGCTTTTTCCCACAGCTGCTGAATAGGAGAAAAGTGGAATACCCGTAGGATCGGAAGTGCTTGGATTGAAGTAATCTTGCACATAGGTGCGAGTCAATTGTTCTACCGAACCAAAAGCATCGTTTCGCTCTTTGATGTACACATTATCTGCAAACCAGTCCACTATATCTCCAATACGTTCGGATAGCACTTCTGGAGTACTTCTAACAAAATCAGCCAGATAGGTCCCTCTATGAGGAGTGGCAATAGTGGTTAGTGAAGCGACCTTTTCTGCTATGCCTAAATGGGCAAGGGCATATCTCATATCTAGCCCACCCATACTGTGGGCAATTACGTTGAACTTTGCTATTGAATGCCGCTGGCTCAGTTCGGTGATGATGCGTGCCCAACTTCGAGCGCGGACTTCAATCGGAGCATAGGGGACTATATTGGGGGCAAAGGCCCAAAGTCCATGTTCTCGCATCCACATGCAAGGGTCATGCAATGGTGAGGGTTTTACTAAAGACCCAACGGCTCCAAAGCCATGGCACAAAAGAATGGGGTGGCGAAGGGACCAAACTTCAGGTTGTGGGAATTCTTTCAGTTCTAGTAGTTTAAGTAGTCCACTACGATCTTTCATAAGTCTGTTGAGCTAGGCTGATTGGTACGTGTAGAATCTGGGGAAGGGATTAAATCAGGATTGGTTCGGACTCGTAAGGTGCGGTGTACAGTACCATTTGCGGTAACATAAAGGTGTACATCTTGTTCAGGGAAGAGGACTTTTCCAGGTAGTTGAACCCCATAATTTACCAACAGCCTATGTAATTCATAGTGTAGGGTTGTCTTTGAAAATCCTGGAGGGGTATCGATTTGATATACTTTACGGGTTAAAAGGGAATCCTGAACGGCCGTATAGACTCGGTAATGGTTGTTTGCAATACCTTGTTCTTGAAGCCCCTGCTGTATTAATTCGTCCAAGTGCTCTTGCGATGTAATACGCATAGGAGTGGTGGCGGGGGTGGAAATAAGTAAATAAGCAGTGCTAAGACAAGCAAAAGTAAGGAGAAGAACGAGGACTACTTTTTTATTCATGAGAGATAGGTTAGCTTAAAAATATACTGCGAAGTAGACTCATAGCCAAGTCATCTTTAGGTCCCTCGAACGATTCCTCTACACCATCACCAACTAAGGTCACTGTGTTATAGTCACTTGCGAAGCCTTGTTGCTGGGTCCCAATAAGATTGGCGACAATCCAGTCGGCATTTTTCTTAGTTCGTTTGGCTCTGGCTTGTTCTAGTAAATCAGTAGTTTCCATCGCAAAGCCAATGCTTATGGTGTGCGGTGGTTTATGATCTCCAATCCATTGAAGAATGTCTGGAGTAGACGCTAAGGAAACGTGGTACTCTTCTTGTGTCTTTTTGACTTTGTGATCGTGTTGATTGGTGGGTCTAAAATCTGATACTGCTGCTGCTTTGATGAAAATGTCGGCTGGGTGAAGTCCTTTCACTTGTTCAAACATGTCCTGTGCGGATACTACACTATAGCTGTAAATACCCTCTGGGATAGACAGCGAAATAGGGCCATGCACCAAATGAACTTGCCCCCCTAATCGGTGTGCTGCTTTAGCCATTGCGAGTCCCATTTTACCCGAACTTGGGTTGGATATAAACCGGACTGGATCAATATATTCACGTGTAGGCCCTGCCGTAACAACTATTTTTTTCCCGTATAGAGGTCTTTTTTTTGCATCCAGTAGTGTTTCAATGTGCACTACAATATCATCGGGCTCGGGTAATCGCCCTTTGCCGGTGAGCCCGCTGGCCAAGTATCCTTCATCGGGTTCTAGAAGATGAAAACCGCGACTTTTTAGGAGTTCAAGATTGTGTGAAGTAGCTGCGGCATTCATCATCTCCCCATCCATAGTAGGGCAGATCAATATGGGTGCCCTGGAAGCCAGTACAGCAGCGGTAAGTAAATTATCGGAATTGCCGTTGGAAATTTTTGCAATGGTATTGGCTGTGCATGGAGCTATCACAAACAAGTCTGCCCATTCGCCCCACTGAATGTGGCGTGTCCAAGGATTATGGACTAGTTCTGTGATGTCATCCTCAGACGATCTATCACCTATTATTGATGTCTTTTTGGTATCGTCTTGCACAAAGGTATGTATCCCCACTTCGTAACCTGTTAGAGCAGAAAAGGTTTCTTCTCCTATAAACCTGGTAGCAGCGGGAGTCATTATTACCCGCACAAGGGCACCTTTTTTTTGAAGAACACGTACCAAGTACGCCGCTTTATACGCCGCTATACCTCCGGTCACCCCGAGAAGGATGTGTGTCCCGGAGAGCATATGTTAATCTACTTCAGGTCTGCGGTAATAAATAGCGTCGTCTTCCATCTCGGTGATAGCTCGGCGAGTGGCATGCGGTAGTTTTTCGAATGCCTTGGAAATTTGCTCTTGTTCTTCGTTAAAAGAAAATTCATCGTCATCCTCGAAGCCTTCGAAGTATTGTAATTTTTCGTCTAGTTCGAGTTTTTCTTGAGCTGCGATTTGACGGGCTCGCT